>CAIQIR010000001.1 GCA_903871875.1 uncultured Schlesneria sp.
GGATGAACTTAAAGAGACATTCGTATTTTAAGCATTGAATTACCCGTTCGCATCTGCCGTACAAATTTGGAGAAGCGACAGGTAACGCGTTGGTCCTTATACCTTTCGCCTTCAGGGTCGCCACGAATTCCTTGGTGAACTTCGTATCCCGATCATGAATCACGATGTCTGGCTTCTCTTTTCGATCTTTCGTGCGCTCGATGAACATCTCGGTCTGCTTCTTCACCCAGGCGGAATTCGGATGCTTGGTCGAGGATGTGACGATCACCTCACGGCTGTGCAGGCAGAGGAATACGAGCACGTAGAGGTCCTGGATGCCACGCATGGTCACCGACTTCACCGAGAAGAAGTCCACAGCCCACAATGTGTTCTGGTGGCGTTCCAGAAAGTTTTCCCATTTGTCCGATGTCCGGTCGGGCGCCGGCACGATCCCCTCCTCTTTGAGGATGTTCCGTACCGTCTGACGACTGATGCCTTTGATCCCCAATTTGCGCATCTCGCCAATAATTCGGGTGTACCCGAACCCCGTGAGCTTGGCGATTTCGATCACGAGTTCACGGATCTCGCGCGGCTTCCTCTGGCCACCCTTGGGATTCTTTTTCTTCTTGCCAGCCTTCTCGTCGCGACACCAGCGATAGAACGTTGATAACGACACGATCGTCAGCAATTCTCCGACTGCCTGCCCCAGCGCTTTACCGAGCTGGACCAGCCGCCGACGTTCGTCAGGCTTCGTGTGGACCTGTCCTGGGATCCTGGCACGAAGGATCTTGTTCTCTTCTTTCAGGAATTCAACATACTTGGCCAACTCGCGATCAGTTCCGGATGCGATCAGGGCCAGGAGTGGATGGAAAATCTTGGCCATCGCGGTATTCTCGGAATATGTGATAAACGAAGGTATTTCACATTCGTTGTACCGCGCTTATAGGCACGAAAAACATGCTCGCTGGCGACGTTTTTTCGACGATTCCGGAACCCGTTTTCGGATGCCGTTACAGGCTTCGCAAACGGTCTCAATGATGAGTGTCGCGGGGCAAAATCAGCGCCGCTGGCTTGATGCTCGAAGGGCTAAAAAGCCATTACGGAAATTACGGAGAATCATCAGCTTTACGGAGCCACAATAGTGCGATTTGGTGCGGAATGGTGCGATTTAGTGCAGTCTTGATTTTTGGCCGTTTTGCCCTAAACTTCTGCCTGTTCACACCTTGAGGCTGTGACTCTACGCGAAGGTAACCTGCCTACGGAACCGAAGGGACTACCCCGAGGATAATGGACTAGCCATTTTCGCCATTAGGTCCCCCGAAAAAGGGCACTACCTGGAAAAGGTTCGTCATCGGAAAACTTGCTTGCAAGTACGCAAAGACGAATTTCGATTCACGCCAAAAATACGAAGCAGTTTGTACCACTCCTAGACTGATTTCAAGCCCAGCGGAATAAAGCCGCTTAACCAAATTTTCCGCTCCACAGCGCCTAGGGCCTGTTGGCTGTTGCCGACCATTTTTTAGCAGTGCCGTTTACTACCGTCCGACTACCGAAAATAGTGCTCAATACCGCCTAATACCGCCTACATTTGCTCACAAGTGCGCGCGTTTGCGCGCGGGAGAAATCGCAGTAACAGTTTGATATTTCAAGACTTCGAGAGCTTTTCGGCGAAATTGCGCCTTGTTCTACGGAACCGAAGGCCTGCGGTCGGTGAAAACGCAAGTCGTGACCCCGGCACTGGAACGACTTGTGGAGGCCAACACGCTGCTGTCGGGGATCGGGTTCGAGTCTTCCGGGCTTGCAGCGGCTCATGCAATTCATAATGGGTTGAC
>CAIQIR010000002.1 GCA_903871875.1 uncultured Schlesneria sp.
CTCGCAAATTTTTAGCTCGCAATTGTAGACATCCGATGACGTGGCTCTTTTCGTTGTATTGGCTGGGCGTCTTGGCAGTTGCCGGCCCAGTCGTGTTCCATATGTGGCGGCGAACCCCACGCGGTGAACGCCCCTTCTCGACACTGATGTTCCTGGCACCATCACCTCCACGGATCACCAGTCGGAGTCGGATTGAGCACTGGATCCTGATGCTACTGCGAGTATCAGTGCTTTTTCTGCTCGCCTTTGCCTTCACTCGGCCGCTCTGGCGAACCCCGAGATCAGAATCCGAGCAGGCGTCCAACGAACAGCTGCTGGCGGTTCTGGTCGATACGAGCGCAAGCATGCAGCGCGAGGGGTTATGGGACGATCTGATCCGTCAGGTGGACGAACGACTGACCAAGTTACCGCCCGACGTTTCAGTGGCACTGTATCGATTCGATCGCAAATTAGTTCCTGTCGCGAGCTTCCATGAACTGAAATTGACGGAACCGACCGTCCGACGAGAAATCGTTCGCTCGCGATTGATGGCCTTGCAACCCACTTGGGAAAGCACGCGAATTGGCGAATCGTTGGTGGGTATGGCGACTGTCTTGCAAGAAGCTCAGACCGAACGGTCGACACCGGCGCCGCAGCGGATCTGGTTGGCCAGCGATCTTCAAAGCGGCGCTGAGACTGTGGCCTTGCAAGGCTATGAATGGCCAAATGACCTTCCCGTCGAAGTGATTGTCGCACACCCGTTGTCAGCGTCCAACGCAGGCCTGCAAGTTGTCGACAAGAACTCGGAATCGACCGACGAGCTGCTGCGAGTCCGCGTGACCAATTCTGCCGATTCCACGAAAGACCAGTTTACGTTGAGGTGGGACTCGGACCAATCTCCCCAAGTATCGGTCTATGTTCCGCCGGGACAAAGCCGAGTTCTCGTGCCTCCCCAACTTCCAGAGGGAGCTGGAGCGTCCTCGTTAATTCTCATCGGCGACGACCAAGATTTTGATAATCGTGTCTACATTGCTGAGACAGCACCTCAAACGCAGGTGGTCGTTTACTGCGGGATCGGTACGCCAAACGACGCCGAAGGCCAACGGTTTTATCTCGATCGCGTCTTCTCCTCATCATATCGATTTCAGATTGAACAAAGGGAATGGCGCGAAACAAATACCGCGTCCGCGGAACAGCAACCGGCACTGGTCATACTGGTTCAGCCCGAACCAGAAGCAGAATCGTTCGTCCGCCGCTACCTCAAGAACGGAGGAACGGTATTGATCGCAGGGCCGTCTCCGGAAGCGATATTAGCCAGCATCAACTTGTGCGGGCGACAAGAATTGACTGTCACCGAGGCGTCCGTTCCTAAATATGCCATGTTGGGAGAAATCGATTTCACACATCCGATTTTTTCTCCCTTCGCAGAATCCCAATTCAGCGATTTCACTGGCATACGCTTCTGGAAACATCGCATCATTGCCGGATTGATTGGATTGGATTCGCAAGCGGACGGTGACCGAGTTGACCCGGCACACCCCCACGACCGTATCCTGGCTCGATTTGACGATGGTGACCCGGCCATCATCGACCTGGCCCTGCCTCATGGGCGAGTGATCGTCTTTGCCGCGGGATGGCAGCCGGCCGACAGTCAGTTCGCGCGTTCATCCAAATTCCCGATGCTCCTGTTTCGTTTAATGGAATACTCAACAGGGACGACGCCACGTCCGAGAAGCCAGTCCGTCGGCAGTGCCCTCGCCTGGCCTGTGACTTCGCGAATGGAATCTGCGATGACGGGGACCGCTCGACTGCCGGACGATACCGAGCTCAAATCATTGCCCATTGATCGCCCCTTCTTTCAGACAGACAAACCGGGTCTCTATTCCCTGGGTGTTCCCGGTCGAACGGAACAAATCGCAGTCAATCTCGATGCCGACGAAAGCCGCACAGCCCCGTTGACGGTTGAGCAACTGGAAGGCTTTGGCTTGAAGCTCAAAGCGAGAGAACGATCGAACGAACAACAGCGCCAACGCGACCATCAACGTCAGCTTCAACTGGTGGAACTCGAACAATCACAAAAACTCTGGCAATCCCTATTGATCGCCGTGACTATCTTATTGCTGACCGAAACTTTTCTGAGTGGCCTGCTTGGATCGAGAAACACGAAAACCGATCAAAACGCGCCCGCCGCCGCGTAGATTTCTGGAATCAAAACGCGCGGCCCTTCTTCGGGACCTCTCAGGACGCCTTCAATCTTTCGCGTTACGCGTCGATTTCTTCGACTGGTGGTCCAAGGCTGCCGGAAAACGGCCTGAGAAATCCGGGCGATTCGCTCGATAATACCGGCCAAAACGTCGCTTAGTGACCGGATTTTGCTTCGCCAATCTGTTGTGCCAGATAGTTCTGAATGCCCACTTTGCTAATCAAATCGATTTGAGCTTCCAACCAATCCACATGCTCTTCCGATTCGACAAGAATCTCTTCCAAAAGCTCTCGACTGCCGGCATCCTGCGTTTCCAGGCAGACCTGAATGGCGGCGTTGTAGGTTTGCACGCCCTTCGTCTCTAATGCTAGATCATTGGAAAATTGCTTTTCCACCGTCCCACCCACGCGAATGACGTCGTACCGGGCGATCTCGGGAACACCTTCCAGGAAAATAATCCGATCAATCAACTTTTCGGCGTGTTTCATCTCGCCAAGTGATTCGACAAAATGCTTGTCCGCCAGCTTATTCAATCCCCAATTTCGACACATCTTCGATTGCACGAAGTATTGGTTGATCGCGGTTAATTCGATGGTCAACCCCGCATTCAGTGCGTCAATGACAGATTGTTTGCCTTGCATGGAGATTTCGCCTTTTTTGATATGCGGTGTCGTGCAATTCTAAAGCGGATCCCCTCGAACTACCATTGATGTCGATGATCGACGCCCATTTTCCGATGATTCAATTCAGGTGTCACGGGCGGCAACTCATGCTAATCTTGTGTGAAATTCGCTGAGTGCGTTCAGGTATTGATTCGATTCAGAGCGACCAGCATCGGACTTGCGCCACGTCTCTGAGGAATGCCGAAGTCCTTTGTTGTTAACTGAGCGGCCGTCAGGCCGAAACCACGGGAAAGACACCATGAGCATGCTCGTTGTTGTGCTGACATCTGCGGCGATTCTCTCCATCGCCTACTGGACCTACGGACCGATTCTGACTCGTTTGTTAAAGCTCAATGCAAACGTGCAGACACCCGCCGTTGAATTACGGGACGATCTCGATTATGCACCGCTGGCTCCCAATGAATTACTGAGCCAGCATTTTTCCGCAATCGCCGCGGCCGGCCCAATCGTGGGACCAATTCTGGCCGGTGTGATGTTTGGCTGGTTGCCCGCTCTGATCTGGATTCTGGCTGGCTCGATTTTGATTGGCGGTGTTCATGACTTTACTTCGCTGGTCGCATCGATTCGCCATAAAGCCCGTTCGATTGCCGAAGTCGTTCGTGATCACATGAGTCGCCGGGCCTTCCTGTTATTCCTCAGTTTTGTCTGGTTGGCACTGGTTTACATTATCGTCGCCTTCACCGACGTTACAGCCGCATCCTTCGTCGGTGTGCAGACCCTCGAAAATGGCGAGACAGTGACGGGTGCCGGCATCGCTTCCTCGTCGCTGATGTATTTGGCCCTGCCGTTGATCATGGGGGTGTTGCTCAGATACACAAAGTTGTCAATTGGCTGGGCAACGCTGATCTTTCTGCCATTGGTCGGTGTTTCGATCTGGGCGGGACAATACATGCCGGTCGACATGGAGGCGATCCTCAAGCTGATCTATCCCAATGCGGACCAGGCAAATGCCACCACAGCGGCTCACAAAACGTGGGACGTGCTGCTGCTTGCGTATTGTTGCATCGCTTCCGTTGTACCGATGTGGCTGTTGCTTCAACCGCGAGGACATCTGGGTGGTTACTTTCTATATGTCGCACTGGCGGCAGGGGGAATTGGCCTGATATTCGGTGGGGCGAACGTCGAATACCCTGCTTTCAACGGCTGGACAACGCCTAAAGGTGAAACGCTTTTCCCGGTCTTGTTCATCACTATCGCTTGCGGAGCTTGTTCAGGATTTCATTCTCTGATTGCCTCCGGAACGACGTCGAAACAATTACGTTACGAAACTGATGCTAAGCTGATCGGCTACGGCGCGATGCTGCTCGAAGCAATGGTTGCCATCGTCTCGCTCAGCTGCGTAATGATCCTCGTCAAGGACGCACCGCTGCTGACAAATCCCCAACCGAATTTGATTTATGCCCAGGGAATCGGCACACTTCTGGAACAGTTCTCGTCATTCGTGCGAGCACGAGGTTGGACAAGCTTCCATCTTTCCAGCCAATTGACCGTTGCATTCGCGCTGATGGCATTCACAACATTTGTCTACGATACGCTCGACGTCTGCACTCGGCTGGGCCGTTATATCATTCAAGAATTAACAGGATGGCACGACGCCAGGGGACGGTGGCTCGGTACGCTGTTGACAGCGGGTGTCCCCGCATTTTTCGTGATGCAGTCCGTCAACGGTGCGGACGGCAAACCCGCTCCACTTTGGCGTGTCTTTTGGGCGCTGTTTGGCGCCAGCAATCAACTATTGGCCGCTTTGACGCTGCTGGGTGTCACTGTTTGGCTGTGGCGGACTCGCCGGGAAATCTGGGTTTTGTTCGTTGTTGGTTTGCCCACGATCTTCATGTATGTCATGAGCACTTGGGCTCTCGGTCGCATGATCTTCAACTATGTCACGCAATTGAGAGCTTCGACATCACCCCCGCAGATCACCTACATCTTGCTGGGAATCTCGTCACTGTTGCTCGTGCTTGCCCTGGCGATGCTCGTCGAAGCAGTAATGGCCTTGTCTCGTCGTGACGACGATCGCTCGCGCCCCAACGCAACC
>CAIQIR010000003.1 GCA_903871875.1 uncultured Schlesneria sp.
CATGGCGGGAGCAGGATTCGAACCTGCGAAGGCAGAGCCACCAGATTTACAGTCTGGCCCCTTTGGCCACTCGGGTATCCCGCCGAAATGCCTGGCAACCGCAGAAAGCCACCTATCTTAACACAAACCCTGACCCGACAATTCTGCACTCGACAAAATCGACCAAAAACAGCTCAAAACTCACAACCCACTGAGCTTAAGCCGAGAAACGTTAAGACCTGAAACCACCGTGTCACGAAAGCTAGCGGTGGGATTTGAACCCACAACCACCGGTTTACAAAACCGGTACTCTGCCGTTGAGCTACGCTAGCGGCGCAGCAGAGGGCTCGACCGCGAGGGAGAGATGATAGCGATTGTTTTTCGCTTGGCAAGCGCGTCGTCGCAAAAATGGTTCCGGTCGAAACTCGTTTTTGTCAAGCTGGTATCCTTGCTAGCCATCACGCAAACCCGTATCTTTAGGTGACCGCAGCCCAGGTGGCGGAACTGGCAGACGCGCTAGGTTCAGGACCTAGTGGGAGTAATCTCGTGCAGGTTCGATTCCTGTCCTGGGCACATCAGAAAGCCCTTACCGCATAACACTTTGCGGTAAGGGCTTTGCTCTTTTTAGACATCGATTTTGCGGCGCCGCAACGGCACCAAATTGATGCGATTCCGGCAAACTCGCCACGGCGAAATAACGATGCCGAAATGCCTGCTGAGCTGCCCGCTGCTTCTCGCACTTCACCGAATTCCTGCCACGCCCTCCTCCGACAGAAATTCGACAACCAACCCCACCGCGCCCGTCCCCAAACGACTTCACGCAGCCCCCATCCACGGCCGAGACCTTCAAACCCACCTACTGAAGCCACCGAAAACCAGGCAAACCACAGCGCGACGCAAAGCCCTTCGCTTGACACGAACTTCAAACTCGGCACCCGCGACACAGGCCTGTTCCCATCGCGTCGTGCGCACAATTCTCGTAAAATTGTGTGCGCGATCCTCGACAACCCGAAGCCGTCAAGGCAGACAAGCTTTCATCACAATGTCGCCCGACCGGCCAGGACGATTGCGGACGACAATACCTTGGCAGCAACCACGCCTCAGGAGCAAGACATGTCGAACACCAACCACGAACCCACCAAGCCTCGTGAGCCCTGCCCGACAAGACCTGCCTGCCCCGCTTGCGGTGGCACATTGATCGAGATTCGAGCCAAACTGCAGTGCTCTCGCTGCCATACGATTTGCGAAACATGCTGCGAGGGCGGCCGGGGATAGACGCAATTTCGCCGCCTTCGATATCAACACCCAATCGACCCCAGAAACCGAGTGATTGAGCCTCTACGACTAGATAAGCGACTCGCAGACCAGACGCGAAACAAGCGAACATCTCAACCAGCGCCACTCGCCTTTGCAGATGACACCCGGCCAGCACAAATTGACACCACCCCAACTCGGCAGCAACGCATCTGCATCGCAGCAATCTTCTCTTACCCTGACACTTGTTCGCGAACCTTTCTCGCGCCCGACAAGTCTGCTGATATTTTGCCGAACAGCAGAACCATCCGCCCTACTTACCGCCGTCACTGGCTGATGGCTTCACCCAAGACCATGACCGCCCCGTCAAGGCCCCAAAATCCACATTCTTTCGCCAGCAAAAGGACCAAACCCAATGGACGCAGTGAAATTGATTCAACGACTTCACCAGCACCGGACTTGGGTGAACAACAACCTCCTCGCCGCCGCAGCACCACTGACCGCAGAACAATTGCAGAGAACGTTTCCAATCGGCCAAGGCTCGCTCTGGAAATCCCTGACCCACATGTATGCTGCGGAATACGTCTGGCTGGAAGCCCTTTTGGGTCACGAAGAGGCGGTCATTCCGGGCGATGCGCCAGGAAAACTTCCGGGGAATCAACTCGGCGAAGGGGGGCTTACGGGACTGGACGATCTCCGCCAGAAATGGTCCGAACTCAGCCTACGATGGGATCAGTATCTAGAAGCCCTCAACCCGGAAAATCTTGACGAAATCGTTTACAGAAAAAGCGTAGCATTGGGACACCGCCTCGGAACGCGGCGCAGCGACGTACTGCTGCATATCAGCACCCACGCTCATTACACCACCGCCCAGGTCATCAATATGCTGCGGCAAGTTGGCGTGCAAACCCTGCCCGAATCCATGCTAATCTTATTGGCTCGGCACGAAGCGGCGGGAACAACTGCCCCCTGAATTCGGAACACCAAAGCCGACCTCACGACGCGCGAGACGACAACAGAAAAAGCCAAGCCGCGATAGACCCACCTGACGAGGCAACCCGGGCACCCGCTAGCACCCGGGTTGCAGCTCATCACCCCACGGCAGAGCAGCCCAAAAGACTGCCCCGCACCACCTCAAACGGAACTCGGTTGCGAAGAAACCAACAGACCATTACTGAAGGTCAGCACACCGCTAAACCCCACTTCCACCGCCGCAGCGGCAGGTGACGCCGGCGTCGGCTCAGAAGGAACGGCGTTGATGACCCAAAAGTCTGATGCAAACTGCCCCAACGCATAGTCGTAAGGGAAGTAGCCGTTCCCATTGTCGCCCCACGGCGTCCCATCTTCGTTCAACCAGTGGTTCCGGAACTTGAACATGCGCGTGCTGTCGTCGTAACCAAAGAAAGTGATGTCGTGACCACCCACCTGGTGATCCCCGGGTGTCGTACCAGGCATCGGCACCACACCTGTTGCAGCGACCTCATCCGACATAAACGAAGAAAAGACATCGAACCCGAAAACAAAGGGGAAGCCGCTGGCGATACAACCCCTCATCTGATCCAAATCCTGCTCCACGGCGGCATAGCTCTGAATTCGATTCGCCAGAGCCGCGGCGAAACAGGCCGCCGGTGGCTTTTGCGTAAATTTAGCGACGTCGTAGGGCCACATCGATTCTGCGCAGTAACCATATTGAGCAACAGCCTTCAACATCGTGCGATTATCGACACCGGAATCCTTGTTGATCGGACTGCCAGACATGAGCGATCGAGTCACCCAGTAGATAAACAGCCGAGACGCGGAAGTCACGGACATCCCCTGAACCCGATCGTCATACTCGATGCACTCGTCGGCCGAATTAGGTCCACAGGAACCCAGACTGCCCTGATTGAGTTGCGGAGGCATATTCGCGGAGAGATCCATTTGGGTGGGAAGCTGTGAAGTCACCCGGCGCGACACGGTAAATCGCCAGTCGCGATGATCCGGTCGCTGCCTCTTCCACCCACCGAAGAATTTTCTGCTTGCCATGTGCTATCTCCATCTTGCTCTGACAATTTCGATCGCCACCAGTTCGCACGGCTTCAACCAAAGTGCATGCAAACCCTCCGGACGGCCGAAGGCCGTTTCGTTCAGGCAAGACCAAGACAATCCATTGACGATGATCAAGCAGCAAAAACGAACACAGACAACGACAGGCCACTAGAACAGAATGCGCACATTAGAACACATTTGCAACACATAACGATACACAATCGATCGCCACCAACGCTGCAAACAATACACACAACGTGATCACAGAAACAAAATTTTCGTCTTATGTCACTATTTTGAAGCGAAAAGAATCACACAGCACACAGTACTTGATGATCCGTTCCCACCGCACCCTTCCCTGCGCACACTGACGTAAATCGATGCGAATCGTCAGCAATGACATGCCCTCCTTCCACTCGGTGATCACCCTAACGACTACCGGCCCACCTGGACCGGAGATAAAATCCACCGAACACAACAGCCACTGTTGATACCTTCTGCCACCTGACCCAAGAAACGCTTCTCCCCCCGCACCCTGGAGCTCGCCCGGCCATGTCAAAGCTCACTCGACGATCCTTCTTGAAGCAGTCTGCCATTGGCGGATCGCTGCTGAGCCTTTCAGCCAGCCGTTACCGAGCCTTGGCCGCAGATCCCCCCAGCGAACGCGTGCGCATCGGCATGATCGGCGTCGGCAATCAGGGCGGCCCGAAAAACAATATGAAGTACTTGCTGAACAACATCGTCGCCCTGTGCGACCTTGATCAGAACTACCTCGCCGAAGCCGCCGCCTTCCTCGAAACGAAGACCAACCGCAAAGTGATGATGACCGACGATTACCGCAGGGTGCTCGACGCGAAAGACATCGACGCGGTCGTGATCACCGTGCCGGACCATTGGCACGCCCTGATGACGATCGCGGCCTGCCAGGCCGGCAAAGACGTCTATTGCGAAAAGCCGTTGACGCTGGTCATCGGCGAAGGCAAACCGATGATCGAAGCGGCTCGCAAAAACAACCGGGTCGTGCAAACGGGAAGCATGCAGCGCAGCGGTGAAGAGTTCAAACTGGCAGTGGATCTGGTCCAAAAAGGAATCGTCGGCACCATCAAGCAAGTGAATGTCACACTGCCCACTCCGAACTGGACTTCCCGAGCGGGCCAGCCGGTTCCCGATTCCGCCCCGCCAGAAGGATTCGACTTTGACCGTTGGCTGGGCCCCGCCCCCTTACGGGCGTACAACAAGAACCGAGTCCACTACCTCTTCCGCTTCTTCTGGGATTACAGCGGCGGGCAGCAAACCAACTTTGGGGCACACCATCTGGATATCGCCCAGTGGGGCCTGGGCATGGATGACAGCGGCCCCGTCAGTGTCGAAGGCTCGGGCGTCTACAACCCGCAAGGCTGGTACGAGACTCCCGACACTTCCCACATCAAATACACCTATGCCAACGGCGTGGTGATGACGGTCCAGCAACAGCCGAAAATTCGCAACGGCACCGAGTTCGTCGGCGATAAAGGCAGCCTGATCGTCTACCGCGGCGGTATCGCTACGACTCCCACCGAGCTGATGAACGGGATTGAACTCCCCAACACGAGCGGCTCAAACCTCAGCCATGTCAACGATTTCCTGGACTGCATCAAATCGCGAAAAACGCCGGTCGCCGACATCTCCATTGGCCACCGTTCAGCAACCGTCTGCCACTTGGGCAACATCGCCATCCGCACCAAGAAGAGGATTATCTGGGACCCCAAATCCGAAACGATTGTGGGCGACGCCGAGGCGTCCAAGTGGCTGACAAAAGAATACCGTAAGCCTTGGCAACTCGGCTGATCAAGCGAACTCGCACGTCCACCCGAAACCCCGGTACCCAGCTCGAGGCCGCAGCGGCTCGCAGCCCGTTATTCCCCCATCATCAACGGCCGCAACACCGCTTCGAAGGCGTTGGCCTGGCGGACAAAGCCCAAATCGGTCGGGTGCGAGGCATCGACGGTCGCCTCGCCATCATCACCGATTAAGCCCGTACCGGGCAGATAGTGCAGATGAGCGGTACCTGCTGCTTGCAGCCGATCAAACGCGGCACGCAAGGCAAGTCGGCTTTTTTCATTTCGTTCTCGTCGAGCAGGATACAGAAACCCATCGGGGTAGGTCCGATCTTCTGCCAGCAGAATCGGTGTTTCGGGATGTGCCCGGCGCAGCACGCCGACAAAGGGCTCGACGCGCTCGGCAATCTCGGGCGCAGTCATGTTCGGTAGACAGTCCAGCACATACATCGCCGGGTCGAGTTCGGCCATGAGAGTTGCCAGCTCGGGATCCATGTTGCCATTCGCACGAAAGCCGAGATTGATCACCGGACGATTCAATCGTCGGCCGAGAATAGCGGAATAAACCATCCCGGGACGCGACGCACAGCCCCCTTGCGTAATCGACGTGCCGTAGAAGACGATCGGCTTACGATCCTTCCCATACGGCTCGGCTTTCACCAGCTTGGACCCCTGCGGCAATCCGATTTTGATCGATGACACGACGTTGTAGAGCGGTAAATAGAGCAAATACTCCCGTTCGCCGCTCAAAATCTGGTTGAACAGGACCGCTTCGTTCGCTTGCTTCTCCGGCTTGCCCGCGGCCAACCAGCGCCACTGCCCTTCATGCCTTACGTAGAGATCCAGACCACTGATGGCCACGGCCGTCATGTTCCATTCAGACAGACGATCCAACCCCAGCGTCCACTGGGCATAGAGCGTGGTCGCGTCGGTCACGAACCGGACGCAAATCCCCGATGACTGACGGCTCAGCCGCCAAACCTCGGGGCGCACAATCGCCTCGGCCTTGCCGGGTAAGCGGTCATAAAACGCGTTGGTGTCCGTCCAGCCACGGCCTTCGACATCCAGCAGTTGCAAGTCGTACCAGACGAGCATTCGCTGGGGATCGCTCGAGCCCTTGGCGGGATCAATCCCGTCGACCGCCCATCCGCTCGCGGTCGCCCCAATCAACGACAGCGGCAGCGACAGGAGTACCATCAAAAAGGAACGGAAAGTACGCAGCGCCGGCCTCCTCGGTTGAGTGATCACTCATTAGGCAATCACCCGCGACGATGGGTGTCTCAACACTAAGGCTGTCTCAACAAAAAGACTTCCGCGATCTGGCAACCGCGACCATTGCCGCCCAGTCCCGGTTCCCGTGACCAACGAACGTTCAATTCTCCGTCGGCTGTAACCGCAGGAGGAATATCAAATTCCAGCGGCGTCATTTCGTCCGGCTTGTACATCAAGTCATGCAAGGACTGACCATCGGCCTCCATGCGAATTTTGACTTTCCGCGTCGGCTCGGCCGAATACACCACACGAATCTTGTATTTCGCTTTCGTATCCAGACCCGCGTAATGCATCTGTACCGGGGCGTCATACACACTCAGCACGTTGGTCCACCATTCCCGCGGTCGATCGGCCTTGTAGTCAAAGCTGGTGAAAACGGATCGGCGAAAATCGGGGTTTTCCGCGAACGGAACAGTATTCGGAACCAAGTGTGGCTGGCGGTTGGGATCACCCAGATCGTCATAGAAGCCGCCCGGACCAGGGTCGGTTCGATTCACCAGGGCAAGCAGCGCGGTCCGGCGGTCAAGCTCTTTCTCTTGCGCGCGAATTTTCGCGAACTGCCCCTTCAGCCAGAACCGATCGTTCAACGGAATATCAATCGTGTCCTGCGTCGTGCCGCGACCATGTTCCCCGTAATGCAGCTTGCTGTTGAGCTGCATGCGGATGCTTTGAAACAGCGCCTCCGCCAGTTCGTTGACGCGATTACGCCGCTCGGGAGACACCTGCACCAGATCCGCCTGATCGAGCACCGTTTCGGCCTGACTCATCGCGACCAGCGAACCGATCCGACCGGCGCGACGCAGCAGGTCCGCCGCTTCCGCACGCTGCGACGTTTCGGCGATCAGCCGATCACGCAGCAGTGCGTCGTAATAGGCACGGTACAGCGCTTGCTGAAATCGCCAGTTCCACAGCAGCTTCGGCCCCCCGGTGCGTTCCATCACCTGGAACTTTTGCAACGTGTTTTCCACGCTGGTGTTGGATAACAGCGGCCCCACCCAGTTGCGTTCCAGAGCCAACAGACCATCCGCGAACTCCTCGGCAAACTGGTCCGCGATGAAGTACCGGCCGAACTGTCTCAGGATCTCGACCACGGGGGTCTTGCTGTTCCAGCCCAGGCCGCTCCAGACAAACTTGTTCACATCGTCATTGCACCCTTCAGAGTAGGTCAGGAAGCCGATCGTGTCGGGTTGATAGTGCCGGTAGATTTCCGCCTGCCCCAACGGACGGGGATTGATCACTTCGCGCGCTTCGCTCAACCCATAGGCGACGTCCCATTCGGGCACGGGATGCTGGCAGTTGATGCTGTGGGTGATATCGGGATATCCCCGCATCGGATACCGCGCCGGAATCAACTGACGAACTTCATGCAGAGAAATCCGCACCTGTGGGCCAAACACGATTCCGTCCAGCCACTTCGGTTCGGTCTTCATGAACTTGTAGAATTCGTCGTCCCAGTCTTTGTTGAAGCCTTGCGGCGCCATCCACATTTGGGCCTTGGGATGATACTTCCGCAACAGCGCCGCTTGCTTCTCAAGTAAAGCCATCAATGGCTTGGGATGCGTATGACCGGGATCACCGCCGGGTACGAACATCACATCCAGCCGCGGTAATCGCTTGTAGACTTCTTCCCATTCCTTCAGAGCGAATTCCACCGTCTTGGGATCGGCATAATCACTATCCATTGCCGGATACCAGACCCAGACATCTAACCCGTATTCGTCCGCCACGCGCGACATGTCCACCATCATCTCCATCGGCCGGGCCGGAAAATGGGGACTGTCATCGGCATCGTCCGATCGAGGAGGAATCAATTCGATGGCGTTGGTGCCGAACACCGCCATGTCGCGGTAGTACTGCTCCCATTGCTGGATGTCCCAAGCGTCATAAGCGTTCGTCTTCTGCCGATATCCCAATTGATGGCCCCGCAGCGACGTTTCCGGTGCGGACGTTTCTTGAAAACCGCTCGGAATTTCGATGCGGCCGCGATTCAGCCGCAACTCACGCAGCAGCCTCCCCACGCCAAACAGGACGCCACGTTCATCATTGCCCATCACCGCCACCAGCGGCCGACTCGCGATCGTGACAATCTGATAACCTTCTGGACGTGATTCCTCGTTAAACGACTCAATCGCCACCTCTTTCGATGGCAACAGCGGCCGAATCTTTCCCCGAGGACCAACCAGAATGACAGACCCCTCGGGCGATTTCGGCAGGGCGTTCGATTGAGTCAGACGAACCATGGTCCGCTTGCGGATTTCGTCGATCAACATCGCGACGGCTTTTTTCTCGCGAGCCGAAAGATCATCGGGCGCCACGACCACGGCGTTCGTCAGGTCCATTAATCCGTTCGCTGACGCCGCTTTCTCGGCCGCCTGCAGAACCCCAGCGAAAATCCCCGCCACGACAATCAGCCCGGTAGCCAAGAATCCACGCCACGCAGCGAAACGAAAATCCCATTGGTCAAGCTCCGGGATGGAAGTGGAGACGAAAGAACAACTCATAAGCGGCCTGCCTCACAGATAAGAGAACCTGGCGGTGAATTCTGCGGGAGCGAACAAAGAACTCAAATGGTAGAGAAAACCCTCGGGGATTTCCGCCTGGACGACGACCGCTGCCGCACAAAATTAGAAAATCCAGCACGTCGTCTGATCATTCGCCCATGACACGGGACCGCACGTTTCGAAGGGCCTGGTCCAGGCAGCTCACAAAGACTCGCCCGCGTTTCCTGTGGTTGCACATTGCCAGAAATCCTCGCCAGCCCTGGCTCCTGAGAACCACCTGCGTGACGCTGGCGTTCGGGCCACCCAAACAAACCGAGCAAAAAAACGAGCGAGGTGTCGCCTCGCGACACCTCGCTCGTTTTTTGAATTCAGATCGGATTTCAACAGGAAGAAAAATCGCCCCCATCCTTGAGGGCGTCAGCCTCCTGCTCCTCCGTGGAATCAAACCGTGAATCGAAAAAGAACCCCCAGTGAACTACTGTTTTGTCTGTGTTGGGTGTACTGGCGAGTGGGAACCGGGGGGAGCAGAGTGGGTCAGAGACTGCTCTTTTGTGGAAGCCATGCAGTTCACAGACAGTAACTATCGTTGTTCACTGGGGGTTCGGACTGGGTAACTTTTGGTGTCACCAATCACTTGGCGACGGAAAAATGAATATGCACTACGCATGCCATTTTCATTTCGGCGCACATTATTTTCGAAAATCCACCATAACCCATTGAATTCAGCATCATTTCGACCCATGATAGCGACCAGACGGATCGCAATTCGGCGCGCGCCGAAACGTGAACGCCGTCGGAAAAGCGCCGAACTTCACCCGTTCGGCGCCGAATCGATGATCGGATGCGGTATGGAACGCACAAGTTTGGTAATGCGATGGGGTCTGGCAGGAATTGCGGGCGCCATCGTTGGCTACTGTGTTCTGGTCATGGTCGTCGTCGCCACGGCCCCCGATTTGCGCATGCGGTTCCTTCTCGTCGGCCCTCCTGAGTCCCGGCCAGGGATCGCGATCGAGCAGACCATTAACCTGATGACCACAAACGGTCTCCCAGCTCCTGTCCCCGGTGACGTCCTGCTGGAACTCGACGGACATCCGATTACCACTTCCATTGATTTCATGCGAGAACAGTTCGCACTCCGCAATCGCGAACTCGATCTCGGATTCGCGATGGCCGATTCGTGGCGCGCCAGTTCGCCCGACGAAGTCATGGTGAAATTCCGGCGGAAGACGACCAAAGAAGATGTCTCGACCAGGATCAAGGTGCAATCCGTCCCACTCCGCGACGTTGCCCTGACCCTGATCTGGTTCCTATTGGAACTGGTCATCTTTTCCGTGGGGGCCGTCGCATTCTGGAATCGCCCGTTCGATGACGCGGCCCGGCTGTTCTTTGCCATGTGTACAGTCACCCTGGCGGCTTTCGTCGGCGGCTTTCACTGGTGGACCCTGGGCAGCAGTTATTGGCTGAATCTGCCCTTTGCGATTTGTGGCATCCTGCTGCCGGCCGTGATTCTGCACTTTTTCCTGGTCTATCCTCGCCCCAAGCCACCACTGACGTTGTGGCCGAAATCGATCATCACCGCGATCTATGCCCTTCCCGTCATGACGATCCTCACCTTTTTGATCGTCGATGGCTTTTTGTGGATCCTCATGACATGGACCGAGCGGCACGGGAACTCCGATGTCAAATTGATGCTGCTGAACTGGCTGCGGATTGGCATTTACTCTTATTTCTGCGTGGCGGCGTTCTATTTCGTCGTGGCGCTGGCCGCCCTGACCCACAGTTGGCTGACCACCCGCAATCCGGTCGAACGCAACCAGGTGCGCTGGATCTTGCGTGCCGGATGCGCTGCTTCCTTCTTTATCGGGTACGCGCTCTATCTGGCCTTCTTTCATCGAGAAGACTTTGTGCTGGGCGGCGGACGCTTACCGATGTTTTTCGCCAGCCTGCTGTTCATGTGCGCGTATGCCGTGGGGATTGTCCGCTACAAACTGATGCTGATCGATCAAATTGTGAACCGCGGGATGTCGTATTACGTCCTCAGCTACGGAGCCACCGGAGCCGTCGCCTTGTCGATCGCCTGCGGAACGATGACGCTGGCCGTCCGCAAATCGCATGGGTTGGAGCAACCGCCCTGGATCATCGCGGGCATCTTGATGCTGGCAGTCGTCCTCTTAATCTGGCTGCGCGACTCGTGGCAGAAATTTGTCGACCGACGCTTCTTCCGGGAAAAATATCGACTGGACAAAGCGTTGCAGCGGATGAATCAGGCGGTCGGCCGATTGGCCGATGTCGACTTCCTCTCCGAGCGCATGCTGGCCTCCTGCCGCGACGTATTACAGTCAGAATTGACCGCGCTGTACCTGCGTGATGGCCGGACCACGAACTTTCGACTGGCCGGTGCCGAAGGTGATTCCGTCGGACTGCCCCTGCAATTTACGGCTCCTGATGAGTTTTGTCAGGCGCTGCAGGCCGACCCGACGCTGCAACGCGTCACCGCTGGCTCACGCGACAGCCTGACGCCCATTCAGGGTCTGTTGCGACAAGTGAAAGCCGACCTCGTGCACGGACTGGAAACGAACGGTGACATCACTGGCGTCGTCGTCCTGGGCGGGAAACAGAATGGACTGATGTATTCCGCCGAAGACCTGACGTTCCTCACCGCACTCGGACAGATCACCGGCATCGCCCTGCACTGCGCGACCGTCCATCAGAATCTGAAGCATTTGAACGAAGAACTGCGGGCGAAGGTCGACCAGATTTCTCAGCAGCGACAACAGATCGCCATTCTGCAGTCCGAACTATCCACCAACCGCGTGGAAACGCCGTCGACGTCGGTCGCGGAATTCCGTCGCGACTCAATCATCGGCCACGGACCCGCCTTGGGCCAGGTCCTGGAAATGGTCCGCAAGGTCGCTCCCAGCGAATCGAGCGTGCTCGTCCGCGGCGAGAGTGGTACAGGCAAAGAGCTGTTGGCAAAGGCGATTCACGACAACAGTCTGCGTCGCAACGGACCGCTGGTCAGTGTCCACTGCGCAGCGTTGTCATCGGGCCTGTTGGAAAGCGAACTGTTCGGCCACGTCAAAGGCGCATTCACCGGTGCCCACGGCGACAAGCAAGGCCGGTTCGAGATGGCTCACGGCGGCACCTTGTTCCTCGACGAAATCGGCGATATCTCGGCCGAAACCCAGGTCAAACTGCTCCGCGTTCTGCAGCAGCGGGAGTTTGAACCGGTCGGGGGAACGACGACCATTCAAGTCGACGTCCGCCTGATTGCCGCCACGCATCAGAATCTCGAACGATTAATCAGCGAAGGCAAATTCCGCGAGGATTTGTATTACCGGCTGAACGTCATCAGCATCCTGCTGCCTCCGTTACGCGAACGTCCAGAAGATATTCTGGACCTGGCGGTTTCGTTTCTGAAAGCGGCGTCGACTCGCGGCGGCAAACGGATTGCCCGCTTCGACGACGACGCGCTCAATGCACTGATGCAGTATTCCTGGCCGGGGAACATTCGCGAACTGCAAAACGTGATCGAACGGGCCGTCGTGCTCGCCGAACGTGAAACGGTCGAATTGGCCGATCTGCCCTTCGATATCCAGAATTTTGCCAGTACCGCGCGGATTGCCAGCTTTCAAGGAACCCAACGTAGCTCCGGGACTCAAGAGACAACTCCTGTTCCCTCCTGGTCGGAAGACGACCCCGCTTCCGAGCGACAAATGCTGGTGGAAGCCCTGCACCATTGCAACGGGAACAAGACGAAAGCCGCTCGCCGACTGGGGCTGCCACGCAGCACTTACTTCAGCAAACTGAAGAAACATGGAATCATGGACGACGAACCGATCGAACCCCCGCGTTTTGGCCGGTTACCTCGATAACCCCTCCCAGCGAGGTCGATTGCGGTCGAGTTCCATTGACCGTGGCGACCGGGCGAGTGCATGATCGTCATCACCCACACGCACCCGGGATCCACCTTTCGGAACCACAGGAGCCCTTATGCCGGTTCTCGATCGTGAAGAATACATCGAGCAGGCTTATTTCTTTAAGACGTTTCTGGAACGTCTGGACGAAGATCTTCCGTCGCAGGAAATCCTGGAGAGCATCAAAGAAGAGATCCTGGCCACCACGAAACTGCCGCTCGCCCTGGATGTGCTGCGAGGGGAATTGTTGCTCAAGGGGCGTTTGTACGAGGGGATGGCGTTGCTCAGTCATTACTTCGCCCCGTTTCAAACGTTCGTCATGCGTCAATCGGAAGAGGATCGCACAAAGTTCGATCAACGAGTGGCTCTGCAGATTCTGGAACGTGAAGCCCGCTATCGCAGCGAAAACAACAACCCGGCCGGCCTGTTCGTCTATCAATTCGAATGCCTGTCGCGGAACCGACTGGGGTACGACAAGGGGATGATCGCGATTGCCGACGATCCGCTCTACGACACCAACTGGCGCGACTGGATCCTGCGCGCCCGGTTGCAACTGGGCGCCGTCGATTTCGCGGACATGATCTACTTCCGCTCCGACTTCTATCTGGAAGAGCGACGCAAGCTGGTCGATCCCGAAGAAGAGGCCAGCGCCCCCCTGCTGTTCAGTCGTCAAGAGGGCCGGATCGCCAAAGCCAATCGAGGCAAAGACCCGCTGTACCTGTTCGCGGCATTACAACGACAACTGGGTTACCCCGCCGTCCCACGTTCCAAGTCTGCCAGGGAACTGCAGCTGCATCCGCTACTGGAACTCCGCCTGCAACGGATCGAGAAACGTCTACAACTGTTAGAGTCCGAGACCAAAGGCCAAATCGACCTAACCGAATTCTACGCCAAACCCCCGACCTTCGACGATCCGCTGAACGAAAACAGCTGACACGCTCAATCCATGGTGGGGCGAAGCCCGTTGGTACAGCCTGGGCATTTCACCGACACGAGAACGCGCATCACCCGCCGATTCACTTCACGCAAATGACTGTTGCACTCACACAGAGACATTATGGCTTTTTACTTCAGTTTCCGGCCTGTTTTGCGTTGCATTTCTGCATTTTGTATTGTATTTCTGTAGCCAACACACGCATAAACGCGCGTTTGTTCATGTCGTGGGAATGAGCTTTCATGACTTCTTTTCGTTCCCAACCCATCTACTCGATCAGCGATTTCACTTGAGTGAGCTTTCAGGTGGCCATTGTGTTGTGCCACCCAATTTGTCGTTGCTTTTAGAAAGGCTGAGGTTTGTGATGAGGGCCGTACAGAAAAGGTTGGGTTTTACACTCATTGAACTCTTGGTGGTCATTGCAATCATCGCTGTCTTGATTGCCCTGCTTCTGCCTGCCGTTCAACAGGCACGCGAAGCCGCTCGGCGAACACAATGCAAGAACAATCTGAAGCAGTTGGGATTGGCGTTTTACAACTACGAATCGACCTACGGTCAATTTCCGCCATCATACATTTTCGTTTATACCGGCGGTGATAGCTCACCAGGAAACGGAATTAAGGTGCCTGCCAATGGTAACCGTTCACGGGTCGGTAACGAGTGACGGTGCCGATTGGCCGTTGAGGCTCGCTTCGACAGCGGCGGTGAGCCATTGATACACGGATCGCTTTTGAAGTCGACATGTCTCTGAGACAGTCAGTATCCTTTCCAGGAA
>CAIQIR010000004.1 GCA_903871875.1 uncultured Schlesneria sp.
TACTGTCTCCCGTAATCCAAATCCCGCTCGAACTCGAACATTCTTTCGTGATCGTCGAACACGCTCTGCCGACACAGGATCAATTGGGCCAGATCGCGACGGAATTACTGGCCGACCATCCTGAGGGTTTACCGACCGGTCGAGCCTGGCAGGCATTGTTGGAAGCGGCTGCCGGGTTGACGCGAGCCGAGGCTGAGGGCGCCTTCGCCCTTTCCTTGGCCCGGCACGATGCCTTGCGGCCTGACGTGATCTGGGATCTGAAAGGGCAAACGCTGCGAAAACAGAACCTGCTCACACTGCATCGTGGTCAGGAAAACTTTGCTTCTCTCGGTGGACTGGCGGCACTTAAGGATTTCTGTCGCCGAGCTCTGCAACCAGGCCGCTCTGTTAAGCCGCGAGGTGCATTGTTGCTCTCACCACCTGGCTGCGGCAAATCGGCTTTCTGCAAAGCACTGGGTAACGAAACCGGTCGCCCGGTACTGACGCTCGACATCGGCGCGTTGATGGGCGGGCTGGTAGGTCAGACGGAGGGAAACGTTCGGCAAGCCCTCAAGATCGCGGATGCCATGAGTCCCTGCATCTTGTTTGTGGATGAGTTGGAGAAAGGTCTGTCCGGCGTAGGTGGCAGCGGAGATTCTGGGGTGTCGACAAGACTCTTCGGGACGCTGCTGACATGGCTTTCGGACCATTCAAGCGATGTATTCTTCGTTGGTACCGCGAACGATATCAGTAGATTGCCACCAGAGTTCACGAGGGCCGAAAGACTTGATGCCCTGTTCTTCGTTGACTTGCCTGGCTCGGCTGAACGCCGACTGATCTGGGACATGTACCGAAGGCAATACGACATCGCTGCCAATCAGCCAATTCCAAAAGATTCAGATTGGACCGGTGCGGAAATCAAATCGTGCTGCAGGTTGTCCGCCTTGCTGGACATCTCGCTCATGGAGGCAGCGAGTAACGTTGTACCCGTCGCTCAGACGGCTGCCGAAGCCGTTACAAAACTGCGTAACTGGGCCAGCGGGCGGTGCCTGTCTGCCGATCAGCCTGGCATTTACCAAAAGGTTGAGAGCAAAGAGACGCGGCGAAAAATATCTCCGAAGCCGTCAGCCAATTGAAGAATCACTGCAAGGCAGACTCCGGCTGGCCGACACCGGAAGAGCGGTCGGAGTCCGCCGATCCACGATCAAAATCCTTGCGACGGTGTGTCGGGCGAAAGGAACTAAACAACAGCCGAATAGACAGGGTTTTCGAACGTCGTGTTGCGGGAATTCGGATATTTTGGGATATGTAGCACCCACATTCGGGTTCCAGTCGGGGCGACTTGCCGATGTACTTCAGCCGCAGTATCATCAGTTGTTGCGTCACAATGGTGCCGCAACTCATTGTTCGGTAAAGGCTTGTAGACTTTTTTGGTGACATTAAACCGATGCCGTTGACATCGAACGACTGGAATGTGGTCGTCATTGGCCACTGGAACCGCGCGATCCTGTCCCCTGCCGGGATTGCGAAGAGACTGTTCGAACTGCCGGAGGGTACGCCCGTACAAGTTCTCGTACCGCTTGATGTGGTTGCGCCGTATCACATACGTCACGAAAACGTCACGGTCATCCCAAGCAACGATCGCCTTGTTGCACAACCCGCTCATAACAGCTTAGAGAATCTCGTCGAGGCAATCACAATTATTCGGCGGGCACTGGAAGATCTGCCGCGGACACCTGTTTTCGCGGCTGGTCTGAACTTGGGATACAAATCCGAAAATGGGATTGAGGCGATACAACGGATTACAGAAAGCTCATGGGACGACAGGATCGACGAGAGTTCCCTTGTCGTTGCTTCACGTTCCATCACTAGGTCGATCAACTGGCGCGATGGTAAAATTAACTCGACAGTCACGCAGGAACCGAACGGACCGTGCTCGATCCTTCTGAATTTCGAATTCCTTTCACAAGAAGTTGACAAACTCAAACAGTGGCTGAATTTGACGGCTGTGGACATTCAGACTCAGGTTGACCTGATCCTGCGCAATACCATCGGTCTCTCTCCCGAGGATTTTAGCAATGACTGATCAGAATCAAACAACTACGACACAGAAGCTCAACATCGGACAAATGGTGCAGGCTGAAGTAATAAACCTTAACCCTACACCGGTGACGACATCAGGAGTGCCGAGTGTCCGCACGGTCGCCACAAGCTTGACGACGGGCAATGTCAGCATCCGCTACGTCCCTCGGCCCACTCAGCCTGCCGGTAACCTGGATACGACCAACTGAGTGGGGTTTTGATGTGCCCACGCACTGGACATACACGACCTTTAATCATGAAGACGGGCTATACCAAGGCGATATTGTCGCACGTGAACCCCTTCTCGAAGTTCTAAACGACGTCCACGAACACTTCTGCGACCCAAAATACCTCGCGTTCATTGTCCTGACGCAGACCTGCGACCTTGTCGTACGTAAAAAGTTTGCCTGCAAGGCGAAACACATATGTCTCGCCGTCATCAGGCCACTTTCTGCACTGATGCCCGGTCTACTAGAAGAGATGTGCAATTCCCCGCGGGCCGGGGTGTTCTCAAAAGATCGGAGGGAGGAAGCAGAGCAATTCATGCACCGCGTCCTGAACCAAAACGAGCAGTCGCACGGGTGGGTGTATCTCCACCCGGACGGCGATGTTGGAATCGGAGAGCCGGCGGTCGCCATGCTTAGAATCAGCATCTCGCTGCGGGCGAAGGAGCATTACGAAGTAATTCGCAAAGCAAGATGCGGACGACTCGATACGGAGTACAGAAATAAGCTCGGTTGGCTGAAAGGCAACCTATACTCGCGCATCGACACAACGGACTGGGGAGAAAAGGATTCCGGCGATGCTGAAGAGAGGGCTATCATCAAAGATCTACTTGACGCGCCGATCGGCGGTCGCCCGCCTCTCTGGGTGCCATCGGTATGGATCGAAGAGGCTAAGAAAAAAAAGGTGCTACTGCGCGATTGTCCGCCGGACCAGATCGACAAAATCCTACGTGAAAACGCGCCGAAACCCCCACTGGAGTTGGCTCTAGTCGAAGTGAAGCGGGCGGTCGATCTGATGCGAATGGAGTTCATCGGGCCGGCCGCAGAAGCGTTCAGTGCCAACGTCGAGAACGACCTTTGCATCTTGCCTCTTTTGGCCCGCTCGATCGTCGCGAAGGTAGGCGGATTGGTGGGAGTGCAGCAATGGCAATTCTACGAATCACTTGCGTCCGACGTTGAGCTTTTGGGGTACATAGCGGCAGGGCTACACCAACTAGCGACGACATTCACCACTCGTCAAGGTCCAAGGAATGTCAAACATTTCATCGACAAACTTGCGACGGACAAGATTATCCCTCCCGACGCTGTCGTTCGGGTGGGAGTGCTTGGCAAAAATGCATTCGGAGCAAGTTGGTTTTCCCACGAAGAACACATCAACACGTTACTGCGAGACATAACTACTCCCCCTGAGCTCGTCGAGCACCTCCGATGCGCAGCCATCTCCTCCATTGGCGAATCTCTAGCGGAACGTATAACGGCGAAGCTGACCAACAATCAGACCTTCAAAATGATCCTGA
Source organism: uncultured Schlesneria sp. (assembly GCA_903871875.1). Classification (GTDB taxonomy): domain Bacteria; phylum Planctomycetota; class Planctomycetia; order Planctomycetales; family Planctomycetaceae; genus Schlesneria. The sequence goes on from CAIQIR010000004.1 coordinate 3,584, forward strand.
AGCCGGAGTGATTATTCCGTAGATTCAAGCCACACTGCCGGTTGAAAATGTTCGGAGCCCCGTGCCTGCGTAATCAATCACAACATTTTTGCCCCGCCCAGCAGAGTGCTGTTGCGGGGCTTTTCGTTTTAACGCCCTCACAAGGAAACTCAGTATGTCCACATTGCTTTTAGACGAACCGGAAACGGTTCACACATTGAATGTCGCAGCGGCCGATCGCCTGAGAGCCTCAATGGCCGCCGTCCGTGTGTGTTTCACCTGGTGGGGTACCCGCAAGAGCCTCAGCACGGAACAAAAATCTCAGGCCGCCGAGTCGTTCGGTGCCCAGGGTCAGTTTTTGACGGCCGGCAAAAAACTCCTCGATGCGTCGCATCCAGCGTTCAAGGCTGTCACGGCCGTCAGGGGCCGCATTCTGAGCCACTGGAAGGGTATTTCGCTGCCGTTTCCCGAACCCGGACTGAGGCTTATCCGGCAGGCCGACATCGCCAGTTTCGATGTGCAGATGACAAATCTGCGGGCAGAACTTGAAGAGGCCGTCGCCACACTGGATCAGCATTTCGACGAAATGCGAACAGCGGCCCGCCAACGACTGGGTTCGCTCTATAACTCCGGCGACTATCCTTTAAGCCTGCGTGGTTTGTTCGGTATCGCGTGGGAATACCCCAGCGTCGAGCCACCTGCTTATTTGCAGCGGCTTGATCCGAAACTCTACGAGCAGGAATGCCGCCGGGTGTCGTCCCGGTTCGACGAAGCGGTCCAATTGGCCGAAGAAGCCTTCATTGGCGAACTCAACCGGCTGGTAAGCCACCTGTCCGAACGACTTTCAGGTCAAGAAGACGGCAAACCAAAGGTATTCCGTGATACGGCTGTCGAGAACCTGCGCGAGTTTTTCACGCGGTTTCAGCAACTGAATGTCCGCTCGAATCAGGATCTCGACGGGCTGGTCGAGCAGGCTCAACGGATCCTGCGGGGTGTCGAACCGCAACTGTTGCGAAACAACTCAATCCATCGTCAGCAGGTGGCGTCGCAGTTGGCGGGTGTCCAGGCCACGCTGGACGGCCTGATGGTCGATCGGCCCCGGCGTTCCATCATCAGGCCGAACCAGCGGGAGCAAGCATGATGGATTTGTTTGTAGCTCCCAATGGCGGCGTGACGGCGATCTATGCCGAAGACATCGACCTCAGATCATTTGGCACACCCACGATCATACGGGCCAGCCACGTCGAGCCTGATGAATCAGGCCAGTGGTTCGCCCTGATGGTTGACGGTCCCACGTTGGGGCCGTTTCTCAAGCGTAGCGATGCGTTGGCCGCAGAAATCGACTGGCTGATCCGCCATCGACTGAATCCCACTGAAGGTGCGGGCAATTTCCTCGAGTCAGCGGTCACAATCTTGTAATCGCTGATAACACTGTTCGCCCTGTTCTGGCTACCGACATCAAGCATTCACCTTCCCAGCCGTCTCGGAAATGTTCCGGGGCGGCTGATTTCGTTTCTGGACCATCCTTAAAGGAATTTTCCAATGACCCAATCACAATTGAACCGAGCCGTCTCGCGAGCCACTGGCGAGGATTTCGACCTGATCGATCATCGCGGCTTCAGCCTCGTCGACGATCAGTCTCCCTTGCAAGACGACGACCTGGAGGCCCTGATCGTTGATTGGGACCAGATTCAGGCCGAACAAGCCACCGCCATGTTTCGGGATCGCCAGGCTCCTCAGGCCGCATAACGCCAGAGCATGGTTCACGGCCCCACCGAGGATTCTTCCCTGTGGGGCCTTTTGGTTCCATTTCCCATTCTTTCACGGAGTTTGCCCATGATTTCGATTTCTCGTTCGGTAGCCCGTCAGTTTCGTGCTGTCGCTCGTCGGGCCGGATTGTGCAAAGTCGGCCAGTCTGGTTCGGCATGCGTTCGGCTGATCGCAACCGCAGAGACCCTGTGCCTGCAAGCAGCAAATGGTCTAGCAGCCGTCGAGTACCAGAAGGCAGGCCGGTTCGACGCCGCTGACATCACCGTACCGCTGCAACTGTTCGCCGATTGCGAAGCAAAAAATGATGGCTTCGTGACGGTTCGCCGAAACGACTCATCCGGTATTGTCGCCAGTTGGGCCGATCGCGGCGTACCACAACAGAAGGAATACGCTTCGGTCGACGCTCCCGAAATGCCCGCGTTTTCTCGGGAACTCGCCCGAAACCCGCCCAATCTGTTGGTGGCACTCCGGGATGCGAAGTCCACGACCGAAATATCGTCAACTCGGTACGCCCTTGATTGCATCCACCTCAATGGGGCAATCGGCACGATCGCCGCCACGGACACTCACCAATTGCTGGTTCAGACTGGATTCCAGTTTCCTTGGCGGGATCAGGTGCTCATGCGTTCGACGGACGTTTTCGCCAGCCGCGAGCTTCCTGCGGAATTGCCTGTCGAGATCGGACGGACGGAATCGGGAGTAACGGTCCGCGTTGGTGAATGGACCATTCACCATGAACTCAACAAAGATGGTCGTTTTCCGAATATCGACCGTATTATCCCGGCACCCACTGCGATCAAGACACGGATGCAGGTGGACGCAGCCGATGCGAGGTTCTTGACAGACACCCTGGGGCGTTTGCCCGCCGATGACCAGACCGATCGACCACTGACGCTCGATCTGAACGGTGCCGTCATGGTCCGTGCCCGAAGCGAGAAATCGCCATTGATGGAACTGTTGTTGAGTCGATCGCAACGTGTCGGAGCACAGTTACGGTTGCAAACCAACAGAGCCTATCTGGCCCGCGCGCTGGAACTGGGGTTCACGGAGATAGGGTTTGTGAATGCGGAATCTCCGTGTGCCTGCCAGGACGCGACACGGACCTACGTTTGGATGCTGCTCGAAAACAAGGGGGCGCTGGAGCCCAGTACTGAAGCCCTGCGAATTGACTCGTTGTCGGTGTCATCAACCGGTGCCACAAATCCAGCACGAAGCGGAGTTGCGTCACCGACTCGGACGAATGCCATTACGACCACCGTGACTCCCGTCAATCGCGTTACAGGTCATCTGGCACCACGAACTGACCCCAAGACGAGCGTAAAAACTCATGTTGTTGCTGTCTCGTCAGCACCCCAGCCGACCGACGTCATCGAGCAAGCTCTTGAATTACGAAATCAGCTTCGCAGCGTGGTTCAAGGACTGACGGAACTCGTCGGCCAGATCCGTCACCAACGGAAGAAGACCCGGTTGATGAAGTCGACATTGCAATCGCTCAAGCAGTTGCAACTACTCGACGCGTGAACCAGTCACGCGTATTTCCAAAGCCCGCCGATGTTCCTGTGATGTCGGCGGGCTTTTTCGTGCATCTCGTATCAAGGAGATTCTTTCATGCCCATGACAGTGAAAGTTGGACTGGCGAAGAAGATCGGCCAACCGGAGTTTGGCTCGCTCGGGGCAAGCTGCGATATCGAACTCGAACTCGATGGCGGCTTGCTGTTTAACGACCTGGAGGGTTTACAGCAGAAAATTCAGACCGCGTATGTGGCTTGCCGACAGGCCGTCAACGACGAGCTTGCCAGCCGATGCCGACCAGAGGTGCCGCCACTCTCGGAAACGACAGCGGGAGCCAACAGCCAAGGCCAACCTGCATCGAATGGCAATCACCACCGCATTCCTGCCGAAAATGGTTCAAATCAAACGAATGGGCGCAGCCAGGCCACCAACGGCAAGCGTCGTGCGGCCACGACCAGCCAGGTGCGAGCCCTGCATGCCATCGCGACGCGGCAAGGTTTCAATCTGACAGAGCGGCTTAGGGAGCAATTCAACCTCTATCGAGCGGAAGAACTGTCAATCAGCGAGGCAAGTCGTCTGATCGACGACTTGAACGCGCCGGTTGGTGCAACCGGCTCCGGAGGACACGCATGATCGCGTTCGCAGATCCAGTTCCCAATGCCACCGACATCGCTCAGAGGCTCACCGGTCGCTCGTATCTTTCGTGGTCGGCGGTCAGCACCTACCTCAAGTGTGCCCTCCGGTACCAATACCGGTATCTGGATCAATTTCCCGAAGAATTCGTCTCGTCCAACCTGATTTTTGGTTCGGCAATACACGCCAGCTTAGAGGTGTACTTTCAGGAACAACTGGCTGCCAGAAGATCCCTCGACCTCGACGCTCTTCTCGCTGTCTATCACGAATCGTGGAGCCGGGCCGATCTGCAGGACGTTCGGTTTGGCAAAACCGAAACCATGACCGGCCTGGGGCAGCTTGCCGAGCGAATGCTTCAGGCATTTCTTGACAATGATCTATCCCGGCCCGCAGGTTCCATCATCGGTATCGAAGAGGAAATGCAGTCTCCGGTTATTGCCGACTGTCCGGATCTCTTCGCCCGTCTCGATCTCATGGTCGAGGATGAAACAACCATGACGATCACTGATTTCAAAACGGCTCGAAGCCGCTGGTCACCCGCAGAGACCGACGCCAGCGAGGGACAACTGCTGATTTACCACGAACTGGTTCGGCAGTTCACCGACAAGCCGATCCGGTTGCAGTTCGCCGTGATCACGAAGACCAAGCAGCCCGACATCGAACTGCGAACCATCGATCCCGATCCCCAAAGGATTGCGCGCATTCGCCGTCTGATCCAGAACGTCTGGACCAGCATTCAAGCGGGTGTTTTTTACCCGGTACCCAGTGCCATGAATTGTCCAACGTGCGGTTATCGCGATCGGTGTTCGCGATGGATCGGCTGAATGTCGAGTTCACTCAATAATCACGAAAGGAGATTCTTATGCCAGACCTGCGCGAAGGCGAAACGGCCGAAGTCTGGGGTTCGGGGTCAAAGCCATATCAATTGAAGAACGTCGGTGGCGTCTATTCCTGTTCGTGCCCAGCATGGCGGAACCAGTCTCTGCCCATCGACCAAAGATCATGTAAACACCTTCGTCTGGCGCGGGGTGAGGAAGCCGAAGCAGTTCGACTCGGAACCGGGCTGACGTTGAAGCCGCGCATCAGTACCAAACCCGCTGTCGTCACACCCCAATTGCTTTTAGCGGAAACCTGGAACGGAGACCTTGATCCGTCCGGATATTTGCTGAGCGAAAAACTCGACGGCGTGAGGGCGTTTTTTGATGGTAAGCACTTTTACTCACGGAACGGAAATAGATTTGCCGCTCCCGAATGGTTTACACGCGACCTGCCGAACACACCGCTCGATGGCGAACTTTGGATTGGCCGAAAGCAGTTTCAACTGACGGTATCGGTCGTTCGTAGAAGTGATGCTTCCGAACTTTGGCGCGATGTTCAATATCTGATCTTTGACGCCCCGACGTTGGCTCATCCGTTCGAGCAACGTATCCAGGCCGTCACGGAACTGATTCAAACTCACCGTCCGCAATATGCCCAGGCGCTTGGTCAAACCGTCTGCCAAAACAGAAAACATCTCGAAGATGTACTGACACGGATCGAAGCTCTCGGCGGCGAGGGACTGATGCTGCGACGGCCTGGTTCACTGTACGTTCCGCGTCGATCCGACACTCTCTTGAAGGTGAAATCCTTCCTCGACTGCGAAGCCTCTGTGATTGGGCACGAGCCGGGCAAGGGTCGTCATAAAGGTCGGCTCGGTGCCTTAACGGTTGAACTGGCCAACGGCATTCGCTGCCAGGTGGGTACGGGATTCACGGACGCCCAACGCGATCAGCCGCCATCGATCGGGATGGTCATCAGGCTCAAATACCAAGAACTGACCGATGGTGGCGTCCCGAGGTTCCCCGTGTTCGCTGGCGTGCGGTCTGACGCTTCATTTACGACTTTATTACCCACGAAAGGAAATCCTTCCATGTTGTCAACATTACCGGCCACAACGTCAGCAGAACGACGATTCGAGTTTATTCAGGGTGGGAGCAATAAGTTTTGGCAACTCACCGTTCAAGGAACCGA
>CAIQIR010000005.1 GCA_903871875.1 uncultured Schlesneria sp.
AGACCGAGACCCCAGTCCGTTCCTGATTTTACGCTCAACACGCTCGCCGAGAACGCCAGCCGTGAGCGAGCATGTGCGCAAATTGGAGATCGCGAAACCGACGCGCTGATCGAGAGGACTTGTGAGACATGCAGGCTAAGCCGGCAGAACGCGGAATTGGTCAAGGAGATGCCAAGGGTCTCGGAACAACCTGAACCGCGCGAGAAATGCGTCACCGAACGATACGATTCAATGACGTTTTCGGTGTCGACAGAAGATTCAGCAGTCTCATCAACGGATCTTGGCCGACCGACGGACGAACTGAGAACGTTGACGATGAAAATCGACAACTCCTGTCAAACCAAGTCGTTGTGGAAGCAATCCGCGACGATTGCGGGCCAACAACGTTCAGGAATCATTTGGTGAATTAACGTGGTTCCATGATTTCGATTGGATCGCCCTTGATCGGATCCAGTCGTTGCACGTCGATGATCTTCCACTGCCCGCCCTCCTTCTGAAACGAAAAGATACAGCGGAACGGATGATGGCCGTTGAATCCCATCGCCGAAATGGTGGCGTTCGCACGGAAATGAACGGTCGCCCGTGAATGTTCATTCGTAACGATGGTCTGGAAATCGGTCAGACGCAGATCGTCCTGAATGGTGACCACCTTCATGGTCTCGCTAACTAGAGTCTTCCATTCCGGGGCCGTGTCCGAAAAATGGTCGAGAGTCTTGGGATCCCGATGTTGGAATTGGTGGCATAACATCGCCACATCATCCTGCAATCGCTCACCTTCCGTCACGATGACCCGCTCGACCGCATAAATGCCGCCCGTCATTCCGAGAAACGCCATGGCCAGAAAAAAGTAGAGATTCCGGCGGTCTGCATTCCATAGCCCGAAGCAAATCAGGGCACCAAAACAGGCAATCAACATCGGCGGCCAGGGGTTTTCTGTGAACCACATGATGAGCCCTCGCGAGATGAGTTGGGAAGTGACTGAGACGTTATGACTTAATTTTATCGGTCTGTCCAGTCGCCGACCAAGGGCTGAATCCTACTCAACGAGAAGAATTTGAAGTTCCTTTCGTTCTCCCTCTCGTAAAACGGTAAGCGGCAACAAATCGCCCACTTTGTAATGTTGCTTGATATGAACGTTGAATTCTCGTGTATTCATCCGCAGGGGGTGATCCGCGACGGCAATAATAATGTCTTTCTCGCGCAGTCCGTCGTCGAACGCCTGTTTGCCGCCCACTCCCTGTTGATTGATCCAACGAACTTCCAGTGCTGTGTCGGATTCGGGCAGGCCCAGCTTGGTCCGTGCTTCCACCGGCAAAAGGGGAGCCCATGCCTGGAATCGGGGCGGTGCATTCCACATCGAAGCCCGCCAGGCAAAATCGGAACGCTTCCAGCCACTTTTCAGGGCAAGACGGCGGTGACCTGAGACACTCGTCTCGATTTCAATTAGCGTGTCGGTATTGGGCAGATGATGCAGCACCCATTGTAGATCAGCGATCGAAGCGATCCGTTGTCCGTTCATCCGTATCACGTCTTCGTCCGGCTTGAGATTCGCCAACGCCGCCGCGGAATTGGCGACAACCTCGACGATTCGGACTCCACTTTGGCGGTCTATTTTCAAGCCGATATTGTCCGGCAAAGGGTATTTCCACAGCATCTCAACCGAGTATGTTCCGGTCTCCAACGCGGATTGGTGTTCGGCATCGTGAATGTTGTGACAATGGATGCAGTTCTGACGCGTCGTTGGTTCGGCATACTTGGCCCGGTTGCGAAGTCCCGGCAGTTCGAGCGCATTCTTGATCGGTTTGTCAGGGCCTTGTTTCCCTTTTAGTTCGGTCAAGTTGTCGGGATAGTGCGAGTGCATTTCGAGCACCCGCTTCATCGTCTGAATCAGACCATCGATCGAGTTATAGGCATCGGGACCTTCACTGCTTTGCGTTCCGTACCGAGCATAGATCACGCCGTCGGCATTCATGAACAGACCCGCCCAGTTGAGATCGTGGTCGAACTGAAACAGCGACAGATCGACACCTTTCATTTCCACTTGGCGTACGGCAATGAACTGGTCTTTTGTCAGGGTGCGGACCCGGTCGTTGCCATTGGCCACGTCGGCATCAAAGGCGGCGCAGTCTCTGCATGGGACGCAGCGGAAAGTGACGAACAGCGGTTTGCGTTGTTTTTTTGCCTCAAGCAGCGCCTGCGGGATGTCGTTGTAGACCCAGATCTCGGCCAAGTCGGCATGCCGATCGGCCAAGCGTTCTCGCAGCCGGTCTTCCGCGAAGAGGCCTCGTGTCCACATCAGGATCAGAACCAGCCAAGACGCCCGTCTTTTCCACATCCTTATTTCTCGCAACGACTAGTTCCTTCGGAAGCAAACGATCTCAATCTGATGATCCGCCGCAGGTCCCCGTGTTGACCTTCTTCACGAAGCGGGATGACAAGACCAAACAATCTGACACGAATCTTGTCGGTTCGACGATTGTTCGCGACCACTCATACCGCATCCCAGCGGTCCTGTCTTCTGTACGGTTGCACTATCTGATGAGAAGTCCTTATCAAGCTTGGCTCTGGTGGTCAGTCGATTTTGAGTGGATTCGATCATTTAAAGCCGTCTTTCTCGTGACCGAATCAACAAAAAAAGCCGTCAGAGGGAATTCCCTCTGACGGCCGCCAAGGCTTCAGGAACAATCCACGATCAAACCCGTGAATTTCCACTGGAGTTGGCAGGGCCTCAAACCGGTTGCAGATGAGCCAATTCTTCGCGTAATCGAATTCTGGCTGTGTGCAAACGTCGTTTGATGGTTCCCACCGGACTGCAGAATCGGTCACTCATCTCAATCAATGACTGGCCTTCAAAGTAGAAGGCCATCAAAGTCTGTCGATCGAGATCACGAAGCCGATTTAAGCCCCCGCGCAACTGGTCGACCTGCTCACCTTTCATCAATGCGTCCAGAGGCGAATGTGTTTCCACATCGACCGCGCCAAGGATCTCAGGATCCTGTGCGACGACCGGCGGTCGTCGAACGGCGCGATTGATCGCCAGCCGAACGGTGATCCGGCGCAACCAGCCAGGGAATCGCTCGGGTTCCCGCAACTGGTCGAGCTTTCGCATCGCCTGGATGAACACATCTTGAGTCAGCTCGGCCGCTTCCGCATGATTTCGCAATCGACGCAAGGCAATCGCGAACACGGTGGTTTCGAATTGCTGAACAAGTTGGCCAAACGATTCGCGACAACCGCCCTGGGCTCTCAACACGATCGGCAAGAATTCTTCAGATTCCATAATTCACTCGCTTCCCTGAACGACATGGTCCGGCCAAGGGCCTGAAAACCATGTGCGTGATAGATGGCGAATCCCGATGAGATTCAATGAGTGGAACGACTGAAGGCCAAGTCAATACGTTGACAACGCAACATAGAAACCAGGCGTCAGCGAAGGCCACCCGTTGAACAAGCAAGCAAGACAGTCAAACGAAACACGAAAACGTGCCTGCTGACAGTGTCACCTTGCGGCTCACCGGAATCCGAGATGAGAAATGTCCCGTACTCCGGGTCCTCAGCCGCTGATGCTGCGGTTGAGGACAAAGGTGGCCCACATCGTCGCCGGCATCTGCATGGGGTGACTGTGTCGTCGCCACATACTGCCAACGGGGCCACTCGTCAGTAGCTCGCGTCCGCCGCACGTTAGACCGCGACGTTTTTGCAAACGTACGACCGGTTTTACGCTAGTGGAACGCGAACGCCGACTGGGACATTTCGAGACTGGGCTGGTAGCGCAGGGTACAAAAGAGGGATACGCACGATGTGCATTCGCGCCATCCACAACCAGAGCGCCCTGAATACCGGCGTTGGCGTTGATCATTGCGTTTTGAATGCGATTGATAGCTTGCATCGTGAATACCTCCTGCGTGTGCCGCAGTCTCCGGGAAACGAGTTTAAGATCCTGTGTTCGGAAAATTCCGCAATACTGAGGACATCGTGGATCATGCCCCACGAATGGCAGGCGGAGCTAAAACAACTTCCCCGCACTAACGGCCAAAGACCGTTTCAACAGCCTAAAGGTTCACGTCTTTTTCGACATTTTCCAAGACAATTTCAGCAAATTTTTTAAGAAAATCCCTTAAACCCTTTGATTGTAATGTTTTTCGAGTTTTTTGCGGTTCCGAAATAAAAAGAAAAATCGGAAAAATCGGCATAACCCCTAAAGTCGGAGCTGGTCACCTGTCGATGAAACAATGCCCCGTAACTTTTGTGCTCGATCCCGTATTGGGTAGGATTTCCGATGAAACTGATACCACTCCTGACGGCCTCCTTGATGACGCTGTCACTCGTCGGTTGTTGCTGTGGCCGAAACATTGTCACCGATTCATGTGATCCCTGTTGCGGGCGGCCTCGAGGCTGCGGAGTCTTGCGGGTCGTCACCCTGAATTATTTGGGGTTTGGCTCCTGCTGGAATTGCGGAGCCAGCTGGCACGGTCGCGGATGTGGATCTTGCGGTAGCTGTGGTAGTAGCTGCGGTGGCTGTGGCGAAATGCCTATGGATTGTGGTTGTGGTTCTGGTAGCTGCGGTGTACCGATGAGCGGCGGCGGCGGTTGTGGCTGCGGTGGCACTTACACGCCTCAATCAACGTATTCAGTACCGATGAATGCACCGCAAAGCTTCCCGACTCCTCAATCCTCGCCTAGCCCCTCGCCAGCACCGACAGTGCCTCCTCAAGTCCCTCCGGCTGATGCAAGCACCATGCTGTCGCCGAAGTCGAGTCCTTCGATCCAAACGGTCACTTACGAAGAGTTTCAGCGATTGCCGGGAACGGTGATTTCGGGACCTGGCGTGACCACGGGAGCGCCGACCACGGGAATGCCGACCACGGGAATGCCGACCA
>CAIQIR010000006.1 GCA_903871875.1 uncultured Schlesneria sp.
CAAACTGGACGAGGCTTATCAACTACTGGATTTCCTGCGCCAACCCGGCGCGGGGCAGACGTTCAATCTCGATCTGCTGGAAACGCTGGCCAATCTCTATCAGAAAAACAACCAGCACGAACGCGTGTTGGAACTGTGCGGACATCTGCTACAGGAACGGCCGGCCGCCGCGGATCAATTCAAGTTTCGCAAATTGGTCACGCAGTCGGAACGGGCGACGCACCAGACACAATCCCTACTACCGGCGAAATCGTTTTCGGTTGCTGGCCTGTTCGATTCGAAAAGCGGTCTCTACGCACCGTGGGTCCGGTGGGCGACTTTCGGTTCGGTGGCCACCGTGTTGTTCGTTGTCGGTATGGTGGGACTCAACGAGTATCGTCGCACCCACCGCACGTTGTATGTGCTGAATGGATTCGCGCAGCCGATCACTTTTTCCGTCGATGGCGACCTGCCCATCACGGTCGTCGACCGCAAATCGTTTTCCGTATCGGAAGGGGAACATCGGATTGCCATCAACGGCGCGCTGCCCAAAGAATCGGTGATCTCTCTTCAATCCGACTATTGGTCGCGGTGGACCAATAGTCCGGCCTGGATTTTCAACGTGGAACAGGCGGCGCTGGTCCAGGAAGTCACGGTCCACTACGCCACGAACCCCCAACCCTCGCCGGCGAAATGGTTGAATGAATCCGAGCTGAATTATGTTCCCCATGTCGACTACTTGTTCCAGTCCGCGCCGAACAGCCTACCGGTGAAAGGCCATCAAACGATCACGAAGACCCTGCTCGAGATCGTGCCGCGATCTCCGGCCAGCGCGTTGGTGCTGTTGCAAGGCCAGGTCGAGAACAAACGGGTGCAATGGACCTTCGCCGAGGGATATTTGAACCGAAATCCCCAGGACGTGGATCTACTCGAATCGTATGTCAATAGTGGCGACACGGCGGAAGACGAAGTGCATCTCCGCGAATTCCTCCAAGCGGGACTCTGGCGAACGCCCTTGTCCGTGCCCTGGCACCGGGCTTATCAAAACCTCAAGTCGGTCATCGTCAACGAAGCGGCGGTGGCCGCAGATTACGACGCCCACCTGATTGAAGATCCTGACAACGCCACGCTGCTTTATCTGCGAGGTCGCGTGGGTGCGACGCGAGCGGAACAGGTCAAATTCTTCCAATTGGCCAAAGCGAAAGATCCTCAATTCGGCTGGCCCGCTTTCGCCCTGGCTTATGATGCGGCGAATCGCGGCGAATGGGGTGCGGCCAAAGAACTGTGTGACAATTCCGTGCTGGCAATGACTTCGGATCCTTCGATTCGCGGCTTTCTTCACCAGTTGAAGATCGCCAATGGCGAAGCGGCCACGCTCGAAGCCGGCTATCGACAACAACTCGCCGGTACGAATTACTCGGAAATCATGCGCGCAGCGTTTCTGCTGGCCGATACCCTGGCCGCGCAGCAAAAGTACGCTGACGCCCGCCAGACGATTCACCAATGGTGGTCAAAAACGACCCGGTCGGCACCGGTCGCCACAATCGATCTGCTGCTGGACTATGTCTGCGCGGACCTCGACGCGTTTCGGCAAAAACGAGAGCAACCGATTATCAAGAGCTTTACGAGCTATCAATTTCAATTCCTGCTGGCCATTGATGAGCCCGACGCCGCCGTCAAACTCGACGGAGCTGACCAGCTGCTGGAAGAACCGCTCAATGCTCTGGCACTCAGCGTGTCGTATTCGCTGACCGGAAATCCGACCGAAGCGGCAACATGGCTGTCAAAAGCGTGTGACGAATTGCAAAAGTCAGACCACGATCGCCAGCGAGCCGCCGCCCTGCTGCAGCGAGACCAGGCGCCGACCAACGAGGAACTCGACGACATTGTGATGTCGCTCGCGGAAACACCACTGTTCCTGGCGGCGCTGGCGATGCGATTTCCGGACCGCAAGGCGGAACTCTCGGAACGAGCCCGGCGAGTGAATGTCAGTCGGTTACCGCCCAGCCTGCTGGTGAAGAAAGTCATCGATCAACCGTGATCAAAGTGCCGCGGAATCGGCATGTCAGAAGGAAGTTTGCTCGGATCATGATCGCCACGAACATGCCTCGCATTGGCCGCAAATCACGGCCTCGTATTCCACAGCCTGACTGAGACTCGCCATGACCAACGAGCAATTCGATCAGCTCGTGAATCGTATTCAGACGAGATACGGTTCGCGGCCCTGGGCCCTGCGGTGGCGGATCGCACTGGTGGTCGCTCTGGGATATTCCGGTTTTTTGGCCGTCTTGCTGGCCGTGATCATGCTGTCGGTCGCCCTGATGTTCGGCGCCATCCTGGCCGATAAGGAACCCAGCGTGGTGCTGGTGGCGATCGTGGCACTGCTGCTGGCGTTCGGGGTTTGCCAGGCGTTGGCCTTGTTGTGGGTTCCCATCAAACCACCCACGGAACGCGAAGTGACGCGGCAGGAAGCACCGCAACTCTTTCAATTGCTGGACCGACTGCGAACCGAAGTGCGAGCCCGACGATTCGATCATGTGCGACTGACATCGGAACTGAACGCGGGGGTTCAAGTCATCCCGCGGTGGGGCGTGTTCGGCTTCAATCGCAGTGAACTTCATCTGGGCCTGCCCCTGATGCGACTGCTTTCACCCGAGCAGTTCTCGGCCGTGCTGGCTCACGAGTTCGCACATTTATCCTCGCGGCACGACCGCTTCGGAATGTGGATCTATCGGCTGCATCAGACCTGGGCGCGCGTGTTTGCCGAATTGGCGGACCATCAATCACGCGGATTCTTTCAGCGTTTTCGCCGCCCGATCAACTGGTTCATCGGCTGGTACTGGCCCCGCTTCAATGCCTACAGTTTCGTGCTGATGCGAGCGAACGAATACGAGGCCGATCGGATGGCGGCGAATTGGGCGGGAACCGCAGCCACGGCCGAAGCCCTGTTTCGGATTGAGTGCGTGGCCAGCCGCCTGAACGAAAAGTTCTGGCCCGACCTGAAGCAACAGGCCAAGCGCGAGGATGCTGTCGCGAACGATATTCTCCACCGGATCGAGACCTTTCTGGACAGTGAGCCGGAACCGGCCGACGCGACGCGCTGGTTGGATCAATCCGCGAAAACACTGACGGGCAATGTCGACACACACCCCAGCCTGTCGGATCGCCTGCAGGCGTTGGGCGAAAGTGTGACTCGATTCACGCGGACACCCTTTCCGCGACCGCCATCCGATTCCGCCGCCGCCATGATGCTGGGACAGGCTCTGCCGGTTGTGACCCGGGATGTGAACCTGTTCTGGCAGAAGGAAAACAGCCTCAGTTGGCAAAACGTCTTTCATCAGGCACGTCGCACCGAAAAGCAGTTGCAGTCGGTGGCGAAGCCGGCAGCGGAAACAATACCGGCGGACGCAACCGAATCAGCGACAGTCACTGAATTAGATGCCGATCAGTTGTGGCGACAGGCGCAGGCGGTGAACGATCTGCATGGACCGAAGGCTGCGGAACCGCTGCTACGGGAACTGCTCGCGCGGCGACCGTCCCACGCACTGGCCAACGTCACATTGGGAAAACAGCTGTTGGAACGGGGAGAAGTGGAAGGGGAACAGTTCCTGCGGCGGATCCTGGCGGAAGATGACAATGAATTGGTCCCCGTCGCCTGCCACGGACTGATTTCGTATTTCCAGCAGTCGGGTCAGTTGGATCAAATTCAAGAAACGCGCTCGCGACTCAGCCGATTTGAAACGGCTCAGATCGCGGCCGCCAAAGAACGAAGTACCGTCAAAGCGACTGACCAGTTTGTGCCCCATGGATTAAGTGAGACGCAGCTCGAATCCGTCGTCCAGACGTTGGCCCAGGAAACGGACCTGGCGAAAGCCTGGCTGGTCCGCAAACAGCTGCAACATTTCCCTCATCAGCAACTGTTCGTGCTGGTGGTTCAATCGAAACCAGGCGGCCTGTTTGGTGCGTCTGATCCCGATCGAGACCGGACCCTTGTCACTCGATCGATGACTCGAATCAAGCTGCCCGGCCGGGTCCTGATCATTGCTCCACAAGCCAGCTTTCGTAAGCTCGCGAACAAGATTGCCGCACGGGCTGACGCCCAGATTTTCCCAGCCTCCCCAATCACCTGACGCGATCGGTTTGGTCGGCACGCGAAGTCCTCAAGGAGGTCGTTACGAGACGAATTCTCGTCATATATTGCCCGGTCTTCGACAAACAATCGCGAGTCGCGGTTTCAAACGCCCATCCCGCTGCATGGCGACGGACGTCTCGCCTTGATACAATGTTGGGTTATCGATTGGCGGGCACGGGAATCGACTTCCTCTGTTTTTTCCATTCAATGAGCAGCAATTCTGCAGACACCAAGTGTGTGGACTTCGCACACGACTGTAGAACCGATCTCACACAATTCGAATGATTTCGCTCCGCTACATGACTTTTCGTTCAGATCAAGGAACCGCAAACGATGGCAGTATTTCTGGGAATCGATGTAGGCACGAGCGGCACCAAAACTCTGGCCATGCACGAGGACGGAACGATACTCGCTAGCGCGACGGCCGAATACCCTCTCTTGTCGCCCAAGCCAGGCTGGTCCGAACAAGACCCCGAGGAATGGTGGCAAGCCACTCTGACCACCATCAAGAAAGTCTTGAAGGCCGGCAAAATCAAGCCCGACGATGTGGCGGGTATCGGACTGACCGGCCAGATGCACGGCAGCGTGTTTCTGGACAAAACACATGCGGTGATTCGTCCAGCCATTCTCTGGAACGACCAGCGAACGGCTCATGAATGTGCCGACATCGAACACAAAGTGGGCGGCCGAGCCAAGCTGATCGAAATGGTCGCCAATCCCGCGCTCACGGGCTTTACCGCACCCAAGATCGTCTGGCTGAAAAATCACGAGCCGAAGAACTACGCTCGGGTGGCTCATATCCTGCTGCCGAAAGATTACATTCGGTTCCGGCTGACCGAAGAATTTGCGACCGATGCCAGCGATGCCTCGGGTACGCTGCTGCTGGACGTGCGCGCTCGCCAATGGTGCAAGCCGCTGGTAGACCGGCTGGACATCAAGATGTCGGCACTGCCGAAAGTCTTTGAATCGGAAGATGTCACCGGCGTGCTGACGGACACGGCGGCGAAACTGCTGGGACTGAAAAAAGGCGTGCCCGTCGTCGGTGGTGCGGGTGATCAAGCGGCCGGAGCCGTCGGCAACGGGATCGTCAAACGCGGCATCATCTCGGCCACGATGGGCACCAGCGGCGTCGTGTTCGCTCATAGCGACGACGTGCAGATCGATCCGGCCGGACGCGTGCATACGTTCTGTCACGCCGTCCGCGGTAAGTGGCACGTCATGGGCGTGGTATTGTCGGCCGGCGGTAGCTTGCAGTGGTATCGCAATCAGTTGGCCCAGACGGAAGTCATCGACGGCAAGAAGCTGAAGACCGACCCTTACAACCTGATCACCGAACAAGCGGCCGAAGCTCCTCCGGGATGCGAGGGCTTGTTCTTCCTGCCTTATCTGACCGGCGAACGAACGCCGCACGCCGACCCGCATGCACGGGCCTGCTGGATCGGGATGAGCCTGCGACACGGCCGCTCACACATGATCCGTTCGATCATGGAAGGGGCGACGTATGCGATGCGCGACTGCCTGGAAGTCATCAACTCGATGAACATTCCGATTCGCGAAATTCGTCTGTCGGGCGGCGGAGCTCGCAGCGATTTCTGGCGTCAGATGCAGGCCGATGTCTACGGACGTCGCGTCAGCGTGATCAATGCCGAAGAAGGACCAGCCTTCGGAGCGGCGTTGCTGGCGGCCTCGGGAACGGGCAAGTACAAATCGGTCGTCGAAGCTTGCGGTGCAACCGTCAAGGTGATTGCCAGCACCGACCCGCAAGCCGAAGCCAAACGAATTTATACGAAGTCTTACCCGATGTACGGAAAACTCTACAAAGCGTTGAAAAGCGAATTTGTGGATATCGCCAAGATTGTTTCCGAGTCCTGACGGTGGCCTGGTAGGACGTGGTACGGAATCAATCATGACCGATTCTCACGCGCAGGGGTCGCCACGACCCGCTTCGGAGTACGGGACGCCGCCCGATCCGAAGCAACTGGAACCGCTGTTTCGTGAACTCTGCGAAGTGGTGGCCCGACTGCGTTCGCCGACGGGTTGCCCGTGGGACCGTCAGCAGACGCTGGAATCGATCAAGCCGTACACGCTCGAAGAGACGTATGAATTGCTCGAGGCGATCGACGCCGGCGACGATGCGGCGATCGTTGAAGAGTTGGGTGATGTCCTGCTGCAGGTGATGCTCGATAGCCAGATCGCGGCGGACGAAGGGCGATTCACCCTGACAGATGTCGTGGACGGATTGACGCGAAAAATGATTCGGCGTCATCCTCATGTGTTTGGCGACACGGCCGTCAAATCGGCCAGTGAAGTCAGTGGTCACTGGGACCGCATCAAACAAGAAGAGAAACAACGCGAGTCGATTTTCGACGGACTGCCGACGGCGTTGCCGGCTCTCGCGCGGGCGGCCCGACTTTCGAAAAAGGCGGCTCGCGTCGGTTATGACTTTCCCCAACGGGCAATGCTGTTCGACAAGCTGCGGGAAGAATTGAGCGAACTGGCCGAGGAACTGTTTCCCGACGGGCAAATTCCGACCGTTGCCGCCTCGGTGGAAACCGCGGTCGAACCCGACCCCGAACCGTTTGACGCCGACCGCCAACGACGAATCGAATCGGAACTGGGCGACGTCTTGTTCGTCCTGGCCAATATCGCCCGTCGGTGGCATATCAATCCTGAAGAAGCGCTGCGGGCCAGCAATGCCAAATTTCAACGACGCGTCGAATACATCGAAGGCCGCCTGAAAGAGCACGGTCGCGACATCCGTTCCGCTTCCCTGACCGAAATGGAACAGTTCTACCAAGAAGGAAAACGGCGAGAGAAAGAGACATCCTAACGTAAAGAAACGCCGTAACATTCAGTCCAGTCGGATCAACCGCCGGTTAACGCCCCCTGCCCCATGCATGGCGGGATTGGTCTTCTCAAAAAAAGGCCGGTGGAATATAAGCCGCCGCAGCATTCCCGGCAGGTCGGACGTCATTCGTCGTACGCCCCTGCCTCACCACGCCAACTTAGACACGTCATTGATTCTGTTATGGAGCCTCATTCGCCAGGTCGTGAAGCACGCGCGGTCCACGTTCCCGTTTTGTTGCGAGAGATTCTGCAGCATTTGCGGTTGGAACCCGGATTGATCGTCGTCGACGGAACGGTCGGGGCGGGAGGACACAGTCGCGAAATGCTCAAAGCCATTGGTCACAACGGACGCCTGATCGGTCTCGACCGCGATCCCATGATGTTGGGTCACGCGGCGAAGGTCGTTTCGGGAGACAACGTGACGCTGCGGCAGGCGAGTTATGTCGAGCTTCCCACGGTTCTCAAAGATCTGGGCATCGCCGGCGTTGACCGGATCTTGCTGGATTTGGGGCTGTCTTCCGATCAACTGTCTGACGCGTCGCGCGGGTTTGGTTTCCTAAGCCAGGGTCCACTGGACCTGCGCTTCGATGTCTCCACAGGTCAGCCGGCCACGCAGCTGCTGGCCCAAATGAACGCCGCGCAACTGGAAGAAATCTTCCGTGACTTCGGTGAGGAACCACTGGCCCGTCCGCTGGCGGAATATCTTGTCAAACGACGGGCGACAACACCGATTCGCACCGGAGCGGAACTGGCCGAAGCGGTCGCCGAATGCCCCGCCTTTCGTCGCCAGGGACACAGCGACAAACATCCCGCCACGCGAATCTTTCAGGCCCTGCGGATTGCCGTCAATCACGAGTTGGAACATGTCGAACGCGGGATTTCGGTCGGTGCCTACCAGTCCTTAAAACCTGGCGGACTGCTGGCCGTGATCACGTTTCATTCGCTGGAAGACCGGCTCGTGAAAAATGAATTTCGAAACACCGAGCGATGGGACAATCTGACCACCAAGCCGATTGTCGCCACGCCACAAGAACAACGATTTAACCCCCGCAGCCGGTCGGCAAAATTGCGTCTGGCGATGAAGAAAGCGATCTGAACGGTGGAACTGAGATGACGCTGTCCACCCCGCCTGTTGCCCGCAAGTGATTGATCACGACCTTTTGAGGAAGGAACCTCATTATGACACGCGAAGCCAAAATCGGCCTGCTGATGGTCGCGGTGCTGGTCGGCGTGTTCGGCTTTCTGGTCTATAAACGAATGCATCGACCCATCGAGGCGCTCGCTGATCAGAGAGGATTCCGCGATGCCGAAGTCGTCGCCGAAGAAGAAGACGCCCCGAAACAAAGCGACGACGATCTGTTCTCGCGACCTCGCTCACAGCTCTCTTCGCAAAATAGTCTGCAAGCTCCTCCGCGACAGATCGAAGAAGAAGTACTGACTTTCGCTCGACGTGAACCGTCGGGCATCATGCGCGAGGTCGAGGTTGTCGCCAATAAAGTGGAAGAGTTTGCCGACGAGGCAATTGAAGATGTGAAGTCGCTGGGTCGAGACAAACGACGACACGACAAGCCACGGATCCCCGATGAGTTTACCGCGGACGACGACGACGCTTCGCTGTTCAATCGGCCCCGTGAGACCAACCAGCGAGCCCAGGAACTGCAACCTCCCGAGCCGCAGGAAAACACCTTCGACGACGTGCCCGGCCAACTGGCCCCGCCGCGAGTTCTGGCAGACAACAACGATCGTCCCACCAGCGATCCGTTCGGGGACGATTCTTCCGGCTCCAAAGCCCGTCCGATTGAATTCAAAAAGGAACGACCGGCTGTATCCAAAAAAGAGAAGCACGCCCGGAAAACGATCCGCCAGGTCAGTGCGGATCCGTTTGCGGACGACGTGGCCGACGAGCAGCCCTCATCGCGAGAATCGCAGGTGATTCAGTCACCGGCCGCCCAGGAATCCGTTGAAGTCGACACGCAGATGGAAGAACCGCGTTTCACCAGTGATGCGGACAATGCAACCGAGTTGGCACCGCGAGAACGACGCCGCGCAGCACCAATGACGCTATCGGACAACGATTCCCCCACGAGTTCCACATTCCCCGCGGCAGATGCACTCGATGGATCCAGCTATACGATCCAACCGAACGACAGCTTCTGGTCGATCTCGCGCAAGCGCTATGGGGCGGGTCGCTATTACATGGCATTGGCCCTGCATAACAGCCAGACCATTCCCGATCCCAAACGGATGAAGCCCGGAGTGGTGATTTCGACCCCCGACATTTCCGTGCTCGAACGACGCTACGCCGAATCGATTCCCAAAGCGGCGCCCGTCGATTCCCCGCAGTCCGTCAACACCACACAATCACGACGATCGGCAGAGGTTGAGCAATCGGGTTATTTCGTCACGGTGGAAGGGTCACCGATGTATCGCGTCGGCGAACAGGACACGCTGACCGACATCGCCAAGACTCACTTGGGCCGTACGTCGCGTTGGGTGCAGATTCTCGAAATGAACCGCAATGTTCTCCGAGACGGCAATGAACTCAAGGTTGGCACAGTCCTTCGACTTCCTGCCGACGCCAGTCGAGTTCGGATCGCGGGAGCGACTCGCGACATCCGATAACAATCGGTAACAGCTTGTTGAAAAGCGGGGACCGGTCTCGGCGGATCGTCACGGATTTCGCGAGATCCCTTCGTGACGATTTGTCCGTTCCCAACCAATTGACACGCTCTCAGATTGGCGATCCTTGGATTTGTGACAACGAGCGACCCGGATGTGAATTCGCATCCGGGTCGCTTGCATGAGACTGTGTGATGTTCTTCCGATTTGGAGCCGCGTTGTCTCTGATCGTGCTGGTCGCACTCTTGGGGACCACGTTAGAAAAACAGAACCTGCAATTGAGACGGGCCATCAGTCACCAGCAGTATCGCCTGGACGAAATACTCGATTCGCAAACCCGACTCACGCTGGAAGCCCAGCGTCTGGGTACCCCGGCTCGCCTGCTCGGGCCGCTCGAACGAGGCGAACTACCCTTGCAGCGTCCCGCGAAGCCCCAACGCACCGACGAACGTCGAACACCCCTGCTGAATTGGAATTCTCGTTCCGTGACGAATGACAACAACGCAGACAGACGATGACAAACTCGCCGCCTATTCGTGAACAATCTCCGATGCTCTGGCGAGCTCGCCTGGTCGTGACGGTCATCGGATTAGGGTGGTTGGTGCTGGCAGCACGATTGATTCAGCTGCAGTGGTTCCAACAAGACAAATTCGCAAATAAGGCCGAACGCCAGCGAGAATTCGTCGAAGAGATCGCAGCGCGTCCCGGCGACATCGTCGACCGCCAGGGCCGTTTACTCGCGACAACCCTCTCAACCCGCAGTCTTTATCTGGTTCCTTCACAGATCGACGCCCCCGAAAAATTCGCCCAGGCCCTGGCGCCGGCACTCGGACTTTCCAGCGACAGTTTGCTGGAGAAAATCGGCCTCAACTCGCACCGCCATTTTCTGTGGATCAAGCGCCGGCTGTCCGAGACAGAAATCAATCAGGTCAAACGTTTGAACCTGCCGAAAGCCTGCTGGGGATTTCGCGATGAATACCGTCGGGAATACCCGCAAGGCGTCGTCGCGGCCCATGTGCTGGGACTAAGGGATATCGACGGAGTGGGCCGGGGCGGCATCGAAGAAAATTACGATGCGGATCTGCGAGGCCAGAACGGCCAGCGACAAATCGCCCGTGATTCGCGAGGCCACGTGATTGAGATTCGCGACGACGAACTTCGACCGGCCATCCCAGGTCGCACGATCCGGCTGACGTTGGACGTGGTGGTGCAGCTGTATGCCGAGCGTGAACTCGACAACGTCATGCAGGAATGGAAGCCCGAAAGCTGTTGCGTGGTCGTCATCGATCCGATGAACGGCGATGTCCTCGCGATGGCGACACGTCCCACCTTCGATCCCAATCAACCGCAAGAAGCATCACCCGACTCGTGGAAGAATCGCGCGATTGCCGACATCTACGAACCGGGATCGACGTTTAAACCGATGATCGTCAGCTATGGCCTGGATCATGGCGTGCTGGAAAAAGAAGATGTCTTCAATTGCGAAAATGGCCAGTACCGCATGGGTCGACGGATACTGCACGATCATCATCGGTATGGGAAGCTCAGCTTGACCGATGTGCTGGTTAAGTCGAGTAACATCGGCATGGCCAAAATTGGCGAACGAATGGAAAACCCGCGGCTGCACGAGGCGGCGACGATCTTTGGATTTGGACGCAAGACCGGCATCGAACTGCCTGGCGAATTGCCCGGTATCCTGCGACCGCTCAAGGATTGGACCAGTTATTCGACCGGTTCGATCCCCATGGGACATGAACTGGCCACAACACCCTTGCAGCTGATTACGGCTCATGCCGCCTTGGCGAATGGCGGCCAGTTGGTTCGTCCGCATATCGTCTTGCCGACGCAACACGATTCCAGGATCAACCAGCATGGCATGACCGAATCGGCCGTCAGCAGTGAAACAGCTCGCTGGATCGTCGAACATCCCATGCAAGAGGTCGTCACGCGCGGTACCGGCAAGAAGGCGCAGATACCGGGATATCATGTCTTCGGCAAGACGGGAACCGCGCAATGCCTGTCAGCCGACGGAGGCTATGTCCACGGCAAATATATCAGTTCGTTCGTCTGCGGTGCCCCGGCCGAATCACCCCGGTTGCTGGCGCTCGTCGTCGTCAATCAATCCTCAGTCGGTGGAGAAACCTTCGGTGGCCGAGTCGCTGCCCCTGCCGCCGCGAACGTCTTGCGTCAATCGCTCGTCTACCTTCGCATCTCGCCCGACGACCATCTGCTGCGAGCCGCGACGAATTTGAAGAACGATGACCTCGAAGAAGACCCTCACGCGAACTAGACGAGGCGTGACAGGATTTCAATCGAGACCTCAATTCGTTCATCGCCTGGACGCGCCACAATTTCGTGCGGCAGAAATCGATCGAAGTCCCAGGCAAAGATCGTCCCCTCGTGCTGCTTCAGGGAAGTGAACTTCTTTCCACTTCGTTCATCGAACCATCAGCTCGTTCACACCGGTCTGTTGTTTTGCAAACGGTCGGAGACACCTGCTCCAAATGGCAGAGATTGGAAATCTGCCGCACAGAACCTAGACGGTCGCGGATCAAGCTGGCAAGAAGATAAGAGACGGCGCTTTCCACGGCTTCTTCAGTCATACGACCCATCGTCCGGTTCGCGATTGTTCCCATCCGGGACCACAGAGAGCTGGCCTGAGGCACATCCGCTTGCAGAGACTTTGCTCCGTTACCTTCTCCGCCATTGCCACTTTCACTGCCCATCAATGCGTCACCAGGTGCGGCCGGTACAACGCCGCTGGTCTGCTTTGACCGACCATGTCGCGCTTTGAAAATCTCGGAGGCGAAATAACCCAACATCGCCGCGCTGCTCAGCATGATCCAGGGATGTCGCGCCGTCTGCTGCCGGACAATGGCCGAAGGATCCGCAGACTTCGCGGTTTCAGTTAACGAATGAAATGCTCTTCGCGCAGCACTGGCGGCCGCATGAGTCGCAGTACCAGCCAATTGAAAGGGATCTGAGATCTGCTGCTCAAGCGCTTCCATTTTATGTGACAAGCGCGCCTTGGTCTCTTCCATCCGTTGTCGGATCACTTCGGTATTGGCGTCCATTTGTCCTACTCTCCAGGCGTATCGGCAACGGAATCCCGTTGCAAAATCGTGGGTTCCAATTGACGTTGAGCGGCACTTGCGGCCAAGCCGCCGGCGCCGCCCAGTACAGTCGCCATCACGGCATAGCACGACCATAGCGGCAACCAGGCCAAGTCGGCTTCGACAGGAGAAGCCATCCAGTGCAACAGATGGACCAGTGACAAACAGAACAAGACGGACGCCAGCATTAAGAGAAAGGTCGCGACCGCGAATGCTTTGGCAGCGCCGACTCGTCGATTCAGTTCCTCCACCAACTCGGCCTTCGTGAGTTCTAGCTGTTGTTCGGCCAATTCCTGCAGATCGACAAGAACGCCACTAAATAACGAATGGATCGTTTCATCGGATTTTTCTTCGGCGTCGTTCAACATGGCATGGCTCCGACAGTTCGATCTCACGAATAAAGCCAACTGAGCGGCGATAAACTCGGTCAAGGACGGCTTTCGACAATCCACCTTGAGGTCTTGCTGGACAGATGATTCGATAGGGAAACCACAATATCAATCTGGCTCTGTGACGTGGAACCCCTTACCGAATAAGACCTGAATTTTGTTGTTTCCGTCAGCAGCAATGCATTTGTTGCTACGCAAGGCACTTTGTATTCGACCGACAGTCCTGATCGGCCGTATCTTGCGGCCCTTCAGCATGAACCGTCAGCACAGGGCATTCCGCACGCTGAACAATTTTTTCAGCAACGCTGCCAATCAGCACGTGCGACAATCCGGTGCGACCATGTGTTCCCTGGACGATCAATTCAATCTCGTGCTCTTTCGCATAGGCCAGAATTTCGTGACTCGGCTCGCCATAGCGGATGGCTTTCACAATTCGCGAGCCTTTAATCAGAGAGTCGGCCATCTCTGCTTCCAATTGGAGTTCGGCGTCATGGACAACGACCGGAACCCGCTGTTCTTCTGGCACAAACCAGGAATCTGTCGGCCCCGAAGGCAGATGCGGGTACGACAGAACGTGCAGGACATGCAGTTCCGCATCAAGCGGACCGGCGATCGAGCAAGCGTAGTTTCTCGCCTGAACAGAAGCAGGACTGAAATCGGTGGGAAGGAGAATTCGATTGAGCGAGAGTTTCATATTGGGCCTCTCAGTCAGTAGATCGCAATTGGCGGCTGGAGTTGTTTGGACGGCGGGCGGGATTTCGGAAGCACCGACGGTCGCTATCGCCGTTGTTCTTCACCTATCGGAACGTAATGGGAATGGCTCTTGAGTTCACCGATGCATGGACCTTGATCGAGCGAGCGTGGGGAGACTTGTTGCCGAGATAGACCGGCAAAAGCAACCAGCCGACTTGCAAACCTGCCCCCATGGATGCCGATTCCCGCAAATCGACCGCGGCTTCAGCCTGCAGATCTTCGGACACTGGCATTGTTGAATGAATTAGCGTGGCCATGATGTTTCCTTGCCCACAAGGTAAGATAATGATCTGGTGAGGCAGTTGCATGGTTTGTGCCGGAATTGCAGAATTTCCTCACCTGCCAGGAATTGTGAGTTTTCCCCAACGTTTCACGAAGTTCTTCTGGGGCCGACAAATCGACAACTGGCGTTTTTTTTCCAGCTGATCACTTTATAGGTAGTTAAGTCATGTCCGATTCGTTGTCGCCGCATTTGGGCGGTTCGAACCCGATGGAAGACCATAGTGGCAGCGACATCCCCGTGCGGATGATTGTCGAAACCGCGATGGACGGCATCATCTCGATGGATGCCAATCAAAACATCGTCCTCTTCAATTCCGCGGCGGAAGCAATCTTTGGATGGCGAGCCGCGGAAGTCATCGGGCAGTCGATCGACAAACTGATACCGGGCCGCTTTCGCACGGATCATCGCAGCAAAGTAGACGACTTTGGCCAAGGAAACATCGAAAAGCGACGCATGGGTACCCAACGCACGGTTATTGCAGTGCGGGCAAGCGGCGAAGAATTTCCCATTGAAGCATCGATCTCACAGACGACCGTCGGTTCAAAAAAACTGTACACAGTGATTTTACGCGACGTAACCGAAGCCGTCCGCTACCGGCAACAAATTGAGGAGCAGTCGGAAATGCTCGATCAAGTCTCTGATGCGGTGAGTGTGCTCGATCTCGAGGGACGAATCACTTACTGGAACAACGCGGCAACGCATGTTTTCGGCTGGACATCCGCACAGGCATTAGGGCGAAACGGCCGCGAATTGCTCTTTCGTGGCGAGCCCGAAGTATTCGAAAAAATGCAACGAGAAATCATCAAACACCGTTCCTGGGTCGGAGAACTGGTGAAGGCCACTCGCGACAACAAACAGATTACGGTCGAGCATCGTCGTAGTGCTCTTCGCGATCAAATGGGTGCGATCAAAGGCTTTCTTTGCATCGATATCGACATTACCGACCGGAGAAAACGAGAGCAGGCTGCTCGACGAAGCCAGCGTCTGGAAAGCATCGGCACTTTGGCTGGTGGCATCGCTCATGACTTGAATAACGTGCTGACACCGATCCTGATGGGCGCCAAGCTTCTTAGTTCAGGACGTGAATTGAAGAACCGACAAGGGTTGCTGGACACCATGGTCGCGAGCGCCGAACGCGGGGCCGATCTCGTCAAGCAGGTGCTGGCGTTTGCGGGAGGGATTCGCGGCGAACGCAGCCCGATCAACATGGCTCAAATGGTGCTGGAAACTCGCCGTTTGATGGAACATACCCTGCCAAAATCGATTCAAATCGAAACCGTCGTCGAAGATCGCTGCCCCAATGTCCTGGGTGATGCGACGGAGATTTCGCAAATCTTGATGAATCTGTGTATCAACGCCAGGGACGCGATGCCGGACGGCGGAACGATCCGAATTGAGTCGGCAGCCGCAGAGCTCAATCAGAACAGCTACCAAATCAATCCCGACGCGGTCCCCGGACAGTACGTTCTGGTGAAAGTCTCCGATACCGGTTGCGGCATGACCGCCGATATTCTGGAGCGGATTTTTGACCCATTCTTCACAACCAAAGAGGTTGGCAAAGGCACTGGATTGGGCTTGGCGACCGTTCGAGGGATCGTCAAAAGCTACGACGGCTTCATCAATGTCTACAGCGAGCCGGACCGGGGAACCATGTTTTCGATTTATCTTCCGGCAATCCAGGCCGCAGAAGTGGCTTCCGAAGAAGAGCCAAAAATCGGTGAAGACGTCAGTCGTGGACAATCCATTTTGCTCGTCGACGACGAATCCTACATTCTTCAGATGACGACCGCCGTCCTTGAAGCAAACGGTTATCGGGTATTGACGGCCCCGGATGGCGTAAACGCCATCTCTCAATTCAGAAAGCATCAGCACGAAATCGCCATCGTGCTGCTTGATATGATGATGCCGGGACTCGACGGAATGCAAACTCTTGAGGAGTTACGAAAAATCAATTCGGAGGTGATGGTGATCGCTTGCAGTGGACTTCGTACGATCCAACGCGAATCGGAGGTTCTCGCACGGGGTGCCAAGGCCTTTCTACCCAAGCCGTATTCCGAAGCACAGCTCTTAAAAACTCTCACCGAGGTCTTGATCAATCGATCGTGATCGATCCGTCGGCCAGACACGGCAAATAGGGTGAGGTTCCCCCTTCGCGCCAACAACATCAGAAATTTCGCGGCCAATCGACAGTGGCGTGATTCTCGGCAAATTGCCGCTATGATAAGGCCTTGAGATGGTGCAGGATGTCGATCGCAAATGTGCCGCAAATGCAAGACTGTCTGAACGGAATGGGAGATCATGCCGAAACTGCTGATTGTCGACGACGACATTCTCATTCTTGAGTGCTTTCGTCACGCTTTCGCCTCTGACGATTTCCTCGTTCGAACCACCACAAACGCCGCCGAGGCCATTTCGCTTTTCCGTGAAACGCCCTTCGACGCCGTGGTCACCGACATTCGCTTACCCGGCTCGTCTGGATTGGATTTGCTGCGAGGCCTGAAGGAAAATGACGCCCGCGTACCCGTCATCCTGATGACGGGCCATGGAACGGCAAGCTCGGCTATTGACGCCATGCGGTGGGGTGCCTTTGAATATCTCTTAAAGCCGCTGGACCTCGACATCCTTCAAACCGTGATTGACCGAGCGTTGGAAGTTTCGCGCATGTCGCGGACCCCGGCCAAAATCTCGACGGGCGAGCCCAACGAATCCCATGATGATGACCTGATCATCGGGCAATGCCCAGGCATGCAAGAGGTTTACCGACAGATTGGTCGCGTCGCCGGGCAAGATGTGACGGTACTGATTCTTGGCGAAAGCGGCACCGGAAAAGAAGTCGTCGCTCGGGCAATTTACCAGTACAGCAAGCGGGCCGAGCAAGCATTTCTGGCCATCAACAGCGCGGCCATTCCCGAGACGCTGCTGGAAAGTGAGCTCTTCGGTCATGAAAAAGGTTCGTTCACGGGAGCAGAACGAAAACGCATCGGGAAATTTGAGCAGTGCGATGGCGGTACGCTGTTCTTGGACGAGATTGGTGACATGACACCATTGACTCAAACCAAGGTTTTAAGGGTTCTGCAAGATCAGCAATTCGAACGTGTCGGCGGTAACGAACTGGTTCGCACGAACGTCCGACTGATCGCGGCGACCAGCCGCAATCTTGCCGCGATGATGGAACAAGGTTCTTTTCGTAGCGATCTCTATTATCGCCTGGGCGTTTACACAATTCATTTGCCAGCGCTTCGCGACCGAACCGGTGACTTGCCGCTCCTGGCAGATTACTTCCTTCGACGGTTCAGCCGTGAACTGGACAAGCCGGTTCATTCCATTTCCCCGGCGGCCATGGATCTGCTCAGGGCCTATCAATGGCCCGGTAACTTGCGTGAATTGCAAAGCGTCTTGAAACACGCAGTAGTCGAAGCCACTGGCCCACTGATCCTGCCCGAGTTTCTTCCAGAAACGGTGCGAGGAAAAGGCCTGACAGCCGCTCGATCGATGCCAGCGCAACAGGCTCATGCCACGTCCGATTCTCAAGGCCAACTTGTCCAGTTCATTCAAGAACGTATTCAAGCCGGCACGGAAAATCTGTATGACGAGGTGATTCAGAACGTCGAACGAACGATGCTGACCGAGCTGATCCGCAGTGTCGAAGGAAACATCAGCCGAGCATCGACGATCCTTGGCATCTCTCGTTCGACACTGCGCACGAAATTAAGTGCTCTTGGCATTAATCTCGACCGCTCAATCAAAATCACGGACTAGATCTGCGATCTGACGCGAGCGCATTCAGCCGATTGGTCGGCACAACTGGTGCCGCTTCACCTACTCCGCTTTCCGCGATCACCTGACCAATGCGCTCGATTCGTAAACGCGTCTGGCAGCAATTGCCAGCTTCACGCGTCCACCGCATACGTCAATCACCTTGAGAACAATCGAGTCTCTAAGCAGCAATTGTGCTTGTCGTATGCCACGGAGAATGCGCATACGTGTTCCTCCTTGTTGTTGGCGGGAAGGTGTCCATTCCTTCCTCCCTGATCCAGGAAGACCATGACCGATGCAGACATGGTGAGATCGTCAACCGGCAGGTTTGGCACGTTTCATTCCCTGACCCCGAATTCCGGATCGTTGTTCTCGATGTTGGCGCGGCACATCCCTGCTTTTTTCAATCGACGCATCAATCACGGGGATTTTGACTCGTCAACGCAGATGTGGAAGTCCACATCGTCACTTCGATGATTGGTACGACTGCTCCAGCGCCATCACTTTTTACCGGTCAACAATTCGCCGGGTGGAAGAAAACCGCCATTCATCAACTGAGTCACACCCGAAAAACTCGCCGACAACGGGAGCGTCAATCGTTTCGATAAATTCGGTTGAATGATCCCCTATTGAGTGGCATTGCACGAAACCGGTCAGCGTTCGATCGACAACGATGCGGCGATTAAAGGACCGATACGAAAGAGAGACCGCACGCGAATCGGCGCATGCTGTGGTTTGATTTCGCCGCCACCTCTAAAAGCACCCTATCGAAACACCACCACAAATAATCGCTGGCATTTGGGCGCGGCAATTGCTTTAGCACCGCTGCGGAAGCCTTGACAGCAGCCTTTCACGGTGAAACGCCGCCGACCGAACGGTCTGAGAATGAGATCTCGTGGAAGTCCCCGGTGTCTAGGATCCGTGTCGCCGCGTGAGAGACGATCAGGTTGCCGCTGGCCTGTTCGGGAGGAAGGCCGTCATTCGACGCAGATTCACCCGTTCGATCGCGCGTACTCGTCAAAACAACAGAGGTCCATGTTGTGGAATGGCCAAGCCAGTCCATCCATTCCCCACGGCAAGCGAGATGAAATGAATCTTCAGAATCAACGCAGTCATCAGTTTCCTGTCACCCACTTGCGCCTGACCTGTGCATCCTGGATTGTTGCCGCGATGGCGGTTCTTTCCGGTTGCCAGAGAGCCCAGCCGCCAGAGTTCTCTTCGAGCGACGCGGCGCAAGCGCTCCCTGCGGAAATGCGTGACGCCGTACGGAAGGAATTAGCGGTCCATGTCGGCACGTTTCTCCAGCCAAAACTGCTGGCTGCCGCGGAAGACCCTCATCCATCATTGTCGCGAGGCCAGGCAGTCTATCAGCAACGTTGTGAGCAATGTCACGGCGTCAGCGGAGACGGCAAAGGGATCGCCAGCGAGTTTCTGTATCCTCGCCCACGTGACTATCGAAAGGGCGTCTTCAAATTCACCTCAACCCCCTACGGATATCGACCACAGCGTGATGACTTGCTGAAGACGGTTCGCCAGGGCATCAAAGGGACCTCGATGCCGGGGTTTGCCTTACTGCCCGAGTCAGACCAACAGGCCGTTGTCGACTACGTGATCATGTTAAGCCGCCGCGGCGAACTTGAAAGTCAGATCGTCGACATGGCCGACACGGACAGCGCCGTCAATGCGGAAGATGTTCAGTCAGAACTCGTTCCGGCTGTCCTTTCGCGCTGGACGGAAGCGGACGCTTCCGAGGTCTTTCCGGCCTCGCCCCCACCACGTTTCACCTCCGCCAATGTGGAGCGTGGCAAGATCGCCTTCTTAACAAAAGGTTGCTCGAAGTGTCACGGTGAAGATGGACGTGGTCAGACCGCGGACAATCGTGGTGCTGACGCCTGGGGCCACCAGACCCGCGCAGCGGATCTGACCTCCGGCATGCTGCACGGAGGCAATCGCCCGATCGACATCTACCGACGAATTTACAACGGCATCAATGGAACTCCGATGCCCGGCTTCGCGAATGTTCTCAAGGACAATCCGGAAACCGTATGGGACTTAGTGTCCTACGTCCTGTTCGTCACAAACCGCCGCCGCCAAGGCGAGATCCCCACGCCCGGAGCCATCAAGCCCTATGTTCCGCTGCCGACAGCTTCGTCGAACACGGCTCCCTGAAGAATGCTCTGACCGCATCGTCAACACCGCTTTTTTGTCCGAATTGTCTTCTGTGCCACCGTGTACCGTTGGAAAGGATCGCTCTTGTGACCCTCGACGATAAAAAAGAACAAGAACTCAATAGCCTTCGTGCACGGTTGCACGAACTCGAATTAGAGTTAAGCGAACCAGCGCCGGCCAGCCGGTTTCCGCCGCCGGGATTCTACAGTGAATACTACGCCGCCACCGGCTTCCTGCTGGGCATGTTCGGCGCCGCGATGAGTCTCTTGGTGAACATTGTCGCCGCACCTATTTTCGGCAAGTCACCTTTGGAACTGATCCGTGTGTATTTGACGTTTCCGCTGGGCGAGACCGCCCTGAAATTGTCCGTCGATACAAAACAGATCTACTCCGGCGGCGACGGCGTGATCCTGGCCATAGGATGCTGCCTGTACCTTGGCACAGGGATGATCCTGGGTGTCCCCTTCTTCGTCGTGCTGGTCAAGTTGACAGAGAATAAGAGCACCACGATTCGTCTCGTCGTGGCCACTGTTCTGTCGGTCATCCTGTGGGCCATCAACTTCGGGGCAATTCTTTCCTGGCTGCAACCCTGGCTGGTTGGAGGCAACTGGATTACGGACCCGGCCGTGCTGCCGCGTTCTGTCGGGCTGGTCACACATCTCGTGTTTGGGTGGACGCTGGCACTGCTCTATCCCTGGGTCAAGTTCCGCAAGGACGACTACCCCCACATTCAATCCACGAAATAAACTTGTCGAATATCCCAGAAATTCAACTCAGGAACACCCGAATGACTTCGGCAACGAATTCATCGATCGATGGTCAGCAATGTCCACGACATGAAGATTTAGTAGAAGATCGACTTGTACTCTGGTACTTCGTCGCGGCGTTGACGTTTATGACGATCTCGATGCTGGCAGGGATCCTGATGGGCCTACAGTTGCTTCGTCACAATCCTCTTCCGGCGATCGAAGTCCTGTCGCCGGGACGTTGGCGAATGGTGCACACCAACGCGATCGCCTATGGCTTTCTGGCCAATGCGTTTTTGGGAATCATGCATTGGGTGATTCCTCGCCTGACGTTACGACCGGTGCTAAGCAATCCTTTGTCGTACCTGATTTTCTTCGCCTGGCAAGCGGTCGTGCTGGCGACAGCAGTGGGCATCCTGTTCGGTCAGGCCCAGGGAGTGGAATGGGGTGAAACACCGGTCTGGATCGATCCCTTCGCGTTGCTCGGACTGTTGCTCGTTGCCATCAATTTTGGGGCTCCGATTATCAACGCACCCGGCCCGCTATATGTCACGCTTTGGTACTACCTGGCCGCGCTGGTCTGGACATTTCTGACCTACGCGATGGGGAACCTGCTTCCCGAATACTTCGTCTGCGGTTCCAGCGCCGGAGCCGTGGGTGGACTATTCATTCATGACCTGGTCGGTCTGTTCGTCACGCCGCTGGGTTGGGGCATGATGTACTACTTTGTTCCGATTCTGCTGAAACGTCCAATGTGGAGTCATGGACTTTCGCTGGTCGGTTTCTGGGGACTGGCGTTCTTCTATCCGCTGCAAGGGATTCACCACTTCCTTTACACACCGATTCCCATGTTTCTGCAATACGGGGCCGTGCTTTCGACGATCGCCCTGGAATTTGTGGTGCTGACCGTCATCGTGAATTTCGTCGGCACCTTGTACGGCACCGGCGACCTCGTGCTTCGCAATCTGCCGTTGCGTTATTTCTACACGGGAATTCTGTTCTACTTCTTGACTTGTCTGCAGTGCGCGTTGCAAGTCACCCTGACATTCCAAGCCTTGATCCACTTTACCGATTGGGTTGTCGGCCACGCTCACATGGTCATGTTCGGTGTGTTCAGCCTCTGGCAGCTGGGCGTCATGACGTATCTGGTGCCCCGAATCCTCAAGACCGAATGGTACAACCCCAAGTGGTGCGAATGGCACTACTGGGCCTCTAGCGGCGGGCTGCTGGTCATGGCCAGCGATCTGATTTTGGGTGGCTTATTTCAAGGCTGGTCGTGGGCGGCCCTGCAACCATGGGATGCCTCGATCCATCTTTCGATCCCCTTCTGGTCAGTTCGTCTCGTGGCGGGTCTGGTGATGTTCGCGGCTCAGATTCTGTTCGTCGTTAACTTCTATCTAACGTGGAGAAAATCAACACGATCGTTCTCCGTAACGGTCCCGGCAACAGGAGCCGCGCCTGCGTTTGGTCAGTGATTCACAAAAACTTGTTCGTGCAATAGCCAAAACGCCTGTCCGATCCACGCCTGGATCCCGTCACGTTGGCCATCGAGGTACTTAAGTCATGTTCGAGCGAAAATCTGGAATTCTGTTAATTGCTGGTCTTGGTTTTTTCGCGTTTGCGTTTCTCTCAAACGCCGTTGTGCCGATGTTGATGTATCGACATTTGCCGGAAAAAACGGCGGAACAGCTCGTAAACGGAAATTTGCGATACCAATTTGAGGATCTGGCCCAACGTTTTCCCCAGGCTTTCGAAAAAGTCTATGGAGTTCCGCCGGCCGATCCCGAACAGGCGGCCAAATGGTATGACGAGCATTTGGCAAAGGCGCTTCGGCTGGGACGTACCGTTTACACCGCGGAAGGCTGTTGGCACTGCCACAGCCAGTTCGTCCGGCCAGTTTCGAACGAAGACCGCCGATGGGGCCCCGTCGCCAAGTCCTGGGAATACCAAAACGAACTTCAGCGTCCCGTCATGTTTGGAACACGTCGCGTCGGGCCAGACCTCAGTCGCGAAGGGGGACGCCGTTCAAACGATTGGCACGCGGTTCACTTTTTTGACCCGGAAACGCTCTCGAAAGATTCACCCATGCCGCGCTATCCATGGCTTTTCGAAGGGCGACCCGACAAACCCAATGATCGCGGTTTGGCTCTCTTAACCTACGTGCAATGGCTCGGCTCATGGCACGAAACGTACCCCTATTATGAAGACTATGTGGTCACCCCGATCAAAACGGCACCTGCGGCAGAAGTTGCTGCCGAGTAAGACCGCGATAACGGGTCGGTGATTGCCACAACGCATTTCTCCTGAGGATCACAAAAGATGTCAGCACATCGAACACATTGGTTAACCAAGATTGTTTTCGCCTTGATTTTGACGCCGGCCATCCTGGGGTTCGCGAATAAATTCCTCGACCTGGTCCTGGTCGTACAAGGTGATGAGGACGGTGCATTCGCCGTCACACCGATTGTGAATTATCTGCTGGCAACGGCCGGATTCGTCTGCTTGTTGCTGTGGACTGCGGCGCGAGGAGCATTTCAAGATCTCGACGGGCCCAGCCGGGTAATGTTCGAGAATGAACAACGGTTCGAAAAACTCGCCCGCGAAACGGCCTTAGACTAACGGAGAATTGTCAGATGCAACCCAATACAAATTCGGATTCGCCTGAGCAGGATCTCCGCTACCACACTTACCTCAGCCACGTGATTCCGTGGTATGTGCGAATGATGTGGGTGGTATTTTGGATCTTTGCGATCGCTTACGCCATCTCGTACTTCATTCCCGCATTTCAAACAGAAATCATCTCTCCGCCATGAAGCATGTGACTCCTCTCTGCGTCGAGCCGTCGCAATCGGTCGCTTGCGATTACTGCGGACTACCGACGGCACGCGCGGCGAGCACGGACGAACCCACCTACTGCTGTTACGGTTGCCGCTTTGCTGCCGCCATGGCCACTCCGCTGGCCGAGTCAGACCGAGTCATGACGCCGGCGAGCGCGATCGGGTTGTCCGTATTTTTCACCATGAACGTGGTCATGTTGACCATGGCCCTTTGGAGCTATGCGGAAGCGGCCCAATCGCCATTCGAACTGGCACTGCGAAGCTTTCTACGCTACGGCGCACTCGCGTTTGCCCTGCCGGTTCTGCTCTTGCTGGGACGACCGCTGATCAGCCATGCCATCGTGGGCATGCGCAACGGGATCTTTACCACCGATCTTTTGCTGGCGATTGGCGTGATCGCATCGTTCGCATTGTCGGCCGTCAATACCTGGCGCGCGTCGGGCCATGTCTATTTTGAAGTCGGGTGCGTGATCCTGGTCCTGGTCACCATCGGACGCTGGCTGGAAGCCACAGGCCGTTCGTTGGCCTCGCGTGAACTCGACAATCTCGAGCGTCTTTTGCCGGAGACGATTCGCGTCGTCCAAAACGGCGTTGATGTGCAATTACCGATTTCGCAAGTTCGCATTGGAGACTGCATTCGCGTTCTTGCTGGAGAACGAGTCCCGCTTGACGGCCAGATCATCAAAGGAAACGCCGTCGTCGACGAACAGTTTTTCACGGGGGAAAGTACTCCCGTAGAAAAACATCCCGGAGCGCCACTCTTGGGCGGAAGCCTGAATCTGGATGGTGTGATCACCCTGACGGTCACGGCCCTGCCAGGAACAGGGGCCTTGGGAAAACTGATTGCGGCGGTCAAAGCAGCGCGACTCTCCAAGGGACGATTCCAGTTATTGAGCGATGCCTGGTCCAAGCGATTCTTTCCCTTGATCAGCATCGTGGCGATTGGCACGTTCTTCTTCCACGGTCTGCGCACCGATTGGGATCAGGGACTGCTGACAGCCTTGTCGGTCATCCTGATCTCGTGTCCTTGCGCACTCGCCCTGGCGACTCCCACAGCCATTTGGACCGCCCTGGGTACCGCTGCGTCAAAAGGCGTGTTGTGCCGCAGCGGCGCAGCCTTAGAGGCGCTCGCATCGGTGCAGGCGATTCGCTGGGACAAAACCGGCACGTTGACCACAGGATCACCGCGTGTCGAGCGACTGATTTGTGAAGATCCCACGACGCGATCAGAGATCGAAGAATTGGCATTTGGTTTGACGAGTTCCTCCAATCATGTGTTCTCGCTCGCCATCCGTGAATACTTGGCCGAGTCTGATTCCTCCGCTCAGGACACCGACTTGCACGTCGAAACCGTCGCCGGACGCGGACTTCGTGGGTATTCCATGAATCCGGGCACAATTGTTCTCGGGTCCGTATCTTGGATGAAAGACAACGAACTGGAATGGGGCGATCAACTTTCCGCCGTTCTCAACGAGGAAACCATTCTGGCCCGGTCCCTGGTCGCGATCGGATTTGCGGGCAAAGTCAGGGGAATCTTCTTACTGAAGGAAACCATCCGCCCCGAAAGCCGCGAAGCCATTTTGAACTGCGAACGGTTGGGTCTGAATCAAGTCATCCTTACCGGAGATCACGCAGCTCGAGCCAAAGCCATCGGTCAGATTTTTCACTTGCCGGTGGAATCTGAATTGCTTCCAGAAGCCAAGCTGAGGGCGATTCGTGCGGCACACCAACAGTACGGGATGGTCGCCATGTGCGGGGATGGTCTGAACGATTCGCCGGCACTCGCCGCGGCGGACGTTGGTATTTCCCTGGGCTGTGGCGCCGATGTCAGTCGAGACGCTTCCGACATTTGTTTGTTGTCATCCAATCTGTGCCTCGTTCCCTGGATGATCGAATTCTCGCGCCGTACCGTACGCATCATCCAATGGAATCTGGCTTGGTCATTTGGTTACAACGCACTGGGTGTCACCGTCGCCGCCACGGGTTACCTCCATCCGGCACTGGCCGCCGGAATCATGGTTTTGAGTAGCCTGATGGTCCTGGCCAATTCGCTTCGCCTGTCGCCCGACTCCCTTTTTGCAACGGCGTCTGCCCGCGGCACAAGCCCCGCGTTAACGGACCTTTCCAACGACCATCCGGTCGGACATGTCGCGAAGGAGAGTACATGACTCCCTGGTGGCTGTTAGCGTTTAGCGGACTGTTGGGTTCGGCACATTGCGTCGGCATGTGCGGCGGTATCGCCGCCATGATTGGACTGAACACGCAATCGCTGCTGGGAAATTTGAAATCGCAAATCGTCTTCAGCGCGGGACGTCTGATGAGTTACGCCACGCTGGGCGCACTGGCCGGGTTTGCCGGAAAGCGGCTGTTGGATTCGGTGCCTCAAATCATCAATGTGCCCGCAATTCTCTGCCTATTCTCTGGCCTGTTTCTGATCCGAGAAGGGTTGCTCGCGACGGGACTGTGGAAGCGTGCTGTCACCGGCACCTCAGTAACAGGTTGTTTGATACGTCCCTTATTCAGTGCCTTGATCAACACACCCCGACCTTCTCGAGCCTTGGTGGCCGGCCTGGCAACAGGACTGTTACCTTGTGGTCTGGTCTATGCCTTCGTCGCCCTGGCCGCCAGTTCCCACGATCTGTTGCAGGGGTTGTTCACAATGCTGGCATTTGGCGCCGGCACGATTCCCATGATGGTTTTCACCGGGTGCGGTACATCGCTCTTGAATTGGAATGCTCGACAACGGTTCTGGAAAGCATCCGCGTGGTCCGTTATCTTGACCGGTATCCTGACTTTGGGCCGTGGTGTGGCATTTCTGAATTTCTCGGGAGAGACCGCACCGCCCGCCTGTCCTTTCTGTTCCGCGAAGACTTGTCCGTCCACCACCATGGTCGAGAGTCAGCTCATGGAAAAAAGGAATCGATGATGAACGGCATCGCCAGCCAACTACCTGCACGACCGATGGAAAAACCGCCTCAGGTCACGGCAACGACTCCTGCGACCAAGCGCTCCTTTTGGAGTCGCTATTCGACCCTGATCAACTTTTGGCTCGATGTCGCCCTGCTAATCCTGTTTTTGGTTCAGGCCTGGATATTTGCCGTCTTGAGACTCGTGTTTCCGCGCGGTGCCGGTCCCGAATGGAAACTGTGGAACATCACGGCGCTGGAGTGGTCAGAAACACTTTGTAACGTGTTCTGCGTGTTCGCATTCGCCATTCTGCTGCATGTCATGTTTCATTGGTCGTGGATCTGCGGAGTCATCTCAACCCGGTTCCTGCGTCGAAAACCGGGCCAAGACGACGGCACGTTGACGTTGCTTGGCGTTTGTCTGATCGTGGGACTGCTGCACCTCTTCATGGGGGGCATTCTGTTGGCCATGGTCGGACTTGTCGGCCCGAAATGATGTGGTTGGTTCTCCTCACATGATTCCGCCAAGTGCTCCAGTCGATGTTCGTTCACCTTTCCCCAGCCATCCCGATCAGGAGAGTTGCCTCAGGCTCGTCCAGTGACATGCGAACGAGAATTGATCACGTGGCAACTCAGTAGCCGCTCGTCCGCCCTCTACAGTCCTTGTCTTAAGAACGATCGAACCTCTAAATCCCGAAAATGTCAACCGAGCACCGCTCTCACTTACTTCCGTACAAAATCACGGTCCATGGCACAGGCTGTGCATTCAATGTCAGGTAACCACCCATCAGATCAACCCCGTCAAGGATTGCCCAGAGGCAATCGTCTTGACGAATTGAATGCTCGATCCGAAGTCTGGACCAAACCATGAGCCAATATGACGTCGTGCTACATGCCACTGATTTCTCAAAGGATGCGGATCAGGCGTTCTCCGTCGCGTGCGCCATCGCGCGGGATCACTTTGCGACGCTGGTCGTCGTGCATGTTGTCCCGCCGGAAACGCCGTTGGACTGCGATTCAAATTCAAATATCCTCGTCGGGGATCAAGCGACGGTCGCCCCCTACCGACAACAATTTGAACGCCTGCGTCAAATCGCAGATGGAATTCCCATTAGCTTTCGGCTCGTCAAAGGCTATCCTATCGGGACGATTTTGAACGTGGCCCACGAAGAAAGCGCGGACGTGATCGTCATTGCCTCGGAGTTCAATGAGGGACAAGCATTCCAGCTCCACAGCGGAATTGCCGAGGGAGTGCTCAGACAGGCCCATTGTCCCGTCTGCTGTTTTCGTCTTCCCACAAGTCAGCTCAGCCCGAATACCCGACGTGCGGCTCGATGCAACACGCTGCTTAACTGAAACCCGCCAATACTGATGGCCAGACATCAGAACCTGCCGACGAACGCCTGAAGTTTTTCACACGGATTAATAAACACGATACTGATTTCTCATCGCCACAATGTCATCGCAGCCGAAGAGCTGCCGGAAGGAGAACCGAAATGAACGCACGATCGATCTGGAAATGGACTGTTCCACTGACACTGGGTCTCGGTTTTGGTGCCGCGATGCTCTTCCCTTCTTCCCAACAAGTGACTCCCGCTGCTGAGGAAAAGCCGGCAACCCTTCAGGCATTCATGCGACAGAAGCTCGAGGCTTCATCTCAAATCCTCGAGGGTCTGACCGTTGAAGATGCCGAGCTGATTAAAAAGGGAACCACAAAGATCCTGGAGATGAGCAAAGTCGAGCTGTGGAATGTTCTCACCGATGCGGACTATCGCGAGTTCAATCGGGATTTTCGCTCGAGCATGCGAAAACTGGATCAGGCAGCGACAGAAAAGAACTTTGATAACGCGATTCTTCAATGGATCGATGCGATGAAGGGCTGCGTGGAGTGTCACAAATACGTTCGTAGCGAACGCGTCAAACTGAAATCACCTTAAGAGCGGCCTTTTGCCGCCCCATCAATAGCGACCGCTGACACTGACCTGCGTTAGAGACACGGAAAACAATCCGGAGGTTTTTGACGCAGGTCACCGTTTCTACATCCGTCGCAAGACATCGGTAGGCGACCGTGGGGCAACTCTGATCCACAGGGAGATCTGTCGACCATGCCCTTTGAGTCTCTTGCGCCTCCTTGCGTTGGCTCGACAAAAAGACTTTCATCACATCGGGTGCCGTTGCACCGAGGCCGGTCCAGATCGCTCGTTGTCATGAGAGAAACATGACAGATTCACGTCTCGTTTTTGATCGATCGCCCCGCGGCGAGTGGACGCAGCTTCGTCTGCGACAATCGGAGTCGCATCTCAACCCCACCGCCATTGAACGAATCAACGACGTCTTAGGACCTGCATCCCGACACGAATTGACTCGCCCCCACGAGCCAGAAAACAGTTCACGTCCCAAGGAAAATCAAACATGGTCATTCCGACGATAGAGATGTTCCTCCGCATGGGTGCCGGCACGGCGCTGGGAGCCGCTGTCGGTTACGAACGAGAACGCAGCGGGCACCCAGCGGGTCTACGCACTCATTTGCTGGTGTCCCTGGCGTCAGCAACATTCATGCTCGTCTCAACTCAATTCGTCTACTTCCAGACTTACGACAAAGGCGATCTGATTGCGGTGGATACCTCCCGCATCGCTGCCAGTGTTGTCTCTGGGATCGGATTTCTCGGTGCCGGCGCGATCCTGCGAAACGGCATCAGTATTCAGGGGCTGACGTCTGCAGCGAGTCTGTGGTTGGTTGCAGCCGTGGGGCTGGCCGCGGGTGGTGGCATGTACTTCGTAGCAGTCGCGGCAACGCTCGGATCCCTGTTTGGACTGAGATTTCTTCGCCGGGTAGAACGAGTTCGGTGGCATGTGTGCCAGCGTCAAGTGGAAATCACCGGACAGAAACCCAGCCTGAATCGAACCATCATCTTTGAAGAGTTACAAAAACTGGGAATCACTTTGACCGATCTGGAAAGCTCGCATAACCTCGTCGCAAATGAACTACGCCTGATCTTTGACGTACATATTCCGACCGAAAAAGGTGTTGAGCAGATGCTCACTCGGCTGGAAGCCTTACCCGGTGTGAACAGCGTCAAAGTGCAGCGCATCGACTGAAGAACAGAATCCCCACGAACAATTGAACGGGTGCTTGAGCATCAAGCAAGTGTGTCAGCCTGCGCGATGGAGGCCCATCGCGCAGACCTCGAGGTCGCATAAGTGTCGGCAACATTAATTCCCGACCAGATTCATCTCCTTATTGGCTCCGCGAAGTGAAAGAGCGATGCAGGTAAGTCGAAATCTCAATTTAACCGAGGGGATCAAGTCTGGATTTGATACAGTGCTGTCCCGAATTTTTTCTTTGTGAAAAGTCCGCCCCAAACCGTGTCATGCTCAGTAGAGTTGTGCCTGCGGTAAAACGGGTTCCGCAGGTGAATTCGACGCCC
The DNA here is from genome assembly GCA_903871875.1 of uncultured Schlesneria sp. Classification (GTDB taxonomy): domain Bacteria; phylum Planctomycetota; class Planctomycetia; order Planctomycetales; family Planctomycetaceae; genus Schlesneria. The sequence goes on from CAIQIR010000006.1 coordinate 29,958, forward strand.
CAATGCCACTCGATTTGAGAGCCCTTCTATGCACGGCCGAGTCATCGCCGTGGGCGACATTCATGGTTGCCCTAATGCCCTGAACGCTCTCGTCGCCGCCATCAATCCGAAATCCGACGACATGATTGTCACCTTGGGCGATTATGTGGATCGCGGCCTGGATTCGAAAAGTGTCTTGGACCAACTGATCGTCTTAGCCAATCGGTGTCATCTCGTCCCAGTTCTCGGCAATCACGACGAAATGATGCTTCACGCCAGGGACGGTGAAGCAGATTTCCAGGACTGGATGACCGTCGGCGGCGACGCCACGCTTGATTCCTATGGTTCTACGGGAACGCTCAGTCACATTCCCACTGAACATTTCCGTTTCCTTGAGCAGTGCGTTTCCTATTTCGAGATTAAGACGCATTTCTTCGTTCACGCCAACTACAAACCGGACCTTGCATTGGACCAGATGGATGACCACACACTCCGCTGGTTGTCGCTGCGAGACTCGGTACCTGGACCACACTATTCAGGAAAAATCGCCGTCATGGGACATACGCCTCAACCGGACATTCTCGATTTGGGACATCTCATCTGCATCGACACGAATTGTTGGGATGGGGGATGGCTGACGGCGCTAGATGTAGTGAGCGGTCAAAAGTGGCAAGTCAACGAGCAGGGGTATTTGCGAACCGATTGACCGATGCGAGGCGTTTGCATTTCCCGTCTGTTTGAAGGTCTTATGTGCAACTTGTCCCTTCAACAATTCATCGGGTCAGGAAAAGCGATTGCCGATGATCATTCTCTTTCTTCACGGTTGGCATTCGGTTCCAGGTGGCGTCAAACCGACCTATCTGAAAGAACATGGTCACGAAGTCATCAACCCTGCCCTGGATGACGATCACTTCGGTGTAGCAGTGGCAACTGCTCAGGCCGAATTCGACAAACATCAACCTCAGGTCGTCGTCGGTTCTTCCAGAGGTGGTGCCGTGGCAATGAACATCAACAGCGGCGCCGCGAAACTCGTGCTCCTGTGTCCGGCCTGGAAGAATTGGGGAACGGCCAACGCCGTGCGACCCGACACAGTGATTCTGCACAGCCGATCCGATGACGTGATCCCGTTTGCACACTCAGAGGAACTGGCCCGAAATAGCGAGTTGCCTACGTCAGTTTTGAGAGAGATTGGCAACGATCATCGATTAGCCGACTCGAAGTCATTGGCAGCGATGCTGAAGGCGTGCGGCGCAAATTGAGGCCACTATCAATCGTCTCTTTCTGGACGAGAATCAGAAGTGCCGGAAATCAAAAAAGCAAAAAGCCGCTGTGAGTTCCCAGCGGCCTTTTCGTCTGTCGATTTTGATTTGTGATTCACGCTCTGGCGGAATTGTCGCCTGCCAAAAACCGGCAACTGCAAACTACTGCCAGATAAGGCATTACAAGTGGACGATATTGGACTCGAACCAACGACCTCCACGATATCAAACAACAAAATTCCGAATCGATACGGCATGAAAACCCTTGTTTTTATTGTGTCTATCGCGCGACCCTAAGAGTGCAAGAGTTCTCACTATTTCTCGGTGGTTTTCAATTGTTTTCACCCTCTGAGGGTAGTGACTTCGATCCTTGCTAACCAACCTAGGAGGTCAGACGTTTCTACCCCGTTACGACCCTTCTCAACGAACACCATCCACCGGGGCCAGCAATTCCGCATCACTGCAATTCGTGGTAAAGACCGGAATGACAGGTGGTCCCTTCGATGGCGTTTCCGGTGACCTGTCCCGCTTTGCATCAGCAACGGATTAGTATCGGTACGTCGTTTGAATATAAAGACTGCAGAATTCAATCGGCGATATAGGACAGATTGATGCGAGGCCAGACCGGACACGCGACTTCGCCAACAGGATCATCGGATATCATCGCCTGAATCGACGTATGATCTGCCGCATTTAGATTCTCCCTGACCACGCTACTCCAGACTTCGAAGCGAGGAGCAGTTGCCTGAACGTCGGCTTCCACAAGGATTAATTCGCAATCATTGAATAACTCATCAAATTGTGCGTATCGATAATTTCCTCGTTCTTCGCACCCGGTGGGGATGAATGCCGCGGCCAGCCTCAGCCGAAGATCGGCGTCGCGCAGTAACGCCAGTCACCCGTCCGTGATCCGATCGTCGCACCCACTCACCTTGATGTCGCGATTGAAACCCGGCTCACTCTTGTGCTTGCCCCATTGCGTGACCTCCTGGCGACTCATGGAATGCATTCCAAACCATGAAACACCGAGAATCGCGAATGATTTGAAATTTCCTTGTCACATGCCGTTAGTACGGTTTAGAGAAGTCTCGAAGAGTTGAAGAACCAGTCCTTGCGTTCCGCCTTTGAGGATGGTCAAATGCGATGCAATTTGCCCAGGGCCTCACAGCGGCAGTCAGGCCGAAAGGACATCATGACTCGCGAGCAATACCAGGCTGCCGGTTGGGGTATATTCTGGTCCGGTGGGCTAGCGGTCGCAATCTTCGTTGGCTCGCGCAACCTCCGCAACATAGACGCCGCTCTGGTTGGGTACACGTTCGCCTGCCTCTTCGCGGCATTCGGAATTGCCTACCGTTATTCGATTTGGTTGCAGCGGCCACCAACAAAGATCTACATGCGACGGGGGTGGAAGGCTTTCTTCCGACCCGGTCACCTGTTTGCAAATGCCAGGCACCTGGCATGGCGGATGTTGCGATTGTTCGCCCTGAACGAGCACATCTTCAAGCGGAGCAAGTCGCGCGGGTTCGCACATCTACTGATCATGTGGGGGTGCGTCCTGGCCTCCGCGATCACCTTTCCACTGGTCTTCGGCTGGGTCAACTTTGAAACCGTGCCTGGTGACTTCACCAGGTATCGCACGTTCATGTTCGGGTTCCCCGTTTTCGATTTTGCGCATGACTCACTACTTGGCCACATGATTTTCCACGGACTGGTGTGGTCGGCACTACTGGTCATCCCTGGAGTGATGTGGGCGTTCAACCGCCGCATTCATGATCACGACGCGGCTGCGCTTCAGGGTTTTCAGGAGGATTTTCTCCCGCTGTTCCTGTTATTCGCGGTCAGCGTCACAGGACTGCTACTCACGGTCAGTTACACCTGGATGAAGGGGTACGGGTACGAGTTCCTCGCGATTGTGCATGCGGTCACGGTGATCTTTACTCTGCTCTGGCTGCCGTTCGGCAAGTTTTTCCATATTTTCCAGAGGCCAGCACAACTGGGAGTGTCGTTCTATAAGGACATCGGGAGCAGTAGCGAACAGGCCAAGTGCCGGCGGTGTGGGGAAGAGTTTGCCTCCCGCCTGCACGTCGA
>CAIQIR010000007.1 GCA_903871875.1 uncultured Schlesneria sp.
CCCTTCGGTGCCGGGACTGTAACCGTCGAAGTAGCCGTTGTTCGTGATCGTCGTCCCCGAGGCAATCGACAAGGCGCCCGCAATCTGGATGTCCCTCGATCCCCCGAATCCCGTCACGCTGTACGTACTCACGTTCGCCAGGTTCCAAGCCACGTTCCCGGAAATCGTCGCGGACGCCCAGACGTTGACCGTGCTGTTCGCGACAAACGTATTGCCGTTCAAATACGGCACGAGATTTGGGTCGACAGTCACAACACAACTGGCGGCGAACGTATTGTTCGTCAAGTTCGATGCGGAAGGGCTGGTGCCAAGGTTCGCGGATGCGCTCAGTGTAAAACCACCATTCACGTTTGCATAAGTCATCGAAAGCGAGCCACCCACGATCCCGTTCGAAGGGCCACTCACCGAGATGCCGGTATTCAGAGTGACCATGTTGGTCGCTCCGTTGCTGGTTCCAGCGGTACCATTGATGTCCAACGCGCCGCCAGCATCAACGACGATGGAGTATCCGTTACCAGTCACCGTAACACCCTGACCAATCGTCAGTGTCGCTCCCGAGGTCACGTGTACATCGCTTGTAAACGAGGCAGGATTTGTGCTCCAGTTGACGGTCCCAGTAATATTCGCGGTCAACAAGGTTCGCTTTTCCAGCAGCTGGATTTCTGCGGGGACTTTGCGAGTCGCTTCATGTCGGTATGAACGGAACCGACGTTTTTGTATTTGCGTGAAGACCGATTGCCAGCTTCGCAATTGATTAAACGGCCTTAGATGAAGCATTGAGTCAAACCATTTAGTCGTGGATGCCAGGTCAACTTGAGGAAGTATCGCAGGCAGATCCTTCTGTCGACCAATTATTTGCCTCCGCCGATGACCTCGAAGGACTCCGCGACTCAGCTCTTGCAACCAAGAAAAAACCATGAGGGGCCCTTATCTATCTGAATCGCAATCGATCCCCGAAGCAATGACGTCGCTTCGAAAGAGACTTCGCGCAGACTTTCCGAACACTGAGGTGAAACAATGTCCACGCATTAATCTAAAACGTCATATCGCCGTACAGACAATGGTTCAACTCTGGCACACTAAATAGATGCTTACAAAGCTATAGCAATAGCAGTGCGGCACTCAGGGCGAGAAAAGATTCACCGCTCAATTACGTAAGACGCAATTGTCGCCTGCCTTCAAAGATACTGAGCACCGCGTCGGGCGGGATCTCGATGTTGGTCGCTCAGTCTGCTACGTCACCGTCAACGTGGCGACTGTCGTTTTCACGGTGCTTTGTGAGTTGGTGAAGACCGCACGGAATTGGGCGCCGTTTTGTGACAACTTGGTGGTGAAATTCAAGGTGGGTGACGTGGCTCCGGGGATGTTGGCGAACGTGAGGCCTCCGTCGGTGCTCATCTGCCAAACCACGGTCGGAGTGGGGCTGCCGCTGGCTGCCGCGGTGAAGGTCACCGTGTGGCCCGCGACCGCGGTCTGATTCGTGGGATTGACGGTGACGGCGAGCGATGTGGATGAGGTGACTGTCAACGTGACGACGGTCGTCGTCGCCGTTCCATGCGAGTTCGTAAAGACCGCCCGGAACTTGGCGCCGTTTTCATTGACCTTCGTTAAGAAATTTAAGGTGGGTGAGGTGGCCCCGGGGATGTTGGCGAACGTGAGGCCTCCGTCGGTGCTCATTTGCCAGACGACTGTCGGAGTGGGACTGCCGGTGGCTGCCGCGGTAAATGTCGCGGGCTGCCCTAAGACCACCGTCTGACTGGTTGGGTTGGTCGTGATCATCGGAACGACCGGGGCTGTCACGGTCAATGTCGCGGCCGTCGTTGTGGCCGTGCCTTGAGAGTTGGTGAACACGGCGCGAAATTCGTTCCCGTTCTGGGCCAGAGTCGTGGTGAAGTTCAAGGTGGACGACGTCGCGCCGGCCAGATTGGTGAAGGTCACTCCGCCGTCAGTGCTGATTTGCCATTGCACGGACGGACTTGGACTGCCCGTGGACGCGGCCGTGAACGTGACCGCAGTACCCGCCACCGCAGTCTGATTCGTGGGATTCGTGATCACCTGAGGCGATGAGGTTGGAAAGGCCGCGACAGAACCGAGATTATTGAGCGTCCTTGTCGCTCCGGTCTGATCCATCGCCAGCATCAGGGCCTGGCCGGCGAGATTGATCTGAATCGTACCGTCCTGATGACGTAAGACGGTCAGGGTGCCCGCCAACGTTGATCCATTGGCCACGGCGGTCACCTGGACCAGTTCCGTGCCGATCTTTAACAAGTCACCCACCGCAAAAAATGTGGTGTTCGTCACGGACAAGTAGTCGCCATTGTCTGCCGTCACGGTTCCCAATGTCGTGCCGGCTCCGATCGCGGGACTGCCAGCCGCTAACGCAATCGTTTTTGTCGTTCCACCGTTATTCGCCAAACCGATCGGAGACAGGATATTTTGGTTCGTCGGATTGACGATATTTCCGTTAACGCCGTTGGTCAGCCCCGAACTGGTGTCGCCGATCAAAGTATTCTGGGCATTGATCGTGCCGCCGGCGTTGAAGTAGTCGCCGCCCGTGCTAATGGCAACGATCGTGTTCAATGACTTCCATTGACCTGAATTGGCGAGATCGCCGCCTGCTACGGTCGAGCCTGTCGCCGAATTACTCGAGATCGTGTCATACGTGGTCGTCAATGCGCCGCTGTTGGCCAGACCGCCCCCTTCACTGCTTCCCGATCCGCTGCTGGACGTCCAATTGCCCGAGAACGTATCGTTCGTGCTCTTCAGCGTGCCTTGCAGGAAAATGTCGATCCCACCGCCGACATTTTGGCTCGATCCCCCCGTGGCCGAGTTACCCGAGATCGTACTGCTGGCGCTGATGATCATTCCGTCGTTGTAAATTCCGCCGCCCCAATCGGCAAAGCCGCCCGTCGCCGAGTTACCCGAAACGGTATCACCGGTCATCATCAACCAGCCAGCAGACCCATTGTCGATACCGCCCACGTTCGTCGCCGACGATGAACCTCCGGCGGTGTTATTCGCAATCGTGTCGTTGGTGCTGGTCCAGAAGCCGTCGTTATCAACGCCGCCACCCTCGTTATTATGAGTCGCCGCAGTGGCGGAGTTACCCGAGATCGTCGTGTTCATGCTGGTCAGGGTCCCCGTATTCGTGAGACCACCGCCCAAGTCGAACGTACCGCCCGTTGCCGAATTACCTGAGACGGTATCACCGACAAGGGTCAAGGTGCCCACATTGTCGATCCCGCCACCGCTGCTGGTATTGCCGACGCCACCGATGACGGAATTCCCCGAGATGACATCGTTGGTGCTGGTGAGCGTTCCCAAATTGTAGATGCCGCCACCGTAGTTATAAGGACCGCTGGAGGCCGAGTTACCGGTGATGGTGTCATTCGTGCTGGTGAGCGTGCCCGAATTGTAAATCGCTCCGCCTTCATTATCGTTGCCGCCCGAGGCCGAATTGCCGGAAACAGTGACATTCTTAAGGGCCAGCACGCCGGCATTTGTGATGGCACCGCCGGTGGCAGCGATTCCTTGTGAAAGCTGCAAACCCGTGACGTGAACGTGAGCCGTACTTGAGGAGACATCCACGAGACGTGAGGCGTTGTTAGCCGAAATGGTCAACAGGCCAGCCCCAGGCCCCGCAATCGTCATGGTATTGGTGAAATTCAACTGCCCTTGAGTCAACGTGATCGTGGCGGGACCGCCGGACGTCAGGCTGCTGGCAAACGTGATTGTGTCGCCGGTCGTGTTGCCGCTGGAAATCGTATCGCCGTTGGCGATGGCGATGGCGTCTCGCAACGTCATGTGCGTGGCCGTCGGAGGCAACGTATCGTCAGCGGTGGTGGTCACCGTCAGCAAATGCTGGCCGCTGTGAGCGCCCAGATCATTTCCATTGCGAATCGCACCCGTCTGGTCGGTCGCCAGCGTGATCGAGTGACTGGCCTGGTTCGTTTGAACGGTGCCGTCCTGAGCCCGTAGAACGGCCAACGTTCCCGTCGTCCCCGATCCGGGCGTGATGGCGGTCACCTGGACGATCTCCGTGCCGATCTTTAGCGCATCACCGACCGAGACAAAAGTGATATTACTGACAGTCAGTGCGATTCCATTGTCGGCCGTCACCGTCCCCAGGATCCCTCCCGTCCCAATGGCAGGGCTGCCCGCGGCCAACGCGATGGTCTTGGTCGGGCCGCCATTATTCGTCAGGCCGGCCGCGGAGAAAATCATTTGATTCCCAGGAGCAACAATGTTTCCATTGATGCCGCTGGTCAGCCCCGAACTGGTGTCGTCGATCAACGTATTCTGGGCGTTGATCGTACCGCCCCCCAGATAGTCTCCTCCGGTACTCCCGGCGACAATGGTATTCAAAGAATTCCAGACACTCGCATTGGAGATGGCACCACCTTGCCCCGTGCCGTTACCACTACCCACCGCCGAATTACCAGAAATCGTGTCATTGGTCGTTGTCAGCGCACTGCCATTCCAGATGCCGCCGCCTGTATTGGACACAGATCCGCCGGTTGCCGCGTTGCCCGAGATTGTGTCGTTCGTACTTGTCAGGGTTCCACTATTGTTGATCCCGCCGCCAAAGTTTGAGGGACCACCCGTGGCGCTATTGCCCGAGATCGCGTCATTGAGACTCGTCAACGTGCCGTGGATCATATTGAAAATACCGCCGCCGACATTTTCAGTTGAACCTCCTGAGGCCGTGTTGCCCGAGATTGAACTGCTGACACTTGTCAGCGTACCGGCGTTGTAGATTCCCCCGCCATAAGCATCGACAGTGGCCGACGTCAGATTGCCAGCGAGCGTGTCCGTCGTCATCTTCAGAGTACCGCCGGCGTCATTGTAGATTCCACCACCACCGGCCGCCGCCCCCGCGGCCTTATTGTTCGAGATGGTATCGCGGCTGCTGAGCCACGCTCCGCCACTTCCGTTGTAGAGGGCTCCGCCTTCTCCACCGCCGGTGACCGAGTTACTGACGAACGTGTCGTTGCTGGTCGAGATCGTTCCCGTGTTGACAATGGCACCGCCCAGATCGAAGGTCGCACCGGTGGCCGTATTACCCGAGAAGATGTCGCCGGTACTTGTCAGACTTCCGAGATTGTCAATGCCGCCACCACTCGCGGTGCCGCTGGTCCCTTTCGACGTGTCTCCCGTAATCACGTTGTTCGTCATTATCAACGTGCCTGCGTTCCAAATACCGCCCCCTCCGCCAGCACTGCCGCCTGTCGCGGAATTGCCTGAAATGGTGTCATTCGAAAGCGACAACGTCCCTTGATTGAGGATGGCACCTCCCTTGGACGCGCTACCACCCATCAGCTTCAAACCCGAAATTCCCACACTGGCCGTGCTGGAAGAAACGTCGACGATCCGCGACGAATTGCCGCCCGAGACCGTCAGTTGTCCCGCCCCTGGTCCAGTGATCGTCATCGTGTTGGTGATGTTCAATTGGCCTTGCGTCAGAGAGATCAGGCTGCCGTTGAGTCCTGAAGCGAAAACAATCGTGTCGCCGCCGCTATCCAAATTCGCCTGGGTGATCGCATCACGAAGAGTCATGTGTGCTGTCGTGGCCGGCAATGAGTCGTCAGTCGCTGTCGTCACCGTGATCGTATTTCCACTGAGCAATTGACGAGGTTCCAACTGCTGTACGGCGGCAAGAGCTGAGGACGTTTTGAGCGATTTCAACCGACGTCTCGCGAGTTTGTTTTGAACCGAGAAGAGCCGCAAAACACATTCAGCAAAAGTTCTCAACATGGTGCATTCTTCCCATTTTGACGAATGTCAACATCGGAGATCCGAATCGCCAACCCTTGGCTTGATGAAGGGTTGAGTCACCTTCCATTGAAGGATTCGGACTGACGTCGCCGGCCTGCGGATCACTGTCAATGCGAGTCTGATATTGCTCCCCCGAGAAAGCAGATTTCGCTTTTTTGCGGGAATTTAAATCAAAGACGAAAGCAGATAACCGAATCAAAACGAAACAAACAGACACTGTTAGAGACAATTTGTCAATAGAGCGACTATGTCTATAAGCAAAAACTTAGGAAGGCTTCTGCCTCTAAAAACAGGGACTTCCCTTCGCGAAGAGGAGGTTTTCCCGCGGAAAATGAACGCCCGGGAAGTCGAAACCCAGGCCAATTAGGCAAAAAACCTACGTTGCGGCGATTTGGGATACTTGGCGTTAGTTCGCTGCCAGACATGTTCGAACTCTGAAAATCGTCGTAACATCGATCTGAAACCAGCACTCGATACATTCCGACTCTGCCTGGCTCTTCTGAAAAAAACACGAGATCCGTTCGTCAGAACAGGTACAGCAAAAGCCGCAGCGCCGAGACCGCTACGCGAGTGGCCAACAACTACGATCACTCGACTGATTGAGCTGGCGGAGTGGGCGCCAGTGTCAGCAGGTCACGACGACGAATCCGGCCTGACAGGACGGATCGACAATGCTCGCGTGTTGACGCAACAAGCTCAGCCCCCACAAGACGACCATCATGCCAATGACGACCAAGTACGAATTAAGCAACATCGCCATCAACGGTGTCATTGTTCCCATCCGGCGAAGCTTCCACCGTGAATGCGACACGAATCCTTCGTTTCCCTTTGCATCGCCGAATCACTCGGGCACGGCGAGAAAGAACAATCTCCCGCGGTGAAACCCGCGTTCGGCGGCGTGACGACCGTAGGTCGCTTCGAGGATCGGCACGACTTCTCGACGACGGGCGGTCAAGTTCGCCCGCCACGACTCGGACGTTCGTTGATCGTGCGTGCCGCACCAGCACCATTGCCGCACAACTGGCAAGCCTCGATGGAACGGTGGCAGCTGATCTTCGCTCGGCAAAGTTGGGCAGATGAACTTGGCGAGATGTGTTACGATTCACTCACAAGTCGACTCGACGCCCACAAATGAGCCGGTTTTCTCGGCGACGACGGCTCGTTCTGGGCGTACGCGAGGTCTTGTGAATTGATTCGGATTGAGGATGCCGATTTTGCGGGAGAGGGTTGCATGTCGAATTTTGATTTGTCCGCGCAGGGATTGAACGTGCAGAAGGTGCTGCGCAATGCGGATCCGTCACAACTTTACGAAGAAGCGATTCGATACGAACCGGGGACGACGATTTCCAACAGCGGCGCTCTGATCGCTTATTCCGGCGACAAAACCGGGCGATCTCCCCAAGACAAACGGTTAGTGAAGAATGCCGAATCGGAAGGCGACATCTGGTGGGGGCCCGTCAATTTTCCCCTGGACGAGGTGACCTTTGCCATTAACCGTGAACGAGCCAAAGACTATCTCAATACACGTGATCGTCTGTACGTCGTCGACGCCTACGCCGGGTGGGATCCGCGGTATCAGATCAAGGTGCGAGTCATTTGCTCGCGTCCCTATCACGCCCTGTTCATGCATCAGATGTTGATCCGCCCGACGGATGAACAGTTGGCGGATTTCGGCACCCCCGACTTCGTGATTTACAACGCGGGTCGGTTTCCCGCGAATCGGTATACCACGGGAATGACCTCCACGACGAGCGTCGATGTGAACTTCGAAAGTGGCGAGGTCGTGATCCTGGGGACGGAATATGCGGGCGAGATGAAAAAGGGAATCTTCACCATCATGAACTATCTGATGTTGAAGCGGGACGTCCTTTCGATGCACTGCTCTGCCACCGCAAACCGGACGACGGGCGAGTCGTCGATTCTGTTCGGACTCTCGGGGACCGGCAAAACGACGCTGTCTGCCGACCCGCGTCGCTCGCTGATCGGTGACGACGAGCATTGCTGGTCGAACGAAGGAATCTTCAACATCGAAGGGGGCTGCTACGCAAAAGCGATTTATCTTTCGCGTGAGTCCGAGCCAGAGATCTTTCAAGCACTGCGATTTGGAGCGGTGTTGGAGAATGTCGTTTACGATGACGCCCATCACCACGTGGATTTCAACAACTCCACGATCACTCAGAATACGCGAGGCGCCTATCCGATCGAATATGTCACCAACGCTCGCATTCCTTGTATCGCGGGACACCCGACAGATGTGATCTTCTTGACCTGTGACGCGTTCGGAGTTTTGCCACCAGTGAGTCGACTGACCCCTGAGCAGACAATGATGTATTTCGTGAATGGTTATACGGCGAAAATCGCAGGGACGGAAGTCGGGGTGAAGGAACCACAGGCCACATTCTCGCCCTGCTTTGGCGGTCCGTTTCTCGTTTGGCATCCGCAGAAATATGCCGACTTGCTGGCCGATCGTATCCGGGCCCACAAATCCCAGGTGTGGCTGGTAAATACCGGTTGGAGTGGTGGGCCGTATGGGGTCGGTTCGCGAATGAAGTTGTCCTATACGCGAGCCATCGTTGATGCGATTCACTCAGGTGATCTACGCGACGTACCGACGGTGGTCGATCCGATTTTTGGCCTCAATATTGTCGCCAACTGCCCCAGTGTTCCGTCCGAAATCTTAAATCCGCGAGCTGCCTGGTTGGACAAATCGGCCTACGACAGTTCTGCAAAGAGATTGGCCGCCTTGTTTGCAGAGAATTACGCCCAATTCCAAACAGGTGGAATCATCAAAGGTTCGTTCGATGGTTAATTCCGTCTGTCTATTGGTTGACATATGGGCGCAAGAAAAGCGACAATAGTGTTCGAATTCGACTCGAGTTCGTCACGCGTGGGGGAATTATGATTCAATTGAAATCATTCGCCGTTGCCGTGGCAGTAGTTTGTCTTGGCCATCTGACATCTCGCGACGCCGCAGCCCAGCGACAGTATATGGGCAGTACGCCCGCCGATTCGCAGTACTACGGAGCGAGTGGAGCGGACCCAAATGGCCGAGTCGTCAACGCGGAAGGTCGATCGGTCGATCGTTTCGGAAATTACGTCGACGACTATGGCTGGAAATCGTGGACTTACCGAGCGCCGAGCCATGCGGCGATGGGCTACGGTTCCAGCGGCTCTAGCACAGGGGGCTACAGTCCCGGTGGCTACGGCGGCCTGAGTTACACGAACGGAATCGGCTATTCGGTGGGCGTGGGAGCCTATTCCGGCGGATACTCGCCGGCCCCCAGCAGCATTGGAGCTCCGGGAGGACGCCCCGCAATTGCTCCGCCACGAACAATCGTGGTTGGTGGGGCATACCCCTCCAGAACGGTGATGAACAATGCGACTCGTGGGACGGTGATTGAGTACACGCAAAATGGCCGGGGGTCTATCTCCACACCGGGTTCCTCGTATCAAACCGTCGTCTCCAGCGGCCCTTCCATTTTTCCGTCCACGACGGTGATTCAACCGTCACAGCCACCCGTTGTCATTGAATCGAGACCTACACGATCCGTTTCAAAGACATTTTCCGGAAGCACGCCCGTGCAAACTTCGACGGTACCTCGGACCGCCGACATTCATCTGGCCTGCCCCAAAAATGCCGGAGCACCTTTGTCTTATGTGCTGAACGGCACGACTTACGAGATCAAGCCCGGCTACACACACTCGTTTCCGGACGATCGGCCATGGACATTGGAATTTTTGCGAGGCGGAAACGGAAGCCCACCGATGCGCTACGAACTGAAGGCGGGGATCTATCAATTCTCTCCGGACGAGAATGGATGGGACTTGAAGCAGTATCCGCCGCCTGCGGTACGGGAACAGCGTCCCGCAGCTCCACCAGAACTTCCCGTTGCCGCCCCTGTTCCCTCTCCCGATTTTTGATTCAAAGCTGTCGGCAACTGTTCATCCGATTGATCAACATCATGCTCGAGCCGATTCAACTCGAACATGCCTGAACATTTCGCTTCTTGAACATCGTATTGCGTCTTGCACTTTGCGTTCTCGTCGCAGGACGACGGTCGACGTTTCTCTGGCCTTTCTGATCGATTCAACAAATCGTCCGCCGATTTTTCGCTCATTAGGTAAATTAAAACTTATCGGATAAGTTGAAACGTTCTCGCCGCCGAATAAGGTAGCGAGAGAAGCTTCGTTCTTGGTCGTTTCTTCGATTTTTCGGGCCAAATTGCTATTTGCCAGAAGGGCCGCGTGGCCTGAGCTGACTTTAATGCGGATCGACTTCGGCGGTTGGCACCGCATTCAGTTGTGATAAGCAAAAGTTCAAGACGAGGGCATCGGCATTCGAAACACTTAATACCTTCTGAACATTCGGGCCACGATATGATTCCACCCGTTCAAGTCATCGGCCTCGGCGAACTGTTGTGGGATTGTTTCCCTGATCGACAGCGGCCTGGTGGAGCCCCGGCCAACGTGGCTTTCCACGTCCAGCAGCTGGGATTGAGTGCCGCGGTGGTGTCGCGAGTCGGCTGGGACGACCTCGGATACGATCTTTGTGAATTCCTGACTTCACAGGGACTGAGTACCGATTTCATTCAACGCGATCTCACCCGGCAGACAGGGACGGTGACGGTCTGGCCGAGCTCCACTTCCGACACCAATTATCATTTCCTCGAAAACTCGGCTTGGGATTTTCTTGAACCCACTCCCGCCTTGTTGGAGGCCGTTCGCTGCGCACAAGCAATTTGCTTCGGAACCTTGGCCCAACGACGCCCCTTGACGCGAAATACGATCCATCGCTGCCTTCAGGCCGCTTCGAAAAATTGCATGATCGTTTACGATGTGAACCTGCGGCCGCCATTTGTCGTCAAAGATTGGGTTGCCAAATCGTTCGAACGAGCGACGGTCATTAAGCTGAATAGCAATGAAGTGAAAATTTTGGCAGAGCTTTTTGATTTTCGATCCGTCGAGGAAATTCGATTTGCCAAAGGTCTGCTCGACCTCTACCGCCGCCTGGAACTTGTTTGCATTACGCGGGGCAGTGAGGGTTGCCTGGCGGTGACGTGCGACGAGGTCATTGAATTGCCGGGAATCCCCACCACGGTTGTCGATACGGTGGGTGCGGGAGATGCGTTTACGGCAGGAGTCATTTATGGGCAGTTGCGAGACTGGCCCTTGTCAAAAACCCTTGATCTGGCGAATCATTTTGGCTCCTTAGTTGCGGGACGCCCCGGAGCAATGCCCCCATTGCGGGATGAACTGGAAGAGCTGAAATCGAAGCTGGACTGGTCCTTCAGCGACACGCCCGTCCCAATGGGGTAATGTCCCACCGGCGACTCCACTGCCACCAAATGCGATTCCGGGGCCTCTTCCTCCCGTTTCATCAATCCAGTCGCTATTCTACCGCTCGAACAGATTTGAGAATTGTCGGCGCATGAAGTCACCCGAAGAGGTGATTATGGAAGTGAGTCTCACGCCAAACTTCTCAAGATTCCTCGCATTTTGGGATTGGCATAATCTGGTTCACTGACATAACTTCTGATACGAGCTGACAGCACGATCAGTCGTGCTTGCACATTTTCGACGGCGGGTATTTTCAACTGGCTTCAGAACAATTCGAAGGACATCGATATGCGAAATGTGCTGGCTGTGATTCTGGGTGGAGGCAAGGGAACCCGATTATTCCCGCTCACGCAGTTTCGGTCGAAGCCAGCCGTCCCGCTCGCGGGAAAATACCGCCTGATCGATATTCCGATCTCGAACTGCCTGAACAGTGGAATTAACCGCATCTACTTGCTCACCCAGTTCAATTCGGTCAGCTTGCATCGCCATATCCGTCAGACCTATCGATTCGATCGGTTTGAGGGGGGCTTTGTCGAAATTCTGGCGGCCCAACAAACGATGGAAGGGCATGCCTGGTACGAAGGAACGGCCGACGCTGTTCGAAAAAATCTTCGATACTTCGAACAAAACGGCATTGAATACATCCTGATTCTTTCGGGAGACCAACTGTACCGCATGGATTTCGAGCAAATGCTGGCGACTCACCAGGAATCCGGCGCTCACGCAACCATCGCCGCGCTGCCGGTCACTCGCGAGGCGGCTCGTGGCTTCGGCATCATGCGAGTCGACGACACGGGTCGTGTGAAAGGCTTTCTCGAAAAGCCGAACTGCGATGAAGAGATTGATAATCTTGTCCGTACCGATCCTGCCTGGATCGACGCCCGAGGTATCAAAAGCCACGGTCGGGATTGTCTCGCCAGCATGGGGATCTATCTGTTCAATACGAAGACGCTGTCGGAGCTGTTGTCGAAGTCGGACTACCAGGACTTCGGCAAAGAAGTTTTTCCGATGTCGATTCGCACCCATAATGTCCATGTCCATCTGTTTGACGGTTACTGGGAAGACATCGGGACGATTCGTTCCTTCTACGAAGCCAACCTGGATCTGACACTTCCGAATGCTCCGTTCAAAATGGAAGATCAGCGAGCCCCGATCTACACGCACGCCCGATCGCTGCCACCGACGCGCTGCGATGGGGCTCATATCAAGCGCAGCCTCATCGCTGACGGTTGCGTGATTGGCGAAGGCTCAATCATAGAGAACAGCGTGATCGGCCTGAGATGCAAGATCGGCAAGAATGTGACGATCGCCAATTCGATCCTGATGGGGGCCGACATGTATCAGACCGAGGATGAACTTCAGGCAGACGCCAGCGCCGGAATACCCAATCTGGGAGTTGGGGACGGCAGTTTGCTGGATGGAGTCATCGTCGACAAGAACTGTCGGATCGGCGCGGGAGTTCACGTGCAAGGCGGAGGCGATTGCCTGACCATTCCCGAACGATTCCCAGCGGTGATCCAGGACGGAATCATTGTCATTCCCAAAGAGACTATTCTTGCCGACGGCTGGCGACTGTGATTTGAGCGTGGCCATGCCCCATCGATTTTATTGCCCGCAACTCGTCGAGTCGGGATCGGTTCTGCTGGTCGAGACAGAAGCCCATCACGTCGCGCACGTTTTGCGTCACGAAGTCGGCGATGTTGTCGAATTGTTTAATGGCCATGGTCTGGTCGCGACCTGCCGCATCAGCGCCATTCGCAAGCGTGACGTCGAGCTTGAGGTGCTGGATTTCCGTCGAGAGCAGCAGCCTCAAACGGTGCTGACGCTGGCCACGGCCGTTCCCAAAGGAGACCGGCTGGATTGGCTGATCGAAAAAACAACGGAACTGGGAGTGAGTCGAATTATTCCCATCATAACCGCCCGCAGCATTGTCGACCCTCGGGCCAGTAAGCTCGATAAACTTCGGCAGACGGTCATTACGGCCTGCAAACAATCAGGGCGAAATCATTTGATGGAGATCACCGCGGTGACGTCCTGGAATGATTTGCTGCGAGGATTTTCGTCCGATCAGCGTGTGCTGATTGCGCATCCTGGTAAAAACGAAGCAGTTGGTACTCCAACGACATCTTCACCCGATATTCGCCCCGTAGTTGCGGTGATCGGCCCGGAAGGCGGGTTTAACGACGAAGAAGTTCAATCCGCTTTAGCTGCCGGTGCGGAGGCAATTCAACTGGGCCCGCACATCCTGCGTATCGAGACTGCCGCCATCGCTTTGGCGGCAAAGTTATTACTCTCATAAGTCAGAACCGAAAGACGCTTGTCCACCCGCGTGAAATTGTTAAACTTCCGCCTCGGGAGTGATTGGTGCGATCAACAAACGGTCGAGCCAGTGGCGCTCGTGGCGAGGTAGCTCAGCTGGTTAGAGCACAGGCTTCATAAGCCTGGGGTCGCGGGTTCAAGTCCCGCCCTCGCTACTCGTGGAAGCCCCTGTTTTGCAGGGGTTTCTGTTTTTTGGGGCGTTCGCCATCTTCTTGCCTATTCCCCTGCCGTTGTTGACGGATTCTGATCGGTTCTGGGGCTTGCGACATCGCTGTGTGCTGCTCGCAACAACGATCGACCCGAGGCGGTCACATCGAGCACGAAATTGTCGCTCATCAGGTAGCGTTTCTCGGAAACCGTCCTGCTGTGGCCGATCCATCGACTTACCCCGTGTTGCCGGTATTTCCAGGCGAAGTCCGTCTGGGCCGAGCGTCCCAGGGGTTGGAGTAAATCGTCCCACGGCACCAAACCCGTTGGTTTGATTGACCTGTTCCGATTCCTAATCGCTTCTTCGTCAGTGCTCTGACTGCTCACGCCGAGGTGTCCCGAAAACCATTTTGCCAAGCCGTACCTGGACTCGGTAAGTGGGAGCGGAGCAAAAATTCCCTCCCTCCGACAGAACCGAACGGCCCAAGGCGGTATCGAAGGCGAAACGGCAACGTGAATGTTGATCGTGTTGCCGTTTCACCTCATCACTTCTGAGGCCCGCAGTTTTGAATGACCACGATGAAATGATCTAACCCCTTGAAGATCCGCTCGTTGAGTCGCCTCCGCTTTGATGCGAGATTGCGTTGGCAAGTTGTTTGCTGATCGCCGTGAAGGGCATCCTTCGACGTTGTCGGGGGATCCCTAGACCTTTGGTCAATTCACGGGGTTCTTTGTCATCGTGTGCAACCAACTCGCCAATCGCCCCCCGCGAAAACTTCGGCTTCATCAAACAATACGTCATGTACGATGGCACCGAATCATCGAATCGCTTGCTGTCATCTCTCCTTTCAACGAACTCGATCGACGACCCGCATATCGACTGCTGCAACAATGCGTTTGCTGGATTGTCGGCTTTTTCTGCCAAAGATCCTCCGGTCACAGCCGCACGACGAGACGGCGTCAAGTTCTTACCCAAAAACTCGAAGCGCTGGAGTGTCGGTATCTGTTGTCATCGTCGCCCGTTGGATTCGCAACACCCGACTACGAATCGCTAAAATCGGTCAACGCCGTCGAGCCTGCGACGACTGCCGCTCCAACGGGCGTTACGCCGCTGCAGATCAGGCAGGCTTACGGCTTCAATCAAGTCACGTTCCGCAACGGAGCGACCGGGGATGGTTCGGGCACGACGATTGCCATTGTCGATGCCTACGACGATCCGAATATCGCAAACGACCTGCATCAGTTTGATTTGGCGTTTGGATTGCCTGATCCGTCGCTGACCAAGGTGAATCAAACCGGCGGAACAGCGTTGCCCGTGGCGAACAGTACGTGGATCACAGAGATCGCTCTGGATGTCGAATGGTCACATGCGATTGCGCCCAAGGCGAATATTCTGCTTGTTGAATCCAATAGCAATTCTCTCGCGGATTTGATGACCGCGGTCAATTACGCACGCGGAGCGACGGATGTCGTGGCAGTCTCAATGAGTTGGGGCGGCGGAGAGTTCTCCGCGGAAAACTCTTTCGACAACGTCTTCACGACTCCAACCGGCCATGCGGGTGTTTCCTTTATCGTCGCCTCTGGAGACAACGGATCCCCAGTGAGCTACCCATCGGCATCGCCAAATGTTCTCTCCGTGGGCGGCACAAGCCTGTATTTAAATCAGGGCAATTACTCCAGCGAATCGGGTTGGAGCGGTAGCGGGGGCGGCATTAGCGCCTACGAGTCGCAACCGAGTTATCAACAAGGAATCGTGACACAGAGTACCGCTTGGCGCACGAATCCCGACGTGGCCTACGACTCCAACCCCTACACAGGATTTCCCGTTTACGATTCCTACAACAACGGAACCGTATCGCCGTGGGGGCAATGGGGTGGAACGAGTGACGCGGCACCGCAATGGGCCGCGCTGGTCGCGATTGCCGACCAAGGCCGCGCGATTGCCGGGCTCGGATCGTTAGATGGAAGCTCCGAACTGCTGCCAGATATTTACCAGTTACCAGCGAGCGACTTTCACGATGTCACGACGGGAACCAGCAGTGGAAATCCGAATTACTCGGCTGGTGCCGGTTACGATCTCGTGACAGGCCGTGGCACCCCGAATGCCAACTTGATCATCGCCAGTCTGGCCCAATCGTCCAATTCAAATTCGGCCACACACTTTAGTGTCTCGGCCCCCACAAGCATCGTTTCCGGAGTGGCTTTTAGCATCACGGTCAACGCCCTCTCCGCTTCGAACAGCGTCTGCACGACCTATCAGGGAACGATCCAATTCTCCAGCACCGATTCTTTGGCGGGCGTAGTACTGCCGTCCACCTACACATTTACCGCCGCCGATAACGGTAGCCACACCTTTTCAGGTGTCATACTTGTCGCGTCCGGTACGCAATCAGTCTCTGTAAAAGATACGGTGACGAGCACCGTGAATGGTTCCACAAGCCTGTCGGTACTCCTTCCTAACAGTCCGCCAGTGCTTTCGGGAAGCAGCCCGCTGGCGTATTTCAAGAATGAAGGGCCAACTGCGATTAGCCCGTCACTCTCGATCACCGATTTGGGGAGCACGACACTTTCATCGGCGACGATCACGGTCTCGAGCTTCGTCGCATCCGATGACATTTTGTCGTTCGTCAACAGCAATCATACGCTCTATGGAAACATCGCGAGTGCCTTTAACAATCTCACTGGCACCTTGACGCTGAACTCCGCCGGTTCTACGGCTTCCGTTCTGCAGTTTCAATCCGCGTTACGCGCCGTAACTTACTTCAATCAGAGCGCTGCCAATGCCATCCTGGGAACACGTTCCGTTGCGTTCCAAGTATCAGATCCCAGCCACACCAGTAACATCGCTACCAGCCTGATTACGATCTCAAACGCCAATACGACGTCCAGCATCTCATCCTCGGCGGCATCAGTGGTCTTCGGTCAGTCGGTCACGCTTGTATCGACGGTGAGCGTGGTCAGCCCCGGAACAGGCATTCCTACTGCGGGCACCGGTACCGCGAACGTGCAGTTCCTGGATGGAACCAATGTCCTGTCCGGAACGGTGGCCTACAGTGTCGTCAATGGAAACCTGATCGCCACCCTGACCACGTCCAGCCTGACGCCGGGCGTTCATACGATCAAAGCCGCTTATTCAGGTGATGCGAACTTTTCGGGAAGCTCGTCCTCGCCCCTGAACCTGACAATGTTTCGTGCGACCACGACATGCGCCGTTTCCTCGTCGATGACCTGGCCCGTCTATGGACTGCCGTTGACGCTGACGGCCACCGTGAGCGTCGTCAGCCCGGGATCGGGAGTTCCCACCGCAGGCACGGGCACCGCGAACGTTCAGTTTCTGGATGGCCCCAATGTCCTGTCCGGAACAGTGGCCTACAGCGTCGTCCACGGAAATCTCGTCGCCACTCTGACGACATCCAGCCTGACCGCAGGTAACCATCTGATTCAGGCGACCTATTCGGGCGACGCAAACTATTTGGGAAGAGCGTCGGCTTCGTTCAAACAATCGGTTTTCTACGCTGGCTCAGTCACAACGGTTGCGAGCTCGGCCGTTTCCACTGTCGTCGGTCAGCCGGTGACGCTCACCGCTACTGTGTGCGAATTTGGAGGGAACACCGTCATTCCCACGGTCAGCACAGGAACCGCCACGGTCAAGTTTCTGGATGGAACCCAGGTTCTCTCTGGAACCGTTGTTTACAGTGTTGCCAACGGCAAATTGATCGCCACACTGACAACGTCCAACCTGTCGGCTGGCGTTCATGCGATCAAAGCGGCCTATTCCGGAGATGCAAACTTCTCGGGAAGTTCCTCGGCGGCTCTGAACCAACGCGTCGGACCATTCGGCACGACGTCCAGCATCTCATCCTCGGCGGCATCAGTGGTCTTCGGTCAGTCGGTCACGCTCGTATCGACGGTGAGCGTGGTCAGCCCCGGAACAGGCATTCCCTCCGCAGGCACCGGAACCGCGAACGTGCAGTTCCTGGATGGAACCAATGTCCTGTCCGGAACGGTGGCCTACAGTGTCGTCAACGGAAACCTGATCGCCAGGCTGACCACGTCCAGTCTGACGACTGGCGTTCATGCGATCAAAGCCGTCTATTCGGGTGATGCGAACTTTTCCGGAAGCTCGTCGTCCCTGACACTGGCGATGGCTCATGCGGCGACAAGGTGCGTCGTTTCCTCGTCAATGACCTGGCCCGTTTATGGACTGCCGCTGACACTGACGGCCACCGTGAGCGTGGTCAGTCCGGGAACGGGAGTCCCGACGGCGGGCGCGGGCACTGCGAACGTTCGGTTTCTCGATGGATCCATTGTCCTGACGGGAACGGTGGCCTACAGCGTGGTCAATGGAAATCTGGTCGCCACTCTGACAACGTCCTGTCTGACCGCAGGCAACCATCTGATCCAAGCGATCTATTCGGGTGACGCAAACTATTTGGGAAGAGCGTCGGCTTCGTTCAAACAATCGGTTTTCTACGCTGGCTCAGTCACAACGGTTGCGAGCTCGGCCGTATCCACTGTCGTCGGTCAGCCGGTGACGCTCACCGCTACTGCGTGCGAATTTGGAGGAAACACCGTCATTCCCACGGTCAGCACAGGAACCGCCACGGTCAAGTTTCTGGATGGAACCCAGGTTCTCTCTGGAACCGTCGTTTACAGTGTCGCCAACGGCAAGTTGATCGCCACACTGACGACGTCCAGCCTGGCGGTTGGCATCCATGCGATCAAGGCCGTCTATTCCGGCGATGCAAACTTCTCGGGAAGTTCCTCGGCACTTCTGAATCAACGCGTCAGCGCACTCAGTACGGCGTCCCGCATGGGATCCTCAGCGGGATCGTTGGCCCTTGATCTATTTGCTAATTTCGACGACGCGGTTGAATGATCCACACAAACGACAATGGCCAAGTTCAGCGACCGCGAAGGCAAGCAAAGCCTAAGCTCGTCTTCAAGCCCCGCCTTCGCGGCCCGAAATCCTCGTGTCCCATAGGGGGGAGCGTTTCTATCGCAGTGCTTTCAATGCGCTCAATCGCATGGCGCCCAACGCGGGAATCAGGCCGCCAAAAAAGCCCATCGCCAAGGCGAGCATCATTCCCATCGCAATCGTGCTGGCATCAACGGTCAGCCGCAAGACCACGAACTTGCCGCCGCCTTGCCCCGACACGACGCTGTTCGCAGTAAAGCCGTCGCACAGCGAACCGAGCAGGCATCCGATTGTTCCGCCAACAAATGCCAGAACCATCGATTCCAGGAGAAATGAAACGAGAATCTGCCAGCGTTTAAAGCCAAGCAGGCGAAAAACGCCGATATCCTTTGTTCTTTGGCTGATCGCGGCGAACATCGTATTCATCACGCCGAACAAGCCTCCCAGTGACATGATCAACGCCACAGTGATCGCCATTCCCAGGAACTGAACGTTCGTCGTCGACAAATTGGCGAAGTAGGTCTGTTCGACCTGTGGGCTGACGGCGGCCTTTTTGTATTCGGTGGCAAAATATTCCTTGAGTAGTTCCGCCCCCCATTCATCCTCGGTGAATTTCTCACGCACAATTTCGAGTTTGGGAACCGGTGCGGTTTTGTCCGTTTCTCTTCGCTGTTTCGCCTCGTCGTAGGCTTGTATGGCGGCCTTCTTTCGCTGCTCGATCAAGGCCTTCCGCTGATCTTTTCGAAAGTCCGGTCTGGCACGAACACAAAATGTGGTGTAGGTCGACTTGCCAAACAGCGGGCCCACTTGCGATTGCCGCGTCCAAATCTCTGAGTCATAAACTGTGCCAGAAGTTTCGAACACTCCCGTGACATACCACTGCCGTTCGCCGATCTGAAATGTATCTCCCGCGTCGAGACGATCCTTCTGTTTGGCCGTGACCAGCATTTCCGGGGTACGATCGCTTCCGAGTTCCCGCGCGATCGCGGAACCCAGCATCGCTTCGACCGCGGTATCACCCGCCGCATTGATTTCGCGAACGCCCGAATCAGAAAAGAGCTCACCCCCAGGGATCAGTTTGAGTCCATGAACCTTGGACGACATGGCAGGATTGTCAACACCTCGTACTTGCAACAACCGACGCTTGATCAGTTTGGTTTTCCGGTCCTCAAGCTGCTGAGAGATGCCAAGATACGTCTCGCGGCTGACAAGGGGCTGACCGTTCTCATCTCGAGCAATTCCATCTTGCGTTTCGATTTCGCTGGCATCGGCGAAACCAAGGTTACTGAAGGCTTCGTCCGTCGATCCTTCCGACAAGATCAACACATTACCTGGCTGACCGCTGGATTCCGTCATCGAGTACATTCCGTTGACAAAAGCCAATAGCAGGATCTGAATACCAATCACCAACGTGAAAGAACCGACAGTGAACAACGTCGTCAGCCAACGCGTCCGCAAATTCATCGTGTTGTAACTGAGCGGAACCTTGCCGATTGCCAGCAGGACAACCATCAATAAAGCCGTGCCGACAAAGATGGTCTTCAGTATAGGAGAAGATGCTCCGAAAACCTGCCAGGGTGCGGCGGCGATCAAGACGTTTTCAAACATTCAAAGATTCTTTCATTCGAAAATGCCGCGGCATCAGGCGACCTTCGCAAAAACATCGGAGACTCGGACGCTCCGTGCTGACCACGCAGGAAAGAAACTGCCAACAAATGCTGTCGTGGCTCCCATCGCCGCACCCCACCAAAGGCTATTTATGGGTACGGCAAACTTGGGAAAGAAGGCGATTGGAAACGGCAAACCGCCCCAGACGCCATTGATGATTCCGTAGGCGAGCCCGGCACTCACAAGACCGGATAACGTTCCAATCAGAATCGCTTCAGCCAGGACCAATGTCAGAATTTGCCAGGGCAAAAACCCCAGCACCTTCAGGACCGCGAATTCAGTTCGGCGTTCGCGAACGCTGATGCTGATCGCGTTCGAAATGACGAGCGACAGCACCAGCATGCAGGCCGGTGCCAACAACCATCGGACGCCCCAAATGATGTCCCGGAACGCATCCAAAAACGAGGAAATCGCCGTCGATGACGTTTCGCATTTCACGGCCGGATTCGTGAAGGAGGGCGACGTCAGAATCTGTTCCGTCAATTTGTCAAAGGACGGTCGATCAGGGACTCGCAACCAGACCAGGCTGAGCGATTTTTCGGCCATCGCGTGGGGTTTATTGTTGTGACTGGCCTTATAGGTATCGAGTTCCGTTTCCAAAAAGTCACGGCGGATCATTGAGCTATCGGAATACTGTGAAACTTCTTTCGGGAACGTTCCGACGATCTCCAATTCGAGATTGATATCCTTGTAATTGCGACCATAGACCGTGATGCGATCGCCAATGCGTTTTTTGAGTTTGGCCAGCCGACCTTCACCGATAATGGCTCCATTTCGAGTCTCTTTCATTTTCTTGATTCCATCGATCAAGACTCGTGCCTGATCGTCGGTCAAGACATCAATGTTGTCGAACATCGTTCGGGCTTTTTCGGGATCCATGATGAACGAAAAGAATAAGTTTTCGAATCCGCGTTTCGTGGGATCGGATTCCGTGGAACCGACAAAAAATCCCCACGTCATCGAATCTTGAGGATGAACGGCCTTCGGATCGGTGGGATCGGCAGCTCCCGCACTAAGTCCTGCCGCGTAGGAAATCGGCATCATGCTGGGGTTTTGCCACTTTTCGGTCACGATCGCCTTGATGTTCGAACTCTTTTCCGTCGTGACTTTGTCGAGCGACGTGAGCACCGTAAAGACGAGTGTCACCACGAGCACGAGCATCATCGTGCCGAGCGAAGTCAACGTCGTACGGACGATATTCCGGCGAATGTTTTCCACAACCAGAACGAGGAATTTCATGTTGCGGTTCCCGTTAATGTTTCGGTGCTTGAGTCGCCAATCGTCCCTTGTCGAGGTGAACGACGCGATCGGCTCGTTCGGCCGCACGGGGATCGTGCGTTACCATCACGATCGTTTTGTTAAGCGTATTTTTCAGTTCGACCAGCAGGTTCAGGATTTCATCGGCCGATTTGGCGTCAAGATCCCCCGTAGGTTCGTCCGCAACGATCAGCGTCGGATCGGTGACGATGGCCCGTGCGATCCCGACCCGTTGCTGCTGACCGCCCGAAAGCTGGCCGGGACGATGCCACATTCGATCGCTCAAACCGACGATATCGAGAGCCGTCGTCACCTGCTGTCGCCGTTGGGCACTCGACAGCGGCAACAGCAATAGCGGTAACTCGACGTTTCGAAATGCGGTCAATACGGGCAGCAGATGATAGAACTGAAACACGAAACCAATGTTTCTGGTTCTCCAGGCAGCGAGCTGCCCTTCAGACATCTTCGAGATTTCGATCCCCTGCACCTGAACCGAACCGACGGTCGGTTGATCCAACCCTGCGATCAAGTTCAGCAGCGTGGTCTTCCCCGAACCAGACGGCCCCATGAGCGCCACGAACTCGCCCTGTCGCACGACGAGATTCAGACCGTTCAGCACGTCAAGCACCTCGCTGCCGCGACTAAACGATTTGTGCACATCATGCACTTCCACACACGCATCAGTGGCGGACATTAACAATTCCTCAAAAAGAAAGCGGGCAGACAGACGAGCCGTTGTCGCGATCACGACAAATCGGCGTACGCGTTACAAATCGGTTACGGTCTTGGTTCGTCATGGCCGGGGCGAAGCGGTATTGAGGGCGGGTTTGGAATTGGCAGAACCCAGTTGGCTGGGGGCGGGAACAAAATCATCGTTGACAATCTCGTCATAAAATCGAACGATCGCACCCATTTCAGGCTTCAGGTACTGTCCCCCTTCGTCGGCAGGCACCTTCAAGCGAACTCGAACGGGAACGGCCCCCTTGGCGCGATCGGCGATCGGCATCAGACGTGAGACCACACCGTCGTACGATCGGTCAGGATAGGCTTCGGGCTGCACCTTACATCGCTGGCCTTTCTTCACTCGAGCGATTTCTCGCTCTTGAATCGATAGTTCCACTTCCAGCTTCGAAAGATCCGCCATATCGCACAAACTGAACGAACCATTGAAGGCGACCGGATTGACCAGATTGCCGAGTTCGGCATTTTTCTTCAGCACCGTGCCGGAGATCGGAGCAACGATAATGCAGTTATCGAGTTTCCATTTGGCCCGGCGCAACTCGGCTTCTGCTTGTCGTACCTGAGCCTCGGCGGCTCGCTTTCGCTCGGGACGCGGACCATCGACCATCAGTTGCGTCGTTGCGGCAAGTTTATCGACACGCTTCTTCAGCATTTGATACTGTGATTCCGCGGTTTCAAAATCCTGCTTGTTCCCAAATCCGCTGAGCACCAGATCTTTCAACCGCTTGTAGTCGCGTTCGGCTTGCTCGAGATTCGTTTGCGATTCGGCCAGTTCGGCTTTGACCTGTTTGATCTCATCCGGCCGCGAACCTTCCCGCAGCTCTGCGAGATTTTCTTGCGACGCTTCGAGCAAGGCGGTCACGCGTTCGTACTCGGATTGATATTCCGTGCTGTCCAGCACGGCCAAGACAAAATCACGTTCGATGCGTTGGCCTGCTTCGAAATTCAGTTCAATCACTCGACCGCTCACTTGCGGACTGACCAGGATTTGCTGCTCGGGGATGATATATCCCTTCGATTCCACTACTGGACCGGTTGAACTGCCTGTCGTCGTTGGTGCCGACGATGCCGGTTGAGCCGAGGCGGTCGCGGTTTGTTCCTCGGCAGGGCTGGTCGCACTGAACGACGTCGTGAAGGGACTGCCGAGGAACAATAGGTAAACCGTAGCGCAGGTTAAGATTGCCACAATTGACCAGGGCAATTTGGATCCCCATCCAGTCGTTTGCACGGGGGGAGGAAGTCGAAGCGATTGAACGCGATCTTTCAGTGAAACATTCGCGTTGGTCGATTCAGCCATTAGCACATCCGTTTCCGCGACAATAAAGACCTGTGAACCGTCGCGACATTCAACGATCCCGACAACTGGTTGGTATCTCATCCGGCGATGAATTGAGAAATGCTCCGGTGGCACTTCATTTTGAAGAAGACGTCCGTTGTGAACGGACATCTTCTTCAGCACCGGAATGATGACACATTATCACGAAATTGTCAGCCGAACGGGCCGCCACTCATTCGAAATGGGTCCTGCCACAATCGGCGGTGTGATCGAATTGCGAATCGGATCCGTCATCAGCCGTGGTCTGGTTCATTAAACGCCATACCAACGAAGTTGAGTCTTCGTTCTCGTCGCCCACCTGTACGCGACGTCTGACATTTCTCAAAAAGCCCTTGCGCAAATCTCGCAGTTGTTCGCAACGTATACCAACTTTCCCCCTGTGCGACATTGACTTTAGCCTAGTGTACAACGGTCAAAACACGGCCGCTTCAGGATGAATTCCTCGCCGTTTACTCGCACATCGTTCACACGATTTTCACATTTCGAGGTTAGCATCCGCCCCATCAAAACAGACCGCTAATGTCGGATGGCAAAACGAAGCGTACCCCGGGACGCTCGCGCAGATCAGGTTTAATTCTGATTCACTAGAGATTCTCTCGACGTTCATCAGGACTACACAATCGCTCACTAGGATTGCCTTTGTCGGGTTGGTCCACCCAACAAAATTTTGGCGAACCACCGAATCCTCGGTGACCCAGAAGACAATTCAAGAGGAATAACTGCGGATCGTCCGTTGTTGTATTAACTCAGGGAAGATGAGTTTGTTGGTCAGGGAAGATGGGCCCTGGATTGCATGATGCAAGGTGCATGATGCGCTTTTTGGTTTTAGGTCCGTTGTCTCTGTTAAGGAACACGAAAGAATGTCGAAGAAGCCGTCTCGTAAAGCGTTCACATTGATTGAACTGCTGGTGGTGATTGCCATCATCGCGGTTTTGATCGCCTTGTTGTTGCCCGCTGTTCAGCAGGCTCGTGAAGCGGCCCGCCGCACGCAGTGCAAGAACAACCTGAAGCAATTGGGTCTCGCTTGCTTCAACTACGAATCGACCTACAGTCGATTCCCCACGTCCGGTGAAGGTTCCGATCGTTCGAACCAAAATGCGACTGGCGTGCAAACCACCGCTCACACTTGGTTCCCTGCTTCGCTGCAATCACTGGCCTTGCCCTACATCGATCAGGGCAACGTCTACAATCAAATGAACTTCGCATACCACTACACGGCCAATGCGACGACCACCGGTGTGGCCACAGTGACCAATGCCACCGCTGCCAGGACCAAGATCGCCGCCTTCATCTGCCCAACGAATCCTGTGGGTCAGATCGACTTCCTGGGCTACGGCACCAATGATTACATGCCCGTCGCCTATGAAGATATCGAACCAATCGGTACGACCGACGGTGGAACGGCTGGATCACGCAACGCCGCCTCGCTCGCCGCCGGCCTCAACGGCGAAGCTTACAGTGATTCGGCGTACGGCCTGTACGGAAACAAGATCGCTAATATCACCGACGGAACCAGCAACACCGTCGCGATTTTCGAAGACTCGGGTCGTCTGCCCAACACTGCTGGTAAGGCGCTCGTCGCTCCGAACACGCTTGGTGGAGCGAAGGGGATTGACGGAACTCAGATGCTCACGATTGCCGACGGTAACGGGACCGCCACTGAATCACTGACACCCGCCACCGGCCCTGCCGACGCCGCTTCGATGCCCAATCGCTGGGCTGATCCCGACAACGGCAGTGGTGTTTCTGGCCCACCGTGGATGGTCGGCGGCAACAGCAGCCTGATCAACAACACCAAGATTCCCACCGGTGGTTCTGCTTCGACTTGCTACTGGACGACCAACAACTGTGGTCCGAACGACGAACCGTTCAGCTACCACGTCGGTGGTACTCATGCCTCCATGGGCGACGGCAGCGTCCGCTTCATCTCGGAAAACATCTCCTGGACAGTCGTTCGTGCCCTGTGCACGGCGGCCGGTGCGGAAGTTGTTGGCGAGTTCTAATCTGATGGCGGTGCCAGATGAGCCTGTCTAATCTGGCGTCCGCCCTTTCGATGTCAACGAAATCTACTCGGTCGAGCGATGTAACGCCCGGCCGAGTTTTTTTTCAGACTCATTGGCCTTTCGCTCGACGCTCTCACGGGGATTGAGCATGGCCAAGTCTGATTCATGGCAAGGAACGAAATGAAGATCATGCGAATTGATATCCGATTGATTTGGGTGGGTATCTTACTGACAGTCGCCGGTTGCAGCGGTGATACGGGCGGCCTGAAGCTGGTGACCGTCAAGGGAAATGTCACGGTCGGCGACGTTGAGCCATTCGCCAAGGGATTGGTAATTTTCACTCCGAAGCAAGGAGAAAAATACCTGGGTGGATCCGCCGTAACAGACGAAAAAGGTAATTATGTGATGCGGCACGCAACCCAACGAGCGGGAATTGAACCGGGTCAATATGACGTATCGTTTTCGTTGTTTCGGTTGCCGGATGGTTCATCACTCCCAGATCAATCCAACGTAAGAGAAAAGAAGTCGCCACAAGAATTGGGTGGCGTGCAATTCGTTCCACCCGAGTATTTGACCTTCGGATCAACGAAGAACAACACTGTTGTTCCCGCCGCAGGTGGCCGTTTTGATTTCGATATTCCAGAACTGAAGGCCCCCAGCAGCAAATAGCGACTTTTGTCGGTCGAATTCACGTCAAATCAACTCAAAACAAGCTCACATCGCCCGTCGATAACCTCTGTTGGCGGCGGGCTTTCAATCGGAATCGCTTGGCCCGTTGACTGCAGCAGATTTGCATTAGCTCCTATACATGGATACGCTTTCGCCGCCGATGATGGCGATTGAAAACTGAAGACGAGAAGATGGCACATCCCGCGGGCGGGGTTGATCTGCGCGTGGCGACATTGCGAGACCAGGACCTTGGAAATATTCGGCCGAGTCCGTTGTCATCTGATTGCCTCTTCTCAGCGGAGAATGTTTGCTATGCGATTGAGGTTACTGCCGGTTCTGTCCGTCTTGATGCTGGGTCTTGCGGGATGTCCTTCGTCCGCGCCAAATTCGACGACGACGCCTCCATCGTCGGCATCCCCGACGGCAGCAGTTCCCGAAAAATCGCCCGTCGTGGCGACACCCGATGATCCGGCACTGATTCAGAAGCTGGAATCACAGGGCGCGGTCGTCAAATTGAATGATGACAAGCAGATCATCGGCTTCGATCTGTCGAAGACGCTGGACAAGGAAGATCGGGCCACGGAAATCTTCAATGCATTAGGGGAGTGTGCTCATCTGCAGAAGTTGCAGGCTGTCGGACCGGAAATTCGCGACGCTCAACTGGTGAACCTTGCCAAGTGCCAGGATCTTCGCGAACTCGAATTGATTAACTCCAACATCGGAGACGCGGGAATCGCCAGTCTGATCGGACTGTCCAAGTTGCAATCGCTCTATATTCGCCGTGCAAACATCACTGATGCGGGTTTAGAGAGTGTGGCCAAACTTCAAAATCTGTTGCGATTGGATCTTCGGCATACCAATGTTACCAATGCGGGGATGCCACAAATTGCCAAGTTGCCAAAAATTCGCAGCGTTTTGCTGGAAGGCACGAAAGTGGGCAACGCGGGCCTGGAACCGCTGGCGTCCATTAAGACGCTCGTTCGCCTGAATATCCGCGGTGAACTCTTTACCGACGAAGCGGCTGCGTTCATTAAGCAGATGAAGAACCTCGAAGTCCTGGAAATGGACGACACCCGGATCAAGGATCCAGGAATGCTGGAGCTGAAAGATCTGACGAAGATCCGCCAGTTGTCGCTGGTTCGCAATCGGATCAAGAATGAAGGCGTCTCGATCATCAAGGGCATGACCGAGATGAAGGATCTTCAGTTACGAGACAACATGACGTCAGACGCTTGTCTGGTGAACCTCGCTGGGTTGACCAAATTGGAAAAGCTGGACCTGAGCGAAGGCAATTTTGGCGACGAGGGATTGAAGCACCTCGAAGGTCTGAAAAATCTCGAAGAATTGAGTCTCTGGAGCAACGACGTGAGCAATACGGGTCTGGCCTATCTCACCGGATTGACGAAATTGAGGAAACTCAATCTGGAGCAGACGCGAGTGACCGACGAGGGCATTAAAACACTGTCGCCACTCACGAACCTGGAAGACCTCAGTTTGAAACAGACGGACGTCACCGATGGAGTGTTCGAGATCCTGGCCAATTTCACTAAGTTGAAACGTCTGTCGCTGGAGAACTGTTCTCAAATCTCTCAAGCCGGGAAGAGCGCTTTCCAGACGAAATTTCCGAACCTCACGATCCTCGGTCCGTAGGCCATGCCTCAGATCGCCCACACGGGATGATTGTGTCGCAGCTTCGAACCAACGAGAGGCGGAGATTCTGCGGGCGAACTCGCCGTGGGAATCGGTCAATCTCGATTCCGGGTACAAAGGCAGTTCGATTGGCCGGATGCGGGGTTGTGAGGGACGACTTATTAACAGGGTGCCGTCGTGTCGCCCAAGACCACATTAGAGAACACTCCATCGACCTCATCCCGCTCGGCGAGCACGGGCTTCGCGTTGCCGGGGGCGGCACTGTTCCTGTTGGTCGTGCTGGTCTACCTTCCCGCGTTCCGCTGCGGGTTCATCTGGGATGATGACGATTACATTACCGAAAATCGGACAATCCAGCAGCGGGATGGATTGAAGCAGATCTGGCTTGACCCTCGGGCGACGCCACAATATTACCCTCTGGTCCATTCGACGTTCTGGCTAGAGCATCAACTGTGGGGACTGCACCCGTCCGGGTATCACGCCGTCAATGTCATCCTGCACTCCGCCCTGACCGTGATGGTTTGGCTCGTGCTCGTAAGATTAGAGGTTCCCGGGGCGTGGGTCGCGGCCGCCGTGTTTGGCCTGCATCCAGTGCATGTCGAATCGGTGGCCTGGATTACCGAACGAAAAAACGTCCTCTCCGGTTTGTGCACTGTCTCAGCGATGTGGGAGATCTTGCCACTACTAGGCATTGGCAAGATTCCCCTCCCTCGCTTTTCGGTCGGCCGTTATCTGGCTGCGACAATCCTGTTCTTGGCGGCTCTACTGAGCAAATCGGTGAGCTGTTCGTTACCGGCAGCCTGTCTGCTGGTGGTCTATTGGAAACAAGGCCGTATCACCAGACGTGAGTGGGCATTGATGCTGCCGTGGTTCGTGCTGGGTTTGGGGGCCGCACGACAAACGGCTTGGCTGGAGCAAACGCATGTCGGCGCGACCGGGGTGATTTTCTCCTGGACATTCTGGGAGCGGTGCTGGATCGCGGGACACGCAGTCTGGTTTTATTTATTGAAGTTGGTTTGGCCGCACCCACTGATCTTCTTTTACCCCCGCTGGACGATCGACATTCATCAGTTATCGAGTTGGATCGCTCCGGTCAGTGCATTGCTGCTGCCGATTGGACTCTGGCTGGCAAGAAACCGGATCGGCCGAGGCCCCGTGGTCGCCGCCTTATTCTTCGGTGGGACCCTGCTGCCGGCACTAGGGTTCGTGAATATTTATCCCATGCGATATTCGTTCGTCGCAGATCATTTTCAGTATCTGGCGAGCCTGGGCCCGATTGTCTTGTTCGTGGGCAGCGCCGCATCCCTTCTTTCGCGCTGGCCAAGCGGAGCACGGTGGGCACCAATGGCAACCGTTTTTCTGCTGATTCCGCTCGGTGCCATGACCTGGCGACAACAGGCCGTCTATCGAGATATTGAAACTTTGTGGCGGGATGTGCTGGCAAAAAATCCCACGACCTTTGCGGCGCATTTTCACTTAGGAAAAGTCTCCACGGCTCAGGGCCGTCATGCTGAAGCGACGACCCATTTCCGCGAATCACTGCGATTGCAGACGGACGACACCGAGACCCCTATTACCTTGACTTTGCTCGGAAATAGTTTGGCTCGACAAGGAAAACTCGACGAAGCCAAGGACTGTCTGTCTGAAGCTCTGCGCCGCAGTCCGAACTACTGCGAGGCACTCTTGGGACTGGGCAATTATGCCGCTCGCGAACACCATGACGATCAGGCCATTGAATTATTTCGTCGCGTTCTGACACTTCGTCCGACCGATGCCGTCGATCGCAGCGCCCGAGCTCAACTGGGAAATAGCCTCGCCCGTCAGGGAAAATTCCAAGAGGCCGAAGACTGCTTGAACGAGTCTCTTCGGCGGCATTTGGACGATTGGGAGACGTTGCATGCGTTGGCAACACTCGCCGGTCGCCAACAACAGCATGAACGAGCGATCGGATTATTCCGCCGCGTATTGAAGCTGCAGCCCGACGAAGCCGTCGTTCGCGTAAATCTCGGGAAGGCTCTGGCCGCGGTGGGGGATCTCAATGCCGCCGTCACGGAATTTGAGGCGGCGCTGCGTTCACACCCCGATTTGATCGACGCCAGGTTCAGTCTTGCCAATGCACTCGCCCGCCAACGCCGGCTTCAAGACGCCGAGCGGCTGTACCTGAATGTGCTCGAGAGTCAGCCAGATCATCCTCAAGCCCGAGCCAATTTGGAGCGAGTTCGAGCAGAGATGTCACACGAAGGGACGAACTCGAAATAAGGATCTGCCATTCATTTTGTGAGGCAAGATTCTCTGTCGCGACGGATTTTGTTAAAGGAATAATGGAAAGCGAACGGACATAACACATTCCTCAAAATCTCCTGCTGCCCAGCCAATCGATTTTTCCAGGCCCTTCGATCAATGCCTTCACCGCGATGCTTTCTTTTTGGCGCAGGAACCTTGCTGGCAATCACCTTCGGCGTCTACCTGGGTGTCTTTCAGAATGAATTCGTCGATTTCGACGACAATATCTACGTTACGGAAAACCCGTCAACGACGGCGGGGTTAACGGTCGCAGGGTTCCGCTATGCCTGGACTACCTTCGATTCTGGCAACTGGATTCCATTGACTTGGTTGTCATACCAACTTGATGCAACGCTGTTCGGCATTCGCGCGGGGGCCTTTCATGCGACCAGTCTTTCCCTTCATGTGCTGAATGTCCTGTTGCTGTTCATTTGGTTGATCCGCGTGACGGGATCGTATTGGCGAAGCTTCATCGTGGCGGCCTTGTTCGGTGTGCATCCACTGCATGTCGAATCCGTGGCGTGGGTCGCCGAACGGAAGGATGTCTTGAGCGGATTTTGGCTGCTGGTCACTTTGCTGACGTACGAGCGCTATGCCGCGCGTCCCACTGTCATCCGCTATCTAGTCACATGCACGGCTTTCGCCATGGGACTGCTGTCCAAATCAATGCTCGTCACCCTTCCCCTGCTGTTGCTATTGGCCGACTTCTGGCCATTGAGGCGTTGGAGTGGATCAGTTCCTTCCAGCGGAGTTCCGTGTCGGTGGCCTGTGCGAACGGCGGCCAGACTTCTCTTGGAAAAGATCCCCTTGTTGCTGCTGTCGTTACTCGACGGAATCGTGACCGTTGCAGCTCAAGCGACAGGAAAGGCGGTCGGCAATCAAATGGCCGGATCCGCGCTTTCCGATTTGCCCTGGTCCATGCGGCTGGGCAACGCCCTGCAGGGATATCACTGGTACGTCATCAAGACCATCTGGCCTACAGACCTATGCGTGTATTACCCACATCCGCTCAACGGCCTGCAATGGAACGACGTCGCCTGGGGCGTTCTCCTGCTTGGCGTCGTTAGCATTTACGTTGGCATTTTCGCAACTCGCCGTCCGTATTTGCTGTTCGGCTGGCTGTGGTTTTTGGTATCGCTGTTGCCGGTCATTGGACTTGTCCAGGTCGGTTCACAGGCATACGCCGACCGTTACAGCTATCTGCCTCAGATCGGGTTATTGCTGCTGTTCATCTGGGAAGGCCATGAATGGCTTTCCCGCTGGAACCATGGTCGAAGTGCGGGCCTGTTTGCATTAGTTGTCGCAATCAGTGCTCTCAGCTGGCTGACCGTGTCGCAAGTGTCTGTCTGGCGGACCACCGACACACTTTGGACAAGGGCAATCGAAGTGAATCCTGCGAATTGGTTCGCTCACCTGCAAATCGGTAATCGCCGGTTGCTGGCCGGGCATCCCGATGATGAGGCGTGGCACCATTTCCAAATTGTGCTGGACCATCGCCCGAAACACGCGATTGCACTGAACAATGTCGGTTGGATTCTTCAGTGCCGTGAGCACTGGAACGATGCCGAAGCGTTTTTTCGTCGTTCGCTTGCCGTTGATCGAACATCCTCCTCGGCCATGCACAATCTGATCACGGTCCTGAAAAAACAGAACCGGCTGGCGGATGGTCTTGATCTGATGGAGGCCTATGCGGAACAACGTCCGAACGATGCCACAATCCAGTATGAATTGGGCATGATTGCAGCACGCCGCGGCCAAATGGAGGCGGCACGATCCCGATTTGCACAAGCGGTTCAAATCGAGCCCGACAATGGCCGCGCGCGGAACAATCTCGCACTGGCGCTAGCCCAACTAGGACGCGACCAGGAAGCGCAAGCCCAGTTGGAAGCGGTCTTGGCACGATTTCCGAATGACTCCAACGCTCACGTCAATCTTGGTGTTCTGCTGGAAACGCGAGGACAACTCGTCGATGCCCGAAAGCACTTCGCAGCCGCCCTTCAAAACAATCCGAATGACACCGAAGCCCGAGACCGACTGCGAACAATTGAACAGCGTATTGGAATCCCCTAGTTTGAAACGTCTCTGTTCTCGACGCGACATCTATCAGGTGACCGTAGTTTCGGGGCTGGTTTCACGCAGCGACCGTGTGTATAGTCGCGGCGACTTGTCATTCTCCAAACCGGCCGGCGCAAAAGTTTGACCGGCCGGCTCAGTTTCTTCGACTTTTTCGAAGAACAAAATCGATTCTTGAGATAGTCATTCCATGTCCTCGCGGCGATTTCAACTGATTGGCGGTGCCGTCTTATTGATGGCCACTTTCGGTGCATACGTCGGCGTTTTGTGGAACGAACTGCTGGAGTTTGATGACAACCTGTATGTGATCCACAATCCGCACACCGCCGCTGGACTGTCGCTGGCAGGCTTCCGCTACGCCTGGACGACTTTCGAATCAGGCAATTGGATCCCGATCACATGGCTTTCCTTCCAGCTCGACTCCACATTATTTGGCATGGGCCCAACCGGGTTTCATGTGACCAATGTGGTTTTGCATGGGACAAATGTGTTGTTGCTGTTCACGTGGCTGGTCCGCGTTACCGGTTCGCGGTGGCGCAGCGCCGCCGTCGCGGCAATCTTTGGCTTGCATCCCCTGCATGTCGAATCGGTGGCTTGGGTGGCCGAACGAAAAGACGTGTTAAGCACCTTCTGGATGCTGATCGCGCTGCACGCTTATGAACGCTACGCTGCGCTGCCTGGTGCAAAGTGGTATTTGATCACCTGTTTGGCTTTTGCGTTGGGTCTGCTCTCCAAGTCGATGTTGGTCACATTTCCGCTGTTGTTGCTGCTGGTCGATTTTTGGCCCTTAGGCCGACTGATCTCCAACTCGTCCAAGAAGGCGACCACCGGCCGTTATACAACTCGCACCTTTTGGCGTCTCGTCGCGGAAAAGATCCCCTTGTTGGGGCTTTCCCTGATTGACGGCGTCGTCACCATGATCGCCGCTTCGCACTCGACCGTCTTTGTACGGCTGAAAGACTCGTCTCTGGGACCTCGTATCGCCAATTCACTGCATGGCTATGCCTGGTACATTGCGAAAACATTCTTTCCAACAAAACTGATCGCCCTTTATCCCTATCCACCGAACGGACAGCCCTGGGACGATGTGGCCATTTCGTTCATTTTACTGGTCGTAATCAGTATCTATGTCGCATTTCATGGTCGCCGGCGTCCGTATCTAATCTTCGGCTGGCTCTGGTTCCTGATCTCGTTGTTGCCAGTCATCGGACTGCTGCAAGTCGGTACGCAAGCTCACGCGGACAGGTACAGCTACATACCCCACATTGGACTACTGCTGCTGATCGTGTGGGAAGCCTCGTTCTGGTTGAATCACCTGCCCGCCAGCCGCTCGATTGCGGCCTTCCTCTTCACGACGACGGTATTGATCCTGGGGTGGATGACGGTTTGCCAGGTCGCCGTTTGGAGAACGTCCCAGACATTGTGGAAACACGTGCTGTCGATCGAGCCGGACAACATCTTCGCGAATTCCGCTTTGGCAGGATTACGCTTGGAAGCCGGGGAGTTTGACGAAGCGTCAAAAAACCTTCAGGTCGTATTGAGGCAACGACCAGAACTGCGGAATTCGATGGCCAAACTGGTGGACATTTACCGTCGATACGAGGGAAAGCCGTCGGAAAGATCGCAGCTTCGCAATGAATTAGGATTTTGGTTTGTGGGTGAGAACGACGTCGAAACGGCACGAATCCGGTTCGAGCAAGCAGTGTCACTTTCGCCAGACAACAATTCCGCGAGATATAATCTGGCCATTGCGCTAATTCACCTTGGCCGAAATCAAGAGGCGAAATCTCAGCTTGAGAGAGTCTTGCAACAGGATCCCAGCGATGCCAGCGCCCATGCCGCGCTGGCTGAGTTAAGCGAAAAAGACGGTCAACTGGCTTCCGCTCGCGACCATTTTGCCGCCGCTCTGAAATCCAAACCCAACGACGAAGAACTCCAGACAAAGCTGAAGAACGTCACTCAACGGCTGACACCAAAGTAAGTGACGTCAGCGCTATCGGTTCTCGCTCGATGGCGATTCAGTTTTTGTTTTTCTGCCACTGCTGCTTTAATTCGTCGAACCCCTTGAGCAGCCCCTTCTGTTTGGGTTTCGATTCCGTGGGCGTCGATTTGGGTTTGGACGGCGACGCGGGACTCGTCGGCACTTCAGCTCGGGACGAATCGGTCCGAGAAGAAGAATTGGTATGGCGGTCAGGCATAGTCGGCTCTGCTCCGCCCGAGGGGATCATCGTCAGGCCTACTCGTTTTCGGTCTCGATCGACACTCAGCACCCAGACTTTGATGACGTCGCCAATCGAAACAACGTCGTGCGGCGATCGGACGAAGTGCGTCGCTAATTGGCTGATATGCACCAGCGCCGAATCCTTTAAGCCCACGTCGACAAACGCACCGAAGTCGACAACGTTCAACACTGTTCCCTGCAGTTCCATCCCGACTTCGATATCGCTGAGCGAGAGCACGCCTTGTCGGAAAACGGGCGGCGGAAGATCGGCTCGAGGATCTCGACCGGGACGCTGCAAGTCTTGCAGAATATCTTCCAGTGTGGGAATGCCGCATTCCAATTCATCGGCCAGCCGCGCGGCCACGACGCCACTCAATCGTTCCTTCAGAATCGATCGATCTGCCAGGGGCCTGACGTCCTCCGGGGTCAGCGAACAGCGAACGAGAAGCTTTCTCGCAATCTCATAACTTTCCGGGTGGATCCAGGTATTGTCGAGTGGTTCGTCGCCATCGAGTTTCAAAAATCCAGCAGCTTGCGTGAACGTCGCCGGACCAACTCCCGGAACATTCAATAGCTGTTGCCGATTGGTGAACGATCCCTGTTTGTCGCGATATTCGACGACCCTCCGGGCCAGTAGTTGATTAAAGCCGGAAACATGAGCCAACAACGACGAGCTTGCGCGATTGATATCCACTCCGACGTAGTTGACACACGACTCGACAACTTGATCCAGCGCGTCTTTCAATTGCTTGGCATTGAGGTCGTGCTGATACATCCCGACCCCGATATGTTGCGGTTCGATTTTAACCAGTTCGCTTAACGGATCCTGCAAGCGGCGACCAATCGAAATCGTGCCGCGGGCGATCGCATCCAGCTGCGGAAATTCCTGCTGCGCGACGGAACTCGTCGAGTAAATACTGGCTCCCGCTTCGTTGACGACGATGTACTGCACGTCCGGACATTCGGACGCAATCAATTCGGCGACCAACTCTTCTGTCTCACGGCAAGCGGTTCCATTGCCAATCACGATGACCTGGCAGCGATGCTCGCGGATCAAGCCGGTCAGCTTTGTTTTGGCGTCAAGCTTCTTTTCGTCAGACAACAGATACATGATGTCGACGACGACCACGCCACCGACCTCATCCAGTACGGCCAGTTTGCAACCGGTGCGAAATCCAGGATCGATGGCCAGCACGCGCTGGCTATGCAGGGGTGGTTGGAGCAGCAGGTTGCGCAGATTTTGGGCAAACACGGAAATCGCGTGACGTTCGGCTTTTTCGGTCAGATCCCGGCGGAATTCCCGATCGAGCGCGGGTTGAATGAAGCGGCCCAATGCGTCCGTGGCGCAGGCTGCCAGAAATTCACGGCAGGCATGTTGTTCGAGTTGCAGGTGCTCTCCCGTGACGCGAACAGCCCGGTCATCGTCCCAGCTGAAGCTGACTCGCAAGGCCTTTTGTTCCTCGCCGCGATTCAGTGCCAGGATTCGATGTGGAGGAATCTTGCTGATCGGTTCGGTGTATTCAAAATAGTCACGAAATTCGGGATGCGTCTGATCGGCGCTCTTGGTGCCGAACGAGGTCAATTGACCTGTTTCCCGCGCCACCTTCCGACAACTTTCGCGGAGATTGGCATCGTCGCCAATCCGTTCGGCGATAATATCGGCCGCCCCCTCAAGCACTTTGATGACGTCAGGCAACTCTTGTTCTGAATTGACGTACTTCAGCGCAGTGTCGTTCAGCGAAGTCTGGGACTCCGACTGATTCCAGATCGCGTCGGCCAGTGGTTCCAACCCTCGTTCTTTCGCCATCGTCGCCCGCGAGCGCCGTTTCGGGCGAAACGGAAGATAGAGGTCATCCAAACGTTTGAGCGAATCGGCCTGTTCGATTTCGGTTTTGAGTGCCGGTGTCAGTTTACCCTGGGCCTCGATCAGCCGCAGAATATCGGCCGCTCGCTCGGCCAGATGCCGCAACGAGATCACCCGTTCCTGAATGGCACGGATCTGTTCTTCGTGCAGATTTCCCGTTCGCTCTTTGCGATATCGGGTAATAAAAGGAACGGTATTACCTTCGTCCAGCAGTTGCACGGTGTGCTGCACCTGGTCGTAACGCAGGTGCAGTTCCGCGGCGACACGCTTGACGTCCACGTCCCGTGACTGATGCTGTTCCGTCATGTAGGCCATCCATGCCCCATTGGGCCAGACTCACACACCGTTCAAATTTTGCGACGTTGGCTCGACTTGCAGTCTGTTCAAGGTCAACGGATAGGTAAAGATATCGCATTTTCGCGTCGCGAGGGGAAGCGATAACGTCCTTTTCCGACAAATGGTTCTGGGATGCGGACGGGATTTGTTCGGATTGGTCATCTGGCCGCTTGGATCGGAGGGCAAACCGGCGGAAAAATCGGTCCACTTCGTTGACGATTAATATTTCCGGCGGATATGATCGCGCATCGGCCAAACCGATACTGGGGTTGGTCTCTTATTTCGCCTACAGATAGAATTTCGGCGGTTGCCAAACCGGTTGGTCGAGGTGCCCATGAGGTCGGGTTCGGATGTCCGTCATCGGACCGCGGCTCGATGAAAGCGTCCTCGTGCTGATTTTCGGTTTTGAAACTGTCGCCAGGCCATTGTTGAATGAACCTTCGTGACCTTGAACTCTTTTGCGAAGTCGCGCTACGGGGAAGCTTCTCCAAAGCGGCAAAAGCACATCATATTTCTCAGCCGGCAGCGAGCGAGATTGTGAAGGGCCTCGAAGAACAATTGGGCTGTGAATTGCTCAACCGGGCGATCCGACCATTGGAACTGACACCGGAAGGGCGAATCTACTACGACGGATGCCGTGAATTGATCGACGGATATCGGCGTCTGGAAGATCGGATCCTGCAGCGACGTGACAAGGTGGTCGGGCCTGTTCGAATTGCCTCGATCTATTCGGTCGGTCTCTTGCAGATGGATTGCTACGTCAAAGAGTTCGAACGGCTGTATCCAGATGCCGCACTGGATTTGCAGTATGTGCACCCCGAACAAGTGCTGACGAGCGTCTTGAACGAAGAAGTCGATCTGGGACTGATGTCATTCGCACCACGTCGCGCCGACCTCGTCTACGAAACGTGGCAGGATCAGAAAATCGTCGTCGTCGTCTCTCCGCAGCATCCACTGGCCACTCGGTCCAGCGTCGCAGTGACGGAACTGGACGGCGAAGCGTTGGTTGGCTTCACCTTCGAACTGCGAATGCGTCAAGAGATTGATCGCTGGTTGAAACAGGCGAAAGTTTCGGTCAACGTCGTGCATGCTTTTGACAATATCGAAAATATCAAACGAGCCGTCGAAGTGGGATCGGGACTGGGACTGCTGCCTGTTCAGACCGTTCGCCGCGAAGTCGAAATCGGCTCGCTGGTGGCTCTCGAACTGGAAGATGTCGAGTGGGTTCGCCGCCTCGATATCGTTTATCGACGGACGAAACCCTTCACGACAGCGATCAGCCGGTTTCTTGAACTGCTGCATCAGGATCCCGAGACCTTCTCTCGATCGGCGAACTCGGAAGCGGAATCCGTGTCTTCCCAAGCACCAACTGCCGGTCCCTCATCAAGACCCCGATAACAAAATCACGTTTCAGAGACTGAAAGCCTTCCCGGAATAATTGCTCCTCGCGAACAATTCATTGACAGGCAACCGACTGCGTTGCCATTTGAGAGCCCTGACATGACAGAACCTTTGCTCACACGACACCCCGAACTTTTTTCGTCGGACGGCACGCCCAAGGCCCACGGCTTGTACGATCCTGCCAACGAGCACGATTCCTGCGGAGTCGGGTTCGTCGCTCATATCAAAGGTGAGAAATCACGACAGAT
Organism: uncultured Schlesneria sp.; assembly: GCA_903871875.1. Classification (GTDB taxonomy): domain Bacteria; phylum Planctomycetota; class Planctomycetia; order Planctomycetales; family Planctomycetaceae; genus Schlesneria. The sequence goes on from CAIQIR010000007.1 coordinate 38,247, forward strand.
CGTCGACGACGCCCTGCGGATGCTCAAACATATGGCCCATCGCGGAGCCTGTGGATGCGAGGCCAACACGGGCGATGGAGCCGGTATTCTGACGTCGATCCCCCACAGCTACTTCGCCAAGATCGCGCAGAGCGAATTGAAATTCAAGCTGCCTGCGGCGGGAAGCTACGGCGTGGGACTGGTCTTCCTGCCGAACGATCCCGAACAGCGTAAATCCGCCAAGAAATCCGTCGAACGAATCATCGCCGAGCAGGGTCAGACGCTGCTCGGTTGGCGCGAAGTGCCGCATGATCCGGATGGAGCCGACATCGGTCCCTCGGCCCGCGCCGCCATGCCGGCGTTCGAACAACTGTTCGTTGCCGCCAAACCAGGCCTCGATCAGGACACTTTTGATCGGCAATTGTTTGTCATCCGCAAACGGGCCAGTCACGCGGTACGCGAAGGTGATCTTCCGCAAGCATTGAAGTTCTATATTTGTTCGCTGTCGTCCCAAATCCTGATTTATAAAGGCATGTTGACGTCGGAACAGGTCTTGCCGTTCTTCAATGACTTGCAAGAAGCCGACTATGTGTCGCACCTGGCGATGGTTCACAGTCGATTTTCCACGAACACCTTCCCCAGTTGGGACCGGGCTCACCCGCAGCGATACATTGCTCACAACGGTGAAATCAACACTGTCCGCGGCAACGGCAATTGGATGTACGCGCGACAGGGAATGATGGAAAGCCCCCTGTTCGGAGACGATCTGAAGAAATTATTCCCGCTGATCGAGCCGCATTGCTCGGACTCGGGCAATTTCGACAATGCACTCGAAATGCTGGTGATGTCGGGGCGCAGCCTGCCGGAAGCCGTCATGATGATGGTACCGGAAGCGTGGCAAAATCACGATTCGATGTCGGAAGGCAAACGCGCTTTCTACGAATATCATTCGGCCTTGCAAGAACCTTGGGATGGCCCCGCATCGATCTCCTTTACCGATGGCAATGTGATCGGCGCGACACTCGACCGAAACGGGCTTCGCCCCAGCCGCTACTACGTCACCCATGACGATCGCGTCATCATGGCCAGCGAAGTCGGCGTGCTCGACATCGAACCGGCCAATGTAAAAATCAAGGGACGCCTCCAACCGGGCAAGATGTTCCTCGTCGACTTCAAGCAGGGACGATTGATTCCTGATGAAGAACTGAAGAAATCGTTCGCCAGCGAACGACCTTACCAGCAATGGCTGCAGAATCAACGACTGCTGCTGAATGAGCTGCCCGCGGCCGAACCTCCAGAACGAATGGTCGGCGACGAACTGCTGCAACACATGCAGTCGTTCGGCTACACGACCGAAACACTGCAATTCATGCTGGTCCCGATGATCACCACCAAGAAGGATCCAATTGGGTCCATGGGTGACGATACGGCCCTCGCGTGCATGAGCGATCAGCCGCGACTGGTTTACGATTATTTCAAGCAATTGTTCGCCCAGGTGACGAATCCCGCGATCGACAGCACGCGTGAAGAAGTCATCATGTCGCTGGAGTGCTATATCGGCCCCGAAGGCAATCTGCTTGATACGACCGAAGCCCAGTGCCATCGACTGGCCGTACCGCATCCGATCCTCACCAACGAAGAACTGGCGGCGATCAAGCACTTGAACTATCGCCAGTGGAAGACGAAAACGATCGATATCACCTACCCGAAGTCACAAGGACCTGCGGGCTTGAAGTGGGCTCTCGATCGAATTTGCGGTGAAGCGCGACAGGCGATTGCCGATAGATACAGCCTGATCATTCTGTCGGACCGTCTGGCCAGTGTGCATCGCTTGCCGGTGAGTGCGCTCCTGGCAACGGGTGCGGTCCACCATCATCTGGTGCACAATGAAGAACGCACCCGACTGGGGATTGTGATCGAGACGGGTGAAGCTCGCGAAGTGCATCACTTCTGCCTCTTGACCGGATATGGCGCGGATGCCGTCAATCCGTACATGGCATTTGAAGCGTTGTGGCAACTGCAAGACGACGGCGAACTGGCCGGCGATTGGACGCACGAGCAAATCACCGCGGCCTATCGCAAGGCGACCAAGCAGGGGATTCTCAAGGTGATGGCCAAGATGGGGATTTCTACCCTGGCCAGCTACAAGGGCGCACAGATCTTCGAAGCGGTCGGTATCAGCGACGAAGTGATGAATAAATGCTTCCGTGGCAGCGCCAGCCGCATCAACGGTGTCGGCTTTGAAATTCTGGGGGAAGAAGCCTTCCGACGTCATGAACTCGGCTATCCCACGCGAGACGGCAATTCACTGCCGGTCCTGCCGAACTTTGGCTTGTTCTCGTGGCGGGCGTCCGGTGAGAAGCACGCCTGGAACCCACACAATATCGCCAACATCCAGAAAGCAGCCCGACAGGGCGACAAAGCGGCCTTCAAGGAATTTTCCAAACTGGTGGATGAGCAGACCACGCGTGAATGTCATTTGCGCGGCATGCTCAAATTCAAATTCGAACGCCCGCCAGTGCCACTTGAGGAAGTTGATTCGACGGCCGACATCGTCAAACGATTTTGTACCGGTGCGATGAGCTACGGATCGATCTCGGCCGAAGCGCACGAGACGATTGCGATTGCCATGAACCGCATCGGCGGCAAGAGCAATACGGGTGAAGGGGGCGAGGATTACAAACGCTTTCAACCACTCGAAAACGGTGATTCGAAGCGATCAGCCATCAAGCAAGTGGCCTCGGGTCGATTTGGCGTCACCAGTTGGTATCTGACGAACGCCGACGAAATCCAAATCAAAATCTCGCAAGGGGCCAAGCCGGGCGAAGGGGGGGAACTGCCCGGTCACAAGGTGGACAAGGTCATTGCCGCAACCCGGCATTCGACACCTGGCGTCGGATTGATCAGCCCCCCTCCGCACCATGACATTTATTCAATCGAAGACCTGTCACAGCTGATCTTCGACCTGAAGAATTCGAACCCGTCCGCTCGCGTCAGCGTTAAGCTGGTTTCCGAAGTCGGAGTCGGGACCGTTGCAGCGGGCGTCGCCAAGGGGCATGCCGACAAGATCCTGATTTCCGGAGATTCGGGTGGTACCGGGGCTTCTCCACTGACCAGCATCAAACATGCCGGGATGCCATGGGAACTCGGCATTGCGGAAACGCATCAGACGCTGGTGCTGAACGACCTGCGCAGCCGTGTGAAGCTGGAAACCGACGGGCAACTGAAGACCGGCCGCGACGTGGTCATTGCCTGCCTGCTGGGAGCCGAAGAGTTCGGTTTCGCGACGGCGCCGTTAATCACGCTGGGCTGCATCATGATGCGGAAGTGTCACCTCAACACCTGTCCGGTCGGCATTGCCACGCAAGACCCGGATTTACGCAAGATGTTCACCGGACAACCCGAACATGTCATCAATTACCTGTTCATGGTGGCCGAAGAGGTTCGCGAAATCATGGCGCAACTGGGCTTCCATTCGATCAACGAAATGGTTGGTCACTGCGAAGTTCTGGAATACGACAATTCCATCACCCACTGGAAGCTGAAGCATCTGGATCTTTCGAAGATTTTGACGCCCGCTATCAAGCCGCACGACAATGTCGGTACGTATTGCAGCACCAAGCAGCAGCACGGCATCGAATACCAGTTGGACAACGAACTGGTTCGAGAATCCAAAGAGGCGATCCAGGAAAAGATTCCGGTACGGCTGAATATCGAAGTTCAGAACATCGACCGCGCCCTGGGAACGATCCTCAGCCACGAAGTCTCGAAGAAGTGGGGCGAGCACGGTCTGCCCGACGATACGATCCACATTCGCTGTAAGGGCTCGGCCGGGCAAACGCTGGGCGGTTGGCTGACCCACGGAATCACGCTGGAGATCGAAGGCGATGCCAACGACTTCGTTGGCAAAGGCATGTGCGGCGGTCGCATCATCGTCTATCCGCCGAAAACGTCGACCTTTAAACCCGAAGATAATATCGTGATCGGCAACGTGGCTCTGTACGGAGCAACCAAAGGCGAAGCCTTCTTCCGGGGCCGTGCCGCCGAGCGATTCTGTGTGCGAAACTCCGGTGCTTCGTGCGTTGTCGAGGGTGTCGGTGACCACGGCCTCGAATATATGACAGGTGGCCGCGCAGTCATTCTGGGCGAAACCGGTCGTAACCTTGCGGCCGGGATGTCCGGTGGAGTCGCCTACATTTATGACCGCCAGGATCAACTGCTGGGCAACTGCAACCTCGAAATGGTGGCACTCGAGAAGGTCGAAGAAGTTCAAGACATCTCCGAACTGAAAGAGCTCATTGCCAAACACTACAAATACACCGGTTCTACTGTGGCCGCCGGCATCCTGCAAAACTGGGATGACGAGTTGCCCCGCTTCGTGAAAGTCATGCCGATTGACTACAAGCGGGCTTTGGCCGAACAACAGAAGGAACTGGCGAAGAAATAAGCATTGAAGAGGACCAGCGGAAAATTCACAGTGCTCTTTTTTCGTCTGAGCAATTCCGCGTATTTCGTGATTCAACATCTTTGGTATTCACATGGGCAAGCCGACAGGTTTTAAAGAGTTTCAACGTCAGACACCCAACGAGCAGGATCCGCGTCTGCGCATTCTGAATTGGAACGAATTCCACGAACACATGCCTGAGAAGGAACTGCGCACACAAGGCGCACGGTGCATGGACTGTGGAGTGCCGTTCTGCCACACCGGCTCATTGATGGCCGGTATGGCGGCAGGCTGTCCCGTCAACAACCTGATCCCGGAATGGAACGATCTGGTCTACCGTGGTCATTGGCGTGAAGCGCTCGACCGGTTGCACAAGACCAACAATTTCCCAGAATTCACCGGACGGGTTTGTCCCGCGCCGTGTGAAGGTTCGTGTGTGCTGGGCATCACGAACCCTGCAGTCACCATCAAGAATATCGAATGCTCGATCATCGATCATGGATTTCAGCAAGGCTGGGTTCAGCCGAATCCGCCACAAACCCGCACGGGGAAACGCGTCGCCATTGTCGGCTCGGGGCCGGCTGGGCTGGCAGCTGCGGCGCAACTCAACAGCGTCGGCCACGAAGTAACCGTCTTCGAACGAGCTGATCGCATCGGTGGCCTGTTGATGTACGGCATTCCCAACATGAAGTTGGAAAAGCATCTGGTACAGCGTCGTGTTGACCTGCTGGCGACCGAAGGCGTTCAATTCAAACCAGGAACCGAAATCGGTCGCGATATCAGCCCGATGGACCTGCGCGAACAATTCGACGCCATCGTCCTTTGCACCGGGGCGACCAAGCCGCGTGATCTGCCCATTCCCGGCCGAGAACTCAAGGGAATCCATATGGCCATGGATTTCTTGTATGCGAATACCAAAAGCCTGCTCGATTCACAGCTTTCGGATGGCAAATTCATCAATGCCAAGGACAAGCACGTGGTTGTCATCGGTGGTGGCGATACGGGCAACGATTGTATCGGCACCTCAATGCGTCACGGCTGCAAGGGACTGATTAATCTCGAAATCGTTCCGATCTCTCCCGAGAAACGAGCGGCCAACAATCCTTGGCCGCAGTGGCCCCGAATTTTCCGCGTCGACTATGGTCATGCCGAAGTGGCCGCCGTTTTTGGCGAAGACCCGCGATTGTTCAGCACAACGACGGTGGAATTCCTCGGTAACGAAAAAGGCGAGGTTCGCGCGCTCAAGATTGCGAAGGCCGAACCCGCTCCGCCGTTCAAAGTCATTCCTGGTACGGAACGAGAAATCCCCGCCGATCTGGTCTTCCTGGCACTCGGCTTCCTCGGTCCCGAATCGCCAGTCGCCGAACAATTGGGCGTGAAGCTGGATCCCCGATCGAACTACGAAGCGACGCACGGTCAGTTCAATACGAATGTGCCTGGCGTGTTTGCTGCGGGTGACTGTCGTCGTGGTCAAAGTTTGATCGTGTGGGCGATCAACGAAGGCCGAGGTGCCGCTCGTGAATGTGACAAATACTTGATGGGCAAAAGCGATCTGCCATAATTCGTTACCAGCCGCTGGCCCGGTGCACAGCGGCAGATTGACGACTGATCCGAGAAGTGGGTGAATTCATCATGCGTATCGCTCTCGGTTGTGATCATGGCGGTTTTCCCCTCAAGCAACGCATCGTGGCTCTCGTACAAGCGGCGGGACACGAGGTGGTTGATTGCGGCACGGATTCGGCCTGCTCTGTGGACTATCCCGACTATGCCCTGAAGGTCGGCGAAAAGATCCTGAGTGGCGCCGCTGATCGGGGAGTTCTGCTGTGCGGTAGCGGGGTCGGAATCAGCGTCGCGGCCAACAAGATTCCGGGTATTCGTGCCGGAATCTGCCACGACACCTATTCGGCACATCAAGGGGTCGAACACGACGATATGAACGTGATTTGCCTGGGAGCGAGAATCGTCGGAGAAGAGTTAGCCGTGGAACTGGTGGCAGCCTTTTTGAAGGCCCAATTTACCCACGAAGAACGTCACGTTCGCCGTCTGAACAAGGTGCTGGAAATCGAGCGAGAGGCCTTAGAAGGAAAATTCAAGCGGAACTGACTTCGCTTGAAATCGGAAAATGGTCGCTTCCCGCTGACAATCGAATCCCCTGCGTTTGCCGATCCAGCTGGACGAACTAACGCAAGGACAGAAGCGCATGCCAGATCCCGTCACTCTTTTTTCGTGTCGACTGATTCTTCGCCCCTGGCTGGAGTCTGATCGAGAACCATTTGCGGCTCTCAATGCGGATCCGCAGGTCATGGAGTTCTATCCTTCGACGCTGACTCGACCAGAAAGCGATGCCATGGTCGATCGAATTCAAGCGAGGTTTGATGAATCTGGCTGGGGACTGTGGGCCGTCGAGATGCTCCGCGCCCGATTACCAGACCAGGACTCGCCGCAGGAAACTAGCCCGGTCTCTTCGAAGAATTCCGTCCTGGGAATATCCGATTCTTCGCTGCCGCAGACCGATCGACCGCAGGAGCTATCGAAAAACGGCCCGTTCATCGGCTACGTGGGATTGTCGGTTCCCCGCTTTGAGGCTCACTTTACGCCGTGTGTGGAGATCGGCTGGAGACTGGCTCGTGAATTCTGGGGACGGGGACTCGCGACAGAGGCGGCTCGCGTGGCCTGTCGTTTCGGATTCGAACAATTGGGCTTCAACGAGATCGTTTCGTTCACCGCAGCGACGAATGAACGTTCCCGCCGCGTGATGCGGCGGCTGGGAATGACACACGATCCAGAAGACGATTTTGATCATCCGTCGCTCCCTGAGGGCCATCCCCTTCGCCGGCACGTGTTTTTTCGGTTGGCAAACCCCGCGATTTCGATGGAAAACTCTTGCTCCGGCGACTCATGACGACGCGTTTTGGACTGAACGACCGAGCAAACTCACGTCCGACCGGATCATTCGGAAAAGTCCTTGGCCATGATTTTTGTCGATTGGGTGCTGATTCAGTGGCGTGACAAAATCCAGGTCGATACCATTCCGCCTCCCACGGACGGGTGAAGTTTGTGTCGGTGAACGACACGTCGTTTTTTCAACCCGTTTGGGAAGCCCTTATGTCAAACTCCGGGTCTGTGGAAACCGTTCGAGAAGAAACTGAAGCGTCGCTGATCGCGCGCGCTCAGACAGCAGTCAGTCGTTGCAACTGGGAAGTCGGCGAATGCGCGGCGCTCTGGACCAAGCGGTTCGCACGCGGTCGAACAGACGCTGATTTCGCCGCTCTCGTTTCGCTCAGTGGCGATCAGGTCTACCAGCGCCGTCGTGTCTGGGAAACATTCGCCGATGTTTATCAGAACTATCCGACATTGAAATGGTCACATTTCTACTCGGCGATCAATTGGGATGACGCGGCCGAATGCCTGCAATGGGCCGAAGACGTCCAGGCCGGCGTCGCCGAGATGAAAGCCTGGCGACGAGCCCAACGCGGCGAAGATCTGGACGCCCGCCCCATGGAAGAGGCGTTCGGCGATTTGCCGACCGAACCCGCCCTGGCCCGCGAAGCGGCACCCTTTGATCACGAATCATCATTTTCGGTTTCGGCCAACGGCACGTCCGACGACCAGCCGAATCCAGATCTGACACTGGCCGGCCGACCTCTTCCCGATAACAGCGACTACGCTCCATTCAAGGCGGATGCGACGACGGTTCCACCCCGTGAGTCGGGCGAACGCCCCATCCTGAGTGCCGAACAGACTGCCAAACGTCTGACGACAGCGATCGAACGTTGCCACAGCCTGATTACTCCTGACTTCATCAGCGAATTTGCAGAGCTTCCCGATAAGGTCCGCAAACGATTCCTCAAAGCGGCTGAACAGCTCGCGGAAAAGGTCGAAGAATTGAGCTGAAGGTTCCCCGTCTTCCTGTGGAAGGAACAATCGATGATCAACAAGCCCGCTTGGATCTCTCGTGTCATTGTGTGGGCGGGCCTGTTGACATGGTCATCGTGGCAATCCGGCGTGATGGCCGATGAACCAATCAAAAAACTGATCCTTCCCGGCGAAGCCTTTCTGGTGGAAGGACGCCCATCGTTCATCTTCACTCCCAGGGGAAATCTGCTGCCTGGACCGCGCCCCTGGGTCTTTTATGCACCCACACTCGAAGGGTATCCCGACGACCATGAAAAGTGGATGCACGAGCAGATTCTGAATGCCGGAGTCGCGGTGGCGGGGATCGACGTGGGCGAAGGATATGGAAGTCCGCAAGGACGCCGGCTGTTCACCGCCTTCTACGAAGAGATGACCAAAAAGCGAGGCTATGCCGCTCGCCCCTGCCTGCTGGGCCGTAGCCGTGGGGGACTTTGGGTAACGAGCTGGGCATGCGAGAACACCGACAAAGTGTCGGGTATCGCGGGAATTTATCCGGTGTTCGACCTGCGAACCTATCCCGGAATCGCCAATGCAGCGCCCGCATACGACATGACGCCCGAACAATTAGAGTCGAAACTGGCGGTGCTGAATCCGATTGAACAGGTTCCCAAGTTGGTTGCAGCCCGGATTCCCGCGTTCTTTATTCATGGTGATGAAGATACGGTAGTTCCCCTGAAAGAGAACTCCGCCGAATTTGCCGCCAGGTATCGATCTGCGAAGGCCGAAGATGCGGTTACTTTGGTTGTTGTCAAAGGTCAGGGCCACAACTTCTGGGAAGGCTTCTTCCAATGCCAGGGATTGGTCAATTTCACGATCACCTGTGCAAAGGACGGGGCCAAGCCCTGATTTCCCCGTCGCCGACCGAAGGTCGTGAAAGCCTGTGTGAGAAACCAGGCAACTTCGCGAATGGGACGGACGAAAATCCTCTCATCTTGACTGAACGGTCGGTTACCGATACGGTCCCGTCGCGCGAAGGTACGAAGGCCGCGACGGATACATGGTTTTGTGCGACAACGATTGTCGGCTCAAGATCCTGATTGATTCGTTGGGATCGAAACAGCTCACATTAACGACTTATACTGAACGGACTTGAGGCAAGGACGCCGATGGCCGGGTTTCACACACATATTACGGTCAGCACCGCTGTCGGCGTAGGATACGCCTTCGTGGGTGGCTACGTGTTCCACCTGCCGCTGTCGACCTGTGCGATTGCTGGCGGTCTCTGTTCGATTTGCGGGATCATGCCCGATTTGGACAGCGATCATGCTGTTCCCGCCCGCGAAACACTGAGTTTTCTGGCGGCAGTCGCTCCGATGCTGCTCTTTTACCGATTCCACTATGAGGGATTGGCGACCGAAAATATTCTGTTATTCGGGGCACCGCTGTATCTGCTGATTCGATTCGGTTTTGGGCAAATGCTGAAGGTTTCGGTCCACCGAGGCATGTTTCACAGCATTCCCGCCGCCCTGATCGCGGGGCTGATTGCCTACGTGTTGTGCGATACCGGCGTCAGCGTGGGCCGTAGTTTTAAGGGAGTCGGCGCCGTCATCGGATATTTGACCCATTTGATTTTGGACGAAATCTGGGCCGTGGAACTGGCGGGCGGCCGGTTGCGACTCAAAAAATCGTTCGGCACGGCAATGAAGTTTTTCGGAAATTCCGGCCCGGCGAATTCGTCAACATGGGCCTTACTCACGGGATTGTCCGCGTTCGCGGCGAACGATCTGGGCCATCCTGAAATTGCGGCTCCTTTTCAGCGAGCTCGGCCAGGATTATTAGCCCCGGCTCAAGCGAATCGACCGATACTCCAAAACACGCCCGCACAAGACGGATTGCCGTTACCGCGACGCCCCGCCAATAGTGGCCGACAAACCAGACCCGAACCCCGTCACACGAACCTTCAAGATGACGGATGGCGATGACGGTTACGCACGAGACAAATCGTTAAGCAACGCTAAGGATTTCGATCATGACGCTTTACGGCGGAATCACGGTTTACGATGGAGTCATGGCGTTGATCGTCTTCTTCACCACCGTACATGGATTCTGGAAGGGCGCCACTTGGCAAATCGCTCCGATTATGTCGCTCGTGCTGGGCTACATGATCGCTATGCCCATGTCGGTCACGACGGCGCACTATTTCGGCGACCCACCGCAGAACCGGCTGTTTGCGCTGGTCACAATTTACATCGGCGTGGCGCTCGTCGTGTACCTGATGGTCCGCTCATTCCGAGCCGGAATCGAAAAGGCCAAACTCACCGAATTCGATCGACACATCGGTGCCCTGCTGGGGCTGGTCAAAGGAATCTTGTTGACGCTGTCAACGACGGTGATTCTCTTAATCTATTCGGCGACTGCCCGCGATTTGATTCTGAAATCAGAAAGCAGCACGATCGCGGCAAAGATCATCAACGCGGTCTATCCGATTCTGCCTCAAGCCATGCACCAGATCCTGCGGCCCTATTTGAGCCAACTGGAAGGTGAGTTGCCGCTGAATCTTCCCCAATCGGATACCGATGGCAACCCTGTCTACAACACGTTGCCCGACCATGTGACAACACTCACCCCCACCACAAATTCGAGCGCCCGTCGCGCCTCAGACGACGACTACGCCCCCCTTCCGCGACGCCGGACTCGAACGGTTGTCGAAGAGGATGATGACGGTCTTCCACCAGCTCCACTGCCTCGTCGGCGATTGACTCAGTCTTATGATTCCGAGCCTCGCAGTAACCGACGGCTTGATTCGGCCGCCAGCTCCAATCGTCGTTATTTGCCGGACGATCGCGAGTTGCCAGATCCTCCGACACGAAGTACGCTCGCTCCCACCGAATCCGATGATGACGATCCCTTCAGCTCACGGAATTCCGGCGGACGACAACGTCGATAGCGATGTTGATTCGTCGCCAAAGATCGGTTTCCGTCTGCTTTCAATAGCAGATTGACGGGACGAGCGACTTGCAACCCCACGTCTCGCCAAAGTTCCGCCAGTGGGCGATGCGCGAAGGTCACGCTACAACCGAATCAGTGATGCCTCGATTGTCTTCATGCCAACAGGTCATGCACGACGCGACCGTGGACGTCGGTCAGGCGGTAGTCTCGTCCCGCGTGTCGATAGGTCAATTTCTCGTGATCAAAGCCCATCAGGTGCAGAATCGTGGCATGGAAGTCATGCACATGTACAGGATTGACGACCGCACGCATACCATGCTCGTCCGTGGCGCCATGCACAATCCCCGATTTGACACCGGCCCCGGCCAGCCACGAACTGAAAGCCCACGGATGATGTTCCCGGCCCTTCGCGTCGGCCGTGTTGTTGAACGGAGTTCGACCGAATTCGGTCGTCCAGACCACCAGCGTATCCTCCATCATGCCGCGCTGTTTCAGATCCTTCAGTAGTGCGGCAATTGGTTGATCGACGTTCTTGGCCAGTCCAACGTGCGTCATCATGTCGCCATGAGCGTCCCAGTTGTTCGACGACCCCGTATCAATCAGCTCGACAAACCTGACACCCCGTTCCGACAATCGTCGAGCCGCCAGACATTGCCAGCCAAATCCGGTGGACTGTCCTCGCTGCAGACCGTAACTCTCCAGCGTCGCATCGGATTCCTGCGAGAAATCAAACGCTTCGGGCACGGCCATTTGCATTCCAAACGCCGTCTCGAATGATCGCATCCGAGCCGTCAACAGTGGATCGGCTTCCCGCGAGGCGAGATGAGCTTCATTCATCGATCGCAACGCCGCCAGTTCCAATTCCTGTCGCGCCGCGGGAGTACGCGGTGTCACATTGGCCACCGGGGTCGCGCCGGGGACGACTAACGTTCCTTGATGGACTCCTGGCAGAAAATCGTTGGAATAGACCTGTGTGCCCGCATACGTCTGATAGGGGGCGATCACGACGAAGCTCGGCAAATTGCGGTTGAGTGTCCCCAGGCCATAACTGGACCACGCCCCGATACTGGGCCGCGCAAACGTGAACGAACCGGTATGCATCCCCAATGTGGCGTTGTAGTGATTAGAGTGCGACGTGTGCATCGAGCGAATCATCGCGATGTCGTCGACACATTCGGCAAGGTGCGGGAACAACGTACTAACTTCGGTACCGCTTTGACCGTGCGGCGAGAATTCCCACTGAGGTCGCTTCAAGAAGATCCGCTCGTAGCCGGGACGGTCTTTGATTTCCGGATGATCGGCTTTGACCTCACGGCCGTGGTCGCGAGTCAACGCCGGCTTGGGATCAAACGTGTCGACGTGCGAGACGCCGCCCGTCATGAACAGAAAAATAACCCGTTTCGCCTTCGCGGGAAAATGCGATTCCCGCGCGGCCAGCGGATCACCGGAATCGGCCAACAGTTGTTCCACGATGCCAGGAAACAGCAGCGAACCGGCGACGGCGGACTTCAAAAAACTTCGACGGTGGCAATTCGGGCAGGAATCCATGGGAAAGTCTTCCGTTATCGACAAGGGCTACTCACCAAGTGGGTACGGACTTCAATCAACATAAACGAATTCATTTCCGGCAAGCAGCACACGGGCCAGCGCCGACCACTTTTCATCGTCAGTTCCGGGATAAACGTTCAGGAATCCGGCCGCCTGTTGCCGTTCCGCCACAGCCGGTTCACGTTGAAATAACTTGCGGTAAGCGAAAGTGACACGAGCCTCGTCGTCCGGCAGCTTGAGCAAAGTTTCGGCCAGCATTTTCGCTTGAGCATGGAAGAACGGATCATTCATAAAATACAGCGCCTGCGTTGGGACTGTTGTCACCTGGCGGATGGCGGTGCTGGAATTCGTGTCGGCCCCATCGAACAATGTCAGATAGGGATGTCGTCGCTGGCGCTGCACCATCAGGTAGGCACTTCGCTGATTCGTGTCATAGACTGCATTGAACGGATTGTGCTGCGAAAATGTCCAAGTCGATTCCGGTGGAAACGGGTGCGCTTCACCCGGACGGGTATCCAACGTCCCAGACATCAGCAGCAGACTGTCGCGGATCTCTTCGGCCGTCAACCGACGTCGCTCGAACCGGCCCAGCAGACGGTTTTCCGGATCCTTCTCCAAGGCAATCTCTGACCGTGCGCTGTTTTGTTGATAGGCGGCCGAGTTCATGATCAATCGATGCATCGACTTGACGTGATAGCCGCTGGCCACGAACTGCGACGCCAGCCAGTCGAGCAACTCGGGATGCGAAGGCCGTTCACCACGTGCTCCAAAGTCATTGGGTGATCGCACCAGTCCCCGGCCGAAATGCCCCTGCCAGATTCGATTTACCATCACCCGGGCCGTGAGCGGATTCGTGGCAATCCAATTTCCCAATGCAACTCGACCACTTCCCGCATCGGCCGCGACCGATTCACCGCCAAAGATCGACAACCAGCGTCGGGGGACTTCATCACCCGGAAGCTCGGGTTCTCCGCGTTGATGAATCCGTACATTCTTCGCCTCGGCCTCGACCACACCGTAAGCGACGGGAATTGTCGGAGCGGGTCCGGGGTCCGGCAACGGAGCGGCCAGAATGCGTCCCGCCTCGGCGAGCGCCGCACCGAATTCAGGTGACGAAAATTGATCCAGCTGATACGAGACCCCGTCCAGTGCCCCAGGGTGAGCATCAACCACATGGCCGCTCAAACTGAACTCGCCGTCGACAGGGCAGACCCAGGCAACCGCGACTGGACGCGCCGGTCCTGGATGGACAAAAAATGATTTCGCAGGCAGCGTCGACCAGACGGTCACCGGCTGGTCTGAAGAATTCACGAAGACGGATGGCAGATCACTGATGCTCCAAGATTTCAGAGCACTTTGCCCCTGAATTTCTTCTCGTTTTTGGTTGAGAAACACAGGTCCGTCAGTGACTTCCACGAAACACCACGCCGCATCGGCCACACCAGATCGCGGATTGCCCTGCGTGAGACTGGAAACCAGGTCGGCCAGACTCCATTGGTGTCCCGCCCCGCCGATTTCACGAATCGTCCAGTCAATCAGCGTTGTGTCAGCACCATGATTGTCGTTGGGGAAAATCGTTAGTTGAAACACATCATTCTTATGCGCGGTCACGCGATCAAGCGGCCGACCGTTCTCATCCAGAATGGGCACATCGGCGCCTTCATTAACTTTGGCGGCAGCCAATCGTCGGACCGACTGAGCAGCCAATTCTTTCAGTCGCGCCGTCGGAACGACCGCCTCGATTCGACGTTTCTTTTCCTGTTCGACTTTCGCCACGCGATCGCGCCAGGGAGCCATCTGAGATTCGACTTCCGAGGGTGAGAGCAATGGCACCAGATCTCGCGGCTGGCCTTTGGGTTCACAACCGGGGAAGGAAAAGCGGCTGCTATTGAAGATCCCGTACAGAGCGTAATAGTCCGCAGCGGTGATCGGATCGTATTTATGGTCGTGACAGCGGGCACAGCCGATCGTCAAGCCGAGAAAATTCTTGCCGACGTTATCGATAACATCTTCGTGCATCAGATGAATGTCTTTATCGATATCGTGGCCAAAACGTCGTGCGACAGCGAGATACCCTGTGGCGATCACGCCTTCTCGTGCTTCATCCCCAGTCCCCTTGGCTCGCAGAACGTCGCCGGCCAATTGCAGCCGCGCGAACTCATCGAACGGCAGATCGCGATTGAAGGCCTCGAAGACCCAGTTGCGATAACGCCAGGCATGAGGCAGCGGTCGATCGGTATTCTCGCCGGCGGTATCCGCATAGCGGACGACGTCCAGCCAGTGCCGCCCCCATTTAACTCCATATTCGGGTGACGCCAATAACCGTTCAATCAGTTTGGCAAAGGCGTCAGCAGAGGTATCCACGACGAAGGCGTCGACTTCTTCTGGTGTCGGCGGCAAGCCTGTCAAATCGTAAGTGGCGCGGCGAATCAGTGTACGTTTGTTGGCTGCCGGATTTGATGACAACCCATGTTCGGCCAATCGCTTCTGCAGGAAGGCATCGATTTCAACCGGCGATCCGTGGGCGGCTGCGATTGGCAACGGTTGATACGACCACCAGCCCTTCGCATCGCTGACAGCCATGCCGCCCAGTTTGGCAATCTGCTCGCGCGGGTCAGGAGCTCCCAGGCGAACCCATTGAGTCAGCACGGCGATTTCCGCTTCGCTCAGCTTGCCCCCTTTTTCCTTCGGCGGCATTTCCACTGATCGGTAGTTGATGGCATCAATCAGTGGACTTTCGTCCGGCTTTCCGGCAACGATCACTGGTCCGCTATCGCCACCTTTTTGCCAACCGGCACGCGAGTCGAGTGCCAGGCCACCCTTAGTTTTTTCACCGCTGTGACATTCGTAACATCGTTTGACCAGTAGCGGCCGCACCTGCTTTTCGAAGAATTCCAGTGACCCCTCAGGTACGTCCTGCGACAGCGACGGGTTGCCGTGCAAGCCGTTTACCACAACAGCCACTAAGCCCAACAAAAAAGACATTCGACGCATGGCAAGGCTTCTCGCCTGAGAGACAGAAACATCCTGTTGAGACGCCGAACGTCAACGAGCCGTCCTGTTGAACCGCTGATTAATGTCCCACATCTTCCGTCCCCCGATAATAGCCGGTTCTGCGAGGCTTTTCAGCTCTTTTGTTGGGAATCGCGGAAGCGATGGCGAATCACCGTCGATTTGACGCCGACATCCGCGGGGACTGATTTACACAGCCGGTGGCGGGGTCAGATTCCGACTGGCGCGAAACAACCCCCAACCTAAAAGGGCCGTCGCCAGGCAAATCGAGCCGACCAACACGCGACTGTCGTTCCAGGGCTGCCAGGCGCGACCAGATTCCACGCCTGCGTTCTCCCGTGCAGCGAGTAGCGTGGCACCGATCGGGAGTTGACCTTGTTTGATCGCCGCCTGCAAAGCCGCCGTGTCAAATTGCCCTGCGGCCACTTTGCTCGATCCATATTCCAGCCGCAGCGTTTGTCCCGCCGCAGCTAGGAACATCAGTTCGTATTGGGGCCCGGCCAACTCGACTCCGGTGATGGGAAGTCCCGGGCTATCGCGGTTTTCGACCACGATCCGATAACGCGGTGCGCGAGTTTCACGATTGATCAGCGTCAACTCGTCCTTCTTGATCGAGCCGATGGAAAATCGCGTTAAGGTACCGGTATCCAGTGTACTCCAGAACATCCGACCGTTGTCGTCTTCCAGTTCCGCCGCCACACTCGCCACGCGGCTAAAGTTTTCGGCGGAGGTCAGGACCTTGATCTCCGTAATCGGTTCCCGCCGGCTTTCGACGACCAGCACCGTCTGATGATCTTTTTCGCTGTCGGTGATTTCGAACTTCTCGATAGGATACGCGGTCATCCGCAGCTTGCCGCTCTCGACCTTGGGCTCGTCGCGATAGAACTCGACTCGATCAATTCGAAACGGGACTCGATTGATCGTCGTCCGTTCCGTGCGATCCGTTTCTTCGCTGCCACTCAGATGCCGATGCAGCACGAGCAACTGCGATTCTTGTTCGGTGGTCACATCCTGAATCGTGATCCGAAAATAGCGATGGTCGCCGGACGAAATCGGGACTTCGACGTTACGGGCGTCGACATGGCGCGAGTAATCGAAAATCACGATCGAAGGATCCGCTGGAACCCACGTCCGTCCATCGGCTGACGATTCCACTTGCACCTGATGTTCGAAATCTCGCAGTGGAGTGATGATCCGAATTCCATTGGGTAGCAGCTCTTTTTCCCGCAGAGCCAATTCCAACTGCAATCCGGTCGCGGCGTCGACCTTGGCTGCCATCTGCTGGGCCGTCCAGGTTGTACGAAGGAAACACGGTTTCATTTCACTGGCCGCGCGAATCACAAATCCGATCGCCATCCCTTTGTCGTCACGTAATCGGACATCCGGATACCCCTCGCGAGTGTCTCGGAAGAACTGCGAGTCCAGCGGTGCCGCCACAAGAGACGTTGTCGTCAGCGCAGGAACCTCCACTTCACGGCTCCAACGAAACGTCAATGTCTCTTCCGCAGCAGCGAGCGACGACAACAACATCAAAGCGAGACCAGACAACGGGCGCATCACATCGTCTCCTGAGGGAGTTCCGCGACCTTCACGGCAAACGTTTCGCGATACTTCAGATAAATGAACGATCCCGCCAAGACAACCACTCCCAGCACGATGAAGGCGATGATGCGATAGAACTGATCCAGTTCGGCGAGATCGCGGAAAAAGACTTTTCCGATCACGATGGCAAACAAGAGCAGTCCGGCCAGCCGCAACGGTTTCTCATTCCGCCAGATCCCCCGCAGCAGCCAGCAGAACGCAAACAGAGCCCACAAAATCGATACACCGCCCGCCCGCATTCCAGGAACGAACGTCTGCAGGAACGTATTCACTTCCAATGTCAAAAAGGCCAATAGCACACCCATCCCGCAAATGCCGAAGAACGTCGACGCTTCGGCATCGCGGAACTTTCCTGCAGTGGACACGTAAGCCACGGTAAAGAATGCGATCACCGCGCCAAAATCGAGTAACCGCAGCGCGCTGTCGTGGAACGAATAATCGCCGCCATAAATAAATTGGCCCGACAACGACCAGGCGGGAATGTCCACCAAAAACAGCTTCACCAGCACGGCGATCATTCCGAACGCCGTGGCATAAAGCAATTTTTGACTTTGCCGTGCGGTGGCTTCGCGCAACAACAAGGCCCCTAGCCCCAACCACAACAGCGTCAGCACCGGCAGTTTCAATGGAGCGTATGCGAATCCAATGGAGCGATTGAGTTCCACATGCAGGTACAGGAACAGCATCCC
The DNA here is from genome assembly GCA_903871875.1 of uncultured Schlesneria sp. Classification (GTDB taxonomy): domain Bacteria; phylum Planctomycetota; class Planctomycetia; order Planctomycetales; family Planctomycetaceae; genus Schlesneria. Next base: position 56,325 of record CAIQIR010000007.1, read on the forward strand.
CGCGGCCAGTCCGATCATCGCCTGCGGGATCCACTCACCGGGAATCAATTCCGGCAGATCATTCTCCGGCCCAATACCCGCAGTAGCGTCACGCTTCTCCTTCGACAACATCCGGTGGGCCATGCCCAGTGACAACACGGGCACGCCGAACATCACCAGCCGTTCGACCAGTCGCGGCCAGTAGTCGGCCCAGACCGTTCCTGCCGCCATGGGTGCCAGGAATTGCCCCGGCAAATCGATGAACGCAAACCGATACATCACAATGCCGTACAGAATAAAACTCACATACTTCAGCGTGCGGCTGCCAAGTTGCCCGGCAATCCAAAGCAACATCAGAGCCTGTGCGGCCCAGCTGACCGTGATCCATTGCCGCGAGAGAATCAGCGGGACGGTGACGATCACGAAGAACGAAGCCAGCCCCAGGAAACTGATCAACAGCTCGCGATCGATCAGTTTGCGCATCAAGAAGTAATAGACGTGTAACGTGTAGAACAGGGCCAGCCCCAATGTCACCACGGCCGCCCATTCTTTGCCGTACGCGGCGGCGACCAGACGATAGCTTTCCCCAAAATAGACGAAGGCATTGATCAGCAGCGCGGCCAGATCCAACAGATTCGACGGCACGCGATTTACCAGCTTGTACAGAAACGTCATCGTCGAAAACAGCACGAAAAACGCTGTCAGAAACGGAATCACGTTCCAGAACTGACTTTGGTCGTAGGCTCGCATGGCCGTGAAATACAGACCATAAGTGCAAACGAAACTCAACAGATTGACCAGTGGCCAGTTTTTCCAGTAACAGACTCCCAACACGCCGATGCCCAGCACGAGCACATAGCCATACAGTCCGACGAAATCGACGACGCCGGTCGACAGCATCAGCGGTGTGCCATACCCGCCCAGGATCCCCAGGACGGCGATCAACATGGAATTGAACCGCACCGAGATTCCGCCGGCGAGAACGGTCACCAGCCCCATCAGCACGAACGCGGGGATCGCATCGATGAGATGATAAAAGTTATTGGCGGCAAACACGCTGAAATAAAGCGTGGCCAGACCGCCGCCCATCAGGCCTTGCCCGAAGATGTGATATCGCCCGCCCAGCATCCGCGTGCCCGCCGTCAGCAATCCCAGTCCCGCAATGGCCGCCATCGCCACTCGGGCGATCGGCTTGATCAGATTGTGATCGAACGAATACTTCAGAAAGAAACCAACGCCGATCACCAGGATGATGATCCCCAACCGCAACAGCCACTGGCTGGCCATCGCATATTCCATCGAGACGCCCGGCGGCAGGCGTTCTTCCCCGATGACGATCCAGCTCCAGATCTTCCGCAACGTTTCTTTCGCCGCCGTCTCAAATTGACTGGGCGGGCGAGGTGCCGCGGGAACCGGTCGTTCCCACCGACGAGAGATTTCCTCCAAAGACCTGGACGGAAGGTGCGGCGGCGCGGCGGCTTCCGCCGGCCAATCCGAAACAGGATGATCTTTAATCTGCGGCTCTTCCGACTGCTCATCGACATTCGGCCGCGAAGACTCAGTCTCCGCCGCGGAAGATTCGGGTGAGGGAACGGCAGCCGGCGCGACAGTTGAAAGCGGAGCCACCGGTTCGACGACCGCCGCGGATGCCATCACGGTCTCGGAAGACTTCGCAGCGGGCACTCGTTCACGGCTCAGTTCCAGCGTCAGCTTTCGGAATTCATTTTTGAGCGTCTGAAAGTTCTCGTCCTGTTGCTGCTGAATGCGTCTGAGCAAAACGATGGCATAGAACGGTGCGGCAGCGATCAGACAGAAGAAAATAAAGAAACAGAAAATAAAATCGTTCATCGACAGTTCCTAATCAGGAAGAAGTGAGAACGCGATGATACCGTGATCCGAAACCTCGCCATACTCTACGGACATTTTGTCTCAAGAATCTTTCAGCCCGTACGCCGAGCGATCACGCCGAGGTTGATTTCGACGCGTACGGGAAAGATGACGTCGCGACAAAGCCGGACTCGAAGCGAGCCCACGAGGTGCCAGTCCAGAAGTTCTGCATTTCTCGCGGAAGAATCGGCCCGAACGGCGAGGACTCGAATTGCCCCCTGAAGAGGCAGCAATCCCCCTGACCAATGCCAGACATCCGTCCGTGAAGTCCGGTCGCTGACACGCCGGACTCGAGTGCTCCCAGGCACGCATTTCTACAACACGATGGTTATGACAAGATTCCCTTGACGATCTCGCCATGGACATCGGTCAAACGAAAATCTCGTCCGGCGTATTTGTAAGTCAGATTCAAATGATTCAAACCCAACAGGTGCAGCATCGTCGCATGCAAGTCGTGCAGATGGACCTTGTCTTCGACGGCATAGTATCCGTAATCGTCGGTCTTGCCGTAGCGAATTCCCGGTTTCACACCGGCGCCGGCCAGCCACATCGTATACCCCTGCGGATTATGGTCACGTCCGTCGTCTCCCTGAGCCACCGGAGTTCGTCCGAACTCGCCGCCCCAGAGGATCAAGGTGTCTTCGAGCAGCCCACGAGCTTTCAAATCAATCAGTAACCCGGCAATCGGTTGATCAACCTCCAGCGCATTCTTCGTATGGTCGGCCTTTAAATTGGCATGTTGATCCCACTTATAGCTGTGCGTGCATTGGACGAAGCGCACGCCCCGTTCGATGAACCGTCGTGCCATCAGGCACTGTCGTCCAAAGTTCTTCGTTGCGGGCTGGTCCAGGCCATAGAGCTTCTGTGTCGCTTCTGTCTCGTCGCCAATTTCCTGAAGCTCGGGAGCCGCGGTCTGCATCCGGAACGCCAGTTCGAACGATTCGATTCGGCTTTCGAGCACATTATCGGGACCGGTCGACGTGAACCGGTCGAGATTCATTTCGCGAACGAGGTCCAGCTCCAATCGCTGCAACGATCGGGACTGTTGTTCGGCGTTCTCGATGAACGGAATCTTGGCCTGATCCGACGGAATGCTGGCATTGCCGAGCGGCGTCCCAGCATAGACTGCGGGCAAGAACGCTGAACTGTAGGCGTTGACTCCGCCATGAGTCAGCGTCGGACACATGGTAATAAAACCGGGCAGATCCTGATTCTCGGTCCCCAGGCCGTAAGTGATCCATGACCCCATACTGGGACGAACGAACGTATCGCTGCCGGTGTGCAGTTCCAACAACGCACCGCCATGACGCGAGTTCGAACCATGCATGCCATTGATGATGCACAGGTCATCCACGCGCTCGGCGACATGGGGGAAAAGGTCACTGACCCAGGCGCCACTTTCGCCATACTGCTGGAACTTGAACGGTGATTTGAGCAGATTGCCGGTCGGCGCTGAAAAGACACGAGGCTTGGCGAACGGCAACGGCTTGCCATGATCGCGGTCCAAGAGCGGTTTGTAGTCGAACGTATCGACCTGCGACGGGCCGCCATGCATGAACAGAAAGATCACCCGCTTGGCCTTGGGTTCGAAATGGGAAGGCTTCACCGCCAGCGGATTCGCCCGCGCCCCACTGGCATCGGCCCGCGCCACTTCGTCGGCCAGTCCGGCCAGCGCCAAACTACCAAACCCTGCCGCGCTCATCTTCAAAAGATCGCGACGGTTAAACACCGGAGTGAAGCAACCACAAGACGAATCTGACATCCCGCACCCGATTTCTACGAATCCAACACTCTTGGAGAATCAACAACGTCGCCACGGCAAACGAAGCGTCTTACACGAAGCACCCTTTATCCTCACCAGCATGCTCTCGTGTTCCCTCTGCGGCCTCCGTCTCTGCGTGTTTCCATTCTTCCTCCTCTGTCTGCCCCGCGAAAAAGGCCGTCACTCGACATACACAAACTCATTCGCCGACAGCACTGCCCGACACAGACTGGTCCAGGTACGGGACTCTATTTCCGCCGTGGCAATTCCCGCTTGCGCCATCGCATCACGCAGACGATCCAGATATCCCATCGCCCGGCTGACCTCGGACTCGGAAGCATTGCGGCTGTAAGTCTGCCGATAAAGTTCACGCACCCGGCCAGCAGCATCCAGCTCGCTCCGTTCCAGCAACCCACCGGCAAGACTTTGAGCCTGCTCAAGCACCAGTCCGCTGTTCATCATGAACAGTGCCTGCGGCGCGACGGTCGTCTGATCGCGTTGCCCCGACAGCGTACTGGGATCGGCAAAATCAAACGCCGTGAACACCTGAAACAAGGCCGATCGGACAACTGGCAGATAGATCGATCGGCGACTGCTGCTATAGATCGCCGGATTCACGTTGGCCGTACTGGTGACATAGGCCCGGTTGGCAGTCGGCAGCAGCGTTCCTCCCGGTGTCTCGTCCAGATGACCACCTAACATCAACAGCGAATCCCGCAAGACCTCGACATCCATCCGCTGCCGCGAAAACCGCCACAGCAATCGGTTCTCCGGATCAGCCAGCACCGCCGCGGGGTTGTACTCGGTATTCTGCCGGTACACTGCGGACGCAACCAGTTGTCGATGGATGGCCTTCAAACTCCAAACACGCGGGCTGCGTTCGGCCCCGTCGCCGCGACCCGAAAACTCGGTCGCGAGCCAATCCAGCAAGGCGGGATGCGACGGGCGTTCGCCCAGCCGACCAAAGTTATCGGGCGATCGAACCAGACCGTGCCCGAAATGCCACTGCCAGATCCGATTGACCATCACCCGCGACGTCAACGGATGATCGGGACTCGTCAACCATTCGGCCAATTGCAATCGGCCGCTACCCTCCGTCAATTCGCGAGATCCCGAACCACTCAAGATCCGCGGCAATTGCCGCGGAACTTCCCGGCCCAGCGTCAGATGGCTGCCGCGCAAATGGATCTTCAGGTTTTCAGGCTTCGTGTCGACGACCGCCATCGTTTCGGGATATTTCGGCACCGCTGCTTCTCGACGCGCCAGTTCCTCACGATCCGTTTGCAACTGGGCCACCACCTCGGCCGGAAAGGCCGCTTCAATGTCGGGGGGACTCGCGAACGGTCCCTTGGCAGCGGAAATCAACTGTCGAGCCGCTTCCAGGACGGGGTCGGCTAATTCGCTGCGATCTTTGCCTTCGTCACTGGCTTTCCACTGTGTCCAGGCTTGCTGCGCGTCGGCGAACAGCCGGTCATATCGCGCAGCCAGTTCCGCCAGCGACGCCGGCTGTGTCTCACCCAGCAGCCGCGCGACACCATTATCTGGAGTCGCCGCATCGACCGTCAGTTGTTTTTGATTGGCGAACTGATGCCAGGCCGTCAGGATCGAATGCGGATCAGACTTCGATGTTTCAACCGCCTTGAACCATTGCTGGACAAGCGACGGGAGCATTCGGGGGCCCGCAGCCTTCACGTCAGCTGCGGCGTCGGGCACCGGTTCGATCACGGGCTCACCACTCAGTTCGACCGGCGTCAGCAGCAGCTTATCGATGTGCGGAAAAAACTTGGGTTGCTCGAGTCGGATCACATTCGGACCGGCCTTCAATGGGACAAAGCATTCGACAAACCAGGCCTGGCTTTCCGGACTCCACGAACCGGTCGTCGTGTGCGCCGCGTCCTTCTTGATCAGATTTCCATTGGCAAACAGTTTAACGGGCCGCGAACCGGCTGCGGCGTAGCGCAATTCGAACTGATAAGCGCCCGACCGTTCGACGTTCACTTCGTATTCCGCGAAATTCGGAGTTTCGCCGCGATTGACCAGGACGCCGATCTCTTTCCCGTAGGTCTCGCGATCCTTAGTCACGTTGCCCCGCACATAATCTTCGGCCTCAATCAGAATCGCGCCGGCGATCAAATTGAGATTCGACGAGTTTCCGCGCGGAGTGGCGACCTTCAACTGTTCGGCGATGTCCAATTCATGAGCGACCGCCAGCAGGTATCGTCCCGCATAACGCCGTTCCACGGCGAGAATCGCTTCCGTCGTGTCGGCCGTCAACTTGTCGACCGCCTGTTTTTTGTCATTCGCCAGTTGCTGCAGTTCGTCACGTTGTCGAACCTGCTGATCCGTGGCCAGCGGACGTTCGTGCCAGCGAGCAACCACCGAGAACGTATCCATCGTTTGCGTGCTCTTGAAGACGCCCGCCAGCCCGTAATAGTCCTCGGCCGTCAGCGGGTCGAACTTGTGATCGTGGCACCGCGCACAACCCATGGTCAGTCCCATCACGGCCCGCGCGATGGTGTCGACCTGTTCGTCGATGATGTCCATCTGCATTTTGACCGGATCGTCCTCGGCCAACATCTTCGCCCCCAGACACAAAAATCCGGTCGCAACCAAGGCATCAAAGGAATCGGGTGCGGACGACAACGAGACCGGTTGTCCTTCGTCAGCAGCCACTAACAAATCGCCGGCGATCTGTTCGACCAGGAATCGGTCGTACGGTTTGTCTTCCCGCATCGACTTCACCACATAGTCGCGGTAGCGATAGGCGTTGGCGTAGGCGAGGTTTTCATCCAATCCGTTGGAATCCGCGTAACGAGCCACATCCAGCCAGCGACGGGCCCACCGTTCACCATAGCGAGGCGAAGCCAAAAGCCGATCAACGACTCGTTCGAGAGCGTCCGGTGTGCTGTCGGCCAGAAATTCGTCGACTTCTTCCGGCGTGGGCGGTAAGCCAATCAGATCAACGGTGATGCGCCGCATCAGAGTCCGTCGGTCGGCTTCCTGAGAAACGTTCAATCCTTTGGCTTCCAGTTCCGCCAGGACAAAGCGGTCCAGCGGCGAACGAACCCAGCCCGGATTGTTCACTGCCGGCGGCAACGGATGCTGGACCGGCTGAAACGCCCAGAAGGCTTTTTGTTCGGCGGTGAAGTCCGTCGCGACGACCGGCGTCGGACCTGGAGTTGACGGGGTCGAATTGGGCCACGGCAATCCGCGTCGAACCCACTCGGTCAGGATCGCGATCTCGGCATCCGGCAATTTGGCCTTGGGAGGCATCTGCACGGAATTGCGATACCCGATCACGTCCACCAGCAGCGACTTGTCCGGCTCGCCGGACACCGCGGCCGGTCCGCTTTCACCGCCGACCAGCACCGCTTCGCGCGAATCTAATTGCAATCCCGCCTTGGGCTTCTCGCTGCCATGACATTCATGGCATTTCGCGATCAGCAGCGGCCGGACTTTGGTTTCGAAGAACGCGGCATCGGCGCCCGCATTGGGGCCATCGTCAGCCAGCGTGACATTCGTTCTGATCAGCCATCCCATGGCGATTAGCGTCGGCACCCACAATCGCATAACGATTCCTATCGAAGATACAGTCGCATCGAAAGCTGCTGAATTGTAAACAACTGCACGAGGTCACCGGAAGTTCGATCCCGTTTTCTGCGGAAAATGGCAATTTAGTCCGACGCGACGAAACCGTTTATTCCCAGGCAACAAGGCAATCGACGGCCGGGGGCAGTACGGCGAAATCGATCTTGAGCCGGAATGAGAGGTCTGCTACTCACTGCCACTCAAATTGAGCGGATTCGTGATGCCTTTGTCCGGCTCGACTTGGTTCCAACCGGGAGAGGGAGATTTCGCGATGCGTCGTCCACTCACGTGGCTGTTACTGGTTCTCTCACCGCTCGTATCGGCGGCCGCCGAGCCCGTTGTTGGCAACCGCGTTTTTTTGAAGCCAGGAACACAGGCAACGAATGGCGATGCGACCGTCGATCTCAAAACGATTCCCAGTCCGGCAACGATCCTCGAAGTGACCGGAGAAAACCTGTTTCTCGGTCAGGCGTGGGTTCGGCAGTGCGACACGATGACGGCCGCCGAGGCTCTGGACTTTTATGACAACCAGATCGTAGAGAATCCCCGGCAGCCTGCTGCATGGCTCGCCAGAGGATTGGTGCATCAGGAACAGCACGATTTACAACAGGCCTTGATCGATTTCACCAATGCGCTGGAACTCGATTCACGAGACGCCCGAACGTACGTCTGTCGTGGTCTCGTTTACGAAATGGACGAGCACTGGGAAGAAGCCTTCCAAGACTTTGACGACGCGGTCCATCTCGATCCGAAGCTGGCGCGAGCTTATTCCGAACGAGCTCTGATCTGGTGGTTCCATCGTGATTTCCATCGCGCCTTCCAGGACGCGTCCACGGCAATCGGTCTCGATCCCGCGGACGCCAGAGCATTCAGCGTTCGTGGACGGATTCTGGCCGACAAGGGGCGGATGGATGAAGCGGTCCAAGATGCGACGGAATCGATCCGGCTCGATCCGAAATCTCCCGCGTCCTACTTCACTCGCGCCTATTGCCGGCACAGACTGTTTCAATTCGACGCGGCTATCAAAGACTATGACGTTGCGTTGACACTCAATCCGTTCGACTCCACGGCTGTTCTTAATCGAGGCCGCGCTTACGCAGACAAAGACGATTTTGATGCCGCCATTAAAGACTTCCGCACGGCCCACGAACTGGGCGCGGAAGACAGCTCGAGCGACCTGATCAAAGCCTTTGTCTCGCGTGCCGCCCTGCGGCAGAGAAATTCGGAGATTGATCAAGCGATCGAAGATTTAACAGAAGCTCTCCAACTCAATCCCACTCAGCCAGTCACCTATAGCCGGAGAGCAGCCTGTTGGTTTCAGCGAGGTCAATTCGACAACGCCATTCAGGATGGCACCGAAGCGATCAAGCTTTCTCCGAAGCAGGCCATGCTCTATCACAACCGCGGCTTGTATTGGCGGCACAAGGGTGATCTGGGCAGCGCCGTTCAAGATCTGTCGCAGGCGATTGAACTCGATCCGAAGCTGGCCCTGGCCTATGTGAATCGCAGTCTCTGTTGGAGCGATCAAGGTCATTATGCTCAGGCCCTGAAAGATCTGACCGAAGCGACAACACTCGAGCCGTCACTGGCAATTGCTTGTCACCACCTCGCCTGGTTGCGAGCAACCTGTCCTGACGAGCAATACCGCCACGGTCAGCAGGCCGTGCAGTGGGCCACGAAGTCGTGTGAGCTGAATGGCTGGAAGAATCCCAAGTACCTGATCACGCTCGCCGCGGCTTACGCGGAAACGGGCGATTTCACCAAGGCCGCCGAATGGGCTCAGCAGGCGACAGAACGTGCTTCGTCAGCGGAAAAACAGGCCTGCCTCGATCGTGTCGCGCAATTCCAGAACAAACGACCGGTCAGGGAGTTTCCAGCTCAGCCTCAGCCTGCGACGAATCGCTAACAGCGGATCCAAACAGCGGTGATGGGCTACGACACCAGCCAATCTCGTTGAGGATGAGAATTGGCTTTGCCGTTTCTTCCGGCAACAAACTCGTTTCACCGCGGACCATTCCACCGCGGCAAACCTACCAGGATTGTAAAACTCACTCACTTTGTTATTCTGGCCCAACACTCAAGTCGTAATGTCTCTGAATATGAGCGGGCCCTCAGATGAACACTTCTCGAGCGGGGCGGCACGGTTTTACATTAATCGAATTGCTGGTCGCCATCGCGATCATCGCCGTCTTGATCGCGCTATTACTGCCGGCAGTCCAACAGGCACGGGAAGCGGCGCGGCGAATCAGCTGCGTCAACAATCTGCGACAGATCGGAATCGCACTCCACAATTATCACGACGCCTACCTGGTTCTTCCGCCTGCTGTTGTTTGGAGCGGACCACCTGGCGAACCACTGGGAATTAACGAATGGCCGGTCGGGGTGATTGACCGCGTCGCGCTGGGGTTGGCGCCGGGTAGCGAGGCCGATCGAACCAATGCTAACTGGCTGGTGCTCTTGCTGCCAATGCTGGACCACGCCCCGCTCTCGCAGAATTTCAACCCTCTTTTGCCAATTTCAGCGGCAGAGAACAAGTTGGTCCGCACGGCCGAATTACCGGTCCTCAAATGTCCGAGCGATGGATACAGCCAAAGCGGTTACTACTACCAACGCGATTTCCTGGCGGGAACCGATACGAACAGGTACGCCAGGGGCAACTACGGTATGAATAGCGGCCCCGATCGAAATTGTATCAATGGGGTGTCGGCGGGCTGCACGGACGGATTCACCGTCGATAGCCTCGATCTCCTGAACAAGAATATGACGCTGATTGGTTCTGGAATCGGCGGCGTCAATGTTTCGATCAGCCTGGCGAGCGTCACCATCGGAACCAGTAACATGGTTGCCGTCGACGAAATTCGTGCGGGCATCCATCCTGCCGATCCTCGGGGAGCTTGGGCTCTTGGATTTGCAGGTGCCAGTATTACAGCCCGACACGGCATTCAGGGCGGCAACAACGATGACGGCGGACCTGACAACATGGATGTGTCTGCCGACGATATTGTCGGTTGTGATGCCATCAATCGGGCGCTCTCGAATTCTACTGTTAACCGATTGGGCATGTCCTGTCTGCAAACCAGTTTCGAAACCAACAATCAGGCCACCGCCCGAAGTCGACATTACAGCGGAGTGAACCAATTACTGCTCGATGGTTCCGTGCACTTTGTCAGCGACAGTGTGGACCTGAACGTCTGGTACAACATGCACAAACGCGATAGCACGGCCACATTCGAAATAGTCGTCCAAGAAAAAGGGCTTTGATCCCTGAGTTTTCGGGTAGTCAGCGGAAGAACAGTTGTTAGGATTCGCAGGGTATTGATGTCGATCCCTCCAAAACCTTGCGATTTCTGACATGAAACCACGCTCACGTC
>CAIQIR010000008.1 GCA_903871875.1 uncultured Schlesneria sp.
CTCACCGACCAGATCACTTGTTCTCACTACATCGCATCTGAAGAAAAAACATAGGCGTTTTTTGAAACTGTCCCACAAAAACAAGGCGTTTATTTTTTGGAAAAGGCAACTTTTTCACACTTCTGACGAAGTTGGGCTAGCTGGCCTCGTTGGTTCGGCAGAGAGGACGGGACATTTCCGTTGAAAGTGTCTCTTGGGCGATTGAGCCTTGGCCCCCGCGACGATCAATGATCGTTTCGCAACAACATGACCATCCCGAGTGAAAACACCAGCGCCGCGACAAGTCGGCGATAGAGCGATTCCGGAATTCGCCGGAGCAATCGCTCACCGACGATCGTACCGGCGATGGCACCTGCTGTCGCAGCCAGCAGCACGGGCCACTGCCGGGCAATCTGATCCCCCTGGGTGACGAGGTAGACCGGCATACGCGCTCCGTCGACAATCAGGCCCACCGCTGTCGCTGTGGCCACAAAGGCCTGACGCGGTACGTCAAATCCCAGCATCGCCGCAGATCGGATGCCACCTTGATTCCCGACCAATCCACCCAGCATCCCGGAAAGAAACCCGGCAGCCCATGCGACCCAACCGTGAAATCGCAACTGCTGGGATAGGCCGGTCAGTCCCATGATACCAGTGAAGATCAGCAGGCCACCAAACACTTTTGTCAGCACGGGACTTTCGGCGATCACGCTCAGCAAGGCACCTGTCAAACCGCCTGCGGCGCTCATCACGCCAAAGCTCCACAGCAGTCGACGATCAACATGCTTACGCATCATCCAAAACCGGAAGGCGGTAGCTGCCAGATGCGGCACTGACACCGCCGCCACGGCCAACTTAGTACCGACTCGCCAGGAAAGCAGTGGAGTCAGCAAGCTACCGATTCCGAACCCGCTGACCGACGCGATGGCTCCAGCCAAAGCCCCTACGGCAATCGCGAGAATCAGAAACACCGCGTCGGAGATCATCATCGTGCCAGACCTTGTCGCGTTCGCAGGGGGGAAGCTTACTGGGGCCAGGCGGCGTTGGGATCGAAATTCATCATGGCCGAAGCCGGATGATCGGGAATCCGAGGCCGAAGGTAAGGCTTGTCCGCAGCCTTGTGACAGGAATAGCACGTCGTCAACGTGAACTGATAGGCAGCGACGAACTTCTCGTGATCCTTGGCAGTGATCGCCTCTTCCAGTTGTTTCAAAGGAGTATTTTCCATGGCTTGGAGAATATCCTGCAGTTTAATCTCTCGACCAGCGTTATCCTTGCGCACGGGAATGATTCGCACGGCCCAGCGCAGATGCGAACGAGTTTCGTTGAAATAGAATTGAGCCAGTGGCCAGTTGCTCTGACCGGCCGCAAACCACAAATTCGTGACGTGATAATCAACGTCCTGCATGGCGTGAGACTGATCGGGAACCACTTGCTTCAGTCTTTCGACTTCGGCCTGCAAACTTGCCAAGTCCAGTTTTTGCGACTCAGGCTGCTGGGCCAGCGCCAAAGAAGACCGATTGCCACTGAACAGAATCGGCGAGAAACCCATCGCCCCGATTGTCACTCCGCACAGAAACGTGATCACAGCAAATCGAGAGCGCGGCAACGACATTAGAGTTCTCCTGAAAGGGAGGGAGATTATTGGGATGTCACGCGGAACTGCCCACACCTAGAGCGTACGGGTGACAAAATAGGCTGTCCATAGCCGAAGCCACCCGGGTGAGTGGACTGATACGGCCTAGACAAACCGCCTGAGATGAGGCTGGCATTCCTGTCCACTTCGCCGTAGCGAAAGGCCTCTTCTTTCGCCCCACCACCGTCAATCAAGCGTAGCTGGTTATCGTGACCAGGGTAATGATGGTGCCAGCTCCTGTGACAAAACCCAGCGCGGCACCCCAGATGAACGCGAGTAAGATCCAGATCCAAAACCAACTTCCCGCGTTTTGATGAATCGTGCTCATGCCGCGACCCGTCATCACTCGGCACTCGTAGAACAGAAATGTTGGTGCCGGACGAGGGCAACGACGCACCAACCGTGACGATCATTTCGCACGACGGCATTCGTTCGCTGAAATTTCTACTTGATATATTCCGTTATTGGAATATAATGTCCGCATGGCACCCACACACACCACCACCGACGTCTTCAGCGCGATCGCCGAACCGCGGCGACGTCAGATCATCGATTTGCTTTCGCGACACCGCTGTCTGGCTGTCGGGACCATCGTGCTGACGCTGGGACTGCCACAGCCAGCCGTTTCAAAACATCTGGGCGTACTACGGGATGTCGGCATTGTTTCCGTCAGTAAACATGGACAACAACGCGTGTACGCACTGAATCACGAGCAACTGCGCCCTGTTTACGATTGGATCAAGACGTTCGATCAGTATTGGAACCGTCAACTGGACCGCATCCGCGAGCGTGCCGAGCGGCGCGCCCTGGCTCAGTCGAACTCGCCCGAAGCACCAACTCGCAAGAAAGGAACCCCATGACAACCGACCAGCAATCTCTGGCAAAAATCGAAACTGTTGAAATTCTAAAGACGATCGACATCGCGGCACCGATTGAAATCGCTTTCGAAGCGATGATCGACGAACTGGGACCGGAAGCCCAAATGCCGGACGGCACGCCAATGCCTTTCCAACTGGAAGCCTGGCCGGGCGGGCGCTGGTTTCGCGATCTGGGAAATAACGCAGGACACCTGTGGGGGCATGTGCAGGTGATCAAGCCGCCCACGTTACTCGAAATCTGCGGGCCGCTGATGATGTCCTATCCGGCGGTGAATCATGTCCAATACCGCTTTACGGCTCAGGGCGGTGGAACGCGATTGGCATTCGTTCATCGTGGTTTGGGATTGATTTCCCCCGATCATCGCGAAGGGATGCCCAAGGGATGGGGACATTGGATGGACAAAATCCGCACTCGCGCCGAGCGTCAAACGACCTTAGGCAAGAAATAGCCTCTGACAAATTATCACCATCACTTCCACTTGGAGGAGCTTTCCTAATGAATGCCACATGCACGCTCGATCACAAGGTTGTCTCGAAAAGCGAATGGCTGCGCTCGCGCAGCGAATTCCTGGCCAGGGAAAAAGAGCTGACACATCTGAGCGACGAACTCGCTCGCGAACGCCAGGAACTTCCCTGGACCAAGGTCGAAAAGAACTATGTCTTCACGGGGTCACAGGGACAATTGAGCCTGACAGATCTGTTCAACGGACGAAGCCAGCTCGCTACATATCACTTCATGTTTGGGCCCGATTGGGAAGAAGGTTGCCCGGGCTGCTCGTACGTGATGGACCACATGAACGGAGCGATTGAGCATCTGGGGGCGCGCGACGTCTCGCTGGTGCTCGTTTCGCGAGCGCCCGTGGAGAAGTTGAACGCATTCAAGAAACGAATGGGCTGGCAATTTACCTGGGTGTCGTCCGATGGCAGCGATTTCAATCGTGACTTCGGAGTCTTCTTCACTAAGGAAGAAGTGAGCAGCGGTGCCAAGGCCTATAACTTCGGCACCATTCCTCCGCATGGAGAAGAGAATCCTGGGTTGAGTTGTTTTTACAAAGATTCCAGCAGCGCGATCTTCCACACCTTCTCGGGATATGGGCGTGGACTGGAGTCCATGCTGGGCACCTATGCGATCCTGGACCGGGCACCCAAAGGACGCGACGAAGATCACTTCGCCTCGCCCATGCAATGGGTGCGTCATCACGACAAATACCAACGGACTCCCCAAGGCACCGGATCATGCTGCCACGGAAAAGACGCTCATTGACCACCGACGACTGCTGCCGCGGCGCTCCTGAACCGTCGTCGCGATCGCGACGCGGTTGGGAGCTTGCCGCGGGCGCGTTTTCGCTGGGCGTCTGGACATTGATACCGAAGTGCCCTGTCTGCTTGGCCGCTTACGTGGCACTTTGGACAGGCCTGGGCCTTTCGTTCTCTGCCGCGACGTATCTACGCTGGTCGTTGCTCGTTTTGAGCAGCGCACTGCTGTGCTACGTCGCCTGGAGACGAAACAGGCGCACGGTGACTGGGCCGTAAAGGCGAATTGACGAAAGCGATTCTTGATCGCGAGTACGTCGAACTCCGCGATTCAACGGAACCAACATGCCGTATGTGTCATACGACAACACGGCACTTCCGATTCGAACTATTTCTTGGCCGTATTGGATTCGGCGACTTTCTTTTGGACGTCGACGGCGTCCGCATTCACGGTCTTGGCGATTTTTTCTGACAGTTTTTTCGCCAGGAGTCCGCTGGTGTCACAGCCAGCGGCGACGGAGACAATCTTGCCACCTTTTTCGATCAAGAAATTCGTGGGCATCGTCTTGGTTTCAAATGTGGTCCAAGATTCTCCCTTGGTGTCGACGGCGTACAGCATGTTCAATTTTTTCTCTTGAACGTAGTCCGCGACCTTGGCGTCAGGCTCACGGAAGATCGCCAGCGACGTCAGACCACGCCCCTTGTACGCTTCGTGAATCTCCTGGAAATAGGCCAATTCCTTATCGCAGCCGGAACAACCGCAGGTCAACCGAACCAGGACGGGGCCCTTGGACGTCAACTCGGCCAGATCGATCTCTTTGCCATTCGAATCTTTGATCTTGAACGCCGGTGCCTGAGTTCCAATGTCGACCTTTTTCGCCACGGCGGGAACCGCTTCCTTTGCGGCCGGCTGTGGCTCGTCGGCGAACACCACCAAATTCATTCCGACCACCGAAATCAACGCACACAAGCAGGGGCGAAGCATGGCAGATTCCTTGTTGGAAAGCCGATTCAGTACCGTTCCAGAATGACACCGACAGAAACTTTAACCAAGTTCGACGGCGTTCGCCAGATCCACGAGTGTTGATGGGTTGCCCCGCCGTTACTCTTCTTGTTCTCGCAGCTTGGCCAGGACGGAAATATCTTCCAGCGTGGTCGTGTCGCCAGCCGATTCCCGACCAGCCGCGATGTCGCGGAGCAGACGTCGCATGATTTTGCCGCTGCGCGTCTTCGGCAAGGCCGGCGTAAACCGGATTTTGTCCGGCGTCGCCAATGCACCGATCTGCTTACGAACGTGAGCAATCAAGTCCTTCTCAAGCGCCTCGCTGCCCTCACCGGTTTTCAATGATACGAAGCAACAGATTCCTTCGCCCTTGATTTCGTGGGGGAAGCCGACGACCGCCGCTTCGGCCACCTGCGCGTGGGCCACGAGGGCCGATTCGACTTCCATCGTACTCAGGCGATGCCCGGCCACGTTCAACACGTCGTCGACACGGCCCATGACCCAGATGTATCCGTCAGTATCCTTACGAGCTCCGTCGCCGGCGAAATAACAGCCGGGAATCGTGCTGAAATAAGTTTGCTTGAACCGCTCGTGATCGCCGTAAAGCGTACGCAGCATCGATGGCCAAGGCTGCTTCATGACGAGCAACCCACCCTCGTTGGGACCAAGAGCAACACCGTCTTTGTTGACGATTTCGGGGACGATGCCGGGCAGGGGGCGTGTGCAACTGCCGGGTTTTGTCGCCGTGATCCCAGGCAGCGGCGAAATCATGATCGAGCCGGTTTCGGTCTGCCACCAGGTGTCGACGATCGGACATCGTTCCTGACCAATCACTTTGTGATACCACATCCAGGCTTCGGGATTGATCGGTTCACCGACGGACCCCAGCAATCGCAAGCTGGAAAGATCGTACTTCGCCGGCCAGTGATCGCCCCACTTGATGAAGGCTCGGATCGCAGTCGGTGCGGTGTAGAAAATGTTGACTTTGTATTTTTCGATGATTTCCCAGAACCGGCCATCATGCGGCCAGTTAGGAGCCCCTTCGTACATCACTGTCGTAGCCCCGTTGGCCAGCGGCCCGTACACGATGTAGCTGTGCCCCGTGATCCAGCCGATGTCTGCGGTACACCAATAGGTGTCTTCATCCTTCAGATCGAAGACCCACTTCGATGTCATCATCGTGCCCAACAGATAACCGCCCGTCGTGTGCAGCACACCTTTGGGTTTCCCCGTACTGCCCGAGGTATACAGAATGAACAGAGGATGTTCGGCATCGAGTGGGACGGCATCGCAATCGGCCGAGGCGTCAGCCATCATTTCGTGCCACCAATAGTCGCGATCGGGCACCATTTCCACAGGCATCCCCGTACGGCGTACGACCACCACTCGCTGCACGCTCGGCGACTTTTCCAGACTTTGATCGACCGCTTGCTTCAGCTGAAGTTCTTTTCCACGGCGCCAGCTGCCGTCAGCCGTGACGATCAATTTGGCTTGCGCATCGTTGTTGCGGTCGGCCACGGCGTCCGCACTAAATCCACCAAAAATGATCGAATGCGTGGCACCGATGCGGGCGCAGGCCAGCATGGCAATCGCCAGTTCGGGAATCATCGGCATATACAGCGTCACGCGGTCGCCGGTGTTGACGCCCAGTTTCTTCAGCACGTTGGCGAATTTGCAGACCTCGCGGTGCAGATCCTGATAGGTCAACACGCGGGTATCGCCTGGCTCACCTTCCCAAATGATCGCGGCCTTATTTTTTCGCCAGGTGGTCAGGTGGCGATCGATGCAATTATCGCTGGCGTTGATCTTTCCGCCCGTGAACCATTTGGTTTCGGGCATCGCGCCTTGCAGGACATGGTCCCATTTTTTGAACCAGTGCAGATTTCCGGCCAGTTCACCCCAAAAACCAGCGGGATCGGTTTTAGCCCGATTCCACATCAAATCGTACTGGCCTTGAGTGCCGATATGGGCCTGTTTTGCAAATTCGGCCGTGGGGGGGAACGAACGGGTTTCTTGCAGGACACTTTGAATATTGTCGCCAGACATCGGGAACATCTCCGAAAGCAAAGCGCGAAACGGTCGGGGAACCGGTCGCCGTCAGTTAAATAAGCCAGCACAGGTCGGAAAGAGCAAGACGACCAGCGAGTCGCGAATCCAATTTCGCATCGACTCGGCGGAAGCTTGATCCTTCCAGAAAATTGTCGCTTTCTTCCAATCCACTTGGTCAACGGACGGTCAAACCATCGAAACCGAAGATTAAACACGGATTTGGCGACGAATGCTATTCCACCTCGATTGTCAAAACAGGGCGGTGGGTTGGATTGAAGCGACCGAAGCGTCTGACTATGGTGGACGGCACCAAATCTACCTTTAAGTTCCCCTCTCGTTTCCGTGGAGATTCCGATGACGATACGCTCGCGTCTGGTTCCGATCTCGCTTCGTTCGCTGTGTGCCGGATTCGGATTGTGCCTGTTTTCTGCCCCGGTTTTTGCCGAAGAACCGATTGTTCCGCCGGGAGCCCAGGTCGAAAAACTGTTCGAATCGCGCGTGCTGACGGAAGGCGTCTGCGTTGCCCCGGACGGGATGGTCTATTTCAGCGAAATCACGTTTTCTCATGTCGCCCGTGATGAACAGGGTGTGATCGAAGCCGGACATATCTGGAAGTTCGATCCCAAGACGGGCAAGACGACGATCTTTCGTTCGCCCAGCGGCATGTCGAACGGCATCAAGTTTGACGCCGCAGGAAATATGATCGTGGCGGAAGGGGCCGATTATGGCGGTCGACGGGTGACTCGAACGGACATGAAAACCGGAAAGAGTTACATCATCGCCGGGATGTTTGAAGGCAGACCGCTCAATTCGCCCAACGATATCACGATCGACGAAAAGGGACGGATTTATTTCAGCGATCCTCGCTACCTGGGCCACGAACCGGTCGATCAATCAATCCAGTCGGTCTACCGAGTCGATCCTGATGGTTCGATTCACCGGATCGTCACCGACGCCGGCAAACCGAACGGCGTCGCCATTTCTCCCGACCAGAAAACGCTGTATGTCATCAGCAATGACAACGGGACGACCGCAATTGACCGATTGAAACGAGGTTCTGCAAAACAGTCCGACAAAGTGGAAACGCTGCTGCGCAAGGGCTATATGGCACTGATGGCTTACGATCTTGCCCCTGATGGATCGGCCACGTTTCGTAAAACCCTGGTCGATTACGCTCCGTACGATGGGCCGGATGGTCTGGTCGTCGACAAAGATGGAAATCTGTATGTGGCCGTCCGAGCCGAGAATCGTCCCGGAATTTACGTCTATAGCCCCGAAGGGACGGAATTGGATTACATCAAGACGGAAGTCCCGACGAATGTCGGATTTGGCCGCGGAGACCAGGCCAAGACGCTGTACATCACGGCCGGAGCCAGTCTGTACCGCATCCGCCTGAACCGAATTGGGTATCAACTGCCGGAAAAATAAGCCGCGCATCAAACGTTGCAAACGGGGGGCGGAACAACTGTTCGCTGTCCCGTCTCCCATTTTTCGCAGCGGTAGCGGAACAGCAACAAGTTATTCCATCCGAAGATTCAATCGACAATAAGGAAACGATTGTCACTGTCGGTCCAAGGACATTTTCAGGACTTGTTGTGCAGCCTTGGATCGGCGATAACGGTCGTTGGAATCGCAGTGACTGTCACTTGGAGGAAGTCACTTTTCGCATGGTGAGGGATCGCAAATGGTAGCTGCCAGTGACGCATTTCGAGTCGAGGTATCGGGCGGGACGCTGATCATCTCGCCCGTGGGGGATATCAACAGCTTGTCCGGTGAATTGCTGGAAGAAGCCGCGGCGATGATGTCTGGCCTGATCGAGGCTCACGAATCACCCATGCTGGTGATCGATCTGAGCGGCGTCCCATCGTGCAGTTCGCTGTTCATGTCGTTCCTTTTGCGGTGCCACAAAGCGGTCAAGAATCGCGGGGGCGAAATGGTGCTATGTGCAGCCAGCAAGATGCTGCTGGAACTGTTCGCACTGACTCGACTCGACACCGTCTGGGCCGTCTATGAAACGCGGGCACAAGCCCTGGACGCCGTCGATGGTTAAGACAGTCGCGTCGGGCCGTCGATAACGGCAGTCACCGTAGGGTAGTGTTCGCTCCTTTCAGCGTCTCCATTGACGAGTTCATCCATGAGTTCCGATTCAGGTTCTCCGATTGGTCCAATTTCCAGCAGCGCCCCGCTGTCCTCGAAATTCGAAGACGATGCCCGGGCCGCGTTGGTCGCGGAAATCAAAGAGACTGCCGACAAACTGGGACTCGACCAGGCCTCACGCGGTGACCTGAAGATTCTCAGTCGGGCACTCAAAGAACTCCGTTACGCCTTCAAAATTTTCACACCCTATCGCAACGTCTCAAAGGTCACGGTGTTTGGTTCCGCGAGAACCTCGCCCGATCACCCCGATTTTCACGCCTCCGTCGATTTTGGACGGAAAATGGCGGAACTCGGCTGGATGGTCGTCACAGGAGCCGGCGGTGGAATCATGGAGGGGGCTCATCAAGGCGCCGGAGCGGCGATGTCGATGGGCGTTAACATCATGCTGCCCTTCGAACAGGAAGCAAATCCGATCATCAACCGCGACGCCAAGCTGGTGACGTTTCGCTATTTCTTCACCCGAAAATTGATGTTCGTGAAGGAAGTTCACGCGGTCGTACTGTTTCCCGGAGGATTTGGCACGCAGGACGAACTGTTCGAAGTCCTGACCCTGATCCAGACAGGCAAGCGAGATTTGATGCCCATCGTCTGTCTCGAAAGTCCGGGCGGAACCTACTGGTCCAGTTGGGTAAAATTCGTTCGCCAAGAATTGCTGGCCCGACACCTGATCAGTCCCCAGGACTTGTCCCTGCTGCGGCTGACTGACAATGTCGACGTCGCCGTGCGTGAAATCACCGACTTCTACCGCAACTATGACAGCATGCGCTATATTCGAGACACCCTGGTGCTGCGGCTGCACAAACCGGTCACCGATGAACTGCTCGCCAAGTTGAACGCCAACTTTTCCGACATTTTGACCACGGGCAAGATCGAACGAACCACGACGCACCTTTTCGAAATCGAAGATGAAAAGACTCGCGATCTGCCTCGTCTCGCCCTGCATTTCAATCGCCGTGACGCTGGTCGGTTGCGGGAAATGGTCGACGTGATCAACCAGGAAGGCTAATTCGTCGTCCAAGAAAAAGGGCTTTGATCCCTGAGTTTTCGGGTAGTCAGCGGAAGAACAGTTGTTAGGATTCGCAGGGTATTGATGTCGATCCCTCCAAAACCTTGCGATTTCTGACATGAAACCACGCTCACGTCCGGATGC
>CAIQIR010000009.1 GCA_903871875.1 uncultured Schlesneria sp.
GAGACACAAATCGAGCAGATAACATTCCACGGGATAGAATCGTTCGCGTGCTTCGAGCAACATTTCGAAACAGGCTCGCAGATGCGTTTCGGCCGTTTCGCCGTCTGCGGCGACAGCCGCTTTGGCAGCGGAACGGGCTCGCTGGAAGAACCGGGTTTCATCGATATTGCCGAATTGACGCATCCGGCGAGTCAGCAATTCGACCAGCAACCAGCAGGTCCCCAGCGACAGAAAGTCCGCCACCAGGTCCTCGGCGACGTCACCGCGTAACGAACCGCACTCGGCCGAATCGCAGTCCACCAAACCAGCGTCTGCCGCTTCCTCTTCCGTTGCATCGCCCGATTCCAGTTCGTCGACCGGGCTGGAATCTGAATCCGTGCCCGAGGCGGCTTCCGCTTCCGAGCTCGGTTCCGGTTCCGGTTCCGGTGAAGTGTCATCGGCTGCGGCAATCGAAGACAAATCGACGTCGACGACCTTCAGAGCGGCGTCGATCATTTCCTGGCGGTCGGACAACCCGGACACCACGATCGCCCCCGCCTGACGAGCATCATCGGCCCAGCCGTGGGGCAGCCAGTCATCGCAGACCGTGGGGATCAGGATTAACTGACCCCGTCGTGGCAATGGCGGGTCATCGGCGCGATGCCAACGAGGAAATTCCGCTGTCCAAGCCAGCAACAGCGGGTGAAACGCCACGGCAAACGAGTTCAGCAGGCTGGCCGCCGGCTGATCCGTCTGTTCGGACGGGAAGTCTTCCAGGCTATGACAGGGGATCAGGACAAGAATTTCAGGAGATATCATCGCCGGGAACTTGGCTCGATTCTTGAGGGCTTTTTCGGCTGCGGGACAGTGGAAATAATATCGGAGTGGATTCCCATCAGATAGCAACCGCGGGGATTATCCGACGATGAGTCGACATCCCGATCGTTGACAACGGAATCCGCGCATTTTTCGGGAACTTGAACCGGCGTTTTGTCGTCAAAATCGGTGTCACTTGAAATTTCGCTTGCTCGTCGGCGTTGCCGGCCGATCTTCTTCTGCTCGACCATTAAACATTATCGCACCGAACCTTTTCTGCTTGTTGACTTTGTCGCAAACCGCAAGTATCTCTTGAGTTTAGAATTTTTTGAACCATTCGCGGGCCTTGTCGCCGGAATTCCAGGACGGTCGCCTGCCCTCTGGTTTTTCTGTTATATTTCCGATTCGTGAAGTCGCTCGATTCCACAAAATCGGCTGCGGAACACTCCGTTTCCGTTTCGTTGGGCCTTGATGTATTCATTGCATCCCACGTGTGAAAGACTGTAGTCATGGCAGAAAATAAAGCGGCTTGGGGAATTGAGATTGGTCAAGCCGGCCTGAAAGCCATCAAACTGCGTTATGCGGAAGCCGCCGATCAGGTGATGGCCGTTGCTTTTGACTATGTCGCGCACCCCAAATTGCTGAATCAACCGGACGCCGTGCCGGACGAACTGATCCGCCAGGCTCTCGATACGTTTTTGTCGCGCAATCCGATTGGATCGGATTTAGTGGCCATCAGCCTGCCCGGTCAGAACGCATTGGCCAAATTCATCCAATTGCCGCCGGTCGAGCAGAGCAAAGTCGCGGAAATCGTCAAATACGAAGCCCGCCAACAGATCCCGTTTGCGCTGGAAGAAGTCATCTGGGACTTTCAGGCACTGGGCGGCGGAGTGGAAGAAAGCGGCTATCTACTGGACGGCGAGGTAGGTCTGTTTGCCATGAAACGCGAACAGGTCCAACATCACCTGCAACCGTTCATCGAAAAGAAAGTCGAAGTCGAGCTGATCCAGATCGCTCCGCTGTCTCTGTACAACTTCCTCTGCTACGACCGACTGGGCTATCGAAAGACCAAGCCGCGCGAATCGAGCGAAGATTATTCGGTCGTGGTCGACATGGGCTCGGATGCCACGACGTTGATTGTCACCAACGGCAAGAAAATCTGGATTCGCAATATGCCGGTCGGGGGGAACCACTTCACCCGGGCCCTGACCAAGGACATGAAGCTGACGTTCGCCAAGGCCGAACACCTGAAGTGCAACGCCACCAAATCGCCCGACCCGCGCGCTGTGTTTCAGGCCCTGCGTCCGGTTTTCAACGACTATGTCGCGGAAATCCAACGCTCGATCGGATTTTTCTCGAGCGTTAATCGCAACGCCAAGATTTCGCGACTGGTCGGCGTGGGCAATGGTTTTCGTCTGGCCGGTTTGCAGAAATTCCTGCAGCAGAATCTGCAATACGATGTCGAACGTGTCGACACATTCCAGTCTCTGGTCGGCGACAGCGTGTTGAACGCACCGCTATTCCAGGAAAACCTGCTGACGTTCTGCGTGCCGTACGGCCTGGCGCTGCAATGCCTGAAACTGACCGACATTCATACGACTCTGTTGCCGCCCGAAATTGCCACCGAACGCAAGATCCGTCGGAAGAAGCCGTGGGCTGTTGCCACTGCGGCCACGGTGCTGCTGGGTCTGGCCACGTCAGCCGCCGGATTCGGCAACGCGCTCAGTTCGGTCAGTAAATCGCGATTCGGAGAAGCGGAAGACAAAGCCACGGGGATCGCCAAGACCGCCGCAGACCTGAAAGCCAACTACAAAAAAGCTCAGGACAAGAACAAGGATCTGCAAGACTCGGGCAAGAATCTGGTGAAGTTGCTGGACACGCGCGAGTATTGGTTGGAAGTCTACAAAGCGATCGACGACTGCCTGCCACGCGACGTCGACAACAATCGCGACCTGCAAAATCTGGCCAAGATGGATCGCATTTCGATTCGCAGCATCACGACCCAGAAATACGACGATCTGGCCACGTGGTTCAACGACAAATCGATGGAGAAAAAAGCCAAAGACTACATGCGAGAAGACAAAGAGGTGATGGGCGAATCGAAAGATGATCCGACAAAGAAAGCCGCCACACCACCGCCACCTCCGCCCAAGTCCGATTCGGGCACGGCCTCGCTTGAGATTAACGACCGCAGCACGGTTCCCGCAGGCCCGGGTTATGTCTTCATTCTACATGGTCTGCACTATCACCATGAAGAAGGCAAGCAATTCTTGAAACGACGGGGCGTCGAATACGTGAACACGATGTTCCTCAAGAACCTGCAAGACTGGACCGTCAAAGTCAAAAGCGATTCGGGCGGCGAGCCCAAAGAGACGCCTGTCCGGCTACTTGGCATCACGCACGCGACCATTCTGGATGCCACACCGGAAGAAGAAATGATGTTCAGTCCGTCGTCACCGGATAAGAAGCCGGGCGCCGCGCGGCCACCCGGTGCACCGGCCGCTTTCGGGCGACCTCCAGCCGGCGGTGGGGCAGCGACACGACCACAGAGTAAAGATGACGACGCGCCGGTCAAGCTTTATCGCACCTCGTTCCGGGTCGCGTTTGCCTGGAAACCGACCCCTGTGGAAGACCGAAAAGTTTTGCCGTCGGCCAAGACTTCACCGGACACCAAGGAAACGGCTGCGAAATAATGGCAGCGTGATCGGCCTGTGGCCTGGACCTGATGATTCATACGACCTTTTGCTGGCATTGAAGGAAAAATCATGGAACGCCTCCAACCAATCCTAAAACAGAAGTTTTGGATTCTTTTGGGCGTCGCCATTCTGATGACGCTGATCGGCTGGTGGATGGCCACATCAACCATGCTCAAAGCGATCACCGAACGAACGGCGGAAATCAACAAGTCTTTCGAAAAAGTTCCCAAGGGCACGATTCCCAACGAGCTGTGGGCCAAGAAACTTAATGACCTCAATACCAGCCAGGAAAAGGCGATTGCGACCACTCAAGCCGTGCTCTGGCAGAAGCAATTGGCCAAGATGATGGTCTGGCCGGATGGGGTGGAAGTCCAGAATGGCTACTGGGGAAAGCTTTCGAACGAAAGCCGCGAACAATTCCGAATTTCGTATGCCAAAGAAGTCCAACACGTCTGGAAGACCTTGCGGCCGCTGGATCCCGAGGAAAACGACGACACCGGCATCGTGAATTATCCGTTTGTGAACATGTACTCTGTACTCAAACGACAGCCCTGGAGAGGAATCGGTGTCGACTCGGACGCGTTGTGGGAAGTTCGAGAAGATCTTTGGCTGCTCGAAAGACTGTTCCAGTCGATCACGGCCGTGAACGGGGGATCTGATTCCAATCGAAACGACGCCTACATTCATCAAATCGATCGCCTGGAACTGCGGGGCGGCGGAGCGGCTCCCGCGAAGGCAGCAGCAGCCAAGAAACCGGCCGCGACCAACGCACCGGCGGTCGCTCCGATGATCGTGCCTGAGGTGGTGGGCGGAGGAACGGGCGGACCATTGCCAGTGATCTCGGCGGAATTCGATCCCGTCGAAGAATTTGGCGACGATGGCAGCTCTGCAACCGGTGGCGGTGGTGCCACAGGCCCTTTAGGGCGTGGCCCCGGTAAAGAAGCTGCGGCCCCCAAGCCGATCAGCCGCTACATCGAGAAAACGAAAGACGAGAAAAAGCCGTTCAAATTGCGCGGCTTCTATCTCTCGTTGAAAATGGACCACACCCGGATCCCCGCCTTGATTTCCGAGCTCACCTCGCTCGAAGGATCGGTTTTGCCGGTGGAAGTCCTTCGCGTCCAGATGTCTCGCCTGCATGAAGACGTTCCCTCGGGTGCAGCCCCTGGAGCTCCCGTTGCCAATCAGGTCGCGGCAGGCGGAGGAGGAGGCGGAGGTAGTGGCATGGGCAGCCGAGGCGGCCGAGGAAAGAAGGACCGAGGAGAAATTGACGAGGACGTCGGTGGCCGTGCCTTCATCCCAGCGAACACCAATGCCATCAAGGGCGCCGATAACATTCCTCGAAATGCCAAAGCCACCCTGGAGAAGGCGCTCAACGATCCGATTATGGCCCAAGTGACGATTTGTGGCGTGTTCATCCTTTATCAGAAGCCCGACCCGGCGATGGTGTCGATTGCCGAACCCACTCCGACCGCGACGCCGACTTCGACACCAGCCTCGCCCCCGACCGCTGCCGCAAATCCCTCCACCTCCACTGCGGAGGAAGCCAACGCGGCCGAAACCGCGAGCACTACTGACGAACAACCAGCCGCCGAGGGCGAAGATCAGCCCGCTACGACAACGACGGATGCCGAGATGCCCGGTGAATCCGAGCCCAGTAATACGGGGCCACCCGATGATTCACCGACCAAACCCGAGAACGAAGAGAAATCGCCATAGCTTGATGCTGTGGAATGATTCCAAAATCTGATTTTGAATTTCTCCGACGCCGGAAAGACGAAGGACGTCAGTCGTGAAAAAGCTGAATATCAAAGCCCTGCTTGCTAACCATGTCGAAAAAATGGCCTTTGCATTTTTCGCTTTGATCGTGCTATTGGTGCTCGCGAAAACGACCTGGGAGCGTTACGCCAAAGCGCCGGACGATCTGCTGCGAGAAATTGAAAAGGTGAAGACGGCCATCGAGTCGGTGCAAAACGTCTGGGCCGACGAAAAATCCTATAAGGTCGTCGATTACAACGACAAAGCCCGACAGATCTTCTCGCCCATCTCGGTCAGCTACTACGAATTTTCGACGCAACTCTTTTTCCCTCTCTATCGGAAGGACGAGCCGCGGCGAGAACCGAATTACGAACCGGTTCAGGAACTGATTGCCAAAGCGAGCCTGGTGTCACTCAGCATGCAGCTGGAAGTCGAGCCTGAGAAGAAGCCCGAAGATGCCAAGGCGACCATGGACGACGACGCGACCGAAGCCGACAACGGTGAGTTTGGTGATCGCAAGAGTGCCACCGCGAAACCGGCGGGCGCGGCAACGGCGGCGACCGCCATGTCCCCAGCTGGCGGTCTCGGAGGAATTTCACTCGGCGGTGGCCGGAAAAGCAAAAAGGACAGAAGGAGAGAGGAAGAATCAGACTTCATGGGTCCCTCGGGAACCAGCGGGGCCGGCCCCACGAAGAAAAGTGCCGCCGTCACGTCTCGCGGCGTTCGTGTGATTGCCGTGCGAGGCGTCTTCCCGTTGCAACAGCAGATCGATGATTTTAAAAAAGCCCTGCACGTTTCAGCGTCTGAGGCAGCAAACCTCGTGGAAATCACCGACTTCGTGCTGGAGCGACAAGTCGCCGTTCAAGGGGACGATCCCTGGAAGAACAGCGTGTGGGAAACGGTCAACATCGAGAGTGCGCTGGACATGTTGCAAGAGATCTCGGACTTCGATCCCGAAGATCCCGTTCCGTTCCCGATGAAAGATGCCGTCATCACCATGAACCTTCCGCTCCGATTAATCGGCTTCTGGCACGAAAGTGCCACGCATCCGCGACTGAAGAATGACGAACTGAAATCGGAAGATATGGAGAAGGAAAACAACCTGTTGGAAACGCTCGACGCCACGGCCGAAGAAGCCAATGTGGTGGAAGCCCCCAAACCGCGACGCCGGGGCCTGGCATCCGTGCAGCCCGACATGAAGGCGCTGGCCAAACAGGTCCGCGGCAATTCGACGGCCAACGAGAAAATGAAAGTCAGGTTCGGCCAAATGGGCGGCGCGGGCGCACGCGGTGGTGAAGACGTCGATCGGCTGATTGCCCACACAAAATATCTGCTGTTTCGCTATTTCGATTTCGATGTGCAATCGGGCTATGCCTATCGCTATCGAGCTCGCTTGAAGCTGCGCAACCCAAATTTCGAAACGACGCCCGAACAGATCGCGGGGGCCGATCCGGAAATTGCCAAGGGAGAAGAACGAGAAACCACTTGGAGTAACGTCTCCAATGCCGAAGTGGTCGATCACACGACCAACTATTTCTTGAGAGATGTCGAACGAGATCCTTATCGCGAAGAGAAGGTTCGATCCAACAGTTCCAAACCGGTGGCCCGGTTGGCCATGTATGATTGGGACACCAAACTCGGCACCGTGATTTACGATATGCTGAATATGATGGTCCTGGGAGGATTCATTGGCGATTCCAAAGACTTTAAAGACGTCAAACGCGAGACGGAAATCTTCGACCCCGTCCAGGGAACAAAGACCAAGAAGAAAGATCATCGCTTCTCGTCACTGGATGTACTCCTGGATGTCGAGACCGACGCCGAGGTGGTGCCCGATCAGCATCCCGATTTGAAGATGCCATTCCAGAAGTCACGCCACATCGGTCTGCTCGAAGAAGCACTCGTCGCCACGTCGCTGGGCGAACTGAAAACTCTTGATCCGGTGAGTGAACAGTCTGATGAAAAGTACTGGGACAACCGGATGAAGAACGAACGCAAGTCGGCGAAGGAAGTCGCGGCAACCGACGAGAAAAAAGCTCCGTCAGCAACCCGCAAACGAATGCGTGGACGGGGTCGGCGTGGTGGTGGAGGTGGTGGCCGAGGACGATAGGCCGGCGACACCAAGGGAAGGAAAATTCCTTCCCTGTCTTTCAACTGACCGTCAGTAGCTTCCGCAAGGTCTCGATCACTTCGCCTTCAGGGACGGTTGTTGACGTTCCTTCCTTGAGATTCTTCACCTGCCACACGCCACGGGCGAATTCGTCCGAGCCGGCGATCAGGGCGATGCGAAAGCCTTTGCGGTCGGCGTACTGCAATTGTTTGCCAAGTTTTTTCGCGTCGGGATAGACCTCGACATTGATGCCCGCGGCACGCAGCAATCGACCCACACGTAGATAGTCACCCAGTCGATCGGCATCGAACTGCGTGATCAGGACCGGCGCCGGTGTCGCTTCGGTCCCCAGCAACTTCAACTCTTCCATCGCGGCCAGCAACCGATCCAGCCCCAGACTGGCCCCGACGCCGGGCAGTCGTTCTTTGGTGAACAGTCCAGCAAGATTGTCATAACGTCCACCGGAGCAAATGCTGCCGATCGTCGGCAGATCGGTCAGGAACGTTTCATAGATCGTCCCGGTGTAGTAATCGAGCCCACGCGCGATCGACACATCCAGTTCAATTCGCTCGCTGGGGATTCCGGCCGTCGCCGCGGCGGCGAAAAGCTGGCGCAAGCGGGACACCCCCAGTGCCACGCGTTCATTCCCCGCGAATGTGGCCTCAAGAGACGCGAGATCTGTCTGGGGGCCCATGGTCGTGAGGAGTTGCTGCGCCTGCTCACGCGTGGTGCCCACTCGTTCGACCAATTCCCCAATCACAGCATCGGCACCGATCTTCGGCAATTTGTCGATCGCACGTAAGACACCCACCGTCTGATCGGCCAGCCCCAACGCTTCCAGCACACCGTTCAGGATCAACCGATTATTGACACGAATCGTAAATCGCTCGAAGCCCAGCGCCACCAGCAAATCGTGAATGACCAGCAACGTTTCGATATCGGCGGCGTTTGATTCCGTTCCGATGGTGTCGAAATCGCATTGGACGAATTCGCGATACCGACCGCGTTGCGTGTTCTCACCCCGCCAGACCGGTGCGATGTGATAGCGTTTAAACGGCGTGCCCAATACGGCCGAATGCTGAGCGGTAAATCGAGCCAGCGGCACCGTCAGATCGAATCGCATGGCGACATCGCGATCGCCCCCATCCTTGAACCGGAACAATTGTTTGTCCGATTCGTCCCCGCCCTTGCCTGTCAGAATCTCGGCATATTCGAGCGCCGGAGTATCGATCGGGCTGAACCCGTAACTGCGAAAGACCCGCCGGGCCGTCTCCATCAGCCGCTCGCGCACCAGCATCACATCCGGCAAAAAGTCGCGGAAACCTCGCAGCGTCCTCGGTTCGATCAAGTTGGACAAGATAAATTCCATGGCAGGACAGAGACATTGTTCAATCGTCGGCCTTCCCACTCCCCTGTGACGAACAAAGGGGCTGGGAAAACAGGACGCAGATTCGTTTCCACGGCGCGGCAACAGCTAACTGAGAAGCGGAAGCGTCGGCAGGTTCGGTGCACCGGCCTTTTTGCGGGGCTGCGGTTTAGGAGGCAAAACCGCTTCCGCATATTCCCAGAGCTGATCTTGAGATTCGAAATATTTGTCGTAGCAGCTGTCGTTATCGTATTCACAATTGTCCGTTGAATACGTGCGGCAGATTTGGGGCCGCGTCAGGTAAATGCCGCAACGATTGTCTTCGAGCAGATTCTCGCAGTCGCCAAAGACCAGCAAGTACCAGGTGTTGTCATCGACGAAGACCGCCGACCGACCATGCATGACATACCAGCGCATATGGTCAAAGTCTTGCCACGTCGTGGGCGTTTCGATGGGCAGCGCAAAGTAGCGACAACAGCGTGCCGAGCAGTAGCTACACAGGACTTCACCCGGCTTCAGATCGGAACGACGAACTTTCACTTTCGACATGACCATTTCCTCAAACTTCAATCAGTCCAGCGTAGAGTGTAACCGTTGCCCGCCCCGCATGGTATCGACCGATTTTTCACGACGACAGCGTCCGCTGGCAACGACCGTTCGGCTGCCTTGGCACCGCGGTTTGCACCGGCAAATGTTCCTCGGAATGATCCCTTGAATCGACGGACTTTGGCAAAAAAACTCGGCGGGATAACTCGCATCAAACGAAGTCGATTTGTAGCATTCATTATTGGAATGTTCCGTTGCGATGAATCGTTCGTGCCGTAAACGATGCGGGCGCAAATTCTGCGACAGACAGGAATCAAGCTTCTTTTTGGAAAGAGATTTCAATGAGCGATCAGACTTCGGCCGGCGCGACTTCGCGACGGAGTTTCCTCAAGACGGGCACGGCCGCGGCAGGAGCCGTCGGACTTCAATTTAGTTTCAACTCCGGTGTGTTCGCGGCGGGAAGTGACCAACTGAAAGTCGGTCTGGTCGGTTGCGGCGGTCGTGGCACAGGAGCGGCCGGCGAAGCATTGAAAGCCGACTCACAATCGAAACTGGTCGCGGTGGCCGACATCAGCGCCAACGCCATTGAAGCCAGCCTCGCGAACCTGAAAGCCAATGAACGGATCGAACGACAAGTCGCGGTTGATGATGCCTTCAAATTCGTGGGACTGGACGCCTACAAAAAGGTGATTGAAAACTGCGACGTGGTGCTGCTGGCATCGCCACCGGGATTTCGACCGCCCCATCTGCGCGCTGCGGTCGAAGCGGGTAAACACATTTTTACGGAAAAGCCGATGGCCACCGATGCTCCGGGCGTCCGCTCGGTGATGGAATCGGTCCGCATCGCGAAAGAGAAGAATCTCGCTCTGGTCGCCGGTTTCTGCTGGCG
The DNA here is from genome assembly GCA_903871875.1 of uncultured Schlesneria sp. Classification (GTDB taxonomy): domain Bacteria; phylum Planctomycetota; class Planctomycetia; order Planctomycetales; family Planctomycetaceae; genus Schlesneria. The sequence continues at coordinate 10,158 of CAIQIR010000009.1, forward strand.
CTATGACCTGCCCCGCCGTGAGTTGTTCCAGCGAATTCACGACGGACAAATCGGCGATGTCGTGGCCATTTATGGCACCTATCTGACCGGCCCCGTCAAGCCAATGCCCCCCGAGAGCACACGCCCAGCGGGAATCACCGACTTCGAGTGGATGGTGCGCAACTGGTACAACTTCACGTTCCTGTCCGGTGACGGCCTGGTCGAACAAGCCATCCATACGGTCGACTGGTTGCAGTGGGCAATGAAGGATGTCCCTCCGTCCAGTTGCACGGCGGTCGGTGGTCGACAAGTTCCCGCCAACGGAGGGAATATCTATGACCACATCGAAGTGAACTATGAATGGGAAAACGGTGTTCGCGGTTTCATGTCACAGCGTCAGATCCCCGGCTGTCACAACGAAAACAACCTGACGGTCATGGGAACCAAAGGCACCGCCTTGATCCGACCGGGAAAAGACGGCGTCAAAATCACCGGGACCACCCCCTGGGTGTATGAAGGCCCCGCTCCCAGTATGTATCAAGTCGAACACGATCAATTCTTCGACTCGATCCGAACCGGCAAGCATATCAACAACGGCGATCGAATGGCGACCAGCACGCTCGCCGGAATCATGGGCCGCATGGCCGGGTACACCGGTAAGCAGGTCACGTGGGAGATGGCCGAGCAGTCCAAGCAGGTTTTGGTTCCCGAGATTACAGGTTGGGACACCAAGATCGACCTGCCGCCACTCGCTCGCCCGGGTGTCACTCCCTTCATCTGATTCGCGATGCAAATCAGAGTCAGCATTGACGGGTTGCCATTTCAACGCGGCTGTTGCGTCGAGTGAAATGGCAGCCCGTTTTCTTCTTCTTCGGAAAATGGCAAACGATTGCCCAAGTAGGCGTCGTCCAACTCAATCTGATCCGCGGCAAGCACCGTCACCGTGGGGGTCGACTTTTCCAGTGCGCCGTCACGCGCACAAATCATCGATTGCAGGATCCACTGCTCCTGGGCATCGTCGGGATTTGTTCCCGCCAGATATTGCAATCGCAAATTGCGATCGCGGTTAATTTCGGCGCCTCGCAGCCAGCTTTTCAAGTCATGTCCAGAGGCGGCGAATCGACTGGTCAGCGAATCTTCCTGTGTCAAACCAATCTCGGCGAATGACTTTTGCAGTGACGGACTGGATGACAGGCGAGAGGTCATTTCCTGAACATTTCCTGGCTGTCCATCAACCGACCCCACCACGATCAGATCGTATCCGACATGCAGACTCTGGCCGCTCCAAATCATCGTCTGGGGGAACTGCTGCAGAAACGTCGCCAACTCGCATTTCACCGTGGCTTCATTTGATTCATAGAGCGGCACCCACAGTGTCACCAACCCATTTCGATTGAGATGTGATTTGCACAGTTCAAAGAATTCGACCGTATAAAGGGCGGCTGCCCCTTTGACCCAGGGATGGATCGGATCGATGGTAATGATGTCGAACGATTCACGCGTCGTCGCCAGGAAATGCCGCGCGTCATCGCAGACAATCCTGGTCGCCGGATCGCGCAGCACGCCGTAGTTGTAGGCCTCGAAATTCTCCCGTGCCGCTTCGATGACGCATTTTTCCATTTCGCACAGCACGATCTGCTCGACGGTCGGATAGAGCAGGAACGAACCGGCCGTCATGCCACTGCCGCATCCGACCACCAGGACTTTTCGGGGCAACGGATGCGCCAATGCCGGCAGATGCCCCAGCAACCGCTGTGTTCGCAGATCGCGTTCCCGGGTACTGGCTTCGATCTTGCCCGCCACATGAAAACAGCGAGTACCGTCTTGCAGATCAGAAACAACGATCGACGAATCGAGTCCCTCGGCCACATACAAATATGACGACGAGTCATCCCAGCGATGGGCCGATCGCCCCTCCGCCAACAACGCATGGGGAGTGGCCGGAATTCCGCAAAACGCGAACGGACAGACGATGGCCAGGATCGTCAACGAGATCAGTCCCGGCAGCCGGGGAACGACCTCGTTCAGTTGGAAGGGAACTCGTTTGATCAGATGTCGGTTTTGCCAGGCCATTAGCCCCAGCATCAGGATTCCCGCAAGCCCCGAAACCAACGTTAAAAGCTGCTGGACAAACTGTCCGCCGTACGTGATCGCGAACAGACTCACTCCCAACGATCCCAAGATCGCGCCCAGGGTATTCGCCGCGCAAAGACGGCCGACCAGTCGACTGGGATCACGATCGTGGCCGGCAAGCACGGCGACAGCCAGCGGAAAACTGGCGCCCCACAGCACCGTCGCGGGAAGCAACGCGAGCAGAGTACGCAGCACATCACGCGTCATCCGCACGGTGAACAGTTCGCCGGAGCCGCGCAAGACCAACCAGCGAGGAAGGACGTGAACGATCAGGTACGCCGCGTAAGGAATCGCCAGCATTAACAACAGTTGTGTCATGGCGAGCGCCAGCCGAGGTGACCGCGCCCGGTGCCCAATCCAGGCACCGACACCGCTTCCCAGCCCCAAGCCCAACAAGAAGACGGCGAGGATGATGGAGAAGGTATAGACCGTCGGACCCAATAAGAGTCCCAGATGCCGGGTCCAGACGACTTCCGCCCCGAGGGCCGCGAACCCCGAAAGTCCCGCGACAAATAGTACGACCGCCAGATCGATCGATCGGCTCAATGGCGTCCGTTGATCTGGGCGTTCATCGGCCGTGACGAGATTCCACACCGTGTCGCCACCGCCCTGCCCCGACAGCGGAACGACCAAATCCGGAAGCCCAGGATCGACAACCGGCCTCATCGCCCCCGCTGTTTCCCGTCGAGCGAGTTGCAAGGCCAGTGCCGCGACAGCCACATTGATGGCCGCTGCCACATACGTGGCCACAAACACATCATAAAGTCGCAACAAATACATTCCGGCCAACAGACAGCCGATCATCGCACCGATCGTGTTGGCTCCGTACAACCAGCCGATCCACGCCATGCCGGTCCGATTCGATTGCACCCAGCGAGCGACCGCCGGCAAGGTGGCTCCCATCATCGCCGTCGGTGGCAGCAGCAGCAGCATCGCCATCAGCGAACGAACCACGAGGTCGCCGGATCCCATGAGTGAAAAATGGCAATACACCCGGCCCACCACAGGAAACAACCACAGCGTGCTCACGCCGCAGGCGGCAATCAACAACTCAAGCACCGCATAGACTCGTAACGGATGCCGCCGAGCCGAAACACAGTGCGAGAAACCGAAACTTCCCAGACACATGCCGCCCATGAAACTCGCCAGCAGCATCGCCAACGAAACGGCAGTGGCCCCCAGTACAAGTCCCAATTGGTGAAACCAGACGACTTCATAAATCAACGCCGAACATCCGCTCGCCAGGAATAATCCCAACAGCGCGACGCTCCGCAGAGTCTCTCGACCCGAGGACGGCATCCCCATGTTGATCACGCGTTACCGAATTGATGTGAATATCTGACGAACGTCAAAGCAAGCAGACGATGTGGACACCGGCCCGCGCCATGACCTGGCGAAGGCGAATGAGACAAGTGGAATTCTCTTCAGGCACGAACCGCTGTCAGAGTACCTTTCATTCCTGCAATATTCTGCGGAGATTACCCCGCACATCACAAGAGCGAGTTTGAGAAAATGCCCCGATTTCAGCTGATGAAGGCCCCGGCATGTTGCGGCCCGGCCCAGGCGAAAATGGAAACCCGCCGCAGGGATGGGATCCTTCCTCATCGCGGCCGATCAATGTATTCTCCGTGCGACGCGTCACCAGACCTGTTTTGAATCCCGGGAAGAGATCTGCACGATGAATGAATCCGTAGTCCAGTACCTTGACGAACACGCCGACCGATTTGTGGAAGAGTTAAAAGAATTCCTTCGCATTCCAACCGTTAGCGCCGATCCTGCCTGCAAACCTCATCTGCAGCGGGGTGCCGAGTTCGTCTATCGACAGTTCGCCAATCTGGGTTTCCACGCCGAAATCGTACCGACCGCGGGACATCCCATTGTCTATGCCGAATGGCTGAAAGCTCCGGGCGCACCGACTGTCATGGTCTATGGTCATTACGATGTTCAGCCCGCCGATCCGCTCGACCTTTGGACCACGCCTCCCTTCGAGCCAACGCTACGCGATGGCTGCCTCTATGCCCGCGGAGCGACTGATGACAAGGGACAGGTTTTCACGCATATCAAATCGGCCGAAGCCTGGCTGCGGACCGTCGGTTCCCTGCCCGTGAATCTCAAATACGTGATCGAAGGCGAAGAAGAAGTCGGTAGCCGGAATCTGGAAGATTTTCTGGATGCGCGCAAAGATCTGCTGCGGTGCGACGTCGCCGTCGTCAGCGACACCAGTCAGTACGGTCCGAATCAACCCGCCATCACCTACGGATTGCGGGGAATTCTGGCGGTGGAAGTGACTTTGACGGGCCCCAAGAAAGATCTGCATTCAGGGGTTTTCGGCGGCGCGGTCGCCAATCCCGCCAGCGGCATCGCCCGACTGATCGCATCGCTGCACGACGATCAAGGCCGCGTTCGCATCCCTGGTTTCTACGACGACGTGACACCCCTCACCGAGCTGGAACGCTCGCAATTTCGCGACATGGGGTTCGATGAAGCAGCCTTCAAGGCCGAACTGGGTGTCAGCGAACTGTTTGGCGAAGCGGGCTATTCGACGCTGGAACGACGCTGGGCACGGCCAACGTGTGAAGTGAACGGTTTGGTCAGCGGTTACACGGGCGTCGGCCCCAAGACGATTGTTCCCTCGAAAGCCACGGTGAAAATCACCTGCCGCCTGGTTCCCAACCAGGATCCGCAAAAATTGACGCAGGCCCTGCACGATTATCTGAAGTCGCAATGCCCGCCGTCGCTGACGTTCGAATTCACCAATTATCACGGTTGCCCGGGATTCGTTCTCGACCCCAACAGCCCCTATATCGAAGCCGCTTCCGAAGCGATCCGGGACGCGTGGGGCGTCGACCGAGTTCGACTGATTCGCGAAGGAGGCTCGATTCCCGTGGTCCAGACATTCAAGGAAGTGCTGGGCGTGGATACACTACTGCTGGGTTGGGGCCAAAACACCGACAACCTGCATAGTCCGAATGAACATTTCTCGGTGGCCGATTTTCATCGAGGCATCAGCGCAAGCGCCCGCTTGTGGCAAAAGCTGGCGGATCTCAAACGTTAGGATGCGGGAACGATCCCACGCATCCCTGGTGAGATTTCCAGCAGAGCGAGGCTTTCGAAATCGGGCCTCAACCATCACTGCCTTCCCCTGCAGCCTGGCCAATGGGGACGCGGTAACGGTCCGAATCCCGACAGATCGTTCGATCACACCCAGCGCGGGAATTTGAATTGACTGAACCTGAGCAGCCCTCCAGAGACGTCGTCACGTTTACGCGGCCACGGGAATTCTCGGGCAAATATCTGGTCATCGGCCTGCTGGCCCTGGGGATCGCCGCGACCGCACTGATGTTTGTCTATTGGGATCAGCACACCCGACCGTTTCGCTCGCTGCGCGAAGCCATCGGTCGCGAGTTCCGCCATTCACGACCCAACGTCGAAGGAGGACGAGCCAAAGGCCGCGGTCCCTGGACGCTGCGAATCTCGATGTCGGTCGATTTTCCGCCGGGTGAAGATTCGCCGCGGGCGAACCAGATTGTCGACCGGGTTTTGGAAATCACCCGCCAGACCCACGACATCGACGAATTCGAAAAAATCGAAATCAATCTGATCCAGTTCATTCCACAGGAACTGGCCAAAACCAGGACGTTTACCTGGACCGCGGACCAACTGAAAACGAGCCCGCAGACCGACGTCGAGCAGCCCTGAAGCGTCCGATCATTCCCAGACGGCCCAGAAAAACGCCGGGCCGCAGACCGGCGTCAGTGGCCGGCCAAGGGGGGCAGCCGACGATGCCAATCGGTTTCGCGTTCGTACATTCTGGCGGCACGCAGCAGGCGGTCTTCTTCGAACGGCGGTGCGAGCAACTGCAGGCCGATCGGCAGTTGTGATGACGTCAGCCCACAGGGGATCGACACACCCGGAAGTCCCGCCAGATTGGCGCTGATGGTGTAGATATCGGACAAATACATGGCCAGTGGATCGCTGGTCTTTTCGCCCAATTTGAAGGCGGCCGTCGGCGTAACCGGTCCGGCGATCACATCCACCTGCTCGAACGCCACGTCGAAATCGCTGCGAATCAGTCGGCGAACTTGCAGGGCTTTCGTATAAAACTTGTCAGCGTACCCGGTGGAAAGCGAGAACACGCCCAGCATGATTCGGCGTTTTACTTCCGCTCCAAATCCTTCGCCGCGGCTGGCTTCATACATCTCCACCAGACTGTTTCCAGATTGTTCGCTGCGGTGCCCGTAGTGCACGCCGTCGTATCGAGCCAGATTGCTTGACGCTTCCGATGTCGCCACGAGGTAGTAGGTGGCGATCGCGTATTTCGAATGCGGCAGACGAACATCCTTCAGTTCGGCGCCCAGCGATTGGTAAACGGCCAGGGCATTGCGAACACTCTTCTCAATTTCGGCATCCAATCCCTCGGCAAAATGCTCGACCGGCACACCGATCCGCAATCCGGCCAGCGGCTGCTCGAACGACTGGCTGAAGGCGGGAACCGGTTGCCGCACGCTGGTCGAATCACGGGCGTCATGGCCGGAAATGGCCTCCAGCAGCAGTGCGGCGCCATGCACGTCGGTCGCCAAGGGACCAATTTGATCCAGAGAACTGGCGTACGCGACCAGACCATAGCGCGAAACCCGCCCATAGGTCGGCTTCATTCCCACGATGCCGCACAGGCCCGCCGGTTGCCGAATCGAGCCGCCGGTATCGCTGCCCAGGGCTAAGGGAGACATTCGGGCGGCCACGGCCGCTGCCGATCCGCTGCTCGAACCACCGGGAATCCGGTCTGTGTCCCACGGATTCCGCGTCGGACCATAGGCCGAGTTCTCTCCCGACGAACCCATCGCAAACTCGTCCATGTTCGTCCGGCCGATCAGAACGGCGTCAGCCTGGCGAAGCCGGGTGATGGCATGCGCATCGTAGGGCGGAACATATTTCTTCAGCATCAGGCTGCCGCAGGTCGTGGGTTGCCCCTGCGTACAAAGCACATCCTTGACCGCGACGGGAAGCCCTCCCAGCAAACCGACGGGTTGCCCGGACGCTCGCTTCTGATCGATTGCTTCGGCCTGGCGAATGGCATCGTCGCGGTCGACATGCAGGAAGGCATGCACGCGTTCGTCAAGTTTGTGAATGGCGCCCAGATAAGCGTCCGTCACTTCGACAGTGCTGATGTCTCGCGAATTCAGTCGCTTCAGCAGTTCCGCGAAAGTCAGGGTCGTTAGCGACGCAGTCACGAATTTGTCCTTCCCTTGTCCAGTGGGATCCGTCTTCGCCGTCCCGCTCACATCCACCTGACCAACTCGATTCAATTCCTGCCGACGATGATCTGACGACGCCGGAAGGGTCACAAGTCGGCCCTACCCTACGCCATTTTGGACCACTTTTCACGTCGGAAACGAAAAAGCACGATCAAGACCTGCGCCTCGTCGTGCTTTGTACGGAGTGAACGTGAATCACTGACGTTATTTGGCTTTTTGCGCACTCTTGATGGCCGCCACTCGTTCTTCCAGATTGTAGAACGGGCTTAGACGGCGAACTTTCGTGGCGATGACAACCTTGTCGGCCTGAGCGGTCGCCTTCATGTATTTGGCAACCAGCTTTTGGATTTTGACCTTACGGTGACGTCGGCGGGCGATTTCGCGATCTCGTTCAATGCGTGGCATTTTTCAATATCTTCTTCGGAACGGATTTCTTTGATACGGAACGGTACTCGAACGATCACAGGCCGTCGACTAGCGCAGTTTCTTGTGACACGTCTTGCATCGGACTCGCATGCCCACCAGCTTATTGCACTTGGGACAGCGTTTGGCCTTGCGAGCCAGTTTCAATTTGGTTCGGGGACGTAAAACCATGCCAACACCTTCAAATCTGTCGTAGCCACGGGGGGCAACGTTGAGTTTATTTCGACGGTGGAAACGGTTAGGACGCCTGAAGGCCGCCTGCTTCCCCATCGGTCACCGAATCGGGGGAGATTCATTCCGGAATGGACGAATCGATCGGCTGACGCATCTGTCGTTTTCACCGTTCCCGTGTTCCCGAAGCGACGCGCGGCCGCCCCTGAAATCGGGGTCGGGAAGTCTATCCTCTGGACGCCGACCCTGCAAGCGCACCAGCAAAATGTTGACAATTCTCGTCGGTTTCCTTGTAATCTGCGGTTCCGATTACGACGAATTGGTGGTATCGTCGTGCGGTTGGCAATTTTGGTTCTCTGGGCGATTGGTTCAATTGGTCTTGAATCGGTCGTGAACTGAGTTGCCGGCAACTGCAGTGTTTTGGGTGTTTTCGGGAATCGTTGCTCAGTCCGCTGGAAGTTTTGCCAGATTTCACAGGCGAATTCCGGTTGGGCCGTATCTGGAAAACAACATCGACCAGGTCGCGTTCGACATCCGATAGACATGATAGGTGTCGACTCGTCGATTGCAGCCTGGTCGAAGCGAGTTTCAACAGTACTTGAACTTTTGCCACTTGGCGAAGGTTTTTGTGGGGTCAACCGGCCGAAAAAAGCCGGCGATTGGCGAAGGTTGCCGATCGCGAATGAAACAGCTTTGGCGCTTGGATGATGTGGCCAAAGTATTACGGGGTCTAGCTATGATGGCTGGTTCCGATTCTCACCGAGTGGTCGTCACGGGTGTGGGAGTTGTCTCTCCGATTGGCATCGGTCAAGAAGCTTTCTGGCAAAATCTGATTGCCGGACGGTCTGGGATCGACGTTTTGACAGCCTTCCCTTCGGGAGGCCTGCCCTCGAAACTGGCCGCCGAAGTTCGTGATTTTGACCCCCTGGAACACATTTACCACCGAAAATTTCTTAAAGTGATGTCTCGCGACATCCAGCTGGGTGTCGCCAGCGCCTCGATGGCCATGAAAGACGCGGCATTGCCGCAAGGTTCGATCGATCCCGAACGATTGGGCGTCGAGTTTGGGGCAGGACATATGTCCGCCACCCCCGAAGAATTGGCCGATGCCGCCCGCCATTTGCAACAAACGGCCGACGGAATTTCCTTCGAAGGCTGGGCCGAAGACGGATTGGGCCAGATTGCCCCGCTGTGGCTGCTGAAGCAACTTCCCAATATGCCCGCTTGCCACGTGGCGATCGAACATGACGCCCGCGGACCGAACAACACGATCACCAGCTGTGAATCGTCAGCCCTGTTAGCCCTGGCCGAAGGCGTTCGAGCCATTGAGCGTGGTGCGGCCGATGCCATGATCGTCGGGGCCTGCAGCTCGTACATCCATCCGCTGGAAATCGCCCGACTGAATCTTTACGAAAACCTGGCCCAGGGTGACGACCCGCGATTCGCCTGCCGCCCCTTCGATCTCGACCGCAACGGGACAGTGGTTGGCGAAGGTGCTGCGTCGTTTGTCCTTGAACGCTATGAACATGCGATCAGCCGCGGAGCCCCAATTTACTGTGAAGTCCTGGGTGTCGGCGCCGGTTGCGATGGCAGTGATCCCACCAACCGAGCCGGTGGGCTGGGACTGGTCCGGTCAATCGAAGCAGCCCTGAAGCGATCCGATCTGACCCCCCGAGACCTGGGGCATATTAATGCCCATGGCAAGGGAACTCGAAAAGACGATGTCGCCGAAGCCCGCGCTTACCACCGAGCCTTAGGCGGCCTTGCCGAATCGATTCCCGTGACGGCACTGAAGAGCTACTTTGGACACTTCGACGCCGGTGCGGGCGCAGTGGAACTGGCGGGAAGCCTGCTGGCGATGCGATACGGCCAGTTGCCCATGACGCTGAATTACCGAACCCCTGATCCGATGTGCCGGTTGAACATCATCCACGATGAACCGCTGAAGATGACCAACGGCATCGCCCTGAGCGTGAACCGAACCCGAATGGGCCAGAGCGCTGCGGCAGTTATCCGCGCGATCTGAACCAGCCATCGGAAGCAAACGTTCAGAATTCGGCGCAAAGCGAAGGCGAAACTCTCGCCGATCCGCTAAAATAGGTGACTTCCCGAGCCAATATGGCTCGGCGAAAGCCTCACCTTTATTCGTTCACACTGGTCTCACGGAACCGGCAGGAAATCGCTTTATGGCCGACGCATCGACTCCCTTAACTATTGGATTCGTGGGTGCCGGCCAAATGGCAACCGCTCTTGCCAAGGGGTTTTTGGCCGCCGGAACACTGCCGGCACAATCAATCCTGGCTTGCGACCCGTTTCCCGCCGCCGGACAAAACTTTGTTCAGCAAACCGGCGCGAGACTGGCTGATTCCAATCGCGAACTGTCTGCCCAATCGAGTGTCGTTTTCCTGGCGGTCAAACCGCAGCAGATGGCGGCAATTTTGACGGAACTGCGCAGCGCCGTTCGCCGCGACCAATTGGTCGTGTCGATTGCAGCGGGCGTGTCCCTCAAAACCTTGACGGCCGGACTGGGAGACGAGACACGACTGATTCGAGTCATGCCGAACACTCCTTGCCTGGTTGGCTGCGGCGCCAGCGCGTTCAGCCGGGGCACTCGAGCGACAGATAACGACGCCAAACTGGTTCAAAAGCTGCTGACCAACGTGGGACTGGCGTTTGAAGTTCCAGAAAAGCAGTTGGACGCGGTCACCGGATTGTCGGGCAGTGGACCGGCCTACGTCTACCAGATGATCGAAGCTCTAAGCGACGGCGGCGTGCGCATGGGCTTGCCCCGCGAGATCGCCACCAAACTCGCCGCTCAAACGGTTCTGGGGGCGGCCCAGATGGTCCTCAGTACCGGCCAGCATCCCGGCAGCCTGAAAGACGCGGTCACCAGCCCTGGCGGCACAACGATCGCGGGATTGCATGCTCTGGAACGCGGTGGCTTGCGAGGCACATTGATGAATGCGGTCGAGGCGGCCACACTGCGGGCTCGCGAGCTGGATGCTTCGTGATCGATCGAGATCGCCGCGGCACGTGAGGCCGGCAACAGGGGCAAATCATTCGCCGCATCTCATTTACTAAATTGCCCTTACGACACTTCCAGCGAACAAAACGACGGCAGAATCGGCAGATTCCGACAAGAATTTCGTCCGATGCCTGTTCCAACCCGCCAGATTCGATAGAATTGTCGGCCTCACGATGAATACGGAGTGTTTTCCGAATTGGTGAGTTTCCCCTTCATGGGTGAGTTTCTGGTTGAAGGACCCGGTCGATGTCCAACGTGGATTTGAAAAAGATTGATGTGAAAGTCGCCTTGGCGGAGAAGTATGAACGATTGGCGTCGGTGGCTGGCAGCAAGCCTAAGCGACGAACGTTCATGTTCCACGCAAACCACTTTCGCAATCAAGTGAAAGCCATGCGAGATAAGCTCGGTATCGAGTAATTTCGACGCGTATTAAAAATACGGATGACAAACAAGCAGCCCCGCCAGAAATGGTGGGGCTGCTTGTTTGTCATCCGCATGGGTCGGTGGCATTCATCGATCTAGTCGCCGGGGAACAAGACCCCAATTCCAGACCTGCTGGCCTCGAACAAAAGCGGCGGCACGGCAGATTTCTGCCGTGCCGCCACTGTGGTCTCAAGCCAAAACGATCGGCGGCCGACGTCATTCGTCGTCGTCGTCTTCTTCCTCTTCTTCTTCCTCTTCCTCTTCTTCATCATCCTCCGCAGCCGGTTTCTTGACGGCGCGAACTTCTTCTTCTTCGATTTCGGCCGTGACCAGCTTCGCCGTACTCGTCCCCGGAGCCTCGCCAATGACTTCTTTCAATGGCTGAATGAAGTACATTTTCTTCGATTTCTGACGCAGCAGCTCGATTTTTTCCTCGGCAGCCTCGCGTTGATCGTAGGGGAAACGCCCTTCTTCTTTCATGCTGCCGTTGTAGACAACCCAAATCAAACGCTTGCGCGCCTGGACTTTCTCCTTGACACGTTTCGTCTTGGTGCCGGCGGCCTTCTTGGTCTTCTTCGGTGCGTCTGTCGCTCCGCCGCGGGCTTCCAATGCTTCCGCCTGCTTCCTCAATTCCATGCGTTTGCTTGCCATTGCGATCGAAGCCTCTTCTGTTCCGTTACTTCTGCGAATCGAGCCGAATGATGTATTCATCCGGCAGTTTTTGCGGCTGACAGTATAACTCGCGTCGATTCTCGACGCCAACCGAATGAGCGTCATCGCCGTGCCGGTTGTCGCCGTGGCGGCCGAATTCGCATGAATTCTGCCCCGGGATACGCCGGAACCACGGGATTCCGGCCTGTTTACCCCACCGGCAGCGGGTCAGCACCGTGAAAGGATGGGGCCGAACGGCGTTTTTTGCCGCTCGATTCGGAACAACCGTTACAAGAGATTCCATCGAATTATTCAGAATAATTTGTGCAAACGGACATCTCGAACCGATGAATAGACTGCGGGGAGCCAGCGCGCCTCGCGGGCGGAACTTGTTTTCGCCTGCCAGTGACGGATGAGACCAGCCCGGGGCGAACCTCGGCCTGGCGTTCGGACACCAAGTTCAGCGACACACAAAAGCCATTCGGGTGCCGCCCTTGCGAACGATTCCGATCACCAGACACAGAGACGTCAGGGAGGAATTGGAAGGAGAACGTTCCATGCGAAAATACGGGAAGTGGGTGTTGACGCTCAGCTTGCTGGCGACATCACCCGGATTGACCTTCGCCGCAGATTCCAATTCGAAGGATGCGAATCCATCGACCGGAAGTCGTGCCTCGCGAGTCGATAATCAGCGAGTTGCTGAAGACATTGCGAACGCACTGCGGGGTAAGGTGAAGGGCGAAATCAGCATCGAATACAAGGATGGCGTTGCGATCCTGAGCGGTTCGGTATTTGATGCCAAAGTCAAAAAACTGGCGGGAAGTCTGGTCGAAAACGTTGACAACGTTTCCAGGGTGGACAATCGCCTGAGCGTCGTGGAGAAGAAGCGAATCTTCACGGAACGTCTGCGTGGCGGCGGAACCACCGGTGAAGTCGCACAGGCGAGTCACGAAGGTGAGAAGCCCAGCCGCAGCCGAGTCCAGCAGGTGAATGCCGAGATTCCACAACAGGCTCCCCCGGCCATTATGGGGGTTCCCGGAATCGACGCTTCGTCTGCCATGCCAACGGCAGCTCCTAGCGGAGCCGCTCCGGCAGCCTCGTCGCAAAACCAAGAGATTGCCGAACAAATCGGTGCGGCGCTATCCAGTGCCCAGCTCGACGGTTACGACATCCAGATTCGCTTCCAAAATGGAGTGGCGATGCTGGATGGCAGCGTAGGAAATCAAGGGGAACGCGCCACGGCCTCACGCGTCGTTAGCGGAGTTCCCGGCGTGAAATCGGTGGCCAACCGATTGCGTGCGAATGATGAACCTGCCGGTCAGCCAGGCTATCCAGGTGCTCGAAACCCCTACGCTTACGGACCTCCACGGGGCGACGTTCGCGGTGCGGGCTACATGCAGCAACAAGGTGGTCCGATGCAGGGCCAGAACATGCCTCCGCAGGGTTATCAAGCTGGTTACCAAGGTGGCCCACCAAACGGTGGTGGCATGCCGATGGGACCGGGACCTGGTGGTGCCCCACCTTATCCTCCCTCCTACGGCAATCCCGGCGCGGGTGCGTCACAGGCCGCGTACAACAGCCCGAACATGCCGGACCATGCCTGGCCAACGTATGCCCAGTACCCCAACTCGGCCGCTGTGTCTTATCCACAGCAATATAGTGCCAGTGCGTGGCCTTACATTGGCCCCTTCTATCCCTATCCTCAGGTTCCGCTCGGTTGGCGAGATGCGACACTGCGATGGGATGATGGCCAGTGGAATTTGATGTTCAAGCCTCGCACAGACCGTTGGTGGTGGTTCTTTAACCCCAACAACTGGTGATCCTGATCGATCACACGGAAGCAAACGAGAACGTTCCGTCGTCCTGACCCAAAATCGCTTGTGAAAAGAGCTCCGCGAAAGCGGGGACATCGGTACCCGAATGGCTCAACGTCTGCGGTGGTCAATCTGCCGCAGACGTTTCTTTTTTGCCAATCTGGACTGCCTCGAACTCGCCCTCCACCTGTTGGCTGCACTGTGAACGAACACAAAAACGTCCCTGATCTCCTCGTTCGGCAAGATTTGTCATCTGCCAGAGCTCCGTTCAGTGGCCGGCCCAACCTGATTCACTCCTCCGAGACCGAGATTTGCCCGCTACAACCGATAAAATCGGAATTTTCTCACAAGTCTTTGGGCTGAACATTCGATACATAAGCTACAGACGGCGCATAGTCGCCATTTCAGCAGTTTCGGGAAACCCCCGGAGAGAAACGATGATCAAGCCTGGCTCACTGACACGGCGATTTGCATTCCTAGCCGTGATCGGCCTGATGACGCTGTGCAATAGTGGATGTGTGTTGCTCGGAGGATTTCTGAGCACCGCATTTGCGTTGTCCGCCTTTTATGGGACGACACCGCTGATTCCGGTGAGCCCGTATTACAGCGAGCTCATCGAAGATGCCTACGTCCGCGAGGAACGGTATGACAAGGTGCCGATTCTGGATCCGGTCGAAGGCGAACATGCCCCGATCTTCTGCCAGGATCCGCCGAGCAACGACGAAGTCATGCGAACGTTACCTAACGACACTTCGGGTGGCTGGACGTTCATCGCCGAAACCTCTCGCAGCAACGTGAAGATTGTGACCGAACAGATCGTCGATCGCATGGACGACTGTCGCTTCTTCCCGCTGGCCGGCCCCGCCAAATTGCATCACTGTCACTATAAGTGCACGGTCTACTTCGATCTCGTCAAGCGATCTGATTGGCCCGTTCCCTTCCACCACAAGGACGAATCGATCCAGGTCGTCTACATCGACCATGATCACCTGATTCGCTGTGCAGGACCTGCCGTGCCGCAGTAATCCTTTCCAGCTGCCGAAACTCAAAACACCGTGATCGCCGATGGGCGGTCGCGGTGTTTTGCATTGGTGGTCGCCTAACCCTTGCGGAATGCGGTGACAAAAACGGACGGCCCCCCGATCTGGCCTTCTCGCCCTGCGGAAAGTCGGGAATTCCGGCACGAAAACCGGGCGTTTCCCGGAAGCGGCGAGTGGCCACAAGCCCGCGCGACGTGTATCATCGGCGAACTCCAATATCACGGTTGGCCACGTATCGCCGGCCGTGTTGAAATTCATTCGTCTCATGAAGTTCAGGTGATCCTGTGTTAGCGGGTCCTTTGTTTTCGCGTGAAGCGTTGACGGTGCCGCGCCAACTGGCGCATTTCTTGATTCGGTCGGGCTATATCGGGGCTTTGATCGTCTTGATGTACACGGCCGTCCAGACCACGTTCGGCTGGCAGCAGGTCCGGAATCTGGGCGATATCGCCCGCTTCGGTCAGCTGGTCTTCGAGATCTTCGCGGTGGTGCAGTTAGCCCTCGTGTTGTTCTTCGCCGTCCTCTTCGCCGCCGGCAACGTGGCGCAAGAGAAGGACCGGCGAACGATGCTCTTGTTACTGATGACCGATTTGCGAGATCGTGAATTGGTGCTCGGCAAACTCACGGCCAGCCTGCTCTTGCCGGGCGTACTGCTAGCCGCGTCGATCCCCGTGTTTGTGATCGTGCAAATCCTGGGCGGCGTGTCGCTGTCGCAAATCGGCTGTGCGATTGCGATCTCTGCCGCCGCCGGCCTGTTCGCTGGCAGCTGGGGATCACTGGTCGCGTTCTGGCGAGAAAAAACGTTTCAGACTCTGGCGATCAGCCTGATCGGGATTGTGCTGTTTCTGGGAGTGGTGGAAGGCTTGCTGGCTATCGTGAGTCCGCTGTCGTCGGCTGGATTCGTCATTGCGTCACTCAACCCCTTTCGGGCCATGCTGCGGATCTTCGATCCGCTGAACACCTCGGGAGGCACATTTATTTCGGTCGCCCTGACGTCGACCGCCTCGCTGACGATCCTGGCACTGGTGACTACAGTGGTCACCATTCTTCGCGTACGGATTTGGAATCCTTCACGAACGCTGGGAGATTTGGCCACGCTGGACGAAAAGGAGCGCGGCGTCGTCCGACCGCCTCGTCCGGTGTGGAACAGTCCGATTATCTGGCGCGAGATGATGACCAAGGCCTACGGCCGCAAGATCATCGTCATCAAGCTGGCCTACCTGATCATCGCCGCGGCGGCTTTCTACACGGTGTTCACGACCCCGCCAGATTCCGCTTTGGTCTTGGGGATGATTTCGCCCGTCGGAGCCGCCTTCGTCGGACTCAGCCTGCTAACCATGTTGCTGGTCAATGCTCAAGGCGTCACGGCCCTCACCAGCGAACGTGATACGGGGACGCTGGAACTGCTGTTGGTCACCGATATCAGTGCCAAAGAGTTTATCTTCGGCAAGCTGGGCGGCGTATTGTTCAACAGCAAGGAATTGGTCCTGGCCCCGTTGGGCCTGATCATCTGGTATCTGGTGCAAGGCGTGTTGTCGTTCGAAAACTTCCTCTATATCTCCCTGGGATTTTTCGCCCTCGTGCTGTTTGCCGCCATGCTGGGACTGCATTCCGGCCTCAGTTATTCCATTTCGCGCATCGCCATCATTAACAGTCTGGGAACGATGTTCTTTCTGTTCATCGGAATCTTCATTTGCATGATTCTGATCTTGCAGGCGCGGGCCTCGTTCGGATTGCAGCTACCCAGCTTCCTGGTCTTCATTCTGGGCGGCAGTCTGGGACTGTGGGCCTCGTTGACACACCGCAATCCGTCGCCCGCGTTGACTCTGGCGGCCGGTGTGCTGCCGTTCTGTACCTTCTATGCGATCACCAGCTTTCTGCTTGGACAAACACTGGGTGTCTGCTTATTCGTCGTCGCCGCCTATGGCTTTACGACCATCGCCATGCTCATTCCGGCAGTCAGCGAATATGATTCAGCGCTCGGTCGAACAGAAATGCCGAAGGGCTAGTCGTGGCGGAACAAGGGAGAAAAATGCGGGCACTGGTCCCGCAGCGGTGACTGCTTTCACTCGCGTACAGTCGCTCTTCCTGAAACAACGTCCGTCGAGAAGTTCATTGCTGGCCAGCAAGATTGCGGCGTAACGAAAAATCAGATCAGAAGTCAGTTGGCGAGACCGCTGTTGGCGGTCCGCACGTTGGAGACGGCGTGATGGGAATTCGGTCGTTCTGTCGAGTGGTACTGTGGGGCTTGTGTGCGACGGGGACTGTCGCATTCGGGGCCGATCAGACGCATCCTCGCATTCCCGGCTATGAACGCTTCTATGCGTCAGCACCGCCGAAGCCAACCGACGACGATGACGAATCCATTAAACTGGATCCGGTCCTTGGCGGGCGGTTGCTGCTGAGTGAACTCAATTGCACGTCTTGCCATGCGGAACAGGCCGACGCGAAAGTTCGCCTCTCACGGAAGCAGGCCCCCGTTCTGGACGAAATCGGCACCCGCGTGAAGATCGACTGGCTGCGGGCCTATCTCACCAATCCCCAGGCGATCAAGCCGGGGACCACGATGCCCGATCTGATCGCGGCGCTGCCCGCAGCGGAACGGGCGGCCAGCGTCGAAGCGCTGACGCATTTTCTGGCTTCGACGGGAACGATGGCCGAAATCCGTCCCGACCCGGCCGCCGCAGCGAAAGGGGCGACCTTGTTTCACAAAGTCGGTTGCCTGGCCTGCCACAACGATCGACAGGACAATTCGCCCGATCTGGCCACGTCGGCACCTCTGCCGGATGTCGGAAAGAAATACTCTGCCCCCAGTCTGATGGTGTTTCTGAAGGACCCGCTGAAACCTCGTCCCTCGGGACGCATGCCGTCGTTGGGGCTGACCGATGAGGAAGTCCGCAACCTGGCCCATTACTTCGTGCGCGAGGGCGTGACGACTCCGAATGTCAGCTACGCCTTGTACCACGGCAGTTGGAACGCGATGCCGAAATTCCGTGATTTGAAACCGGTCGCGCAGGGTGAAACGTCGGGCTTCGATGTCGCCGTCGCGGATCGCCCGGGTAACTTTGCCATTCAATTCACCTCGTACTTGCAGATCCGAAAAGCGGGTGAATACCGATTCTGGCTGGGCTCTGACGATGGCAGCAAACTGATCATTGATGACCAGGTGATCGTGGACAACGATGCAGTCCACCCCTTCGCGACGAATCAGGGACGCACCACACTGACGGCCGGATTCCACAAGGTTGTGGTCGAGTTCTTTCAAGGCGGCGGCGAGGCCACATTGGTTGTGAATATCGCCGGACAAGATCTGACTCGGCAACCTCTGTCGGGCTTCGCGTTCCTCGAACCCTGCATTCCAGCACCCGTTCCCGGTAGCCAGACGTCGACGTTTTCGCTCGATTCCAATCTGGTCGCGCGCGGCCGGGAATTATTTGCGACATTGGGATGCGCGTCCTGCCATCAGCTCAACCCAGGCGATCAACCGGTCGCGACCAGATTGAAAGCCAAGGCCCTCGCCGATGTTTCGGCCGATGCCGGCTGCCTGGCCGAGACAGTTAAGGGCTCTGCCCCGCGGTATGCTCTGACCGCGACGCAACGAGCCTCACTGACGCTCGCGATCAAGTCGCCAATGGAAGAAAGCCCGGCGGAAACGGTTCAGCGGACGCTGATGGCAATGAATTGCTACGCCTGCCATCAGCGAGACAAAGTGGGCGGTGTGGAAGAGGCTCGCAATGCGACCTTCGAATCGCTGCAGAAAGAGATGGGTGACGAAGGCCGCCTGCCGCCCACATTGACTGGCGTCGGAGACAAACTGCGACCCGAATGGTTGAAGCAAGTGCTGAACAACAGCGCCGACGATCGCAAACATTATCTCGTGACCCGGATGCCGAAGTTCGGCCCCAGCAATGTCGAGCCGCTGGGAGAGTTGCTGACCGTCGTCGACCTGCGTCCAGACACGATGCCTAAAGCCGATTTCGCCGAACCGGAATATCGAGTGAAGTCTGCCGGGCGCCACCTTGTCGGAGGCCATGCCCTCTCGTGCATCAAATGCCACGACTTTGGACCTCATCCGTCTACCGGTGTGCGGGCCATCAATCTGAGCACGATGACCCAGCGACTGCGCCCCGATTGGTTCTATCGCTATGTGCTCGATCCCCAAACCTATCGCCGAGGCACTCGCATGCCCGCGCCGTGGCCATTCGGCCAGGCCACAATTCGCGACACGCTGAATGCGGATGTGAACCAGCAAATCCAAGCCGTCTGGTCGTATCTTGCCGATCGCGACAAGGCCTCGGTTCCGTATGGACTGATCCGCGAATCGATCGAATTGAAACCTCAGTCAGAACCGATCATCTATCGGAATTTCATTGAGGGCGCAGGAACCCGCGCCATCGGCGTGGGCTATCCAGAAGGAGTCAACCTGGCTTTCGACGCCAACAATCTGCGACTGGCCCTGATCTGGCACGGCCCCTTCATCGACGCGTCACGTCATTGGACGGGGCGTGGTGCGGGCTTTGAACCACCGCTGGGGGATGACATTCTGCCCTCGCCCAATCAAGTTCCTTTTCTGGTGCTGGACCAGCCGGAACAAGAGTTCCCAAAGGAACTGACGCGGGAAGCCGGTGACAAATTCCTGGGCTATGAACTCGATACTCAGCAGCGACCGATCTTCCGTTATTCGATGTCACACCTGACCGTAAAAGATCATTTCGAACCCGTGAAAGGAACGGACAAAGCGGTCGGTCTGAAGAGAACGCTGCAGTTCCAGGGAACAGGGGAAACCAGTCCGCTGTATTACCGCGCGGCGGTGGCCGACAAACTGGAAGACGCAGGAGCAGGCCAGTACCGAATCGATCACGTTTGGACGACCGAAATCAGTGCGACGGGACCGGATAAACCCAGCATTCGGACTTCGGCGGGGAAGAAAGAACTCCTCGTTCCCATTCGCCTGAAGAATGGCCAAGCGACGATTTCCCAAGCTTACATCTGGTGATGCGTCCGACTCGATAATGCACAAACCGATATCAGTGCCACCGCGGCCGAGACGAACATCCCAGAAATCAAATCAACGCACGGCTTTCGGCTGAAGCAAGTTCCGTTCGTGATTTTGCGGATTCGGCTCGGTGTATTCCAAAAAGAGTAGTCGGCTGAAAGCATAGGCGCTCGCCCGGAGCTGGCCATCAGACCATCCCCGGCTACACTTCCAGCCGACATACCCTTGGTGGAAACGACCGCGAAACAAGATTCAATTCCAGCATCCGTGCAGCGGTCGAGGCCGAAGTCATTTCGACATCCGCATGGAAAGCAATGCCCGTGCCGCGTTTCAAAGCGAGAGCCACAAATCCTGATTTTGCGATAACGCTAAGCGAAAAACGGGCCTGCAAAAGTTGCACATCCGCTCACACTTTCGGACGACTGCCCAGTAGAAAGGCAACATCGCTCAAAGAATCTCACGAACCGGAATCATCCGTTCGCGGACAACGCGCTGACCAGATTGTCGATTTCCTGGCGGGTGCGCGATTCGGTGACGGCGACCAACAAGCATTGGTCCTTTTCCTCGGCGGAAAGCCAATCGAGTCCCGTTAGACGGTTAAGTGCGGGGCCAATATCAATGTTCGCCGCAGCCGCTTTGCGGATTGCCACATCCGCCCCATCGCGGTACTTGAGCACAAATTCCTTGAAAAACGGTGGCCTGAACATCAGTTCGCAGCCTTCGATCAGTTTCAGCCGATCAGCGGCGTAATGCGCCTTGCGGCAACTGAGTTCCGCCACTTCCCTCAGCCCCGTTGGCCCCAGCAAAGAGAGGTAAACGGTGGCACGCAGGGCCATCAATCCCTGATTTGTGCAGATGTTGCTCATCGCCCCCGCGCGGCGGATATGTTGTTCACGAGCCTGCAGGTTCAGGAAGAAGCACCGCTGGCCGTTTCGATCCACCGTTTGACCGATCAACCGTCCCGGCATCTTGCGAACGAATTGTTGCCGACAGGCGAGAATTCCCAGATACGGACCACCGAATTGCAGCGGGATGCCCAGCACCTGTCCTTCGGCCACCGCGATATCGGCACCGCATTCACCCGGACGTTTCAGGATGCCCATACTCAGCGGATCAAATGACTGCACCAACAGCGCCCCGACCTGATGGGCCAGGTCGGCAATCGTTTGGACGTCTTCGAGACAGCCGAAGAAGTTGGGCTGCTGCACAACGACACAAGCCGTCTGATCATTGATCGCGGCTTCCAACGTCGCCAGATCCACCACTCCAGCGGGCGTCGGCACCACGACGACTTCCGTCGTCTTATTGACGAGATAAGTCGTCAGCGTTTCGACGTATTCCGGATTCGTCGATCGCAAAATCACGACGCGTCCGTCTCGACTGGTGCAGCGCATGGCCATCAACACCGCTTCGGTGACGCCACTGCCACCGTCGTACAGACTGGCATTGGCCACATCGAGTCCGCTCAATTCGGCGATCAGCGATTGGAACTCGAAAAACGCCTGCAGAGTTCCCTGACTGGCTTCGGCCTGATACGGGGTATAGGCCGTGTAGAACTCGCCGCGTGAGGTGATTTCATCGACGACGCTGGGGATGAAATGATCATACGCCCCACCGCCGAGAAAGCAGGCACGAGCGGACGCACCGACGTTCTGCGCAGCCAATTTGCTGAGGTGCTGTTGTAGTTCCAGCTCGGTCAGTGCGGCGGGCAGACGAAGCGGCTGTTGCAGCTGCAATCCCGCAGGAATCTGGTCGACCAGGGTTTGAAGCGAGTCGACTCCGACTCGTTCCAGCATCTGCTGCTGTTCGTCAGCAGTCGTAAACAGGTAAGACACCAGCAAAACTTTCTTGGCATTTTCTAATGTTGAGCGGCGTCGCAATGAGCCTTGTATTGGGCCTGGTCGAGCAGATTCGACAGTTCACCCGGATTGGCCATGCGCACTTTGATCATCCAGCCATCCGCGAAGGGACTGGTGGTGAGCAGATCCAACTCGGCAGACAAAGTCTTGCCGTCGGGGCCCCGTCGTTCGGTCAGCCGTTCGTTTCGGGCGATCACTTCGCCACTGACCGGAGCGTACAGATCGCTGACGGCCTTGACGCTTTCGACTTCGCCGAAAGCCTGACCCTGCACGATCTTTTTCCCCACGGCGGGCAAATCAGCAAACACCAGATCGCTCAGCAAGTGCACGGCAAAATCAGTGATGCCAATGGTTGCCGTGTCGCCTTCGATGGCGACCCATTCATGGGTTTTCGAGTATTTGAGTTGATCGGGACTCATGGGCTGGCAGGACTCCGTTCGGTGTGGTCGAAACTGTCTCCTTGTTGTCGCAACTATTCACACGGAGTGCAATGGGTCTGACCACTTTCCACCTGATGCTCGAGGTCGGCAATTTTGCCGATTCGACGGGCGTGACGGCCCCCTTCGAACGCGGTTTCCAACCAGATCTCGATCATTCGCAGGGTCAACCGTTCCCCCAGCAAGTCGGCCGACAGACACAAAACGTTGGCGTCGTTGTGCCGGCGACTCATTTCGGCCGTTAATTCATCATGGCACAGCGCCGCCCGAACGCCCGGGAATTTGTTGGCGACAATGCTCATTCCAATCCCGCTGCCGCAGATCAAAATCGCGCGATCGGCCTGACCATCGGAAACCGCCCGTGACCCTTTCGAACCATAGTCGGGGTAGTCGACAATTTCGGCGGTCAAAGGCCCCAAATCAATGGTTTCATGCCCCAATTCGGCAACCTGGGCAAGGATTCGTGCCTTCACTTGAAAGCCGCGATGATCACTGGCGACGACAATTTTCATAAAACTGGACTCAATTCTCTGAGCGGACGCTGACAGGAGGGATGCGATCGGAATAGAAAAACCACCAAGCCACCGGTCCCAAGGCGACTTTGTTGGCCCTGATTTTGACTCTCTAGAACCGACTTTCGATTTTCACGGATTTTTCCGAACGGGGTATTGTAACAAGAACCCGTTCCAGAAAAGAGCTTACGATTTCGAAGGTACGAGATGAGTCAGCAACGTCTTTAAATGGTGTTCAATACTAATCTTACACGCGGTGTATTCTCGAGGCCCCCCGCCGTACGGATCAGCAATATCCTGATGGTCTGATGATAAGAGGCTGACTCGGCTGGCAAGGTCGGGGTATTCATTCAAAATTGACTGACGATGACCGCTGGTCATCGTCAGAATATGATCCGCATGTAGCAGAAGGCGTTCCGTCAGCGGCTGGCTTTCGTGATTACGAAGGTCGATCCCCTCTTCCGCCAGAATGCTCACCGCCTCACGGCTCGCTGGAGCACCGTTTCCCGCGGACAAACCGGCGGAAAGAACATTGTAGCCGCGATCCATCAACTCTTCGTCGTGACATTTCAAGTGATCTGACAAGAGTTTGCGAAACAACGCTTCCGCCATGGGGCTGCGGCAGGTATTTCCCGTACAAACAAACAGATAAACTTCGCTGCATAACCGCTTGATGGTGCAATCGGAAACGACGCCCTGTTCGGCAACTTCCCAACCATTTTCCTCAATTCGAACAATTGTCGACGCATCGCCGTACCGGCAAGGCCCCTCATCAAAAATGATTGAGACGTGATCGCCGAATTGTGACGCAACCTCTGCTGCGCTGCGCGGCATCAGACCACTGGGCATCCGTTCTGCACAGGCGACCAAAGGAGCCGGACAAAGCTTCAGCACCTCTTGCAAAACGCTCTGCGCCGACACCCGAAAACTGATCGTCCCGTCCTGCGACATCAACGCCTTTCGGGTAGTCTCGCCAAGGTCGTGAAACACGCCTTCAACGACCGATTTTTGTAAGGCCATCGTCAGCGGGCCCGGCCAGGCGCGGCGGGACAATTTATCGGCGGGAACTGGCATCTGCGGAACATAGTCCCACAATTCAAAACAGGACTTCAGTAGCAACGTCCGACGACCATCCGGCTGCAACGCAACCAGCTTTTCCATCCCTTTGGCACTGAGCGGATTCGCCACAATCAGATACACGGTTTCCGTAGGAAACGCGACGAGATCGCCATCCGCCAAATGATGACACGCGCGATGGATGGCATCGCGAGGATCATCTGTGCGGTGAATTTCGACAATCTGCGTCATAAAAAGAGTCCAAGGTCAATTCCGCCCTGATCCATGGGCGAAGCGAAGTTGCCGCGATCAATCAAGCTCAGAACATCCACCTCAAACCAGAGACGGACGGAGACGATGCGACAGCAGGAGTGTATCCGCACGACCGGCAAGGATCAACTACCTGCCGCCCGTCCTCTGAGCCAACTTCTGCTGTACAAGCAGTTTACGGGCACATTTCTCGTGAGGACTTGAGAACCGGAAGCTGGCGAATTGGGGTAGTTTTTTCCAGCGAACTGCCGACCGAAGCTCGAATCGACGGTTCCGCAAATCCTGTTACGATACGCTTTTCGTCATCCTCGATCTGGGTGTCCTTCTTCATGGACGGCAAGCTTCCACCATCGGCGCATCTGGTCGGCGTGTGCGGATCAGGAATGCGTGCCCTGGCCGAACTGTTGCTGGATGCCCATTGGACTCTGACCGGTACCGATTTGTTGCCGGCCAATGCGTCGATCCAAAAACTGATCCAGCGGCACCTGGTCTTTCATCAGGGACACCACGAAACCCACGTTCCCTCATCCGTCGATCGGTTGGTGTACAGCCCGGCGATTCCGGCCAGCAATCCCGAACGAATCGAAGCCACACGCCGCGGCATTCCCCAATTTTCGTATGGCCAGATGGTGGGCCTGTTGATGGAACAATCCACTGGCGTTTGCCTCGCCGGAACACACGGAAAAAGCACCACCACGGCGATGACCGCCCGTATTCTGCAGGCGGCAGGTCGATTGTCGGCGGTGGTCCTGGGTGCCGAATTGTGCGAAACAGGACGCAGTGGCTGGGATGGATCGGGCGATCTGTTTGTGGCGGAAAGCTGTGAATTTCAGCAGAGCTTTTTCGATTTCAAACCGCGGTATGCCGCCATACTGGGTATCGAGCCCGATCATTTTGATTGCTACCCCAATCTCGAGTCCCTGGTCGCGGCATTTCGCCATTTTGCCGGCCAAACCCGCGACGACGGCGTATTGCTCGTCAACGCCGATTGTCCGGTATCGCCCTCGGTTTCTGCTCAGGCGACCACCAAAGCCAAACGGGTCTCGTTCGGCTTTGGTCCCACGGCCGATTGGCGGGTCGACGCCTGGGCTCCCACCGCCCAAGGAACACAATTCACCCTGATCCACCAGGGAAAACGCCTGGGCGAGTTCGAACTGAGGTTGCACGGCCGCCACAACGTCTTGAACGCCGTGGCCGCGGCAGCCCTGTGCCACGAGATAGGCGTGCCAATCGACATGATCCGCCAGTCCCTGGCCGCCTTTCGCGGAATTCGTCGCCGATTCGAGTTTGTCGGCGAATGGAACGGGATCACTATTGTGGATGACTACGCTCATCATCCCACCGCCGCGAAAATCACGCTGGAAACCTTGCGGAATCTGGTCGGAACACGGCGAATTCGCTGTATTTTTCAGCCGCACCAGGTGCTGCGAACGACGATGCTGATGGACGAGTTCGCCGCCAGCTTTGGAGCCGCCGACGAAGTCTGGCTGGCCCCCATCTTCGCCGCGCGCGAATCGGTCGATGACCGGCCGTTGATGGTCTCGCAAGAGTTGGCGCGACGTCTGACTTCGCACGGAGTGGCCGCACGATCGTTCTCGTCTCTTGACCAGATCGTGAGCACTTTGGAGGATGCATCTCGCCCCGGAGACGTCATCGTGACCATGGGGGCTGGCGACATTGACCGGATACATCATGAGTTCACTCGACGCATTCCAACCGATCCTTCAACGGGATGAACCGTTAGCCCCCTACACGTGGCTCAACCTGGGTGGTCCCGCCCAGTACTTGCTGACCCCTCGTTCGATCGAAGAACTGACGGCTGTGGTCCGCGCGTGCCACGAAGAACAGATCGCGATCCACATTCTGGGCGGCGGCTCGAATCTGCTTGTCAAAGATGAAGGCGTCAGCGGCGCCGTCATTCGCTTAACGAACCCGGTGTTCGGCAACGTGTCGATCGAAGGCAACCGCGTGCGAGCCGGCGGCGGTGCATTACTGTCACATGTGATTGCGGAAACCATTCGCGTCGGCCTGGCGGGATTCGAGAACCTGGCCGGCATTCCGGGAACCATCGGCGGCGCCCTGTGCGGCAATTCCGGCGGACGACTGGGCGAGATCTCGCAACTGGTCGAAAGCGTCAGTGGCCTGACCCTGCTGGGCGAGCAAGTCGTCCGCAGCAAGGACGAACTTTCCTTCGATTACCGCCAAAGCAACCTGGACGAAATGCTGATTATCGAAGCCGAATTCGTGCTGGCTCCCGGCGATCCCGAAGCCATTTCGCAGATTCTGAAAAAGAATTGGATCGCCAAGAAATCGGTACAGCCGCTCAGTTCTCAATCGGCCGGATGCATCTTCAAAAACCCCCGCGGCCAGCGAGCGGGACAACTGATCGAGCAAGCGGGTCTGAAGGGAACGCGGATTGGCGGCGCGGAAATCAGCGACCGTCACGCGAACTTCATCGTGACCCACGAGGGTGCCAAATCCGGTGACGTGATGCGGCTGATCGACCTGATCCGATCGAAGATTTCCGAACAATTCGGGGTCCATCTAGAGTCCGAAATCAAAATCTGGTAAGAACCCGGCTCGTTGTCGCCTGAAGTTTTCTCTATTCCCTCGGTGGAACACGAGATCGGAGCGTGGATTTCGCTTCGTCTTCACACGCGGTGACAGATCCATTCGTATCGCCACTCGATCGCAAGGAAGCGGTCTATGCCCTCTGCATCTACATCATTACGCGTCGCAGTGCTGGCCGGAGGCGACTCCGACGAGCGAGAAATCAGCCTGAAAAGCGGGATGGCCGTCGAAGCCGCCTTGTCCCAGCGCGGGCATCGTGTCCTGCATCTCGATCCGGCCATCGTCGAATTGTCGGGAATCGACTGGAGTCAATTCGACGTGGCGTTTATCGCGCTGCATGGACGGTTTGGTGAAGACGGACAAGTGCAGCAGATTCTGGACGAAGCGGGCGTCAACTACACCGGTAGTAGCGCGGCCGCGTCCCGCCTGGCCTTCAGCAAATCGGCCGCCAAAGAAAAGTTCCTGCAAAGCGGCGTGCCCACTCCCGCGTATGCCTTGATTCACTACACCGACGACCTGGAACGAACCCAGCGAAAAGCGGCAGACATCGGCTATCCCCTGGTGGTCAAGCCGGACACGCAAGGCTCTAGCCTGGGTATCAGCATCGTTCGTCAACCCGAACAACTGGCGGCCGCCATCAAGCTCTGTTTTCAGTTCGATGGCTTCGGCGTGTTGGAAGCCATGGTCGAAGGCACGGAATGGACCGTCGGTCTGATCGACACCCAAACGCTCCCTGTCATCAAAATCGAAACGGATCGCGAATTTTTTGACTGGCAAGCCAAGTACGATGATGACGCCACGCGCTACATCTTCGATCCGAACGTATCACCTGACGTGATCGAATCGATCGAACGCACGGCCCTTAACGCCTGCCTCGCGATTGGCACCAGCGGCCTGGCGCGTGTCGATCTGCGATTGGACGCACAGCTGCAGCCGTGGGTGCTGGAAGTGAATACCGTGCCGGGTTTCACCGATCACAGTCTGCTTCCCAAAGCGGCCGCACGGATGGGAACCGATTTTCCGACCTTGTGTCACCAGATCGTGCAATCTTGCCAAGGCGTAAACGTTCCGGCCCCGCATCTGCGTCATGCCGCACGTGTCCGCCGATCCGTCGAAGAATAAACGTCACAGGCGAAATCGTGAGATCGTCCGGAATCGGCATCATCTGCCGGTCGGTTCCGATCCGATGTAGTTAACCAGAGGAGCCGCTCAAATGGTTTGAGCTGCGCCGTGGTAGACTCGTTGGATTGCAGCGATCATATGGCTCGTGTCGCGAAATCGGGTGCCAGCAAATCGCCGCCCGCCCCGGCCAGTTCGCCATTCCTCGAGTGGTTCTTTCGTCCCGCGATGCTGTTTCGCCTGTCGCTGGTGGCGGGGGTCTGCGCCCTGTGGCCCTATGCGTACCAGCGGCTGCCGTCGCTGGGAAAGCGAGCGGAATACCGGGTGACCTTTCAGCAGGTTCAGATCAGTCCCGCTCCGGAACGTCCCGTACCGGCGAACCTGATCGAGCAAGTCGAAAAGCTGGCCGATCTGCCGCGCGAACTTTCGATTCTGGACGAAGCGGTCACGGCTGATGTGGCCAATGCCTTTCGCAAACACCCCTGGGTATCGAAGGTGGTCCGCGTGCGGAAATCGTTTCCGACGGTGATCACGGTCGAGTTGGAATATCGCCGACCGGTCGCCATGGTGCAGGTTCCCGAGGGACGCATCCCGATCGACATCGACGGTATCGTGCTGCCCACAACCGATTTCTCCAGCAGCGACATTGATCGCTTTCCACTGATTCAAAACATCAGCTCCAAACCGTCCGCTCGACCGGGCATCGTGTGGAGTGACCCGTCGGTACTCGCCGCGGCCAAGCTGGCGCAGTTGCTAGGGGACAAATGGAAAGCATTGAAGCTCGAAGCGATCTCACTGCCCCGAAATGCCAGCACGACCAGCGAGGTCAACGACGTCTCGCTGGAACTCGTCGGACTGGGCGGCTCACGCATCCTGTGGGGACGTACGCCGGGCAGCGACCATCCTGGCGAACTGGAACCGACGCAGAAAATTCGACGTCTCGAAAACTACCTGACCGAATTCGGAGACTACGGTCAGCCCAACGGTCCCTACGAAATCGACATCCGCCATTGGCGGGAAAACTCGCGGCGGCCACTTGTCAGCGACCGACCGACAACGAAACCCAACCGTCCGCAGCGGGATGATTCTCGAATCCAAAGCTCGGAAGGAAAACGACGCACGCGTAGTTGAGAACCTGAAAAGGGCCTGAATCCGCCGCGGAAGGTGATCGACTTGTCACAGCAATTCACGCAGAATGGATCGCGAATTCGCTGACACGATCCGGCCGATGTTCGCTACGATAGGGGGTCGTGCTGACCCGCTGGTGGCCCCGATGTTCGTGTCTTCCCTGTCCTGCGGCAAACAGCGAATTCGGCGGCGCCGTTCGACCGATTAGTTTCACTGGATTTCGTTCCGTACCGCCCAACATTCCCTGCGAAAAACTTAAACGCGGCATTATGGACATCGCTCAAACACTCATTCGACATGGTCTCGTCACCAAGCCCCAGGTCGAGTCGGCGTTGCCGCAAGCGGCGGGAAAACGGGTCGACCGGGTGCTGATCGAAATGGGGATCTGCAAAGAAGACGATGTCCTGCGGGCCTTCGCCGAAGAACTGGGAATGGACTTCGTCGAGGTCAAGCAGGAAAACATCGACGTCGAACTGCTGATGCAGTTCCCGACCACCGCCGTCTTCCGTCATGCCCTGCTGCCCTTGGCTCGCCGCAACGGCAGTGTCATTGTCGCCACCAGTGACCCGTTCAATCTGGAAGCGATCGAAGAACTGTCGGCCGTCAGCGGGTTTCATCTGGAACCGGTCCTGGCACGACGGTTGGATGTGATCGAGTTGATCAAGGAGCATTTGGGCGTCGGCGGCGACACCTTGAATGAGCTGGTCGCACAACGTTCGGCCGAGGGGATCGAGCTGATCGGCGAACTGTCCCCCGACGACTCGGACCTGGCCCAGCAGGCCGAGAACGCGTCCGTGATCAAGCTGGTCAACGAACTGCTGGTCGAGGCGTTGGAACAACAGGCGAGCGACGTTCATATCGAACCGCAAGAATACGGGTTGACCATCCGTTACCGCGTCGACGGACTGCTGCGAGTCCAACCGGTTCCCGAATCGATTGCCCACTTCTTCGCCGCGATCGTCACGCGGTTGAAGATCATGTCGAAATTGAATATCGCCGAGAAACGTGTCCCGCAGGACGGCCGCATCAAACTGCGGATCTCGGGCCGCGAAATCGACGTCCGCGTGTCGATCATTCCGATGGTCCACGGCGAAGGCGTGGTCATGCGTTTGCTGGACAAAGGCCGCATGGTCTTCAATCTGAAGAACGTCGGGATGCCCGACCACCTGGCAAAAACCTTCCACGAATTGATCGCCCTGCCCCACGGCATCATCCTGGTGACCGGTCCGACCGGTAGCGGAAAAACGTCGACGCTGTACAGCGCCTTGAACGAGATCAAAGAACCGACGATCAAGATCATCACGGTCGAAGACCCTGTCGAATATCAGAACCCGGGGATCAGTCAGATTCAGGTGCATTCCAAAGTCGGCCTGACCTTCGCCGCGGGTCTGCGAAGTATTCTGCGTCACGATCCCGACGTGATTCTGATCGGGGAAATTCGCGACGGCGAAACGGCGGAAGCGGCCATCCAGGCTTCGCTGACCGGTCACCTGGTCTTCAGTACGCTGCACACCAACGACGCCCCTGGTGCCTTTGCCCGACTGGTCGATATGGGCGTGGAACCGTATCTGGTCGCGAGTACCGTGGAAGGCGTGCTGGCCCAGCGGCTGGTCCGCGTGCTGTGCAAGCATTGCAAGGAACAGTATCGCCCCGCCGATGACGAACTGCCCGAAGACTTTCCTCACCCCGCCCCAGACCTCCTCTGGAAGCCGGTCGGGTGCCGCGAGTGCAAGGGAACGGGCTACGCCGGACGCCGGGCGATCTTCGAACTGCTGCGAACCGACCCCGAGATTGGTCGCCTGTGCATCCACCGGGCAAGTAGTTCTGAAGTGCGAGACTACGCCCTGAAGAAGGGGATGGTCTCGCTGCGTCTATCCGGCTTCCAACGGGTGCTCGACGGCACCACGACGCTGGAAGAAGTGCTACGCATCACCAAGCGCGACATCGCGGGGGGCTAGTCAGACCGCCGCTCCAGCGGCGGCCGATCTCGACAACCTACCACAGCACTTCAAACAGATTGCTGCGATCATCCGTCCAGACAATCGGCCGCTTTCCCAACTTGTCCTGAGCCCGTGATCCGATGCTGGCGGCCAGCACGTCCGGCTGGCGAGCCAACAGAGCCCACACCGCTTTGAAGGACCCGGTCTCGGGATTGGCATCGCTGATGCGGATCTGGGAAGCCAGTCCCAGTTCGTTCGCCAGACCGACCATCACCGGCCGCAGGTCGAAGTGCAAATTGGAAATGTGACAGGCCAGGACGCCATCCGGTTTCAGATGTCGCAAGTAGGCCGAGATCGCTTCCTTCGTCAGCAGATGAGCGGGAATCGCGTCACCCGAAAACGCGTCCAACACCAGGATGTCAAACTGCTGCGGCGCTTCGAACTCCAGTGCCAGGCGTGCGTCGCCCGTGACAATCGATAACTCGGCCGGACAATCCTTCATGTACGAGAAATGCTGCCGGGCCATCGCAATGACATCGGGATTGATCTCGTACAAGCGATATCGATCTCCCGGTTGACCATAGGCCAACAGCGTCCCCACACCCAATCCCACAATGCCCACATGCTTCGACTGCCCCGGACGCAGGCCCTGCATCAGTTGTCCCACTCCGGATGATTCCGAGTAGTACGCGGTGGGAATCCGACGCCGCTTTGGCGAGACGAACTGCGAGCCATGTTCGATCCGTCCATGCGCCAACCGGATCATGCGCTGATCCCCCTCGCGGCCAGGCAATTGCTCGACCTTCAGCACGCCGTAGAAATTGCGAGCGACCGCCATCGATCCTTCCGCATGCCGACCAAACTGCGAGAACACTCCCACCGCCATCAACAGGGCCGCGGGAACCAGTATTGGCTGACACCAGCCTGGCACGGGCAATCGAACCTGGTCCTCGTGCAATCGCAGGCACAGGTACAGCACGGCAAAGCCGACGATTCCCAGATGCAATTCGTAGTACGACGCGAAGACCAGCGGAGCCACCAGTCCCACAAACAATCCCCCGGCAGCTCCACCGGCGGAAATCGTCAGGAAGAAGGCGGTCAGATATTTCGGATCAGGCTTCAGCGCCACCAGTTCCCCGTGACAGACCATGCAGGTACAGAACAAGGCACCGAAATAGACCGCGACCTGCGGCAGCAATGGATACTGCGCCCCCCGGCTGCCGAGGAAGATCGTCGCCACGAGCAACAGCGCGGAAGCCACGGCATACGGTCGCCGCGAGTACCAGCGATCGCTGTCAAAACACAGGATGAAGGTCACCAGATACAGCGCCAGCGGCAACACCCACAGGAAGGGAATCACGGCCACATCGAGGCAGACCTGATTCGTCGTCGCCAGCAGCATCACCGACGGCGTCATCGCCAGACCAAACCACAGACCGGCCATCCCCCAGGTCGGACGAACGGCCGCGACCACCGGCTGGACCACCAACACATCCACGGCGGGGACCACGGCTCGTTGCCACATCACGACCGCACTGCCCGAACACAACAGCGCAAATAGTCCGAACAAGACCGACCAGAGGATCGACTGGGTCGCCGTCGAGAATGATGGTTCCACCACAAACGGGTAGGAAATCAAAGCCAGTAACGAACCGAGGTTCGAGAGCGAATAAAGTCGATACGGCGATTGACCAGCGTGGGTCCGGCTGAACCAACCCTGCAGTAACGGCCCGGTCGACGAGAGAATGAAATAGGGCAGACCGACACTCGACATCGTCAGCAGAATAATCTTCAAGGCCGGCCAGTCGCTGTTCGTCGGCTTCCACGCGGGATCGGGTGTGATCGGCAATGTGACCAGCGCCAGCACCAGCAGACCGACATGCAAATAACCTTGATGCCGGGGCGTCAGGTATTGCGTCGTCAGATGGGCGTACGCATACCCGGCGAATAACAAGACCTGGAAGACCAGCATGCAGGTCGTCCAAACGGCCGGGCTACCGCCGAACCACGGCAGAATATATTTGCCGATCAGTGGTTGGACCTGAAACAGCAAAAACGCACTCAAAAAAATCGTGGCCGCATAAGCGATTGCCAAACCACGGCCGGAACCGCGCTGCGTCATGATCGTCGCCCTGTTGTCCTGCCCCGTGCGGGTTGTAACGAATAGACCGGTCATTCCAACGGAAGACCGCTTCGCCGACCCCGGGACATTCCAACATAGCTTTTAAATCGGGCGGATGTCGCCATTTGGCAACATGATCTCGACCGGTCCTGTGAGCGATTTCTCGCAGCAAATCGGGGCGTGCCCTTCACCCGCCCCGATTCGATTTTTCAACACCTGACCTTCGCTCTAGATGCCACTGACCAGCCGAGCGACTTCGTCCTTGGTGAACGGCGTTTGCAGCCGAGCCCCCATCTGAGCGACGACGCGTGAGGCGGCGTGCGATGCCAGGTGGCCAGCTTGTCTCCAGCTCAGTCCATTCGTGATGCCGTACAGGATGCCGGCGGCGTACATGTCACCGGCGCCGGTGGTGTCGACCGCTTTCGTTGTGACGCCTTCGATCGGAATCGTTTTGCCCGCGTGCATGAGCAGCGATCCATCCTCGCCCAGCGTCAGAGCCACGTCGGCGGCGTGACTGTGGATCTTTTGAGCGCAATCGACGGCGTCGGTCAATCCGGTCAGGCTGCGGGCTTCTTCCAGATTGCAGAACAACAGATCGATCGGCCCCTGGATCAGTTCCCAAAACAGGTCACGATGCATTTGAATCAAAAACGGATCGGACACGGTGAACGCCACTTTGACGCCGTTCTTTTTCGCCAGCTCGATCGCTTTGATCGCCGCATGTTTGGTCGAATCGCCGGCGAACAGATAGCCTTCGATGTAGACATACTTGGCCTGGCGAATTTCGCTCTCGGAAATGTCTTCGGGGCGAAGCGTGGCGGACAGACCCAGATGAGTCAGCATCGTGCGCTGTGCATCCTCGGTGATCAAGACGACACAGGCCCCGGTCTGGCCTTCGCCGCGCGGGACTTCGATCGTCACGCCCAGATGACGCATATCCTGCAGCCAGAAATCGCCCAGTTCGTCGACGCCAGTCTTGCCTGCGTAAGCGGCCTTCCCACCAAATTCGGCGATGCCCGCGATCGTGTTCGCAGCCGATCCCCCGGCGCAGCGACTGATCTTGGCTCCGAGAATCGACTGCAGCACGCGCGATTGAGTGTCTTCGTCGACCAGTGTCATGATCCCCTTGGGAAACTTCAGACCGTCGAGCACTGAATCATCAATCCGCGCCTGAATATCGACCAGAGAATTGCCAACGCCGTAGACGTCATAGTTGGTGGGCATAGGAAGCACTTTCGAGAAAAACGAACCAAATCGAACGACACCCGCCGTCCCGCAAACACCAGAATTCCGGAACAAGACCACGGGGTTCTAGCAAACCCTTGTCCCGCTCGCCACTCGCCGAAAACCTCTGTTTGAACAGCTTGGCGATTTCCGATTTGAACTTTCAGACCAATCACCGACTCACTGATTTATTCGGATTCCCTCTTTGATGGGCTGAAAAAGTTCCTCTAACTCTGTGTCTCGCTGATGACAGAAGGTGCCATTTCCGTGAATCGATAGACAATATCCTCCTGGCTTGTACAGGATCCAAAGCCGACCCTCGGAGTTTCTCTCATACCGACGACAATGAAGCACACCTCCCAGATCGAACGAGAAGCGCGTGGCACCCGTTTCGGGATGAATTTCTACCGAGACCAGAGCTTGTCCGTCGAGTTGTCTGATCGCCTTGTCGATTCGACGGAACGAAGCCGAACTTGTCGCCAGTTCATGCGTGTCCTGCGTGATCCGCCAGTGGCAGAGATAAATCCAAAGCCACCATTCGCCTCGCACTGTGACCGCCCGCCGCCGGAAGACTTCGGAATCGGACTTGGTCTTGAACGGCTGTATGATACTCAGCGAGGGCCGGCCGAAGTTCATCGACAGGTTCAGCTGTCGATCGAATTGCAGCCCCCAACACAGCTCCCCGTGGAGACGTTGAAATGTCTTGTCGATGGCTTTCATAGTCATTTGATAAAAAGCCTCACTCCCCGATCACTTTCACCAACACCCGTTTCGGCCTGCGACCGTCGAACTCGCCGTAGAAGATCTGTTCCCACGGGCCGAAGTCGAGCTTTCCATTCGTAATCGCGACCACGACTTCTCGACCCATGATCTGGCGTTTCATGTGGGCGTCGGCATTGTCTTCACCCGTGCGATTGTGATTGTACCGCTGTGGTGATGCGTCAAATGGTGCGAGACCTTCAAGCCACTTCTTGTAGTCCTCATGCAGTCCCGGTTCATCATCGTTGATAAAAACCGAGGCGGTAATATGCATGGCATTGCCCATCCCCAATTTGGATACTCTTGATTTCCCGCCTGAAACCGACGCCACCAACGCCAAAACCACGACAACCAAAAGACAAGATACCAAAGGAACTTCGCCCGGTGTATGCCGAGGTCGCTGTGAAGGCCGCAGAGTTTCGAGGCCAAGGGAAGACCCACATGGAGGTCTGCGAAGCTCTGAACGATCTTGGCTTCAAGACAAGAACTGGGAAACCGTGGCGACACCCTCAGCAGATCGTAAAGTTGCTGAGATCGTTTGGCTGATTTGAGCAGCTACGTCGTGTGCTTTATTCGGAACTTCTCCGCCGTTCTCCGAATGTCATCCGGTATCAGTTCATTCTGGGCGATAATTTCGAGCAACGTCATCAGTCGAACACCTGCAACTTCATCAAAGCCTGAGTTCAATAATCTATGAACCATGATGAGGCCAAATTCAGAAGGAGACGAACGAACGGATTGAACGAGACGTTTCTCGTAGCCCGGAAGACTCTCCAATCCATGAACAATCCCCCAGAAGACTTCCGCTCCATCTTCCGTAGGAAATCGCCCGAACACTCGAAGTAACGCATCAATACCAAGCGTCGGACATTCGCTTCGGAATAGTTCTTGAAGCAGGTCATCAAGCTCTATCCAATCTCCATTTTTCGGCTCAAATTCATCAATGGCGTTTGCAATGTCGCTTGCCGGTCGAGACACGTCTATTCTCCAATCACTTTGACCAGCACCCGCTTGGGCCTGCGGCCATCGAACTCACCGTAAAAGATTTGTTCCCACGGCCCAAAATCCAGTTTGCCATTCGTGATGGCGACGACGACTTCCCGGCCCATAATCTGGCGTTTCATGTGAGCATCGGCATTGTCTTCACCAGTTCGATTGTGGGCATATCGCCGGGGAGAAGCATCAAACGGTGCCAGATCTTCGAGCCATTTCTTGTAATCTTCATGAAGGCCGGATTCGTCGTCATTGATAAAAACTGACGCAGTAATGTGCATTGCATTGACCAGGGCCATCCCTTCCTGGATGCCGCTTTTCTTGACCGCCGCGGCGACCTGGGGCGTGATATTCACGAACCCCATCCGGGCGGGCACGTTCATCGTTAAATAGTCGGCGTAAGACTTCATCGTCGTCCGCTCCTGATGTTCCGCCCGATCGGCAGCGAGGATGTCCTCGCTTGGGAACCGGCCGAAGTATCAGCCGTCCGACTGCGCGTGACGGAAAGAATAGCCAGCGCACTTGCCCAAGAGAAAGCGAACGGTGTTGGCCGAGTGCCGCCTGGCCATCAAGCTGTCGGCCGGCGCGGCGGGCGAACGAAAAACCCGCGTCGGAAACGCGGGGATAGCTTCGTCGAATTCCGTGATCAACGCGGCCGTCAGCCGGCGGCTTTGGTCTGATCGGCATTCAGCTTGTTGTACAACGTCTTGAGGGCGATGCCGAGTTCCGCGGCGGCCTTCGGTTTGTCGCCGTTGTACTTGTCCAGTGCTTTGTAGATCAGTTCCATTTCGATTTCACGCAGCGTTTTCGGCGAGGACGAAGCAGTAGTTGATTCGGGCTTGATCGCCACCACATCGACGTGACGCACCAGATGCGAGGGCAAGTCTTCGGGACGAATCGTCGTGCCGTCGGACATGATCGTCGCGCGTTCCAGAGCGTTGGCCAGTTCACGCACGTTGCCGGGCCAATCGTGCTGCTTCAGCACGGCAATCGTTTCGGCGGACAGCATGGAATCGGGCACATCACGGCGTTTCAAATACCGACTGATCAACGTGCGAGCCAATTCGGGGATGTCATCTTTTCGCTCGCGCAGTGGCGGCAGGGCGATTTCAAACGTGTTGATGCGGAAATACAAATCTTCGCGGAAGACGCCGTCGGCGACCATCTTTTGCAGGTTGCGATTCGTGGCGCAGACGATGCGAACGTCAACATGAAAAGCTTCGTTTTCGCCGACGCGACGCACTTCACCCGATTCCAGGAATCGCAGCAGTTTGACCTGCATTGATTTGTCGAGTTCCCCAAATTCGTCGAGGAACAGCGTGCCGCCGTTGGCCACTTCGATCAGACCCTTGCGCGACTTGTCCGCGCCGGTGTAGGCCCCTTTGCCGTGTCCAAATAGTTCGCTTTCCACCAGATGCTCGGCCAGGGCACCGCAGTTGACGGGCACGAACGGCATGTTGGCCCGAGGGCTGAGATCATGAATGCGTCGAGCGACCAGTTCCTTGCCAGTTCCGGTTTCGCCCTGAATCAGGACACTGGAATCGGTGGGAGCGATCTTCTCACACAGTTTTTTGACGCGCAGCATGGGAGCGGAATGACCGATCAGGTCGGGCGACCCTTCGACGGCCTTCAGACGGCTCTCCAGGGCGATCGTCTTATTGGTCAGCGTCCGTTTTTCGGCAACGCGTTTGAGGGCGGCCGAGATTTCGACCAGCTTGCATGGCTTTCGCAGGAAGTCATAGGCCCCGCTGCGGACGGCTTGAATCGCCGCATCAATGTCGCCATGTCCTGTACTGATAATGACTTCGGTCTCGGGAGAGACCTTCTTGATATGCTCGATGACGTCCCAACCGCTGAGCCCCGGCATGCGGAGATCGACGATTGCGGCGTCAAAAGGCTGTTTATCCAATGCCTTCAGAGCGGCATAGCCGTCATCGCACATGACAACATCGTGTCCCATGCGCGGCAGTTCTATTTTCATCACGTCGCGAATGGCGGGTTCGTCATCAACGAACAACACTCGCAACTTTTGAGTTGAGGCAGCTGTCAACGGGCTATCTCCTTGCCCAACCTGGCGGCTTCCGTACCACCTGGCCGACGCAGATCCAATCCTTGGAATGTCGAGCCGAAACCTTCAATGGAAGGACGGATAGATATCAAAGAACCCGAAACGCCGCAATGGCCGTTATTTCGTTTCCTTACCAAAAATGAATCGCCCTCATGACACGAGACCGACGAAACGTGAGGGCGACCGCCCCAGGAAAAACGTCCTGAACACCAGTCCCCTTCGAGAGCGGGGAGAGACCACTTTCGGCAGTCCCACCCCAGCGAAATGTCAAAGATCAACACGTCATCACCGTGTCTGTTTGGACAGGTCGAACCGGCCCCAATTCATCGCCGTTTCCCGAGCCAGCAGCCCCAATTTCCGCTGGCCAAATTCACTGACCAGAAAAAACTTCGGGAAGGACCACTGGTCGAAGCACAATGCGTGGTGAATTTGCTTGGCCAAGTTGGCCAAGTTGGCAAACATCCCTGTTTTGTAGCGTTTGAGCCTGTTTTGGCGTTGGCCAAGTTGGCCAAGTACCCTGAACGGGAGGATTCCTGCGCAAAGGCAGTCCCAATGTCCTGCAAAACAAGCCCCGAAGCCGCGACACACATTGGTTCCACCAACTCCCGAACAACAACCAAAACAACCCAGACCACCCAACTGAACATATCCATTGCCTTTCGTCGCCATCCGCATCAGCGTTCGTTTCCGTCTCACCCGAGCCGGCGTTCACCGATCTCGGTGCGCGTCCCTCGTCCTGTTCCGTCTTTTTCTGTTTCCGAGTTTTTACGAGTCGTCTGCCTGGCTGGTCACCCGACGATTGTGGCGGCCAGCACACCCTCAATTTCCAATGATCTTACAGCTCTTTTTTCGCCTGATAACCGCAGTCTTCCAAACGTTTGGAAACAACATTCGAAATTCTGGGAAGCCACTTTCCGAGGCAATGGGCCGCCTCCTGAAACATGGGATGGATAGCGAAACTGGGGCACAAGAGTGTCTGACGACGTCCAAAGGATCTGGCACTATCTTGTTAAAATCGTGTGTGTTTGGAGAGATTTCTTTTGACCGGTTGATTTTCCGCGGATAGGGTAAGGCGGAACGTCTGCCGAGTGGGAAACCAGCCGGTATTCAACGGCGATTCATGATGTATGGCAGGGATGCTGGATCGATCGGAGTTTCCTCCGCCTGAGATGTTCCGATTTACCGTTCAATTGGCTCGCTTTGATTTTTGTCATCAGTGGTGATTGTTGTCAGGCGTGTCGTTAGTCTTCATGGAGGATTCAGAATGAGTGTTGCGTTGGTCCCATCGTCAGCCGAATTCGCTCTGCTGCTGGAACAGGTCGAACAGGCCGTTCAAGCCAAAACGGGCGGTCGCATTCGTGGTTTGTGTGTCCGCGTCGACGAGGGGTGTCTGGTTGTGTCAGGTCGGACTTCGACCTATTACAACAAACAACTGGTCACGCATGCCGTACGCGACACCGTCTTGGATATGTCTGTCCAAAACGACGTGGAAGTCTGCTGACCACCCTGCCCGATCGTCGCCTCTCTGGGTTCCCTCTTCGTTGGGGCCGGCTGGGGAGGTTCGTTCGGTTTTCTCTGGCGTTGACCTCGCCTGATGGTCGCCCTCAGGTTTGACGGTTGCGATGCCATCGTCGCCCTCACTCTCGCTGTTGCCGTACTCTCGCGACAAGCATTCTCTCCGGGCCGATCGTCGGCATTCGTCGCTGCTATAAGCCATTCCGTAAGATGCACGGCCCCCAAAAACGGATTTCGATCACCCTGCGCGAAGGACGACTGGATGAAGTCGTGCTGGTGGGAGGCGGCAGCGGGGCCGACACCGCCTGGCGGGCTCTCGACGCGATTCCGGTTTTCCGTCGTGTTCCCATCGTCGCCGTGTTCCGTCACGGTTTGTACGAGACGATCGCCTGCTGGTTTGTCGGTGGCAACGGATGGAATTCATTGCGCGTGAAACCGACGTTGCGGAACACCGATTCGTATTCTGCGAAGGTATA
The DNA here is from genome assembly GCA_903871875.1 of uncultured Schlesneria sp. GTDB lineage: Bacteria > Planctomycetota > Planctomycetia > Planctomycetales > Planctomycetaceae > Schlesneria. Next base: position 50,114 of record CAIQIR010000009.1, read on the forward strand.
GGCGTCGCCGTGGCCCGTGGTGGCCAGCATCGTCAGCGCGAAGCCGGCCGTCGGGGCCGGCGTAATTCGATCGGCTGCTGGAATGAACTCCAACGTCACAGCACGACCACCCGGGGCGAGCGCGGCAAAGGTTTTGGCGGCGAGTTGCTGACAAGTCGGCAGATCGAAATGGTGCAGAAAGTTCGTCAGCAACACGACGTCGTACTGGCCGCCCCAATCGATGTCGAACGCGCTGCCGGCACGCAGCGAGTGCCGGTCGGCCACGCCATGCCGTTGCGCGTTTTCTGTGGCGACGGCCAACACATTGGGCCAGTCCAAGGCGGTGATCTTTGCGTGCGGATAGCGCTGGGCGACGGTGATTCCGAACAAACCGTGCCCGGCCGCGACGTCCAGAACTCGCAGGGGCTGCTGAGGATCGCCGCCCAATAAATTGGCCAGCAATTGAGCCGGCATTTGCATCATCGGCACCATGGCCCGCGCAAACGCCACCCAGACCGGGTTGTCATACGAGACCGTGCCTTCGTCCGAGACCGCGGTCCCGCCCCGACGCACGGCGGTCGTCAATTGGGAAAAGCATTCCTGAATTTCTGGCGTCAGCAGGAAGTCCAAAATACCACCGAGGTAGGCCGGTGATTTCCGCGTCAGAAACACGGCGGAATCGGCAGTCAGCTCATATTGATCACCGACTTTGTTGAGGAAGCCAATGATCGTCAGGCTGTCGGCCAGGATGCGAATCCCCCGGGGCGAGGCCTGACAGGCCTCGGCGAGTGCGGTCACCGTGTTTTTGCCGCTGGCCAGTTGTGTGAACAAATCCAGTTCGATGGCCGTCCGCAGGACTTCGGTTCGTTGGAAGGCATTGATCGTATCGAAGAATAACGCGGGAGACGGATGTTGAGCGGTCATAGGGCCACCTTGGATTTTATGATTGGGAAGAGACCTCGCCAGGAATATTAGCCGGTCGGAGCCGCACGAACACCCAATCGAATTCGTATTGTCGAATGAGGAATGGATTGAGGGGTGCGACGGCCGAACCGTGTCCCTTGTCGACAAAATTCTGCCGATCTGGTCACACCCGGCTAATGAACTCGCACAACGCGAAAACCGACGTGGCAGCCGCGGAACGAGGGGACGGCGGAATCACGGTGGGCGGATCGCAAGGTGACCAATGAGACGCCGTAACCGCCCCCGCGCAGGACGCGGGCCGATCCCGTGGCGGGCCCCGCGGGATCGGCCGTCGGAGAATCTTTGTAATAACTCTGGTCGTACCAGTCCGCACACCATTCCAGCACATTGCCGTGCATGTCATACAGCCCGAAGGCGTTGGGCGGGTATTTCCCCACTGGGGCGCCCCACGGCTACCAGGGCAATCGAGCGTTAAACATCTGCAAAACCAGCGAGGAGCCTTTCAAACGCGGATTCATCCCAGCCGCAGATCTTTCGTTTGCCTCGGAGACTTCCTTTGATCGAAGTGTCCTGTTGCAAAATGGTGAGCGCCAGTCGGCGGAAAACGGAACTAATTTCAGGCCCCGTTCCTTTTCGAATTCGGCTCGAATCCTCTGTAAATGTTACATCTAAGATATGATGCTGGCAGTTTTCGATGCTCCAGTGGGATCGAAGAAGATCTCGATGATTGCGAACCTTCGAAGACAGGCTGCTGATGAAACAGTCTTGCCATTCGATCTGTTTGCCGTCCACGTCTCGCGTTCGATAAATCGCACCGATGGTTTGGATATTTGGCCAACGCGATCAGATCTTCGAATTCTTCGGAGCCGGCATGACCACCACTTGCCGCGTCTCATCGCGACCGTGACTCGTTTCGGCTGAGCAACATTGCCGCAGGCGAGAATCATTGTCTTCGAAGGCTTGAGCCAATACCTCCCGGATCTCTGCTTGCAGCGATTTCTGGTTTCCTTTTGCGACCAGGACGTAGTCCGCTCCTTTGTCGGCGATCTTGGCGGCCGTTTCGATCTGGCAGTGCATCGCGTCGGCGGTGACTATTGCTCCTCGCAGATCGATCAGATCAATTAACTGTTGGACGGCCGGGATCTCGTTGGATTTGTCTTCCACCGATTTCAGGCCCAGGCACAGTTTCAGC
>CAIQIR010000010.1 GCA_903871875.1 uncultured Schlesneria sp.
ATCCGTCAAGCTCCTGAGTTCGGTCAGATGTTTCAAGCCCCGATCCGTGATCATGTTTTCGCTGAGATCGAGGATTTCAAGTTTCTTGAAATTCCTCAACTCCTTCAGACCTTTGTGGGTAATCATCCTGCACGAAAGTCGAAGCGAGATCAGATTCTTGAGTCCACTCAAGTTTTTAAGTGCGTCATCACTGATGAACTCTCTGACAAGGTTAAAAGCATTTGGGCTGCAACTGAGATCAAGCGTCGTCAGGTTCTGAAGTTCGGCTAATTCATTAAGCCCTGTATCTGTGATCAGGGTATTGCGGAGGTTAAGGTCCGTCAAATTCTGGAGCCCGGCGAGATTCTTCAGACCGGAATCGGTGATCTCGGTAAAGCTGAGGTTGAGCTTCGTTAAGTTCTTGAGTTCCCTCAGTTCCTCCAAACCCGTGTCTTTAATTTGCGTTTGTTCGAGATTTAGGTTCCTGAGGTTTTTGAGGTTTCTCAACTCCTTCAGTCCGCCATCAGTGATCTTGGCATGAAGGAGGTCGAGCGTCGTCAAGTTGTTGAGTTCGCTCAATTCTAAAAGGCCGACATCAGTGATCCGCGAAACGCTCTCGCCGTCATCCGCTCGTGACCAGCCGTTACCAATTCGAAGCGTCTTCAACGTCCGGAGTTTTCTCAATCCCTTCAGTCCGTCATCCGTGATGTCGGTATCCGTAAGGTCGAGCGACGTAAGGTTGTTGAGACTACTCAAGCCCTTCAATTCGGCATCCGTGATTTTGGTAAACACAAGGTTCAGTGACGTCAGAATGTTAAGTTCATTCAGTTCCTTTACGCCGACATCCGTGATCTTGATGTCATAGAGAACGAGTTGCTTCAGGTTCTTGAATTCGTTCAACTCCTTCAGGCTCGCATTTGTGATCTGTGAAGCATCGAGAAATGTGAGTGTGGCAAGGTTCTTAAGCGATTTCAGAAGATGGAAGTACTTTTCATTGAACTTTGTGCTTTCCCGAAAAGCGACGCCAATGACCGGGCGATCCGGCAGTTTGTCGTCTCGTTCGACCTTACCGCCAAGCAGTTCGATTTTCTCAATCGCTTTGGATTCATCGGATGCTTCCTGAGCCACCACAATGCCAGCGGAGAGTGCCGCTACGGTGATCAGAATCAGTAGTCGAACACGCATCACTTTGGTCTCGAAATCGACGTTAAGAGAAGTAGGGCATTAGGAACAACCCCGCTGGTCGACTTAAGCATACTCGTGACAATGTCGCTTTGTCGCTGGCGTGTGCGATTTGGAGTACACCTTTGAGCTTCACCCCCGCGGCAACCTCACTCGAACAATTACTTTAATCGAGTAAACGGGGATGTGAATCTCGTGCACGTCCGCAATGACGGTGCGAGTGGCTGGTAACATCGCCAGGGGCCGATCTGTCAGAGACGATGTCAAATCACGTCCGGCAGTCAATTGACGCCGCAGGGGCCCATGCCAATCGGAGTTGCTGAGGATGTCGTCGCTTTTGTTTGTGGGCGTTCCCTGAAAGAGGTACGCTGATGATCGATCTTTTCCCACTTCGAAAACTCGGCCGACGGAGAAGGGAACTCGCCGTAGGAGGACAAAAATGACGAGTGCTTATGAAGCACCCGATCGACAGTTTGCCGAAATGGTGCATCGCGTTGATGCTGAGTCCGAACGACAAACGAAGCGGTTGGAGCATGCTTCCGCGGAGGAATTGAAATCGGTTGTCCGGGATCGGAGCGAATCGAATATTGCTCGCGGCACCGCTTTGCTGGTGCTGATGTGTCCTCGTGACCCGGAATGGGATGATCTGCTGCTCGAACTGTTCGATGACCCAGACCAGGATCTCTGGCGAATGGCCATCACGAGTGCCCGTCTCAGCGACCCTCGAATCCGTACCAAGCTGTTGAGCTTGTTGGATGATCCCGATGATCAGAATTGGTCAGAGGCCGCCATTTGGCTCGCTCGCTCCAAAGAAGAAAGCCTGCTGACGCGATTCGTTGATTGGCTCGAACGAGGGGACGAGGGACATCGCAATGTCGCCGTCGAATGTCTGAATGTTCTCAAAACTCCCGCCGCCCAAGCCGCATTACAAGGCTATTGGGAAAGTGGACAAGGGAACGACGATGTCCGACTGGAAGTGGCCGGGGCGTTGCTGGGCATGGGTGATCATCGTGGACGGAATCTGCTGGAAACGGTGGCGCAGCGGGCAGAAGGAGTCTCGTCGGTCGTCGCGGCCACGCTGATTTATTTGGCCGAACCAGGCGATGGCCTGTCACACATGCGGAAGATCCTTGACGACGGAGACCTCAAAGCCAGACAAATGTTGGTCGGGCAAATCAGGAATTTCACTCATCTGCCACATGCCTTTACCGCGGATGGACTGTCCGAGGCTCGCGTTTGGGTACAGACGCAATTAGAGAATCCAGACGCGATGAGAAATTGAAGTGGATCTCGATGTTCGGCCCGCCTGGTCCCGCGGCGTGCGAACGTTGCGAGCCGCTTGTTCCGAACGTCAATCAGTCAAGGAGCTTTATTCCCGTTTGCCGGCTCAGGAGGTTTTGAGACGCCGTATTGCTTTTCCAACTGTGCCAGAGATTCCGCCAGTGTTCCCAGTCCCATCGCTTTGCGTCTTTCGTCCACATGTTCTTCGTCGTCGATGGGGTACAACGTCACCTTCCCGTTCTCTAGGAACGCTTGAGTGCCGTATTTCTGCTTTTGGCTCGTGCCGGACAGGATGCGATCCGTCAGGTAAGCCAGATCTTTGGGCGACACGTCCCCTTGCGGCAGTTCCTCCATTTTCTTGAGGCATGCTCGCTGAAAATCGCGGTCTTGATCGGCGTGTTGGACCAGCAGCCACGCGTTTTTGGCACCATCGGTGCCGACGAGCGATTTACCTGGCCAGCCGTGCTTTTGAATCACGTCTTTCAGCCAGATGCGATTTTTCTTGTCCTCTCCTTCCATCCGATTGGTCAGCGACGTGAATTGTTCCGCGATCAACGGATCAAGCTCGGCCAAGTCCACGCCAAAGGCCTTGTGGCTGGTACCAAACTCGACCCACTCCTTCCTCGCCGCTTGATCCGCATCAACTCGCGCCCGCAATTGTTGGGCAAGTTCCGGCTCCTTGATTTTGGCAATTTCGCCATTGTTCGCAGAGACTCCGTTGAGATCCAGGCTGCAGAAGATCCCGAACGCGAACACGGCCACACAAAATCGATTGGACCTCATCGGGTATTTCCTTCGTGGTTCGCGATTCGTGTGTTCGAATTATTCGTTGGAATCCAGCACGACGCTGACCGCAGTCTGCTCCATTCTCCCGATGAACGGAGGCGTCATCAAGGAAGACGGTTTTCAACCGGCTCGCTTGCAGCGGGGACAGAGCATGACTGTTAAGGCAAGGATGTCAGGAATTGATTGCCGTTTTTGTTTCCGACACCCGCGATGGATACGGACGGTTCAACGTCCCGTGGCATCGAGCGGAAGCAAAGACGTGTCAGGCTGCTGACGACAGCCCCTGATTGACGCTGGCACCGTATCACATCCCGATGCGCGCATCGACGATGCGAACGCGGTCGCTCTCATCCGAGACGTTCTGGTTCGTCCTTACTTACGGCTTCACGACCGGATCTGAAGGGTTCATCTGGATGATCGCCGCGAGTGGGATCAATGCCCATTCGGGGCGTTGATTCAGGTCGTACTGAGCGTTACTGAGCGCGGCCTCGAGCAGAGACAAGTCCAGCAACTGCTGACGTGCGGCAGGCGATTTGGGTAAGAGGTTGGAGTGTTCCAGGGCGGCGGAATAGACCAGAAAGAATTCCTGATAAAGCCGGGCCAGCCATGCTTCGGCATCTGACTTCAGTCGTTCGCGATCCTCGGGCCGGACGAAGACTGTCCGGGTGCCGACTTTTTGCCCCAGCTCGAGCCGCATTGAGCCCACGGCATAGTCCAACGACGAAAGCAACGACGCGACGTCATACAGCGGCGAACGTTTCACACGCCGTTCCCCGATCGACTGGTCATTTCGACCTTCGAAGTTGGTCAAGATAAACTGGTGACCTGAAACAAGTATTTGTCCCAACCGATACTTGCCATGGCACCGGATGCGACTGCGTTCGGCCAGTTCGGGATCCAACGCCGGCAAAATTCTCTTCAGGATCGGCTTGTACAGAGCCTTGACTTGGCTTGCCAAGTCGCGAACGGCGTCGGGCCAAGCGGGATCGGGATCGGCAAGTCGCGCGTGTAGTCGACCGGCAGCATTTCTAAGAGTTTGATAGAAGGAACGCGGTTGCACGGGAACGGCGGCCAGCGACGACATTTTTGGTGCGGCGGCCAACAGCAAATGCAGTTCGGCGGTATAGGCAGCCAGCGACCGTGTTGTTTCGAGGAACGGACTGACGAGAAGTTCCCACTGTTCCTGATTGTCCGGAGCAGACCGATCCGCCGTGTCGGATGTCGTCGTATCTGATTCTGGTGACGCCGGAATGGATTGAGCCGCCATCGCCTCGAAAAATCGACTCGACTGGTCCAACATCATTTGCCATGCGTCGCCATGGTTTGGCACAAAATCGTGGATCGCACCCAGCGTGATCGAATCCAGCCCGTGGGCCCGATATTCGATCGTTCCCAGAATGCGCGCGAACCCTTCAAACTCGTTCTCTGCGAGGTATTTGCCGATTTCCACGTCCGGATTGACCCCTTCATCCGGGCGTCGAAAGACTCTTAAGACGAGGCGAGAATTCAGAGCCACCGTAGAAAGGGTTTTCGCTGTGGAAAATAATGTCGGTGCCGGACTGTCTTCGAGCGCCTCGGAAGATGTCGCAAAATCTTTCCAGGGAAGATAGACCAATTCCGCCGTGCTGGATCGAGCCGTCGGCTTTCCTTCCGCCAGCGCCAGAAGCGCCAGCGTATATTCGGGCAGGCCGATCGGATCGCACAAAAGCGCATTCATCGGCGGACCGGTTCGAGCCATCGCGATCGATTGAGGAAGGTTCTCAGTACTTGCAAACCGTTCTTCGGGAATGAGTGCCAACGGCTGAAACAACGTTTCAGAAGTTTCGTTGGAATACTCAAGGCGGCAGATCAAGAATCGGCCGTCCAACTGGCTGATCGGAAGCGGCCTGTGCTGGAGCAGTCGGCACCCTGCCGTTTGAGTGGGTGAATCGATCGAATGCCGTGCCGCCAAAATCGCCGACAGACGGTCCCAGGTTGGCCCGCGGAACAGATCAGACCAACCCCTGATGGCCAGCGTAGGCAATTCGGACGACGGCGCTGCTGAATTGGCCTGGGGCTCCAAGGCCAACCAGTAAAAATCATGTGGCCCGATCGTCAAGCCATACGGTTCCGATGGTCGAATCGCGGGAAACCGCGTTCGCCCAAACAATTCTTCAGGCGTCGAGCCCTCATAGGCACTCAGATCCAAGCGGACGTTTTGGACGAAACGAGAAAGGTTCAGCACGATGAGCAGGCATTCCGTCTCCGTTTGTCTCACATAGGCCAACACCTTGGAATTGTCTGGTTCCAGCACCCGAAGTTCACCGCGGCCGAATGCGGGATGCTGTTTTCGCATGGCGATCAACCGCTTCGTTTTCCACAGCAGCGACGACGAATTATTTTGCTGCGCTTCGACGTTGAGCGCTTCGTAGTGGTACTCCGATTCGGCAATCACAGGCAGATACAGTTTTTGAGAATTCGCTTTGCTGAAGCCGGCATTGCGATCGGCCGACCACTGCATCGGTGTCCGGACGCCGTTGCGATCGCCAAGATAGATATTGTCACCCATCCCAATTTCGTCGCCGTAGTAGATGACAGGTGTACCAGGCAATGAAAAGAGGATCGCGTTCATCAGTTCGATTCGCTGACGATCATTTCGTAACAGCGGCGCCAGTCGATGACGGATTCCCAGAAACAATCGTGCCTGCCGGTCCCGCGCATAGGCCGTGTACATTGCGTCCCGTTCCTCGTCCGTGACCATGGCCAGCGTCAATTCATCATGATTACGAAGGAACAGACACCACTGACAGTCGGCGGGAATGGCGGGCGTTTGCGCCAGGATATCGACGATGGGAAATCGATCCTCCTGATGCAGTGCCATGAACAAACGCGGCATCAAGGGAAAGTGAAATGCCATCTGGCATTCATCACCTGTTCCAAAATAGGCGACCATGTCGTCTGGCCAGGCGTTGGCTTCCGCCAGCAGCATGCGGCCGGGAAATTTCTGATCGATATGTCTGCGCAGATCTTTAAGAAAAGCATGCGTCTCGGGCAAGTGTTCGCAAGTCGTCCCCTCGCGTTCGATCAGGTAGGGCACTGCGTCAAGTCGCATGCCATCGACGCCCATTTCGAACCAGAAATCGACGACGGGCATCAATGCTTGCCGAACCGCCGGATTATCGAAATTCAAATCTGGCTGGTGGCTATAAAACCGGTGCCAATAGTATTGCTTGGCAATGGGATCCCAAGCCCAATTACTATTTTCGAAGTCCGGAAACATCAGCGGAACGTCGGAATACTTTTCGGGATCATCGCTCCAGACGTAAAAGTTGCGTTCGGTGCTTCCTGGTGGGGCTCGCCGAGCCCGTTGAAACCAGGGGTGCTGGTCCGACGTATGGTTGATGACCAGTTCGGTGATGACTCGAATACCAACCGAGTGAGCTTTATCGAGGAATTCACGAAAGTCATCCATGGTTCCATAGTTGGGATGGACACTCGTGTAATCGGCAATGTCGTAGCCGTCGTCTTTCAGCGGCGAACAGGTAAATGGCAACAACCAGACAGCCGTGATTCCCAGATCGGACAAGTAATCGAGCTTTTGCGTCAACCCGATAAAGTCACCAATGCCGTCCTGATTTCCATCGTAAAAGGCGCGCACGTGCAGTTCGTAAATGATCGCATCTTTAAACCACAGCGGATCGTCCATCAGTTTTGCTCTTTCGAAACGGCGGAAAGCAGTGCAGACACTCGCAAGACTTCTGCCACACTCCAGGCCTGAGCCGCACATCCGCGAGGGGTATAGGGGGCTTCCGCATCGAAAATTTCCGAGATCGTACCGACACAAGCTTCGTTAAGGTGCGACTGGAAACCGACGATCGACTGACGACAGGTATCGGACTGATCAGGGTAGACCCGTAACCACGCATCGACAAACGGGCCGATCAACCAGGCCCAGACCGTTCCCTGATGGTAGGCGGCATCGCGTGATCGAAGATCGCCGTAGTACTGGGGCTTATAGTCGGGGTGTCCTGGTGCCAGCGAACGCAGTCCAAATGGCGTCAATAAGCGACGCTGCACCGTGTCGAGAACGGATTTCCATCTCGCGGGAGCCAGGATCGGATGGGGCAGGGAAATCGCAAACACCTGGTTGGGGCGGCACGACGGATCATCGCCTTTTTCGCCATCGACGACGTCAAACAGGCCTTGCTCGGCCTCGCACCAGAATCGCTCGTTGAACGAGGTTTTCGCGAGATCCGCTGCCGCGTGGTATTCGCTTCCGTCCTCGCCCATTTCCCGCGTCCAACTTTCCATCAATCTCAGGGCGTTGTACCACAGCGCATTGATCTCGACCGCCTTTCCCCGGCGTGGGGTAACCACCCAGTCGCCCACCTTGGCGTCCATCCAGGTCAGTTGATATCCCTCTGCCCCCTGGCAGAGCAGTCCATCGCGTGGATCAACATGAATGCCGAAACGGGTGCCGCGTTGATGATGAGCGATAATGTCGGACAGGATTGGCAACCAGTTTCGCAACAGACTTCGATCTTTCGTGACCGTCATGTAACGGCTGAGGGCGTGGAAGTACCACAATGTCGCATCGGCCGTATGATAGACCCCTTCGGTGGAACGATCAGGAAAGAAATTGGGAATCAGCCCGTCGCGGACATGACCGATAAACGTTCTCAAGATCGAGCGAGCTTCGGCATGTCGGCCCGTGACCAGGGTCAGTCCCTCGAGGCTGATCATGGAGTCACGGCCCCAATCCGTAAACCAGTGATAGCCGGCGATAATGGTCCGCGCTTCATCGCCCGATGCTTCCGCGCGAGCAAAGTCCTCGATCCGGCTCGCCGGCGAAATGATGAATTGATCTGCCGCCAGAACCAATTCTGCGGGAAGGCCCACTTGCGCCGAGGGTTCGGCGTTGTCAATTAGACGTTGACGACGTTCGATTTCGCTGGCATGTGCTTCGGCAGGCGACATGGCCTGAATTCGTTCCCAGACTTCCGTCGATGCGGTCAATGTGACATCGTTTCCCGCTGATAACACGGCTCGAAAGTACCCCGGACTCCACATTCGCCCGACATTTTCGTAACCCCGCGAAGCTTCTACGCGATAGACGACATCACGTAAGTGCATTTCTTGACTGGTGAACTCGGTCAGTGATCCCATGAGCATCAATCGCAACGGCGGGAACTGATGATTGCCATCGACTAATTCGTAACGGCACGAGTCCCCTGTGAGGACGTAGTGATCGGGATTGGGCGAGGAAACAGGTTCGTCGTGTCCTCGAAAATGCACGGACGGACGAAGCGTCACTTCGATCGGACCGTCGCCTTCCACTAATCGATAATTGACATGAACCGTGTTATGTTGATGAACCAGGAAAATCCGCTTTTCCACAAGATGGCCATCGACCCGGTACCGCCAGATCGGTAAGCCACACTCCACGATGAATTCTTCGAGTGATTCGAGTTCATTCAGTTCGATCGTTCGATGGGACTGCTCCATGAGGCTCGCCAGAAAATTCAACGAGCCTTGGCATTTGAACTGTTCATGCAGATGACTGAGCATCACCACCCGACCCAGCGGGGCAGGCTGCGCCGCGATGAGCAGTCCGTGATATCGTCGAGTGGCAGCGCCGGCAATCGTTCCCGAGGCGTATCCTCCTAACCCGTTGGTGACTAACCATTCTTTTTCGATTAATACGTTGGCGTCGTCATTTGGGGTCCGTCGCCGAAGAGCACTGCCCGACAACTCGGTCCTTGTCTGGCGTGGAGTCTCAGCTCGTTTTTCCATGTTGCCTCGTCCTCGATTCCATCGATTGTCGAAATGTTGAGCCAGTGATTTGCGGGAACCGACAAGCGTGATCAATCTTTTTCAGAGGAATCAGCGCCACCGCGTTCCCCTCATCACTGGCACATCATTTTTCTCCTTGAAGTACGATCGCGCTGTCTGCCGTCAAATGCCAACCATCTGCTTCCCCTTCTGGATGACGGACACCGTTGCCGCCGTATCGGTGGTCTTCCGTCGATAACAGCATCTTCCACCGATGGTCCTGCGGAGGGGCGAGTAATGGCTCCGGGACGATCGAAAGTTCCAGATCGGGACCCAGATTAACGATCAGCAGCCGGTCTTCGTCGTGAGCGAAAAAATAGCGTAGCAGAAAGGCATTGGGGCCGATGACGGCGCCGTCGACATCGCGATTTGATACGGGCTGAAACCCTGGCTTGGATCGCCTCAGTAACAGTAAATCCTTGGTGAGTTGATAGGCGGCGGCGTGTGTCTGCCGTTCGTCAAAATTCAGTTTACAACGTTCGAAAGTCTGTGGATCGTCAGGCACCGCAAATTGCGAGATGATTTCTGGATCGTTCAGACTGGGAAACTGTGTCAGAAACTTGGTCCGTCCAGCTTTCACCATCGCGGCCAGTTCGGGCGGGTGATCGGCGAAGTACAAGAACGGGCTGGAAGCCGAAAATTCCTGTCCTTGAAACAACAGGGGAGTTCCGGGCAGTAAGAGCGTCAGTGCCGTCATGGCTCGATAGCGCGCCGGACTGGATTGCTGATGAGCCCTCAGTCCCTGCCCGGAATTGGCGATCTGGTCATGGTTCTGAATGAAGTTGATGAAGGCCTGCTGCGGCAGATCGAGGCCCGGTTTACCGCGCCGATGATCCTGCCACGAATACCACTGCCCCTGATAGAGGTAGCCATATTTGGCGGCGGAAATAAATTCCTGTGGCTGGCCCAGGTAGTCGGCGAAGTAAGCCTCACGACATCCGTTCAGAGCGACCATTGCGGAATGGTGATAATCATCATTCCACAGCGCATCCAAGCCATTCCCGCCACTCGAAATCGCACGACACAGCTGCGGATGCTGCGGTTCGTTTTCGGCAATGAGAATGACGGTTCGATTTGGCGCGGCGGCACGAGCCGTTTCGGTAATTTGCGTCAGAATGTGGTGCTTGGCGGGCGCGCTATCATAGATATTCTGGGTGGCGTCCAATCGCAGACCATCCAGATGAAAGTCCTGAATCCAATACGCCACGTTCGAGAGAAAAAATTCGCGGACCGATTCCGAACGCTCGCCATCAAAATTGATGGCCGCACCCCAATCGGTTTGATAGCGATCGGTGAAATAGTGGCTCGCAAATTGCGCCAGATAGTTTCCATCGGGGCCTAAGTGGTTGTAGACGACATCCAAAATGACCGCGATCCCGTGGGAATGAGCGCAATCCACAAACTGGCAGAGATCGTCGGGGGTGCCGTACAACCGAGTCGGAGCAAACAGATTCACTCCGTCATAGCCCCATCCAAACGTTCCGGCGAAGTCGGCAATCGGCATCATCTCGACGCAGGTGATGCCGATTGCGGCGAGTTCCTTCAGTTCTTTGGCTGCTGACGCCCAGGTGCCCTCGGTGGTGAAACTGCCGACGTGCAATTCGTAGATCACCAGTTTTGAGAGTTCCAGACCGTGCCAGTCCCCGTCGGTCCAGGCGTACGCTTTGGGATCCATCACTTGCGACGGTCCATGAGGGCCTTCCGGCTGATATCGGGATGCGGGATCCGGCACCAGGACGTCCTGATCCAGGCGAAACTGGTAGCGCGTTCCAACGGTGATGGAGCTGATCAAACCCGAAAAGTATCCCTGCCCTTCATTTGTCAGCTTGTGATTTTGTTCCCCACTCAAAACGACACTGACTTCGCGGCAATTTGGTGCCCAGACACGGAAGTGTACGCCGTTGTTTTGTCGTTCCGCGCCAATCGGGTATGTCCGCTGAACCATTTGCCACTCCAAGAGTTCACTTCGCCCGAGTTGTCGGATCAGCAATTCGCATTCCTCGGGTCGGCGGCTGAAAAACAATTTGTGGGAAGACCGTCATTGCAGGCGTTCTTCCCAATCCAGCCCTGATTTACGGTTTTTCGGTGTGGATTCGGTCGCTGCGATTCGGAAACCGAAACCACGCTGCCTGTTTGGCGCTCAGCTATTGGTCGGGTGGTAGCCAATTTGCCAAAGTGAATGCCGAACGGAGCCGGTTCCGTCCGTGCCGCGCGGTTATTTGGTCACAAAGAGGCTTATGGAACGGTATTTGCCTTTGACGCTCTTCTTAAGAAATGAACTCTGACGATCCAAACTCTGACGATCCAACAAGGAATGACGATGCGTATCTGGCCCGGTCTTCCCTATCCGCTTGGTGCCACGTGGGATGGAAGTGGCGTTAACTTTGCGATTTTTTGCGAGAATGGAACCGGCGTGGAATTGTGCCTGTTTGATTCACCAGACGCCGAGCACGAGAGTCAGAAGATCGCATTTACTGAGACCACCGACCAAGTCTGGCATGCCTATTTTCCCGATCTTTTGCCCGGACAAGTCTATGGCTACCGCATTGACGGTCCGTACGATCCACAGAACGGACATCGCTTCAACCGCCATAAGATTGTTCTGGATCCCTACGCAAAGCTACTCGCACGGAACGTCAAATGGGATGACAGCCTGTTTGGATATCAGCTAGGCCAGGATGACTTGAGTTTCAATGAGGTGGACAGCGCCCCGTTCGCTCCCTTGGCGACGGTCGTTGACGGAGCATTCACCTGGGGTGACGATCGTCCTCCCCAAACCCCCTGGCATAAGACCCTCATTTATGAAGCCCACGTCAAAGGGATGACGATGAAGCATCCCGATGTGCCGGAAGGACTGAGGGGCCCCCCCTTATATGTCGTCGTGGAAAAAATATTGGGACCGCGCGAATCACCGCCGGCCGACTGGGCCTGTCATGGAACGACGGGTTACGAATTCATCAACGAGGTCAACGGGCTATTCGTCGACCCGAATTTGGCGGATCAACTGACCTCGGTCTATCAACGATTTACACGACAAACGGATGACTTTGATCAGATTGCGTACCGGAACAAATTGCAGATTCTGCAAACGACGATGGCCAGTGAACTGCACGTCCTGGCTCACCAATTGGACCGACTGGCTCAAATGGAGTGGTGGTCACGCGATTTTACGCTGAATGGACTCCGGCAAGCTCTCGAAGAAATGATCGCCTGTTTTCCCGTCTATCGAACCTATGTGTCGCACGAAGCAAACCAAACTGATCGAATCACGGTGCTTCGCGCTGCACGCCGTGCCCGTGCGAGTAGCCCGTTGCTGGGCCGAGAGATCTTCGAATTCATCTGCGACTCGCTGCTACTGCGCGAACCCAGCTACTCTTCCGTTTTACCGGAATACCATGATTGCCAGCGTCAGTTTGCTCAAAAGTTCCAACAGCTGACATCGCCGGTGATGGCCAAAGGCGTCGAAGACACGACGTTCTACCAATTCAACCGTCTGGTCTCGCTGAACGAGGTGGGTGGAAACCCGGCCAGAATGGGCAGCACTCCCCAGGAGTTGCATGATTTCCTGCTGGCGAGAGCCGCATCTGGTTCCGGTGGCCTGTCGCCGCTTTCGACTCACGATACCAAGCGAAACGAAGATGTCCGCGCGAGAATCAATGTCCTGTCAGAAATACCAGAAGAGTGGGAACGGCGACTTCACCGCTGGCGCGGTCTGAACAGATCGTTCAAAGTCGAGGTCGAAGAAGGAACACTGGCACCGGATGACAACGAGGAATATCTGATTTACCAGACATTGGTGGGCGTCTGGCCGACTTCGTCATCGATTGACGCCGATTTTGTGTCTCGCATTCGCGACTATGTGAAAAAGAGCCTCCATGAAGCGAAGGTTCATTCCAGCTGGATTCATCCCGAAACGAAATACGACGACGCCGCTTCGGCGTTTGTCGAGTCGATTCTGAATGCCGAACGGTCTGCCGAATTTTTGGCCGACATGAACGAGTTTCTCAAAATCGTGCACCGGCCCGGACAACTCAATTCACTCGCGCAAACGTTGATTCGCTGCACGGCTCCCGGAGTTCCCGATACTTACCAAGGTTGCGAAACATGGGACGATAGTCTGGTGGATCCCGATAATCGCCGACCGGTCGACTATCCCGCGCGAGAGCGAATCTTAAGCCGATTGGATCAACTCGAATCCCCTCCCGGTAGGGAGCGTGCCGATGTTTTGCGCCGGGAAATGAAGCCGGAATTCGCCAAGCTGTTTGTCACGGCCACGGCCCTTCGGCTGCGTCGCCGACTGTTGACGCTCTTCCAAAAAGGCCAATACGTGCCGCTGGACGTGCGGGGGACTGACGCAGATCATCTGTTTGCTTTTGCCATGACCGACAACCGCGATGCGGTCATCGTCGCGGTTCCCTATCGATCTGCCGGTTTACAATGGGATCCAGAAGGCATCGGTCCGCAGCTCGATTTCGATGCGGAACTCGGGCTGCCGGCAGCCTGGACCGAGACCGCTTGGAGAAACGAATTCACTGGGACAGAACTGGTGGGTAAACGCCTCAACGTAAAATCCATGCTCGCCGATTTCCCTGTCGCCCTGTTCCAGGCGACCGACGGACTACCCACTCTTGATGCTTGAACGGATCGTTGGCATCGCCAATGGCCGAGCGCCCTTCAATTGCTGCGCGGTTACCGACGTCAGGCCGATCGCTTACCGGGCCAATGCTTTCTGACAGTGCTGCAGGTGAAGGAAGTTGTCTTGGCCCCGGCGCGCACGAAGTGTTTCGACTGTGAACCTTGTGCAACGAGAGGATGGTCAATCACTTGCTGCTGCGGCCATTGCCGTCCGCTTTGACTGCCGCTGGACACGGATCAATAATTAGCCATGAAATGTCTTAGTTTTTCTGAATCGGTCTACGGACTCTGGTCGAAGGTATGGTATTCTGCGAAGGTAAACCGGTTTTCCGTGACGGGGATCGGCGTGCGACAGGTGTCCCCGCCGGCTTTGCCGTCGGTTGTTTTTGAGAGTTACGTGGCATTCCTGGTGGTACAACAGCTTAAATTTGTCTCAGACAATTCCGTTGATGATTGCGGATCCGTCAATTTCCGTGGCGCAGTCAGCTGGCTCTTGTTGCGTTGAAGGTGTTCGTAGTCGGGAAGTCGAACATGCTGCTTTCCCAGAGAAATCCGTCGGTCAGCTGGGAGCCTGTTGCGGTTGATCCGTCTGGTCGGGGTGTCGCGTGGGTCTGGTTTCGTCCGGCCGCCGTTCCGACCGGGGTGATGTTCGTGATCCCCGCAGCCCTGTTTGCGGATGCGAACGTCGTGGCGGGACTTTCCTTGCGACGATTGGTCGCCTGTGCGGGCCTTGATCCGGCGCACATCGTCTGCTGGACGATCAATGGGATGAATTTCGACGCTGCCGGCGGAACGTCGGTGCTGCTGGACCAGGTTCTGCCGTCGCCTCCGCTCGGGGCAAATCTGGACGTCTCGGTCTGGATGGCGGTCATGTCGCAGCCAGCCTGGCCGGTCGCTCCTCCCGGTGCGGTGCCCTATGCGACCCCCGCGGCGGGATATCCGGCTTATGGTGCGCCCCCCATTTCGGCTGAAGATCAATTGCTGCTGGAAGCGATCGAATCGAACTGGAAAGACGTGATCGCACTGGAAGTGCGGGTCGCGTCACTGCGAAAGGATATTGGTTCGGTCACCAGTCGGCTCAGTACGCTCAACCGTGATTTGAGTTCCCACGAGCGTCTCGTTTGCACGACGAAAGAAACGGGCGAATGGGCCGATTGCCGACGAGCCTTGCGCGATGCGATAACCTTGATGGCGCGGTCGGTGAAAGAAATCGATCTGGGAACGACTAGTGGAGCGGGACGACGGCATCAATTCGAGGAAATCCACCGCAACCATGTTGTCTTACGAAAACCCTTTCCAGGCATCAAACAGGCTGTCAACGAGTTCGAAACTTATCGCAAGATTCTGCATAGCGTGATCGGAGCGGCCCAAGCGAGTCTTTCTCGTGGTGGCCGTGACGCCGAAATGCGCGCCAGCTCGTTTCTGCAACGGATCCACGCGAAGGCGATGTCCAAACGGAAGGTCGGAAAATTCTTGTTTTCCAAGTCCTTCCCGCCTCCCGAATAACCCGCTCGCGACGACTGGCTCGCACCGGTCAGTTTCACAGGATCGTCGTGGAGAATCGTCAGGACGGGGCTTGTGGTGGATCGCCGTTTTCAACCCTTTTCCAACGGGGTTGATCTGATGGGCAGGGCTCTTTTCTTGCCACAGGGTCGATGAACGACCAATGCTACGGCAATTGCCGGGTGTTTCTGTGGGGAAAGCCGGATTTCGGCCGTGGACCCGTCCGGCAGGATTGTGGCGAGCGTCGGCGTGATCGAGTTGGGCGACAGGGAAAGGAAATCCCCTGGCTTCGTCACGGACGTTTTCAAAAAAACTCCACGAAATGGTGAAAGGTCCGTGCCGCGGGTTGCGTATCACCATCAGTGAAAACGCAGGGCTGTTGAAAACAGATTGGAGGTTCCCATGTCGATGGAATTGATGGAAAGGCCGCCGCCATCAACGGGCCGCCTGCGCGGAACGGGGCCGCGACTCGCCGCCTCGTTCCGCAAGCCCCGAAACTGTGTCGACGTACTGGCGAACTGCTTGGTCCATATTCGGTGGACCCCGTCACTGGGACCGATGGAGATCCTGCGCTGGTTAACTTAGGTAACTTCCGACAACCGAACTCCATCAATGACAATCGATTGCAGTCGCTGACTGGCCGCTGGGACTTGGTCCTCCAATGATTCGGATGACACGGCGTGCGCCGGTGAATTCACCTGGTCCAACTGATCGCTAAGTTTCCTGAGTGGAATAAAACCGGTCCGCGAAGGTCGTGCCGACATCCGCCGTCGACCGCATCTGGCCAGGATCAGGGCGGATTATTGAGAGTAAGTAACCAAAAAAGGGCCTGCGGATCAGCATTCCACGAATTGGCATGAACGCTGCATCGACCAACGGTTGCCGAACGGCCATTCCAAAGATCACCAAGACGATCAATGTCGTGACGGAGATCACCACGATGGGAACCAGACAACTCGGAACTTCGGACATACAGGTTCGGTCGTCCATGCCGCACAGGGCAACAATCGGTCACGCGATCGGTCGACGCGTGGGGTCTTCATGCGCAGCGGTCGGGACGCTGTGGTGGTCAAGCTGAAAAACAGGTGCCGCGATGGATGCCGCAGATGGAGGGGGCCATCGAGCGACATCTTCGTCGATCAAAGTGGAATCTTGACAGAATCAAGGGGTGTTCTCATGTTCTCACTCTCTGACAGTCGTGTGGGTCGTAGGGCCTTCCGACCCACTGCTGGGATTGCGGGGCTGGCGATCTTCGCTGGCCAGGTTGTCAGTCAGGCCCAAGAGGCCACGTCGAACGCTCGCAAACCCCAGGGTGCCTCCATTGACCCAAGCGTCGTCGCTCTGGCGCCAACCGCGACGCCGTCGTCGGCGGAACAACACACCGATCGCAAACCACCGCCGTTGACGGGAACGGTCGTCGACAAGTTCGTTCCGATTGACACTGGGCATCTCATGGGTACGCCTGATGCGAAATCGACCCTCGGTATTGAAAGAGCGTTTCCCCAGCTGCAGTTCAAACGACCCGTGGAATTGACCCACGCCGGCGATGGTTCGAACCGATTATTCGTTGTCGAACAGGACGGCCTGATCCGCGTCTTCTCGAATCAGGCGGACGTCCGCGAAACGAAAATCTTTCTCGACCTGCGGGGCGTTGTCCGACGCGAACACAACGAAGAAGGACTTCTGGGGCTCGCGTTTCATCCCAACTATCGCACGAACGGCGAGTTCTTCGTGTTTTATTCCGTCACTCCGCGTGGCTCAGTCTTGTCCCGATTTCGGGCGTCTCCGTCTGACCCCGATCGTGCCGACCGTAGCTCGGAAGAGAAACTGATTCAGTTCACCAAACCGTATGGAAATCACAACGGCGGGTGTGTGAGATTCGGACCGGACGGCGACCTCTATTTCAGTGTGGGCGACGGGGGCCTGAGGGAGGATCCGCACGCCAATGCACAGAATCTTTCCGCGATGTTGGGCAAAATCCATCGGATCGATGTGGATCACAAGGATCCCGGCAAAAACTACGCGGTTCCCCGTGACAACCCCTTCGCCGATCGCGGCGGCAATGTCCGCGGCGAGATCTGGGCTTATGGCCTGCGCAATGTTTGGAGATTTTCCTTCGACCGACCAACCGGCAGGCTGTGGGCCGCCGATGTCGGCCAGGATCGTCACGAAGAATTGGATCTGATCGTTCGAGGCGGCAACTATGGCTGGAACTTCCGCGAGGGCAAACACGCGCTCGACCCCAATGCCGAGCGAAGCGCTATTGGAGAATTCATCGATCCGATACTCGATTACCCGCGCGTGGAAGGAAAATCGGTCACAGGGGGCTTGGTCTACCGGGGAACGCGACTGCCCGAACTGGCCGAGGCGTATCTCTACGCCGACTTCATCTCGGGCAACGTGTGGGCCCTGCGGTGGGACGGTCAAAAGGTCACGGAAAACCGCAAGATCGCACGCACGAGTTTGCTGATCAGCTCCTTCGGAGAAGACGAGGCGGGCGAGGCCTATTTCACCGCATTCGACGGCTCGATCTACCGATTCAGGGCGCCGGCCGAGAGTGGCGGCGGAAACCCGGCCTTTCCCCGAACGTTGACCGAGACCGGGCTCTTTTCTTCGGTGAAAGATCATACGCCTGCTGCCGGATTGATCCCTTACACGGTCAACGTGCCGCTGTGGTCTGACGGGGCGGCGAAGGACCGATTCATCGTCCTTCCGGCCAAGGGCCAGGTGGTCTTTAAAGAGCAGGACCAGTGGGCGTTTCCTGTCGGCACGGTCTTCGTCAAGACGTTCCTGTTGAACACTGATCAGGAAAAGCCCGACGAAATGCGACGGCTGGAAACGCGACTGTTGATCCATAACGCACGCGGGTGGGAGGGATATACGTACCTTTGGGATGAAGAACAAACCGAGGGCAATCTGCTGGATGACTGGCCGTTTACGAGAGACTTCGAAGTGAAGACGACGACAGGCTCTGTCAAGCAGCGGTGGTATTTCCCCAGCCGTTCGGACTGTCAGGCGTGCCACACCCAAAATGCCGGCTTTGTGATGGGATTGAACACTCGACAACTCAACCGCGTCCACGACTACGGCAAAGTCCGCGATAACCAAATTCAAGTCTTCGAACGTCTGGGACTTTTCAGCGAACCGCTTCCCAAGCCCGCCTGGGACCAGGAGTCATTCCCAGACTGGCAGTCGAAGTCGGCGCCGGCCGCGACGCTGGCTCGCGCTTACATCGACTCTAACTGCGCGATGTGTCACAGCCCCGGCGGTCGCGGGCATGCGGGAGGGGCGGGCATGGACATGCGCTTCCACCAGACGCTTGCGGAGGCATTTTCAGGGAATGTCGCCTGGCTGATGCCCGGCGACCCGGCGCGTTCCATCCTGCTGAAACGGATGACGATGCGCCACGACAATGCTCAGATGCCCCCGCTCGCGACGAATCGCGTCGACGAAGAGGCGGTGAACGTCATTCGCCAATGGATCGAGCAGATCCCGGCACGATAGAGAATTACAATTCACGCAGGAGAATTCCGATGATCAAACTCACTGAGATGCAGGTAGCCGTGCTGGCCACCGACGGCGTTGAGGAATCCGAACTGGTGGAACCGGTGAAGGCACTTCGGGATGCAGGGGCCAAGGTGACGATCGTTTCGCTGTCGCCGGGCCCCATCCAGGGAATGCGTCAAGACCTCAATAAGACCGACAAAATCACGGTTGATCGCACGATTTGGGATACGAGTGCCCAGGAGTTTGACGCTCTTCATCTCCCTGGTGGTACCGTGAATGCCGACACGATGCGCATGGTGCCGGAGGTTCAAGCCTTTTTGCGAGCGATGGATGCCGACGGCAAACCGATCGCCGCCATTTGCCATGCACCGTGGGAATTGGTATCGGCCGGACTAGTCCGCGACAGGACTCTGACCAGCTACCACACGATTCAGGATGACATCCGTAATGCGGGGGGCCATTGGGTGGACCGGGAAATGGTTCAGGACCGCAACTGGGTGACAAGCCGGCAACCTCGTGACTTGCCGGCCTTTATCCAGGCCATGCTGGCCCTGTTTTCCAACGCCACCCTGGCGGCCCACCACTGAACCAAATTCCCGCGCAAGGAATTGTGGTCATTCCACGAAGGACGCTGCGTTGAAACCATCGGGCCGTAAGCTCCTTCTGAGAACGAAAGGCGATTTCACGACGACGGATGACCGAGAGAGTGGAAACAATGATCGCCGTCAGCGGCGTTTGAAGAAAATGTCTGCGATCCTTTCGTCCCGATCGATTGACGGAACAGGGAAGTTGCCATTGGTCATTCGCCGTCTACAAATCCTTTGAACTGCGGCTGTTGACGATGTTATTCTTGCCGGCAACCGTCGGACGGAGGAATTCCCTGCACGAGAACTGGTCTGGGCATCGAATTCGGTTCGACTTGGTCGTCACGGATCTCTGCTGGTCTTTGCAACTGATGATGGGCGTGGCCCTGATTCGGGTCTGTTCGATGAACCTCGATGCTGAATGAGGCCTTCTCATTGAGGATGAAGCATGTCATTTCAAAATCCAGGTGTCACGACGGTTTCGATCACCAGCGTGGAAAATGAAGAGGTTTCGTCGGAAGTCGATGAGCTTTCGATCGAAGAACCGCTGGAGATTGAAGTCAGTTGTTTGATCGACGGACGACTCCATCGAAGATCCATCGCCGTCACCATGCGCACGCCAGGCAACGATGTGGAATTGGCCGCGGGCTTTTTGTTTACGGAGGGGATTATTCAGAGCGAGCAAGATCTCGCCAGCATTGAACCCACCGTCACTAACGTCGTTCATGCCACGCTGATTCCGACAGTGCGGATTGATGCCTCGAAATTCGACCGTCAATCGTTCGTGTCTTCGAGCTGTGGTGTTTGTGGCAAGCGATCAATTGCGGCGGTCTTTGCCACGAAACGCTACCCGATTCCATGCGGTGTCCCGCAAATCACCGCAGCGATCGTGCATGGTCTGCCTCGTACGCAACGTGAAGCACAAGACAATTTTCGTCGTACGGGCGGCATTCACGCGACCGCGTTATTCGACGAAACGGGGAATCTGCTTTCGCTATACGAAGACGTCGGCCGGCACAACGCATTGGATAAGTTGATCGGGGCAGAACTGCTCGCCGGTCGTTTGCCGCTGACTAACCGGCTGGTGCTGGTCAGTGGCCGGGCAAGTTTTGAATTGATTCAGAAGGCTTCGATCGCCGGAATTCCCATTCTGGCTGCGGTCGGCGCACCGTCGAGTCTCGCCGTGAGTCTCGCTCGTGAGACGTCGATGACGCTATTCGGGTTTGTTCGAGACCACCGCTTCAATGTCTATGCCGATGCGGGTCGGTTTCAAGAAGGCAGGTGAATCGCCGTGCATGTTGCTGAAAATAACTCCTTCGCATTCCCGGTGCTCGCTGTCGTTCCCGCGATCGCGACGGACGTGACATCGGTCGTGAGCCTTTCGACGTCGATTCCTTTGTGCTCGCGATCGAGCGGGCTGAGGCGGTTTTGGGTGAGATCAGTCGGACCGAACACTCCATTCGAAAAAGGGTAATCAACGATGACCACCATGACGCTTGACGGTGCGGTCCAGGAAGTGACGCTGGGCGAGCGGCTGATTGATGTCATTCAGCGATCGGGAATCGAGATTCCCGCCGTGTGCTACCACTCGCAGCTGGGACCGCTTGAGACCTGTGATACCTGCATGGTGGACATCGACGGACAACTTGTCCGGGCCTGTGCCGCAGTTGTCGCGGCCGGCATGAAAGTCCAGACGAAAACCAAAGCGGCCTCTGCAGCGCAGCGCGAAGCGTTCGACCGCATCCTTGCCAACCACATGCTGTATTGCACCGTCTGTGACAACAACAACGGCAACTGCGTCATCCATAACACGACGAAGATGTTGGAGGTGGAGCATCAGACAATTCCATTCCAGCCCAAGCCCTACGAAGTGGACGACAGCAATCCGTTCTACCGGTATGACCCCAACCAGTGCCTGCTGTGCGGCCGTTGTGTCGAAGCCTGTCAGAATGTCGAAGTCAACGAGACCCTCTCGATCAATTGGGATGATGAGCATCCCCGAGTGTTGTGGGACGGCGGCGCAAAGATCGGCGAATCGAGTTGCGTTTCCTGCGGCCACTGTGTGACGGTCTGCCCGTGTAACGCCTTGATGGAGAAGTCGATGATCGGTCACGCGGGCTTTCTATCGGGACTTCCGAAGAAGGCACTGGACGGCATGATCGACGTGGTGAAGGCGGTTGAACCGGAAGCAGGTTACGGATCGATTCTGAAAGTGTCGGAGGCGGAATCGGCCATGCGCAAGTCTCGGATCCGTAAAACCAAAACGGTCTGTACGTATTGTGGTGTGGGCTGCAGTTTCGACGTCTGGACCAAAGACCGACATCTGCTGAAAGTGGCTCCCGAGAAAGGGCCGACGAATGGGATTTCCACTTGCGTCAAAGGGAAGTTCGGATGGGACTTCGTGAATAGCAAGGATCGTCTGACGTCGCCGCTGATTCGCGAAGGAGATCGGTTCCGTACGGCGAGTTGGGATGAAGCTCTGCAGCTGATTGCTCGTCGCCTGACCGAGATCAAGGACCAACATGGCCCTGACGCGATCTCGTTTATCTCCTCGTCGAAGTGTACGAACGAGGAAAGCTATCTGATGCAGAAGCTGGCGCGTGCGGTTGTGGGCACAAACAACGTCGACAATTGCTCGCGCTATTGTCAGGCACCCGCAACGGTCGGACTGTTTCGCACCGTTGGCTATGGTGGAGATGCGGGTTCTATTTCCGATATTGCCCAAGCCGGCCTGGTGTTGATCATCGGCAGCAACACGGCGGAAAGTCATCCCGTGATCGCGACGCGAGTCAAAAGTGCTCACAAGCTGCGTGGGCAGAAGCTGATTGTGGCGGACATTCGCGAGCATGAAATGGCCGAACGAGCAGACTTATTCATCCGACCGAATCCAGGTACTGATCTGGTGTGGCTATCGGCGGTTAGCCGGTATCTGTTTGAACAGGGGCTGGTCAAACGCGAGTTTCTCGATCGCTGGGTCAACGGGTTGGATGATTATCGAAATAGTCTGGAGCCGTTCACGCTGGAAGCCGCCGAGAAGATCTGTGGACTGTCGATCGACACGATGAAGAACGTCGTGCAGATGATCGCTGCCGCTGACGGTGTCTGCATTCTCTGGGCGATGGGGGTGACCCAGCAAAAGATGGCCTCCGACACGTCCACAGCAATCTCGAACCTGCTGTTAGTGACTGGCAACTACATGCGACCGGGGGCGGGTGCGTACCCCTTGCGGGGTCACAACAACGTCCAGGGGGCCAGCGATCACGGCGCCATGCCGAACAATTTCCCCGGTTATCAGTCGGTCGATGATCCTGAAATCCGCGGGCGATTCGAAGCGGCGTGGGGAGTCAAACTGCCGACGAACAAAGGATTGGACAACCACGAGATGGTGGATGCGATCCAAGAGGGAAAGCTCAAAGCCATGTATCTGTTTGGCGAAGAGATGAGCCTGGTCGATTCCAACTCGAACTATGTCCAGGATGCTTTTACGAAACTGAAATTCTTCGTCGTCCAGGATATTTTCTTCAGCAACACATGCCAATTCGCGGATGTCGTTCTGCCGGCTGCCCCCAGTCTGGAAAAGGAAGGCACGTTTACCAGCACGGAAAGGCGCATTCAACGACTGTACCAGGTGTTTGAACCGATCGCAGGCTGCCGTCCCGACTGGCAAATTATCCGCGACGTGGCGAACCAGTTGGGGGCGAACTGGAGCTACAAACATCCCGCTGAAATTATGCAAGAAATTGCGTCGGTAACCCCCTTGTTTGCGGGTGTCACTTATGAGCGACTTGAGGGTTACAAGTCGTTGCAATGGCCGGTTGCCACGGACGGCGCGGATCAACCACTGTTATATACGAAACAATTTGCGTTTCCCGATGGGAAGGCACGGCTGTTTCCCGTGACTTGGACTGAACCGGCCGCAGTGCCCGACGAGGAGTTCGATCTGCATTTGAACAATGGCAACCTGCTCGAACATTTCCATGAGGGGAATATGACCTATCGCGTCGATGGGATCCGGCACAAGACTCCCGATACGTTTGTGGAGATTTCTCCCGAGCTGGCGAAAGACCGCGGACTTCAAAGTGGGGCGCATGTGGAATTGGTTTCGCCGTACGGAAAACTGTTCGTGCGAGTTGTGGTCACCGACCGCGTTCGTGGCAAGCAAATTTTTATGCCCATGAATTCAACCGAATCTCCGGTGAACCGTCTGATTGGCAGCCAAACCGACCCAGTGACGCATACGCCCGCTTTTAAGAAAGCGTCCGTGAGGATGCGGATCGTATCGGCCACGGGCGAGAATCCGCTGCCACGTGTGAATCACCGCTTTGGTCATCCCACTCCGAAGCCGGGGGTGGAGGTCGAACGAAAATGGAAACGTGCGGACTACTCGCTTCCTGGGAACGATCTGGTGCAATTGGAAATCGGACAAACTAAGGAATAATCACCATGGCTCAACCGATTCGATTGGAATTGCCACCGCGCGATCCGCGAGTCATTTTGCAGTCTCGACTGCAGAACGCTCCGGTGGAACATGCCGAGGCCATTTTGTCCGCGTATGAAGTGCTGCAAGGTCTGCATGATCGCGGTGCGCTCGAACTTTTGCGGGGCGCGTTGGGATCAAGTGACGAAGTGCTTGAGATCGCCGTCGATGCGGCAAATTCGCCGCAGTCGATTCGTGGGATTCGGAATTTGATTCTGCTGGTCAATATGTTTGGCGAGATCGAACCTGACGTTCTCAAAGCTTTGACGCTCACCATTCCGCAAGCGTTGAAGTCGATCGGCGAGCAACAGGAACCGCTGGGGTTGTGGCGGCTGGCAACGGAGTTTCTCAGAAATCAAGACACGCGACGCGGCCTGTCCGCTTTGACCACCGTCCTCGAAACTCTTGGTCGCAATCTTGCCAACAAGGCACCCACGGAATGAGCGGCTGAGAATGCGTTGTTTTCGTGGATCTCAATTTGACACGCAGATCAATGGTGTCTTAACAGATGGCTGAAACGACAGATCCCTTTTTGACTCGAAACGACTCCCCATTTACCGATCGGAAGAACCATGATGCAAATCAACGATTTCAGACAGACGACGCTTGTCGCGATGTTCACAATCTGCAGTTGCGGCATCGGGTTGGCCCAAGACGCTGTATTCGACGCACTTGTCAAAGACTCGCAAAAGGCCAAGCCGGGGATTGCTGATCGCCAACAGAAAATGCTGGTTGAACGCTACGATTTAGCGGATCGCGCGGCCAAAGGGGTGACCATGCCGCGCGGTAAGCCTGTGCAAGAAGCGGTGCGCGTGCGGCTTCCCGAGGGAACGACATGGGAGAAGCTGGCGGCGATGTCGCCTGCCGAAATCAAAAGCAAGAAGCTGTGGCCCGCCGGTTTCTATCCGCTGCCGCATCCACATCACGAAGTGGGCGGCATGGTGTTTCCCAAGCTTCAGATCGATGAAGTGAAAAAGCAGAACTCGCGCGACCTGACACGATTTGATCTGGACTATGATCTGCCACAGCATCTCTTACCGGAATTTCCGGCGCCGATTTATCTGACGACGCGAACTGATCTGGGCGATGTGTCGAAAGGGCAGCTCGTCACGTTGGCGAACTACTACGAATTGTTCAAGGACGCGCTGAATCCGAAACAGTTGGAGGGGCTGCGGCTGCTGGTGACGCCATTTCCTCAACAACAGTTCAATTCCACCGATGACCGCCGTTCGTTGCAGCCGCATTCGGGTGTGAGTTGCTTTGATTGCCATTCGAACGGTCACTCGAACGGGGCGACTCACACGGTGGCAGACGTTCGTCCGAATGAACACCGTCGTCGCATCGATACCCCGACACTGCGAGGTCTTTACGTACAGCGATTATTCGGCTCGCAGCGGGCGCTGAAGTCGGTCGAAGACTTCACGGAGTTTGAACAGCGAGGGGCTTATTTTGATGCCGACATCGCGTTGGCGGCAAAGAAGGGCGTCAATCCACTGGAGCGTGGCAGCCAGGTTCACTTCATGGCCGAGTTTCAAGAATTACTCGATTTCCCGCCCGCACCCAAGCTAAACCTGTTTGGCAAGCTCGATTCCGCGAATGCGACCCCGAGTGAATTGCGGGGGCAAGAGCTCTTCTTCGGCAAGGCTCAATGTTCAATTTGCCACCCGGCCCCGTATTACACAGACAACCTGACCCACAACCTAAAAGTGGAACGATTCTTCGACGAAAAGATGATCAATGGCCGGCTGGCTTCGGCGGACGGTCCGATCAAGACGTTTCCGCTACGAGGGATCAAAGAGTCGCCCCCCTATTTTCACGACGATCGCCTGCTCACCCTGGAAGATACCGTCGAATTCTTCAATCTGATTCTCGCGATTAAGCTGACGGGGGACGAGAAGGCCGACCTGGTCGCCTTTTTACGATGCTTGTGATCAGTCTGAAATTCAGTGGCCCGATCCCTTGTCGATTGACGCGTATCGAACGGTTGTGACGGCGTGAGATCTTTGAAAATCTGGCGAAAAAATCGGCCACCGGTTGGTGATCGAGTTACGGTTTACCACGTGGTCAATAAGTTGCCGCTATCTAGCGGCGGGTGCTTGATTGTCGAAACGAGTCCCTCCAGGGGAAAGGAACATTCCGCCGACTCCTGATTCGAGCCGTTGGAAAAATGCCGTGCTTCGTTGGCAGTTCGGCACCGATGTTGCAAGATGCTTGTGTTGAAACAATGAAAGAGCATTCAATGGTTGGCGGAAGAAACTCGGTTCGCCGCAATGGAACCGGGCACGGAACTCATGAGCGATCCCAAGACTTTGAAACCCTCTGATATCACTGACTTGGAAGCGACCCTGATCGTGCCCGCTCCGGTGCCCGTGGAGGAGCAATCTCGAGCTCAGTCGCGCAGCAGCAACACGACGCGAGCCAACGTCGCGATGATCGACGCGCCCCAGCCCCGTTTGGCCGAGGTGACGGCAAGCCTGTTAAGGCGACGACTACGGGCCGCATCGCTCGTCCTATTGATTGCGGTGGGGTTGCTGTTCGTGCGCGGATTGTTTGTACCGATTCCATTCCGCTGGCCGCTGGCGGTGTTGTTGTTCGTACTATTGGGTAGCTACCTCTTCTTGAAGAGTGGTGTCAGTTTATCGCTACAGCAATTGCGCAGAGTCGAGTTAACATTGTTTGGTCTGATCGGCGTGCAGCTGGTCTGGATGCAAACCGTTTTGATTTCGGACGCGTCCATTGCCGGAGACCCGTTGCAGGTGGCCGTCCCCATGCAAATGGGCATTCTTTCCTGGTTCGCCATTATCCTGTTGTATGGAATGTTCATTCCCAACACCTGGCAGCGAGCAGCGCTCATGATCGTTCCGCCGGCGCTGGCGCCATTGGCGGTGATTGGTGTGCTGTGTTTGCGGAATCCAGTCATTGCGGCCGCTGCGAGTGCCGCGCAAATTAAAGAGGCGGCAATCCTGTTTCTCGTCGGCTCGGCAGCCTCAATCTACGGCACGCACACCATTAATTCACTGCGGACAGAAGCCTTTAAAGCCAAACAATTCGGCCAATACCGGCTGAAACAACTGCTTGGCAAAGGCGGTATGGGCGAAGTCTATCTGGCCGAGCATCAGCTTCTGAAGCGACCGTGCGCGATCAAACTCATCCGGCCAGGGCAAGGAGCGGATCCCACTGCCATCGCTCGGTTCGAACGAGAAGTTCGCGCGACGGCCAAGCTCAGCCATTGGAACACCGTCAATGTCTACGATTATGGTCGAACTGACGATGGCACATTTTATTATGTGATGGAATATCTCCACGGGTTGAGCCTGGCCGATTTGATCAAGACTTACGGTCCCATGCCCCCCGAACGCGTCGTCTATTTGTTGCTCCAAATTTGCCGCGCGTTGACGGAAGCTCATCATTCGGGACTGATTCATCGTGATATCAAGCCCGCAAATATATTCGCTTCCAAGCAAGGCGGCGTGTACGACGTCGCCAAACTTCTCGATTTTGGCTTGGTGAAATATGTGGCGCATCCTTCAGACGAAGAGTCGATGCAACTGACTCAGGTGGGTAGTTACAGCGGTTCGCCGATGTACATGTCACCGGAACAGGCTACATCCGAAACGGATCCTGACGCGAGAAGCGATATTTATTCGTTGGGGGCGGTGGCCTATTTTCTGCTGACAGGTCAACCCCCTTTCCAAGGGACGAATCCGATCCGCCTGATGATCGCTCATGCGCGTGACGAGGTTGTTCCCGCTTCGCAACTGGTGGCCAATGTTCCTCAAGATCTTGAGGACGTGATTCTTCGGTGTCTGGCAAAGAAACCCATCGAGCGTTTCAAAGATGTCTGTGATCTTCAGCAAGCGTTGGCCAGATGCCGCTGTGCCGATCTCTGGACGGAGCAACGCGCCGCCGATTGGTGGAGTACCATTCAACTGACAAACGGCGTGGCCAATGTTGCAGGACCGTCCGCGTAGCTGTGCCGGGCTTGCCTGTGACGGAGCTGGTCACCTACCGGTGTCTCTTGAAATCGATAAACCCGTGCTCGACGTCGGTGTGAATCAACTGCACTCGAATCCGGTGTCCGACATCCACGCCTTCATGCCCAGTCACCAGTCTTCCTTCAATGGGCGGATGCAGAATGCGAACCCATGTTCCTTTGGTCGCTGCACCGGTGACGATCGCATCGAAGACCTCTCCCACTTTTGATTGCAGCAGCAAAGCGGCCGCGGATTTGCGAACGAGCCGTTCAACCTTCTTGGCGGAATCTTCTCCTTCAGTGCAATGAGCTGCGAGCGACGTCAATTCATCGTCGCCATAAGGCAATGGGGCTTTTTGCAGGACCGCTTTCAGCAACCGCTGCGTGATCACGTCGGGATATCGGCGGTTCGGAGCGGTCGAGTGCGCATAGTCTCCTACCGCGAGACCGAAGTGACCCGCAACTCGGTCGCCCGCCAGTTGAGCGACATATTCTCCAGGTCCCAGCAGTTTGATAACGCTCAGCGAAAGGTCCGGAAAGCGAAGTGGATCGGTGGCTTGCGCTGCCACCAGAAAATCTTCCAACGCGGTTGAGCTGGGCTCGTGCGGCAAACGTGAGCCCCATTCGGCCGCCAGCTCAACGATTCGATCCCAACGTTTGGGCTTACGAACCACGCGCCGTAGCGAAGGGCTGTTGTGAGCTGCAAGGAAGCGAGCGACGACGCCATTGGCGGCAATCATGAAATCGGCAATCAGATCTTTGGCCCTGTTTCGATTGTCTGTTTCCAGATCCTCAAGGATTTCTCCGACAAATACCGGGCGGGTTTGAATGGTCTCTAAATCGAGTGCGCCATAGGCATGGCGGACGGCTTTGAGTTTTTGAGCCACGTCGTCCTGCAGGCGAAGGTTCTCTTCCAGACCGACGACGGTCCCGATTCCCGGTGGCATCGTCCCCTGACCATCGAGCCAACTCGCGACGCTGTTGTATGCCAGCTTCGCTCGATTGCGCACCGTCGCTTGATAGAGATCAGAGCCTTTCAACTGACCGTCGGCATCAAAAGCCATTTCCACAACGATGGCCAGTCGGTCTGATTCCGGGTTGAGCGAGGTCAAGTCGGTGGAAAGCTTCTCGGGTAACATGGAAAACGTTTGGGCCACGGTATAGACCGAGGTGGTGTTTTGCATCGCATGATCGTCGATCGCGGACTGCTTTTTGACGATGGCGTCAACATTGGCAATGGCAACCAGGATTTGAACAAGTCCGCCAGGCAGTACCTTGGCTACGGTCAGTTGGTCGAGATCGCGGGAATCATCATTGTCGATGGAGCACCAATTGAGGTTTCTGAGGTCGCGGGTGGAACCCTCCGTTTGAGTTGCCGGACCGCGGATTGCGTCGAGTTCTTCAATGACCTGCGTGGGGAAATCCGGAACAAGTCCCTTTTCCAGCATTATTCGATGGGCAATTCGCCGCAGAGTGACACGGTGTTGTCTGTCGACGGAATTTTCTGGCATCAGGGTTTCCTGGAGCAACTGTTTGAGTTTTGGCGGCGTTGTCGATGCCGATCTTGTTTGGAAACAAGCTCAAGTACCGCATGACATTCCTACGCCTTCCTAACAACGTCCTACTCAGGCACAGTATAGAGCAATGATCGGCATCGGGCACTGACGAGCAGCTCATCGTCGATCGCGGTCAGCCGCGTCGATTGTGTGGTCTCTTGCAGACGCTTGTTATTCGTCGCGTAAAAACGGGATCCGAACACGAATTGTGGTTCCCCGTCCAGGAGTTGACTCGATCTCGAGGTCGCCGCCAACCAGCCGAGCCCGTTCCTGCATGCTGATTAGCCCAATGCTGTCGCCTTTCAATGCACGAAGCTGGCTACCGCCGACTTCAAAACCGATTCCGTCGTCGTGGATCGACAGAACGATGTCGTTGTTTTTCGCCTGCAATTGAACCGAGACGTAGGCGGGCATTCCATGGCGAACGGCGTTGGTCACGGCTTCCTGGGCGATACGAAAGCAGACCAGTTCCACGTCCGAGGGGATTTGGACTCCTCCAAGATCGATATCCAAGTGGTCCTGAAATTCCGCGAGTTGGGCCTGATGCTTTAAGAGCCAGTGCAGCGCCGCGACAAGGCCAAGTTCATCGAGTTGCGGAGGTCGCAATCCTCGGGAGAGATTTCGGACATCGAGGATCGCCTGGTCCACCATCACGACGTTTTCTTCCAAAGCGGATTGGACGGCGACATCTGCCGACCGCTGCGTACGGCGCAAATTCATTTTGATCGCGGTCAAGACTTGGCCGATTTGATCGTGCAATTCGCGAGCAAGATGGCGACGCTCGGTCTCTTGGGTCGTGATGAGTTGCCGAGAGAGCGATTCCAGGCGTTGACGGCTGGTCTGCAATTCTTCTTCAATTTGTTTGCGTTCGGTGATGTCGATGAACATCGATAAGATGCAGTCTTGTCCATCAAATGTCAGTCGTTCAATTGACCTCAGAGCGTGGCCGATCGTGCCGTCTTTACGACGAAACGCAAACTCGTCGCTTCTGATTGATCCCTGTTGCTTGATCTTATGAATCAGCTTTTCTCGATCATCCAGCGTTGGCCAATAGCCGAGATCGACCGCATTCCGACCGATCACGTCTTCTCGGCGGCACCTTCCGATTTCACAGCAAACGTCATTCAGCTCGAGGAGTTTCCCTTCCTCGATTGTCGTAATACATATTCCGACAGGGCTGGAATTGAAGACCGTCGCCAGACGCTGCTCAGTTGCCTTCAACCGCTCTTCTGCCTGTTTGCGTTCGCTGATGTCACGGACGAACGCAAAATTGATTTCCTGGCCGCCGATGTGAACATAGTTCGCGTTGACTTCGATAGGAAACACGCGGCCATCCTTGGTGCGGTGTCGGGATTCGAGTGTGATGGTGCCAGACCGTTTCAGCTCTTCGAAGTGTTGTTCCCACAAGCCCGGGCGGTAATGTGGTTCCACATCCAGATCAAACACCGTCAGGCCCAGCATTTCCTCTTGGGAATATCCGCGATCGAAACAGGCCGCGATATTCGCATAAAGGATCCGTCCCTCACGGTTAACCCAGAAAATACTGTCGCCCGCGTGGTCGACGCTCAATCGCATCATTTGCAGTGATTGCTCAACGCGTTTGCGTTCAGTCATATCGCGAAAAATGCCTTGAATGACTTTTTGGGAGCCAATTGTCGTGACCGACGGAGCAATCGATACCGGGACTCGCTGACCGTCTTTTCGAAGGACCTCCGCTTCAATCGGGGTTCGCACATCTGACGTCGTATGCTGACGGAATAATTCTCGGTATCGTTGGGTTTCGTCAGGAGGGTGCAGGAAACTTTGGGGCTGTCCGACGATCTCGTCGCGTTCGCGTCCGAGCAGTGTTTGAGCGGCAAGATTGCAGTCGATCAGCAGTCCGGTCTCGGCATCCGCCAAGAAAATGGCGTCGTTGGCTCCCTCAAATAGAAGCTGAAAGCGAGCTTCGCTCTCGTTTAACGCGACGTTGGCTTGTTGGTGTTCTTTGTGATCCTGCATCGGTGCCGACTTCCTGAGGAGGTTTCCGAAAATTGGCATTTCAGGTGTCGGGACCACGACTGTCCGACGACCGCCGTGCATGCCAGCTTTTTCCACGCTTCGGCTCGTATGTCTTGAACTTCAAAATCGCGGCGATCTGATCCCGGACTCATCCGTGCAGAGAATAGCGTCTGCAAGTCTTAGGGGCTCACTGGATTCCGCCGAAAACTAAGCAATCCACGTCGCGGATGTGGTTTACCACGGTCTTCGGGGGGGGCTAGCGTGAGGAATGCACTGCCAGAGTCAATCTGCGAATTCGCTCTCAGGGAATTCCTGAGGCTCCGATCGACGGACCAGGAAAATCCTAAGGAAATTGGTGCGTTATGACACGAGCCAAACCGTCGATACTGAACACAACGGCAGTTCGGTCACCCAAGATTGAACCGTGGAGTAGAAGCGAGTTTCTTCGAGTCGATCTTCCACCCTCTGTTGCGATGTGTTCTGTCAATCTCTCGCGCATGGTTGCGCCACATTGAAAGTCTTCCACTATGTCAATCCTATCGCTTCGTCGTTCAACGGCTCTGTCGAACGATCAACAAGGAGCTTCATCCAAGTCCGATATGAAAGCGGATGGCGTTCGTGAGCAGCAGTTCGATGACTACGCCGGACAAGTGGCGGCGATCAACAAATCGCAAGCGGTGATCGAGTTCAATCTGGACGGTACGATCATCACGGCCAATGACAACTTCCTGAAGACGCTCGGTTATTCGCTCGACGAAATCAAAGGTAAGCACCATAGCATTTTTGTCGAGCCATCGTACCAGCGAAGTGAGGAGTACCGGCAATTCTGGAGTAGCCTGAACGAAGGCAAATACCAGGCGGCCGAATACAAGCGAATCGGCAAGGGGCACAAAGAGGTTTGGATTCAAGCCAGCTACAATCCCATCTTCGATCGCGCAGGCAAGCTGTACAAAGTCGTGAAGTTCGCCACCGATGTCACGGCCATCGTCAACCAACGGATTGTCAACCTGCGGTATGAGGGCATGACCGACAATTCCCCCATCAATACGATGTTTGCCGACAAAGACTTCGTGATTCGATACATGAATCAGGCCTCGATCGAAACTTTAAAGAAGCTGCAAGCTTACCTTCCCATACGAGTGGAAGATTTCATTGGCCAGAATATCGACATCTTCCACAAGAACCCCAGCTATCAACGCAAGATCCTGGTCGATCCCAAGAATCTACCGCGTCAGGCAATCATTGATGTGGGCCCGGAAAAATTAGATCTGCTCGTCAGCCCCATTTACAGCCAAGACAGTATTAATGGAGTGGAACGTCAATATCTGGGGGCGATGGTTACCTGGTCGATCGTCACGGAAAAACTTCGAGTCCAGACGGTCATGACTCGTTCGAACGCGATGATGGATCAGATGCCCGCAGCGATGTTCGCCGATAAGGACCTCAACATTCAGTTCATGAATGAGGCCGCGGCATTGACGCTCAAAAAACTTCAACAATTCTTACCGGTTGCGGTCGAGAAGATGGTCGGGCAGAACATCGATGTCTTCCACAAGAATCCCGCCTATCAGCGTGGGATTCTGAGCGATCCGAAGAATCTGCCGCGCGTGACAAATATCACGGTGGGAACCGAAACGCTCGCCCTGAAGATCAGTCCTGTGCATGACGGAGACAAACATCTGGGCTCGATGGTGACGTGGGAAATTGTCACTGAAAAACTGGCACAGGAAAAACGCGAGAAGGAGATGTCCGCGAATATGAAGTCGGTTCTCGATCGCGTCGCTCAGAGCTCGTCGACGATGGCGGCGGCGGCCGAGGAGTTGTCTGCGGTCAGCGTTCAGATGACTGGCAACGCCGAAGAAACGTCGATTCAAGCCGGTGTCGTTTCTGCGGCTTCCGAACAAGTCAGCAAGAACACGCAGACAGTGGCCACGGGAATCGAGGAGATGAGCGCCAGCATCAAAGAGATCGCTAAGAATGCGACCGATGCAGCGAAAGTCGCTACGTCCGCCGTCAAAGTGGCGGAGACGACGAATATCACGATTGGCAAGTTGGGTGAGTCGAGTGCGGAAATCGGGAAAGTCATTAAGGTTATCACTTCCATTGCACAGCAGACAAATCTGCTGGCTTTGAACGCCACGATCGAAGCGGCTCGGGCGGGCGAAGCGGGCAAGGGGTTTGCCGTTGTCGCCAATGAAGTCAAAGAACTGGCCAAGGAAACCGCTAAGGCAACGGAAGACATCAGCCAGAAGATTGAAGCGATTCAGAGAGACACGCAAGGCGCCGTCTCGGCGATTGCCGAAATTAGTCTCGTCATCAATCAAATCAATGATATTTCAAATACCATTGCCAGTGCTGTGGAAGAGCAAACGGCAACGACGAACGAGATCAGCCGCAACGTTGCGGAATCGTCAAGGGGGACCAGTGAGATTTCCCAGAATATCACTTCGGTCGCTCAAGCCGCCAAGAGTACGACGGCGGGGGCCAATAACAGTAAACAAGCTGCCGAAGAGCTTTCTCGTATGGCTGCCGATTTGCAGTTGCTTGTCAGCGAATTTCAATCGGCAGATCTATCTGGCAAGTCTGGACGAAAGGTCTCAAACTAATACCCAGAAGTGTAGTGTCATCTGTCAGGAAGTCATTGGATGACAGCCCGATTCCATGACGTACCTTGCGACGTGGGGTCGATCGTTGGGGGCGTGGAATCGGGCTCTTTTTGATCCTGCGATAGCGTCAGGAGTGATCGTAATGGCCGAAGTCAAACGTCAGCACGAACCGGGAAATAATCTCAAGACAGATTCCATTCGTGACGCAATCGATGTGTCGCGTCGATCGGCAGAGTCAATCGGACGTGTGGCAGAGCTGAAACGTGCGCTGTACTTCAGTCTGGGGTTGGTCTGTGTCGGACTTGCGGCATTGGGAGCGTTGTTACCGCTGCTCCCCACGACTCCCTTTCTGATCCTCGCAAGTAGCTTCTTCGTGAAATCAAGTCCGGCGTGGGAGGCGTGGCTATTACGCACACCGGTTTGGGGATCGATGCTTCGTGATTGGAACACTCATCACGCCGTGCGACCGCGCACGAAACGACTGGCTTTTCTGGTTATCGTGTTGTCGATCGTTGTCAGCATGATCGCAAGCCAATTCTCGTGGCCGCTGACGATGTTGTTGTTCGGTCTGGCAGCGATTGGTCTGATCGTCGTTTGGCGACTTCCCGTCATTTGTATCGAAGCACCAATGCCACGCGATCTCGCCGCGATCAAAGATCATTCGCTTGCTCGATTCGCCCGACAGCTGTCCTCCGCGAATTCACTCGGACGAAAGGGCGGCCGGTCATCCAAAACTCTTCCCGCTGGCCTGCGATAAACCTGGAAGATGCCGATAACAGAAATGTCGACTCGGCTTGTCGTTTCCAAATGCCGGTGTTTGACACCATCGGACTTCGTCGCCTTTTTTCGAATTCCCACTGATCGATGATCGGGATCTGCACTTTGCTCTCTTCTCCCCTCGGGGGCGTCGTCAGACAGATCGGCATGAACAGAAGTCATCCTCCCGTCCGGTCTGCCTAGAGGCTGCTGCAAGATCACCGGAGTCGGTTCGTGCCGTTCTTCCGACGGCTATTTTTATTCTTTTGGTGTCACCCACCGATTCGTCTCGCTGAGTCGTCCGCCGCTCGCGATTGCAAGTTGCTACGTGAGAGTCGCAGCGCGTCCGGCCCGGTGACGGAAGCGTCTTGCGCTGGTCCACTCAACCCGCGGTATCACGAAGCAATTCTTGCCCTCCCCGAAAAATGAAAGGAGTACTATGCTCACTCGGAATGCATTCAGGATGGATTGGACACTCGGGAATGGTTGTTGACGGAGATGCGACGTTGGCAACCGCGGAATAGGGACAATAAGGAACGCAAATGGGACAGGAAGCCGAATCCAATAACCAATCGATTGAACCTGTACCGGTTGAACCGGCCAAGTCCCGAACCGATTGGGGTAAAGGGGCACCGAAATCGGAAGTTGAGAGATTTCTTCGCGGGCCGCAGCCCCGCGGTTTTGAGTTGGACCGGGCCACGCGGATTTTTTGGGAACTTCTCAAAGGGTTTCGCGCTTTGCACTTTGTCGGCCCCTGTGTCACGGTCTTTGGTTCGGCCCGATTCACTGAGGATCAGCCGTATTACCAGCTGGCCCGAAAAGTTGGTTCGTGCATTGCCGCGGCCGGATTCACAGTGATGACTGGCGGTGGGCCGGGCATTATGGAAGCGGCGAATCGAGGAGCGAAAGACGCCGACGGTTATTCTGTGGGATGCAATATCGAACTGGAACACGAACAACGACCTAACCCGTATCTGGATCGCTGGATTACGTTCCGTCATTTCTCGATACGTAAGATGATGCTGGTCAAATACTCCTATGCATTCATCGCGTTGCCTGGCGGCTTTGGCACGCTTGACGAGATCTTTGAGCTAGCCACTCTGATTCAGACGCATAAAGCCTTGGACATGCCTCTGGTTCTGATGGGCAAGGAATACTGGCAGCCACTGCTCGATTTCCTGCGCGATCGTCTGTTGGCCGCGAAAACAATCGACTCGGTTGATATCGACCGTATTCTGGTCATTGATTGTCCGAACGAGGCGGTGGACACCATCACTAAAATCGTCATGAGTCGCTTTGGGTTGACCTACGGCCCCCGCTTCAAGCCACGATGGTGGCTGGGAGAGTAGTGACGCAACGGATGGTTCGACAATTGTCGTGACTTCGCCGTGAGGAATGATTCTTGAGGCGGACGAAGATACGACCCGGTGCGGCTGAAGATGTCGGTCGAGCCAGCCGCCACGAGCAAACGCGGCGGGACGACAATCATTCACGTCGCGCCGACATATTCAGGTCGTTAAGCCAAAGCCTTTATCACCTCAGACAGGGCCACCCACAAGTTCCAGATCGGCGATCATGGCCTCGGATCGGCATTGGAGTTGACTGCATTGCAGAATCGGGCAACATCCATCAAGTCTGTCGTCGGCGTCGAACTCGGTGTGAAAAAGTGGTGGGCCCCAAGTCGAGTCGATCACTCGACGGCTTGTGGCCCACCCCAAAGATTAGTCAGCACAGGTCGTGCTAGTTGCGGTGCAACGTTACCGGGGGTGACGGCAACTGAAGTGTCGATCGGGTGTCCGCGATCGCCTGTGCATATTCCCGCAAGCGTTCGTAAGTGATTTGAAACTCTTCGCTTTTGGCCAAACGTCGATATTCGACCGAGCTATTGACGTGAGCGAAATGTTCTAAGGCGAGCCCCATTGACTCTGATGACGGGTAAGTGCCCGGCAGACGGAGCTCTTTTGGCAGGGCCAAGTAGGATTGCCATTCAGGGCTCAGAATCATTTGCAGTTGTTCTGAACTTCGATTCAGTGATCGTCGCAAGCCTTCAATTAGTCTCGGCGAAATCACCGGAAGGGGAATTTCAGTCGAGGCGAGCGTTGATGCACGTCGAGGCGTCAATTCCGCCATGAAGTGACGCAGTTCACCGGCTGACGCTGGCACTCGTCGTGGCAAGGCACCCGTTGGTGAACCATAATAGAGAATGTGTGCTTCATGATCGATTTCCAGTGCCGTACCGTCGAGTGAAACACCGACAAACAGCCCTCGGCTTCGTGAATACGACAAGATTTCCGACCGCAATGTCGAATCAGTGCCTGCAGCGGCTTCCCGACCGACCGGACCGGCCGTCACCGAAGCATCGACCCCAACGGTGAATTTGCCTCTCATAAGACCTTCCACGCCCTTACGAGTCGTGAAGACCAGTACCACGTCGGTCCCTTGAATGCCGGCTTGCCAGCCGACACTGCCACCCGTCAGGGTGATGAATTGCGGCAAACTCCACTCGCCATCGAGATCTCGGACCATGACCACACCGTGGCCACGACGGGCGCCGGCGACAAATCCGATTTTGATCACATTCGGAACGATGACGATGCCTTGGGCCTCGTCCAACAGTCGATGCGGAATTTGTTTGGCCGGGATGGCCATCAATTCGCTCAAAACCTGTTCCGACTCCATGATCGTCTCGGTCGTACCGTTGGCCAATAGCGCCGACGACATCGCCAAACAAATCGTGATTGCCGGAATCAAATACCTACACATAATCGAACTCCATTTCTTGATCATAAAAACGATTTGGTTACTTCAACCACACATCCAATCTCCGGCGACCGGCCGAAGCCGAGGGATGAGCACCTGCCGAATTTGGTCCTGTGCTCAATCTCAAGTTTCCTTTGTCCTGCTTGCTCAAGCGGTGTTCCGCACCAGGGGCATCATTTTCCACAATCTCTCGTTCGACAAACTGGCTTCGAACATTATTTTCGGGAACGACCGCGTCAATTCAGAGGTTCCACCCAGACTCTTCACGTATTCTCAGCATCGTTTCCAAAACCGTATTCCAGATCTGTGGATTTTCGAGTGTTCCATTGGGCCACAAGCTGCCATCCCAGCAGATATGGTGGATATTGCGATCGGTGGCTTCCTTGAGCCAAAATCCGGCGGCCTTTACGAGATCGAGCTTGCCCTTGGGATCGTCCACCAGGCAATGTCGTGCCGTTCGATCGTAAGAACCTGTTCCGGACTCGGTGCCATCGGTTTGTGACACCTGCAGATCGATTGTCCAGGGGCGAAGAGCGTCCGTCATCGTGGTGTAGGCGTCGTCGAATTCGGTTGTTGAATATCCCTCATTCAACGGAGATCCTTCCGGATCGTGGGCTCCGATCAAATAAAGATAGCTGTGAGCCAGATCGGCTTGGAATCCAACTGCTCCCGGCATATCGACCTGTTCGAGAAGATCGAGCATGGTCCTCCATGTCTGCATACCAGCGCGACTGACGTCACCTTCGACAGCGAGACGTTCCCCATGGGCGGCAGCGACGATGCCCGCTTCGCGAAATGTGGACACGATCCGTTCCGTGTGAACTGTCGGGTCTTCGAAGTAGTGAGCGGTACTGTCGGCTGAATCAATCTTGATGATGCCGTACTTTCGAACGCCATGCCGGTTAAAGGCCGCTGCGATTCGACACGCTTTTTCCACCGCGAGGACAAACTTCGCTCGTTGCTGTGGGCCGCCCATCGAGCTGCCGCCAGTCATCCCTGGCGAGACGGGACACACCAGCGAGCCAACGGCCAAACCTTCATCAGCGATCTTATCGGCAATACGCTTGACGTCCGCATCGCTCATATCGAGGTTCCCATGCGGATGGGACAGGATCAGGTCCACGCCATCGAATCGTCTTCCATCGACGTACGCCCGCTTCGTCATTCCCAGCATGTGATCAAGCGAAACGTACGGCTCCGTTCCCGTGGCTCCTTTTCCGAGGACGCCAGGCCACATCGCGTTGTGCAGCCTGGGAAATTTATTACTCATAATGGTCACTCCGTAACGACGGTGGACGTCGACAGCCGCGGTTCTATCACCCACTTGCCGTGGTGGCAGGGCCGGCTCAAGCTCTTCATTGATTCAAGTGTGCATCACAGGTAGTGTGAATGCGTTTGCGTTGCTGAGAAATGGATAATGCAGGTTCCATTCCACGATTCGCCCAAGCATTGGAGATATTGCAAAAACGCCAATTTCACTCAATTCTTCCGGCAGAAAAGAGCTCATCAGCAGCGTGCCGATATCGAGAAATGAGGTCGATTGAGAAGTATCCCTTCGCATCATCGCGGCAGGGCTATCAGAATGAGACTAACTGTCAGATCAGAGGAAGGATCCGTTGGACTCGTTTGGCCGAGAATTCGCCAACTGGCATGATTTCGCCACGTGTCGGCGTCGAATTTCCCGTTTTAGTGGAGTTATTCTGCGGCGGACCGACCCGAGATCGCGGGACTTCGTCGTATCGGCGAGACCAATTCCTCTTTAGCGTTCCATGTCCGGCAAATAGGCTCCCCGCATGGCCAAGCTGTTCAGTCGAGCCCGCTTGAGTAGCGCTTGCTGAGTCGCCGCACCGTTGTCCGATTTTCCCTGCCAGGCTCGCAGTGCTGGTTGCTGCAATGCACGACCGAATGAGATGCTGAGATTCCAGGGGCAGCGATCACGATGGAGATTGATGGCATTCAGGTTGGCCGTCGATTCTTCAGGTTCCTGGCCTCCGGAAAGGAAATTGATACTTGGCACGGCAGCGGGAACGGCTCTGGTGAGAACCGTGTGGGTTGCCGTCGCAATGACATCGGGGCGAGCCTTCGGCTGCTCGGTGCCTGGTAGCACCATGTTCGTTTTCAACAGCATTAGTTCCAGGGCTACGTGATGACGAAGGAGGG
The DNA here is from genome assembly GCA_903871875.1 of uncultured Schlesneria sp. GTDB lineage: Bacteria > Planctomycetota > Planctomycetia > Planctomycetales > Planctomycetaceae > Schlesneria. Next base: position 39,555 of record CAIQIR010000010.1, read on the forward strand.
CCGCGAACACGGAGTGAAGTACAGCCTCGGTGACTTCAGCACAGCGTTCAATGTTGTGGCGCCCGTCCATCAGGACTTCAGGCTCCACAATTGGTACAAGACCCTCTTCCTGGCAGATCGCGGCATAACGGGCCAGAGCATCCGCATTGGCTTCGAGGCCGAAAGAACTGGGGTTCTGGTCCGTGATCGTATACACCTCACGCCATTTGGCGAAACGGGCGCCTTGATCGCGGTACGTTTGCAGTCGCTGGGCCAAGCCGTCCAGTCCTTCAGTGATCTGATCGCCAGGGCACAATGCGAGAGGAATCTTTCCCTTGTCGACTTTGACGCCGGGGACAATTCGCTGTTCCCAGGCAATTGCGGGAAGAGGAATTCCAGCCGGTGTCCTTTGTGACAGCGTCTCTTCGAAGAAGATGGCGCCGCCAATGTATTCACCGAGTCCTGGCGTGGTGAGCAGTAGCGAACGATAAGCGCGCCGGTTTTCTTCGGTCGATTCCACTCCGATGGCTTTAAATCGCTTGGCGATCGTCGGCGCACTTTCATCGATGGCGAGGATTCCTCGGCCATCATGAATCAAGTCTTTGATCGTCGTTTGCAACTGGTCTAAGTTGCGCATTGTCAACTCCTCGCTGGTGACTCGATGACAGAAGTTTCATGGCACGGTCAGAACCCACAAGAATCGACGATTGACAGTCGCGACGAAGCCTCACGCCGTGCATGTTGGGAAATGGGTCGATCAGCTACGGCCTTCAAGCATGGCGTGTGCCAATGCCTGTTGTGCGGGAATGAAGTGAATAACGAGCTAAAAGTGTTCGATGGAAGACACGGAGAGGATAGTTGAAGTGGTCACGTTTTCTCCAGCTGGAAGAATGCTGGCCAGTTCGGGTGTGATGCGGAGGCCTGATTGAAGCCTTGGAATGGTTTGGCGGCGTTCGTCGTGCGGTGAAGTCAAATTCGCATGCTTCAACGAGGGATTTCTGCTGATTTAAATTTCTGCCGTGCGCAATCGGTACGAGATCTTTTGAACGCCAAAATCAAGGCGACAACCAACGGGTGAACTTCAGCTAAATAGAATTGATTGAGACGTGCGCCTGGGTGAATTAGGTTGGTCACTCGGTTGGTAAATTGCGGTCTAAATAAAGATGTCTGGGACCGATCGTCGCGTCTGGTACGACATGTGCGATTCAATCGGCGGACGGCGATTCAAGGCACGACATGAGATTGGCAAATCAAGTTGGTCGGCGGAATCGCTGACTTAGACGAAGAATTCGTCGAATTGCCTTTGAGATACTCCCGCATATAAAAAAGGAAGAGCATGATTCATGAGGTTTCAGGTGACATTCTGTTGACGAAGGCTCATGCGATTGCGCATGGGATTGCCCCGAATGATCACTTCGACCAGGGGCTTGCCTTGGCGTTGAGGGAAAAGTGGCCGATGATGGCCAAGGACTTTCGACACTACGCCAGCCAAAGCCATCCGAAGCCTGGTGAGGTTTGGGCTTGGGGAGGGTTCAATGTTCGCATGTTTTGTCTGATGACCCAGGACGGCGAGCACGATCATGGGTCAAAGCCTGGCAAAGCTACTGTCGCCAACGTGAATCATTGCCTGCGACGACTTCAGCACGAATTGGAAAAGAACGAGATCCAGAGCCTCGCATTACCTCGCTTGGCGACAGGTGTCGGTGGCCTGAAATGGGAGGATGTTCTGCCGTTGATCAAAAGCCACTTGGGAAGTCTGAAGATCCCTGTCTTCGTCTATTCGCACTATCAACACGGAGTGCAAGCGGTTGAGCCCGGATTATGATCTCTGGCTCCCTCATACGGACCGACTATGATGATGGCGCCGCCAAAATCGTTGGCGGCTGTACAGATTCAACGAGTCCATGGCATCAAGGTCTGTTCCTATGGGAGACGCAGTTCGATATCTCGTCTTGGTGATCATGCGTCTGGTAATCCCTCTTCGTTACCGGGTACGGGTCCAAGGGTGGGATCAGATTCAAGGCCTGAAGGGGCCGATACTGCTGCTCCCCAATCATCCGGGCCTGATTGATCCCGTCATCATTCTGGCGACGTTTTATCCAAACCTTCGTCCGAGAACCGTGCTCTACGAAGGCAATTTCCCGGGTCTGATTGGTACGTTTCTTATCAAGTTGATGCGAGCGGTTCCGGTTCCGGATCTTCATCGACCCAGCCAACAGGCGCAGTTGCGGGCCGAACAGGCGATCGCCGAGATGATCGCAGGACTTCGTCGCGGAGAAAACTTTGTCCTGTGGCCATCTGGGAAGGCTCAACGCGATGGTGTTGAGCGATTAGGCGCGGCGAGAGCACTGACGGACATCCTGCAAGCCGTTCCCGAAGCGAATGTCGTCCTGGTGAAAACAAAAGGCGTCTGGGGCAGTCAGTTCAGTTTTGCTCGCAAAGCGAAGTTGCCCCATTTGGGGCGAAGTTTCCTGAACGGTGCGATGCTACTGGTCAGCAATCTTTTTGTGTTGATGCCGCGTCGGAAAATTGACATCACGGTGGACCGAATCAACCGCCAAGACCTGCCACAACTGAATCGCGAGGAAGTCAACCGCTGGTTTGAGGCCAAGTACAACAGTGAGGGACCGGAGAGCCCGACGTACGTTCCTTATCACTTTCTGTTCGGCCCACGGACCTACGAGTTCCCGTCGCTGCCGGCGCAGACGAATGATGAAATCGATGCGGATCAGATCCCGGCAGAAACACGGCAAATAGTTGCTGAACTGCTTCGCGAACGGTTAGGTCGTGGATTGAAGCCCGAGGAGCTTCATCCGGGAACAAAACTGGAATCGCTTGGGTTGGACAGTCTGCAACGCATGGAAATCGCCCTGGCGATCGAGCAGCGATTCACTGTTTCTACAGACATCGCTCCCGAGACAGTTGGTCAATTGATGGCACTGGCTGAGGGTTTGACGCAGAAAGAAGTCCGGAAGCCACCGGCGGAATGGTTTCGGACGCCCACCCGCGTCGAACCACTTCGCATCCTGGGTGAGACAATCCCGGAAGCCTTCGTCGCCCGAGCGCTTTGGAATCCACGCGACGTTGCCGCGGCCGACGACTTTTCCGGGGTCGTCACCTACGAACGACTTCTGATCGCGTCACTGTTGATGGCAAAACGCTTCCGTCCAGTGCCGGGCACAAATATGGGGCTGATGCTGCCCGCATCCGTTGCCAGCGATACGATGTTGTTGGGGCTTTATTTGAGTGACAAGCTGCCAGTTCTGCTGAATTGGACGACTGGCCCGGCCAATCTTCGCCACTCCGTGGAATTGACGGGTCTGACACACGTGATTACGTCGCGGCAATTGCTCGATCGCATCGGCTTCACCATTGAAGGTGTGCAATTTATTTACGTCGAGGATTTGCGTAAGAGCGTTGGCTGGCTTGAGCAAATCTACTGGTTTGCGACGGTGCGTTGCCGGCCTGGCAGGATCCGCAGATGTGTCCCAAGCGTGCGGCCTGATGCGCAAGCGGTGATCCTGTTTACCTCGGGTTCTGAGAAGGCTCCCAAGGCGGTGCCGTTGACGCATCAAAACGTTGTGTCCAACGTCAGGATTATTCCCGCGGTGCTGGATCTGACGAACCGAGATGCGTTGCTGGGCTTCTTGCCCATGTTCCATAGTTTTGGATTCACTGTCACAGGGTTGTTCCCGCTGCTCTCTGGAGTACGCGTCATTTACCATGGCGATCCGACGGATGCGGCGGGGCTCATCAGAAAAATCGCAACCTATTTGCCGACGGTTCTTGTGGGGATGCCGTCAATCATTAATCATCTTTTCACCCGGGCGCGGCCAGGTGAGTTGAACTCGTTGGCGCTGATTGCCGTGGGGGCCGAGGCCTGTCCGATGGAACTGTACGAAAAGGTGCGTGCGGCGGTGCCAAAAGCTCTGTTACTGGAAGGTTACGGAGTCACCGAATGCTCGCCGATGATTGCAGGGAATCGGCCAAACGCCATTCGTCCCGGTACGGTGGGACAGCCATTGCCGGGTGTGGAAGTCTGTGTTACGGATCTTGAAAGTGGCGCGGTATTGCCAGTCGGGAAGATGGGGATGCTACTGGTTGCCGGTCCCGGAGTATTTCCCGGCTATTTGGGTGAAGAGACGTCACCTTTCGTCGATCACGATGGAAAACGCTGGTATGTCACGGGAGATTTAGTGTCGATCGACACCGATGGCTTCATTCATTTTTGCGGTCGATTGAAGCGATTCGTCAAGGCCGGTGGTGAGATGATCTCGCTGCCAGCACTCGAAGAGCCATTCGCAGTCCGATATCCGCCGGACAAGACTGGTCCCCACGTGGCGGTCGAGGGAATCGAAAGCGAGCGTGGTCGCAACATCGTCCTCTTCACGACTGAGACTCTCTCGTTAGAGGATGCGAATGCCCTATTGGCTAACGGCGGCTTTCGTGGAGTCATGCGACTGGACGGGGTACGTCAACTGGACAAGATTCCGTTACTGGGGAACGGAAAAACCGATTATCGACGACTGCGAACGATGATCAGCGAAAGGGCTCCGGACAGGGCCTAGCCTTTCCTCTCAAACCGATCCCCGCTGCCACCGCAAATGCAAATCTGTCGCCAACGGTTGGATCAGGCACACCACGTGTGAAACGCGAGGCGACTCAGGGTAGGCGGCCGAATTCCCCGTTTTCTGGTATGCCGTGGCGATTCGGGAAACCATCCACACATTCGCGTGTCTGCTCCCTGCGGCACGAATTGTGCGGTAGTGTTTTGTCGATCGTTCCGCAGTCCCGTGGGTACTCCAGAGGAAGCAGATGATGAAAAGTCAGAAATTAATTGGGATCATCTTGACGTGTGCTCTGAGTGGGCTGGCCATCGGGTGGCTTTGCCACACCGCAGCGCAGGCCGACGATGCAAAGAAGCAGACGGTTCCTAAAAAATTGACGGCGACCTCACTTTTCATGCGGGTAAAACTGGGACAGGCGCAAGGCATGTTGGAGGGTTTGACGGTTGAGGACTTCGACCAAATCGAAAAAGAGGCCGCGGCCATGTTTCTGCTGACGAAGGCGGAGAAATGGGGGGGCAGCAAGGATCCAAAGTTCGTGCAACTGAGCGACGAATTTGGCCGGCTGTCGCTGAAAGTCGCGAAGTATGCCAAAGAGAAGAATCTGGACGGCGCGGCGTTGTCGTATATGCAACTCACTTTGACCTGCATCGAATGTCATCGTTCCGTTCGCGACATGACAATTAAATATGACCCGCTGTGGCAAGAATAAGGCGAACGGCGTCGAGAATGTCCGAGGTTGCTGAAGTCTGCGATCAACCAACGGCGGAAACTCATCAGTTGGAAAAATATCAATCACTCGGATGGCAAGGCACTGATCGGCCAGGATGCCAGAGACCCAGATGTCACGAAGCTGAAAAAAGCGGCCGAATCGAAATGGGCGGTTTCATGTGACGCACTGGAATCGTGTGAATTGCTGATCAACTTGCCAGTGAAGATCCAGGATCGTCGGGCTGATATTCACGGAATTCCCAGACAGCGTGGCGATATTCCTTCGCTTCGTGTGTCAGGGGAATGAAACCTGCAAAGAGATCGAATGAATGTCGTCTGTTGGCGAACCGAATCAAACCGAATGATAAGGAGAAAACAATGAGCAGTAAGGTCAATTCCCTGGCGAACTTAGCTGATGATAAAGCACGATACGAACTGTGTGCGCGGCTTGCCGAGGCGATGAATGCAGGTGCTTTTCGTTTCCAAATTCGATTTTTGCGGAGCGACGATGCGTTTGGTGACGTGTGGATCTACGTCTATCAATCGCACGAGTGGAAGAAGCTGCACGACTATTCATTCCCCACTGAACTGATCCCGAGTCTGTGGAATCAAATCGAGATGATCTCGACCCGAAAGTATTCGGATGGTTGGGCCTGTCTTCGTTCTGAGCATCCTGATCGAGTCGATTTCAAGCTGATGTTCCGTCGCAAGGCGCTCGAAGGTCATCTGACGAGTCATCTGGAGTCGTTTCTCGAAGGATGCCTATTTCATGGTCACCATGATTCAGGTCAAGACTCACGACGTCGCATTCGTTTTCAGAGCAGATGAAAATAACCTGATCAATTGTCGCGGAAGTTCTTGCTTCGCCTTGTCGATCTGAAATGGTGACGATCATGAAAAAGATTACGCATATCCTCTGTCCCACCGATTTTTCGGAAACCGCGGACAAAGCTGTTGCCTACGCCGAACAACTGGCCATCGAAGCTGACGCTCAGTTGACCTTGGTGCATGCCATTGAGACACCTGAAGCTTGGGCTCTCGCAGCGCAAGAGCACTCCCGCACCTTAAAGTTGCATTCCCAACTTGAGGCGCAGCTGGCCGCTTCTTCACACGGTCAGCAGATTGATCGATTTCAACATCCCGGGGAAGCGGGCGAAGTCATTTGTTGGATCGCTCAGGATCGCAATTGCGATCTGATCGTGATGGGAACACATGGTCGAACGGGATTGAAGCACCTGCTTTTTGGCAGCGTGGCGGAATATGTCCTGTGCCATGCCAGGTGTCCCGTGGTCACGATCAGGGATCGCAGCCCTGACGAGCGGCCACTCGAGCGACCGGTTCTGATGCCAGTGCCAGCTCCGCGGTACATGTAGTTGGAATTGTCGATCCACTCTTCGAACGGCAGTTCTGACGCACCTCGACTGAATCGCGTTGGGGAATATCGTCGGCATGCATTGGCCATTGTGGTGGAGTTGATTCCGCTATTTGTCCCGACTCGGAAGACACTCTGATATGACGTCTTTGGGAAGTGTTACGAGCATTTTGTCACACAGAATCTGTCTCTGCCGACAAAAAGTGATTTTTGAGTCTGCGTCACCAGAAATAGCCGCACTTGGGAAGAGTCATGTGCATGATTTGTGCATCATAGAGACCCTCGCTGATCAAAGTCAGTAAGATGTCGTGGAGCGCGCGTCGCCCGCAATGCGTTCAATACGGCGATCAGATCAATGACCTCTTGGAGAATCGCGCCACTGACGGGTGGCAGCAAGCCAAACGCTGCCAGAATCATTCCGCATAAGCTAAGGACCATTCCACCGACGGCGCTTTGCAGAACAATTTGCCTGAGTTGTCTGCCGATATGTAAAAGCTCATCCACTTTGCTGAGCGAGCTATCGAGGATGACCGCGTGAGCCGCTTCCGATGCAATGTCGGTATTGCTGCCAAGTGCGATCCCGACCGTTGCCGATGTCAGCGCGGGCGCATCATTGATCCCGTCACCGACGAACACCGTTGCCGAAAGCTGGGTCTCGTGCCGAACGATTGCAAGTTTTTGTTCGGGAGACTGATTGAAATGCACTTCCTGAATACCGATTAACTGAGCGAGGTATTTCACCTCGGATTCACGATCGCCCGAAACGATCATAATTCTTTCAAAATGATGTCGTGGCACAAGATGCTGAACGAACTGTGCCCCATCCTTGCGGGGTTGATCGCGAAATCGAAAGACGACCGGAATGACGTCATCGACGACGGCAATGCACTCCATGCCTGCGATCTCCGGGGGAAGGCTTTTTAGTAACGTTCTATTCCCGTCGGATGCACATTGGGCGGCTAATTTGCCCCGACTGGTCACTCGAATCGTGCGTCCCGCCACAACGCCCACCAATCCTTGGCCCGGCAATTCATGAACTTCGCTGACGTTCTGGGACGCCAACTGATGTTCACGAGCCAGAGTGGTGATCGCCGAGGCGAGCGGATGTTTCGAGTAAGATTCCAAGCTGCCGACCAGCGAAAGTGCTTCCTCGGCTGATAGACCGCAACCCGGAATGATTTCGGCGACGGTGGGGCGACCATAGGTTAGCGTGCCAGTTTTATCGAAGATCGCGGTGCGACAGGTCTGGATCCGTTCTAACACCGAGGGGTCGCGAATAATAATTCCACGTCGCGCGGCCAGCGAGATCGAGCCGATAATCGCGATCGGAATTGCAATCAGCAATGGGCAAGGAGTGGCCACCACCAATACGGCAAGAAACCTGGTGACATCGCCACTGAGCCACCAAGATAAAATGGCGAGTCCGATCGCGAGCGGCGTATAGGCGGCGCCAAGTGTATCGCCCAGTCTGCGCATGCGAGGTCGATGTTGGTCGGCTGCTTGCATCACCTGCATGATTTGGGCATAGCGGGAATCAACCGCGAGCTGGTCCGCACGAATTGTCAGTGCCGCTTCGCCGTTCATCGCTCCTGAAAGGACGAGGGAACCGGTTGATTTCGGCATGAGATACGGTTCGCCGGTCAGGAACGACTCGTCCATTGAGCCAGTTCCCGAAATCACAGTTCCATCGACAGGACAGATCTCATGCGGAAAAAGGACCAGCGTATCACCGATTCGCACCTGATCGACGGGCAGTTCACGAATTGCCTCGCCAGATTTACAGTGTGCCCGAGTCGGCATCCGCCGTGCCAATGCTCGCAAGACCGAAGAGGCGTTTTGGACGGCAAATGCTTCAAGCGCTTCGCCGCCCGATAACATCAACACGACCAGCGTGCCGGCCAGGTACTCACCCAAAACAATGGATGTGATGATCGATAGTCCCGCGAGCAAATCTGAACCAAATTGACGATGCACCAGCTTCCACAAGAGTTCCAGTACGAGTGGCAGCCCTCCGACTGCCAGGGCCATGATGAGTGGCCAATCCATCGTGGGAATCCGTTCAGTGGTCGCCTGATTGGACCAATGGAATCTCAGCCCAAGATGCATTGCGATTGCCAATGCCGCAATTAATGCGATCCATTTATCAAAGCGGCGCACCCCAGGAAATTCGACATTAAACGACTTCAAGTGTTTCGACTTTCCGCTGGAACAAATGGATGGACGGTCGGCTCTGTGATCTTCGCATTTTCCCTCGTGGCTGGCTTTGATACGACCTTGGCTTTTCCGATCGAATCTTGAAGCGGAACGACGATCCGGAGCATCAAGATGAAAAGGGGTATGGCACCAAGCTACCGAAGATCTGCTCACGTGGACGAATTGTGACATTCTTAGTCCGTATCGCGTCAGCGTGCGAACGGATTCGGACGGATCTTATTCGATGACGGGGCAATACTTATTCCACTTGACGGACACGATCTGAAATTGCCGGTACAAGTGTGAGCTGCTTCGGAAAACTGGCGGCAACTCGCTGCTTGGTGAGTCTTTTCGATTCGCTGATGGTTGGACGATTCGCCAATACCGAGCCACTCTGTGCCGTGACCCATCAGTGTCTTAGCGTCAGGTAACCACTGGCCGCAAATTTCTAGCCATCTGGCGAAAACCTGCCAGCGAATTTCATCGTGAACGGGACTGGCGGTTACCCAATCTCTCCTAACCCGCCAGCACGGGATTCAGGACGACTTGAAAGTCAGTCGCTGTTTTCCACGATGGGGAATGATTTTTTAGAACATTTTACAAGTCTTCGCCGGTTTTGTGGTCTCCGGCTCGATTCGCCTGACGACCGAAAATCGATGCGTAGCCGCACTCTCGTGAAAATTGAAAATTTTGGCACAGACAATGCATTCGGCTAATCCGGCCGGAAACAAAAAAAATCTTAGACCTGACGAAAGCTTCGTTTATGATCACAACTGTCACCACCTGTCGGGCGACACACGACCCCAGAAGGAGTCGAGAGAAAATGACAACATTGATTGCCAGTTTCGTTCCCTCACGAGAAGCAGTCGAAGTGGTCAGTAACGACGAGGAGGGCGTCGAGGTTCTCGCGTTGAGACGAGGCTATCCCATTTGCCGATCCACTGTCGAAACGGCGAATCGCCAGATCGACAAATCTGAAGTGTCAGGCGGTGAATACCAAAGGATTCCATCGGTAACGCAGCTGGATGGGTTATGCGATTCGGACGCTCGACCATCGTTGAGATCTCCAGAGCCTGGGCGAACGTGCCCTGTCTCTGTTTACGAGGCTTCTGCCAGCGAAAATTTCACATTGATGCTCAAGCGGGCTGGCTATCCGCTTCTGAATGTTGTCTGCCGGTGTGACGATCGGACGCTTCTTCTCCAAGGATCTGTGACTCGATTCTATCTCGTTCAGATTGCGATCGAGGCTGCACGCATCATTGCCAAGGGGCGAAAAATCGAAGTTCAAATCGAGGTTGCACCCTCAATGACTTCGAATTCGCGTCCCCATGACAATCTGTTGACACCTGTTTCGATGGCTCGCTCCTGTGTGGCGCGCCCACCCCTCCGTTAGATGTTTGCTGAATCCGCAGACATCTCGATTTATCGAAAGGAAATTACTATGTCGACCACTCTTGCCCGTCGAGCAACCCGTAACCGTGCGAATGTGCCGTCGATTTTCTCGGCGGATCCAATTGGAGCATTGCGAGAAGAATTCGATCAGTTGCTGACGAACTGGTTTAGCGCCGGTGAGAACTCCGCGGCGTTGCCCACGTTCGCTCCATTACTCGATATGAACGAGACTGACACGGCGTACGAAGTGAAGGTCGATCTGCCGGGGATCAAAGCGAGCGATGTTCACGTCCAGGTTTCTGACAATGTGTTGACGATCAGCGGCGAACGGAAGGGTGAAAAGTCAGACGGTAAGAAGAATAGCGGTACGCCCCATTACATCGAACGCTTTCACGGGTCATTCTCGCGGTCGATCGTTCTTCCCACAGCTGTCAAGCAGGAAAAAATCGACGCGCAGTTCCGAGACGGTGTGCTGACCGTCTCGTTGCCCAAGGCCGAAGAGGCCAAGCCATGTCAAATCACGATTAAGACGTAAACCTGATCGGATATCCTGTTTTATGGGCGACGCCGCTCCGAATACGTCGCCCCATGTGCATCACGTCAAGGGGGCGAGGCTTGTGTGGACAAATCGAGAAGACGGTCTAACGCAAGCCTTGCTCTGTCTGATAGGCCCGCAAAAACGCACGAATACAGTCTGGACTGAATTTCTGCCAAGGACTCATTATGCACACGATTCTGGTTCCCACCGATTTCACAGCGGATTGCGACTTGGCGTTCCAGATCGCATGCAACATCGCTCGCGATCAGGATTGCGAGATAATTGTTCTTCACATCGTTCGTCCTGATAACTGTTCCAAGCAGGATCTTGATGGTGATGAAATTGATCATGACTCGACACTGTATCAGAGTTGTTGGGACCGGTTTGCTCGATTGCAGGTGCTGGCGAGTGACATCCCGCTGAGCTTCCAAGTCAAAGTGGGCCCATTGGTCGAAACGATGATCGACGTCGCGGATGCGGAACATTGCGATGCGATTGTGCTGGCCGCTCACCCTCACTGTTATCTTCATCGCCAGATCTATGGCAGCGTCTCACAGAGTTTGGCACGTCGGTGCCGATGCCCCGTTGTGTGTCTGAGCCCACCTGGTTTCCAACAAGAGCCCGCGTCTCTGGCGTCAGGAATGGGCCAAGAAGTACTTGCTAAGACGGTCGTCAGTCATTGAGAACGACGACGTGATGCAGGTTGCGCAGGAATTTAATTGCTCCTGGGGTATAGCGGATTTGGTTTGATCGATATTTTTCTGCAATTGCGGCGCACGGATTGCGAGATTTGTGTCGCCGGTGCATGGCGTGTCAACCGCTCGTGGCGGCGAGATTCGGTGACACCGACAACAACCGGGCGACCTCGTCGAGAAGATTCAAATGCATGCGATGGTACTTGATCGGCCAGGAAAGCCGCTGATGCGGAAGGACGTTCTGGACCCACGGCCAGGGCCACGGCAGGTGCTAATCGGCATTGATGCGTGCGCTGTCTGTCGCACAGATCTGCACGTGTGTGACGGCGAGTTGACGGAGCCCAAACTGCCATTGATTCCCGGGCATGAAATCGTCGGGATCGTGACTGAGGTTGGCAGCGACGTCAGGATTTTGTCGGTTGGGGACCGCGTCGGAGTGGCATGGCTGGGTTCCACTTGCGGCAAATGCGATTATTGTTTGCGGAACGAAGAGAATCTTTGCGACGCCGCTCGGTTTACGGGATACCAAATTGACGGGGGCTATGCTGAGCAGACTGTTGCCGACGAGCGTTTCTGTTTCCGCATTCCAGAGGCGTTCAATTCGATCGCTGCCGCACCATTGATGTGTGCCGGACTGATTGGCTTTCGATCGCTGAGGATGACGAACGATGCCACGCGACTTGGTATTTTCGGCTTTGGAGCCGCGGCACATCTCGTGACACAGGTCGCTCGATATCAGGGGCGTCGAATTTTCGCATTCACGCGACCTGCCGATACCGTCGCGCAAGAATTTGCTCGGTCGCTTGGTGCCGAGTGGGCCGGTGATTCGACTTCGCGTGCCCCGGAGGAATTGGATGCGGCGATGATCTTCGCACCGCTAGGCGAACTGGTACCGCTGGCGTTAGCGAGCGTCCGCAAGGGAGGTGTGGTCGTTTGCGGCGGCATTCATATGAGCGACATCCCCCGCTTCCCTTATTCGTTACTATGGGGTGAGCGTGTTATCCGGTCTGTTGCCAATCTCACGCGCCGCGATGGAGAAGAATTTCTGGCCTTGGCACCGAAGATCCCTGTGCAGACAACCACCGAGATATTCCCTTTGCACGAAGCCAATACCGCGCTCCACTTGTTGAGAACCGGACAGCTCACCGGAGCGGCGGTTCTGGTTCCGGGACGGGGATAACCACCGTCGAGTCAACAATCAATGAATCAACTGAAACCTTCTCCGTTGCACCCTGCCTGGTTGAATGCGATCTACGATCCTGCGATGTATCCCCATATCGTGTCGCAGATCGAACTCCTGGAGACACATATATCGTGGGTGATTTTAACTGGTGAATGGGCCTACAAACTCAAGAAGCCGGTCAACTTTGGTTTCGTGGATTTCACCACGCTCGAACTTCGACACGTGGCCTGTCAGGAGGAACTCAGACTCAATCGCCGGACCGCACCTCTGTTGTATGACGGGGTCGTCCCACTGACGACCGATGACGATGGTCCCTGCTTTGGTGGATCCGGAACGGCTGTGGAATATGCGGTTCGCATGCGGCAATTTGCACAAAGGGACCTGCTGGAAAACTGCTTGGCGCGAAATGAATTGACGATCGAAATGGTCGATCTGCTGGCTCGTCAGGTTGCTGATTTACATCGACGGGCGGCCGTCGCGGGACGCGAAACCTCATACGGCGAACCGGATCTCATTCGCGAAATGGTCCAGGCCTGTTTCGATCATCTGTCAGATAACCCATTGTCCGACGCTCAGAGAAAATCGCTAGCGCGTTTGAAAGAGTGGATGACGGGCGAGGGAGATCGATTATCTGCGAGATTTGTGCAACGCAAACAACAACACTGGGTTCGCGAGTGCCACGGTGATCTGCACTTGGGCAATCTGGTTCTCTTTCGGGGAAAGCCTACGCTATTCGACTGTCTGGAGTTTAATCCGCAGTTGCGATGGATCGATGTCTTTAGTGACATTGCTTTTCTGGTCATGGACTTGCACGATCGAGATCAGACCGAGTTGGCCTGGCGCGTGCTTAATCAATGGCTCGAACAGACGGGTGACTACGAGGGGCTGTACGTCTTACGTTATTACCTGGCTTATCGGGCCTTAGTCCGAGCAAAAGTGGCCGCCCTTCGCTTGCAGCAATCAGAATTGACAACTGGAGAAGAACAGCACCAGCACGAACTGTTGGAAAGTTACCTGGGATTGGCATCAAGACTCGCGCGACCCACCCAGCCTGCAATCGTGCTGATGAATGGTGTTTCGGGCAGCGGCAAGTCGTTCGTTGCAAGACATTTGGCATCCCGTCTGGAAGCCGTTCAGATCCGTTCCGATGTCGAGCGGAAACGACTGTCGGGAATCGGACCCTCATCGGCTCAATCGACTCTCTCGCCGGCGGTGATGTATACGGACTCGGTGAATGCGCAGACGTATTTGCGATTGGAAACGCTGGTTCGAAGCATTGTCGGCGCCGGCTATCCCGTCATCGTCGACGCGACATTCTTGAAATCGGCCGATCGAAAGCGATTCATTGCTCTCGCCGGCGAACTGAAGGTGCCGCTCGCAATCGTCGCTTGTACGGCGTCGGCTGAAGTTTTGCGAGAACGCATTGACCAAAGAAGTCGGCTCGGACAAGACCCTTCAGATGCTGATTCCAAGGTGCTTCGGCATCAACTTGTCACTGCCGAGCCGTTGGATTCGTCCGAGCTGTTGTCGTCCGTCGCGGTGGACAGTTCACGCGATGACATTTCCGACGCGGCGGATCAGGTTCGAAAACGAATCCGAGGCTCATTGGCAACCGCTTGAGTTTTGACCCAAGTCGCGATGCCAACGTATTCAGCGCCGGTCATCCATCTGCTATCGACGTCATCGGGTCTCGGCGAGGCTCTGAGGTGATTCTTCGCGAATCAATTCCCCGATCAACTGAAATTCCTGGGAGATCCGTGTCAGAATATCATCAAGACTCAATAGCCCGACAAGGTGCCCCAGGCAGTCGACCACGGCAATTCGCCGGCAGCGATTGGTCCGCATGACCCCGATCGTGTCATGAATATCCGTGTCGACGTGTACTGTTGCCGGTCGCGGTGTCATGACCTCGCGAACCGTCATTCGCGTGGGATCGCCACCGGCGGCGATGACTCGCATGGAAAGATCGCGATCGGTGACCATACCAATGGGATCCCGATTTGCATTGATTACTACGAGAGTTCCGACTTTTCTCGCATGCATTCTCCGAGCAATCGTGAACACGGACTCTTCGGGACATGCGGTATCGACTTCTCGAGAACAGATTTTGCCAACAGTCATTGTTGTGCCCTTTACAGTGAGGATAAGAGCGTATTGGCGGTATCAGCGTCGGATAGCTTCGTCAGCAATTGAAGGGCAAAAGCTTGCGCATTCGCCAGATCGCGATCGTCGGGGTGCCGACGATTCAGCCCACCGAGCAACCTCAACGGTCCGACCGTGTCGAACCCGCTGCAATGAAACCCATCGACAACGTCGAAACCCTTCTTACGCAGTTTTGGCTCTATGGATCGTTGCCATAACCACCAGAGAGATGGCAACCCCGCTGTGGAGAAGACGAACGCGTTTTGGTGCCGGCGCAGATCGCTGGGTATGTCGTCAATCCATTTTCGCAAGGCAGCATGAAACTGACCGAAATAGATTCCCGAGCCGAAGCCGATCAGATCGTAATCTGAAATCGTCTGGGGTGAGATTTCCGCTGGCGAGCGAATATCCGCATGCAGAATGCCCGCTATGGCGCTGGCGACCCGCGCCGTATTCTGATGGTGGATTGACATGCACACGATGAGTGTTCGCGGGGCAGTCATGCGATCCTCCAGTGACGGCGAATGTCTTCCGGTAGGCAACGTTTGACGTCTTCAATTTCACCGGGCGAAACATGTTTGGCGAGCACGTTTAACACGGTCTGCGTGATCTTGGCTGGTGAAGCGACGAGAGGGTCCTGGAACGCCTCACTGACGCTCGCGGTGAAGTCATCCCAGTGCCGTATCACGTGCGGAACATGGTTTGGCTTCCAGCCTTCGTAATACAGCCCTCGAATTAGTTGTGGCAATTGTGCGGCCAATTGAACCGATTCATTCAACGGAAGATGGTCACGCAGGGTATGCAGTACAGCACGCAGTGCTCGATACGCCTGTTTGCGGTCATCCCATTCCAACTCTTTCATGATGTCAGCGATCCAGACATTGACTTTCTGAAGTGTGCTGTCAAAAGTTCGCAATCCCGTCGCTGTCATGGTGAACCTTTCCACTCTTGGGTTTCCCCGGGGACCAGCCAACTTTTTCACTTTCGTCGCAAAGGCGGAAGCAAATGTCGGAAACGTATTTCCCAAGGCTTCAGAACGATTGCCTTCTATCGAATTGATCGGATATGTCCGTACGCAACTGCTGCGCCGAACCCAGCCCAGGTTTGAAATATGGTGCCCTAACAAATCGTGAGACAGGACAAATGCGGGAAACTCTGATGCGGGACTCGTCAATTTGAGCCATGTTCAGCCCAAAATATCGTGGCGTTCGGTAACTTGTGTATAACTGACGGCATCGCTTTAGGGCTTACCACACGGCCGGCGTATTTCGGCCAGGTGGAAAGTTCTTGATCGCTAAAACAGACATTTCGCCGCAGCCGAGCAGCCAAGTGATGCCGGGAGTCCAATCAGACATTCTCGTGGATTTGCAAATGCGATGTGTGGGGCGGCTTCGCGTCTTCGAATGTGTGTTCTGTGGACTGGTCTGTAAATTGCGGATTGAAAAATGCTGATAGGCATGGGGCGTGAAGTGGGACTGGTTTGGGAGAAATAATGTCACTACTGGAAACCGTTAGTTATTGCGACTTTCTGCGTGCAATTCCCGGCGAATTTGTTTCGAAACTGGAGCGACTCGCTCAGGCCCGTAGCTATCCCGCAGGTGACGTGCTGTTTGTCGAAGGGATCGCGCACCCCGAATTCCATTTGATTGTCGAAGGGCATGTCCGATTAGACATGCATGTTCCCCAGCGAGGCCGAGTCCCGATTTTGTCGGCGGGACCCGGGGATGTGCTGGCTTGGTCATCGTTGGTGGGGGATTCGGTGATGACCTCGACGGGCGTGGCTCTTGAAGATGTCAGGACGATCGCTTTTCGCAGTGACAAACTCTTGGGTCTGTGTGAGACGGAGCATGAGATTGGCTTTCATGTGATGCGGCAATTGGCGTCGGCATTGTCGCGACGACTTCTGGCGACTCGATTGCAATTGCTCGATCTCTTTGGCGAGCATGCTGAAGTTCATCAGCTTCAACCTGAACTCGGTCCCTGCAGCGATTTGGAAGAATAAAGACATCTGAAGCGGGGTGTGTTGCCACTGAACGTTGAATGTCATCGCTCTTGGTGTCGTTGTTGCGATTGTGTTGTGGATGTCTCAGTCAGGTTGTGGCGGTGAATCGCGGCATTCAATGGGTGTCGTCGCAGTCCAAGATGATGTTCGATGTTCTTCCGGGATCTCAGACTCATGGCGCAAACTTCAGCGGTTCTGTTCTTTTCCAAGCCGCGACTGCAATCGCTGCTCGACGAACTCCGCACGCGCGGGTACTGCGTTGTGGGCCCGACCATCGATCAAGAAGCGATCATTTATGACGAGATTCTATCCGTTGACGAATTGCCCCGTGGCTGGACCGACGAACAGGCGCCAGGTCAGTATCGCCTTCGACGGCGTGACGATGATGCTTGGTTTGGGTATGTTGTCGGACCGCATTCCTGGAAGAAATATCTCTTTCCTCCGAAAACTACTCTACTAAGTGCTGAGAAGACGGCGAACGGTTGGGAATTTATCCCGCGTGCGGACGATTCAACAAGCTTTGCTTTGTTGGGAGTGCGTGCTTGTGAACTGGCCGCGATTCGGATTCAAGATCGTGTCTTTCTTGATGGCCCCTATCAAGACCCCCTCTATCGGGAACGTCGTCAGCGGCTGTTCATCGTCGCAGTTAATTGTACCCAGGCGGCGAGTACCTGTTTCTGTACCTCGATGAAGACCGGGCCGCGGTGTGAACAGGGTTTCGATTTGGCACTGACGGAAATTGACAGTGGATTTTTGTGTGACGTCGGTTCGGATGTGGGCCAGGACGTCATCGCCGTCTGCTCGGCGGTCGAAGCCACATCCGAACAACAGCAATCGGCGGCCAGCGCTCGCCAGCAAGCCGTCGATCAGATTGAACGACGGATGGACACCAGTGATTTGCCGGGACTTTTGCTCGGCAATTTGGACCATCCGCGTTGGAAAGAGGTGGGTGATCGATGTCTTTCCTGCACAAACTGCACGATGGTGTGCCCTACGTGTTTTTGTTCCTCCGTCACGGAAATTCGAGATCTGAACATGGACCGCGTTGATCGCGAGCGTTCGTGGGACTCCTGTTTCAATCCGGACTTCAGCTATCTCGGAGGAAGTCTCGTTCGGAATGATACGGCCTCGCGCTATCGGCAGTGGCTGACACACAAACTCGATTCCTGGCAAAATCAGTTCGGAACCTCGGGGTGCGTGGGATGCGGTCGTTGCATCACCTGGTGTCCGGTGGGAATTGATCTCACCGAAGAGGTGGCCGCGATTCGGGAGACATCGACGCCATGACGGTTCATTCGACAGCATTGCGGGCGAATCCCTGGTTGACGCGAACGGCACGGATTGAAGACGTGATCGGCGAGATCAGCGGTGTTTGTACGTACCGACTGACGGTCAGCGACAAGAATGGCGGCGCTTCCTACGGATTCGCTCCCGGTCAGTTCAACATGCTGTATTTGCCCGGCGTCGGCGAATCGGCAATCTCGATGAGCGGCGATCCTGCTCGAACCGATAGCTGGATTCATACGGTTCGAGTCGCCGGAAATGTGACTAAAACACTGGCCGGTCTCGGGCGCGGTGACACGCTGGGACTCAGAGGTCCATTTGGAACCGGTTGGCCTCACGAGGAATTGATCGGCAACGACATCGTAATTGTGGCAGGGGGGCTTGGAATGGCGCCACTTCGCCCCCTGATTTATCAGTTGATGAGTCAGCGCGACAAGTTCAACCGCATTTGGTTAATCTGCGGAGCACGTTCGTTCGATGGCTTGCTCTATGTGCGTGAATACAACACATGGCGGAAGGGCGGAATCGATGTCCAGTTAACGGTCGATCGAGCCACCGACGGTTGGGCCGGTCACGTCGGCGTTGTCACTTTGCTGATCGATCGGCTGCAACTGCCTCGTCCCGAACAAACGTATCTGGTTGCCTGCGGTCCCGAAGTGATGATGAAATACGCGGCGGCAAGCGGAATCAGGTTGGGAATCGCTGAAAAGCGAATCTGGGTGTCGCTGGAACGGAACATGCGGTGTGCCGCGGGGCTTTGTGGACATTGTCAATTGGGACCGGAATTTATCTGCAAAGACGGTCCAGTGCTGCGATACGATCGAATTCGCAAGTACCTTTTCGTGGAGCAATTGTGATGTCTCGCAAACCACGACTGGCGGTCTTTAAATTTGCATCGTGCGACGGCTGTCAATTGTCGTTGCTCGATGCCGAAGATGAACTGTTGGCTATTTGTGATCGAGTCGACATTGCGCACTTCGCTGAGGCCAGCAGCGATCTGCAACCCGGCCCCTATGACGTAGCACTGATTGAAGGGTCCATCACCACCGCCGAGGATGCTGCGCGCATCCGTCGAGTGCGACTCGATTCGAAATTCCTGATCACAATTGGCGCCTGTGCGACTGCGGGCGGAATTCAGGCATTGCGGAATTGGGCCAATGTCGATGACTGGGTTGACTCGATCTATCCCAGCCCCGAATTCATCAGCACACTCTCGACGTCGACTCCGATCGCCCAGCACGTTCACGTCGATTTTGCGCTGCACGGCTGTCCGATCAACTATCACCAGTTAGTCGATGTACTCGTTGCGTTGGCTGAGGGACGCCAGCCTCGCATCCCCAGTCACAGCGTCTGCCTCGATTGCAAGCATCGTGGAACTGTTTGTCATGTTGTGGCCCGCGGTGTTCCGTGTTTGGGGCCCGTTACTCAATCGGGGTGTGGCGCACTCTGCCCGGCCTACGACCGAGGTTGTTACGGTTGCTTCGGTCCGAGCGTCCCCGCTAATACGAGCTCACTGCTGAATAAATTTCGCATGCTGGGCCAGTCCCCGGACCAATTGGTTCCATTACTACGGAACTTCAACGCGGCGGCTCCAGAATTTCAACGGGCAGCTGATCAGTTGACTATTCTGAGATCGAATGATGAGGGGACACCTTCGTGAGTTCTTCCGAGATCATTCAGGTTCCGATTCTGACACGCGTCGAAGGTGAAGGAGGGGTCACGATTCGTCTGGGCGAAGGGGGCATTGAGAGCGTGACGCTTAACATCTTTGAGCCACCGCGGCTGTTTGAAGCACTGCTTCGAGGGCGTCCCCTGGAAGAGACCCCTGATATCACGGCCCGCATTTGTGGCATCTGTCCCGTTGCTTACCAAATGAGTTCCGTACATGCTCTCGAAGCCGCGTTGGGAGTTCAGATCACACCGACCATTCGGCGACTACGACGCTTGTTGTACTGTGGCGAATGGATCGAGAGCCATGCATTGCATCTGCACTTATTGCACGCTCCCGATTTTTTCGGTGCGTCCAGCGGCATTGAGCTTGCGCAGCGCTTTCCGGCCGAGGTCAAACGCGGATTACAGCTGAAGAAGTTCGGAAATCGACTGCTGGAAGTCCTGGGCGGTCGAGCCATTCACCCCGTCAACGTCAAAGTCGGCGGATTTCATCGGTTGCCCAACCGGCATGACATGGCGGCGTTGATCCCGCATTTCGAAGCGGGGGTCCTTGCAGCCGTGGAAGCGACCCGCTGGGTCGCCGCTTTTCCGTTTCCTGATTTCGAATACGCCTACGATTTTGTGTCGCTCAGTCATCCAGATGAGTACCCAATGAACGAGGGTGACATCGTCTCCAGTACCGGACTGCGTATTCCAGTCACCGAATACAATCAACATTTCGTCGAAGAGCAAGTCGCTCATTCGACCGCGTTGCATGCCGTTCGTCGCCACCGGGGGACACCCTACCTACTTGGGCCGTTGGCCCGAGTGAATCTGAATCGCGACCGTCTGATGCCGCTGGCACGGCGACTGGCGGATGAAGTAGGCCTTTCTGCGAATTGTTGCAACCCGTTCAAAAGTATTATCGCTCGAGGTCTTGAACTGGTCCATGCGTATGAAGAGTCGCTGGCGATTCTTCGCGACTACGACGCTTCTGGCCCAGCATCTATCCGATACCGGGCGAGAGACGGAGCTGGTTGTGCAGCAACCGAAGCACCGCGTGGTCTGCTGTTTCACGAATATCGCGTCGACTCTCAGGGCCAGATTGTTTCGGGACGGATTGTTCCCCCGACTTCGCAGAATCAGAAGCAGATCGAACGGGATTTGCTCGATTATCTAACTCGCCGCCTGCAAGCGGCAGCATCCCGAAGCGAAATGGCTGTCGACTGTGAAAGATTAGTGCGGTCCTACGATCCTTGCATCAGTTGCTCGACGCATTTTCTGAAAGTCCGTTGGGAGGAGCGATCGTGACACTACCGTTCATTGTGGGTTTGGGCAGTCATCAGGGTGATGATCAAGCCGGTTGGCTGGTCCTGGAACGACTACAAGAGCGACACTATCCCCGCGCGAGACTGATTCGTCTGCAACATCCGGCAGATTTACTCGATGTGGCCGATATCGAGCAGTCATTAATCATTTGCGACGCTTGCAACGGAAATGGTGAACCCGGCTCGATCCATCGGTTTCTATGGCCATCTGATCAGCTTTGTTGTCGCAGGGCTTCGGGATCTCACGATCTGACACTTTGCTCGGTCATGGAGCTTGGACGACAACTGGGTGTCATTCCCGAAGTGGCGGAACTTTGGGCTTTGGAAGGTGAGAACTGGACTGCTGGAACGGAACCCTCGGAAGCGGTGCGGTCCGCCGCGAATGGTCTGGCCGATCGAATCTGGGAGAACCATTGCCATGCATGAGCAATCACTGGTGAAGACATTAATCGATCAAGTCCAGGAAGAAAGCCGTATCCGAGGTCTGGGGCGAGTTCATGAGGTTCACCTTCGAGTGGGCGAGTTCTCGGGGATCGAACCGCGCCTTTTGGAGTCAGCGTTCGCAGAGATGGCACCTGCTTATTGGGACACGCTGGTTCAGTTATCCGTGGAAGTGATGCCGCTGACGGCAACTTGCGAAACCTGCCACGAAGTTTTTCACGTGGAAGGCTTTCATTTTGTTTGCCCACGATGCGGCGGTAACGTCCAGGTGATCGCAGGCGAAGAAATGCAACTGGTCAGCTTACGTGCGGAGCGACAGGCAGGCTGCGAGGAAGTTTCCCAATGAGTATTGAAACCATTCCGATTCAGAAGGACATCCAAGGCAAGCGTCAGGCGGACGCAGAGTTATGGCGTCGTTCTCTGATGGCACGAGGTATTTTGTGCGTGAACATCATCTCGTCGCCTGGGGCGGGAAAGACTTCGTTGCTGCAGGCAATGGCGAAACATTGGTCCGGCCGCAATCGAATGGCGGTCCTGGTGGGCGACATCGCCACTGATCGCGATGCCCAGCGACTCGCTCCCTGGATGCCTGTGAAGCAACTGACAACCGGGGGCGCATGCCATTTAGAACTGTCACTCGTTCAATCAGGGTGGGAACAACTGGATTCTGCCGGTGTCGAGTTTTTGATTATCGAGAACGTCGGCAACCTCATCTGTCCCGCATCGCACGATTTGGGTGAGCATCTACGCCTTGTCGTGCTGAGCGTGACGGAAGGAGATGATAAACCAGGTAAGTATCCCAAGGCGTTTCGCACGAGTCACGCTTGTGTCATCAACAAGGTTGACCTGCTGCCGTACGTTCCGTTTTCGGTCAGTGCTGTGACACTGGATGCGCATCGCATTCAACCTGGTTTGCCGGTCATTCCCGTTTCAGCACTATCGGGTGAGGGAATTTCCCAATGGTGCGATTTCTTGACAGAAAAACGCCAACAGCTGCTCCTGACCGCTGAACCCATCGAATGAGCAAGTCTCGCTTGATCGTGTTGTGCGAATGACGTCGGCAATTGCGTTCAAGGTTCCGGTCATGCAGTTTCAACGTGGCTTGATAGACTAGGTGCTAGTCAAATTAGCATTGGCAGTAGGCTCTATCGAAAGAGGAATCGTTCATCATGTGTCTTGGAGTTCCCGGTCGAATCGCCTGCTGGATTGACCGCGATCCATTAATGGCCGTCGCCGAAATCGATTTCGGTGGTATTAAAAAACGCTGTCAAATGGCATGCGTCCCGGATGCGCAAGTGGGAGAGTACGTGCTCGTTCATGCAGGGATTGCGTTGACAACGATTGACGATGAGGCGGCCGAACGTCTGTTGGCAACACTCACTGTGTTTGATGAGCTCAATACCGACGAATCGAGTGCACCATGAAGTTCGTCGACGAGTATCGTCACTCTACGCTGCTGAAAAACCAGCTGGCCGAATTGCGGAGAGGCATCACGCAGCGGTGGGTCATTATGGATGTCTGCGGCGGTCAGACACACAGCTTGCTACGGCACGGATTGGAAGAGGCGTTGGATGACGTGTTGGAACTTGCTCATGGACCCGGATGTCCGGTGTGCGTGACACCCGCCGAAGTCATCGACGATGCGGTGAAGCTTGCGAAACGTCCAGACGTCGTCCTGGCAAGTTTCGGCGATATGCTGCGTGTGCCTGGACACACGGGAAGTCTGTTGCAGGCCAGGGCGGCAGGTGCCGAAGTTCGAACGGTTTATTCCCCCGTCGATGCTTTGCAGCTGGCCGCAAAAGAGCCCCACAAGCAAATCGTGTTTTTTGGAGTCGGGTTTGAAACGACTGCACCTGCGACGGCGCTCGCCGTGTTGCAGGCTCGACAACTCAAACTTCGAAATTTCAGCCTGCTGGTGCATCATGTCCGTGTCGAACCGGCGATGCGAGCCGTCATCCAATTGCCAGACAATCGCGTACAGGGTTTTCTCGCTGCCGGACACGTCTGCACCGTCACGGGATTTGCGCACTATAGAAAATTCGTGGACGAATTCCAGGTGCCAGTGGTTGTTACCGGTTTTGAACCGTCAGATTTACTGGCGGGACTGACCGAATGTGTTCGCTTACTCGAATTGCGGAAACCACAGCTTCGCAATCAGTACGAACGGGCCGCTCGTCCTGAGGGTAATGTCCACGCTCAACACTTGATTGATGAGGTCTATGCTGTTGCGACGATTCCCTGGCGAGGATTTGGCGAGATTCCCGACGGGGGATTGGTCCTGCGATCCCAATTGAGCGATTTCGATGCGCGACGCCGATTTGGGATCATTGCTTCACCCTCTTCGAGCGATGGAGAATGCCGCAGCGTCGACGTCATGGCAGGTCGAATCAAACCGCCAGATTGTCCGCTCTTTGGCAATCGCTGTACCCCCGATATGCCCGTCGGTGCTCCCATGGTGTCGTCAGAAGGCGCTTGTGCGGCCTACTTCAGCTATGCACGTCCTTTCGAGAGAAACCATGAATGACCTCGAACGTGAGACACAGTCGTCTCATTGTCCCCTACCAGTTGGCGATCACGGTGATCAGATCACGCTGGCCTATGGAGAAGGCGGGAAGCTCTCGCGACGGTTGCTTCACGAAAGACTGTTGCCTCGATTTGGTAATGAGCAATTGCGGCTACTTGGGGATGCGGCGCTATTACCGACAACCAGTGGACAGATTGCCTTCTCGACGGACGCCTACACCGTCAGTCCGCTCTTCTTTCGCGGCGGTGACATCGGGAAGTTAGCGGTTTTCGGGACGGTCAATGATCTGGCGGTATCGGGGGCGAGGCCGCGCTGGCTAAGCCTATCGTTGGTCATTGAGGAAGGGTTGGCATGGTCAGTTCTGGATCGAGTGCTCGACAGCATCCAGATTGCTGCGATCACGGCCGATGTCGCGATCGTGACGGGCGATACAAAAGTCGTTCCACGTGGGGCAGTGGATAAACTGTTCATTACGACATCGGGCATCGGTGACGTACTCATACCCTCGCCGCCTGGGCCAATTGCCCTGCAGCCTGAGGATGTATTGATTGTCAGCGGCCCGATTGGCCGTCACGGCGCGGCGATTCTGTGTGCTCGCGAGCAATTTGACTTTGATCCTGCACCAACAAGTGACTGCTCGCTACTGACGGGACCGCTTGCTGCATTGCATTCCGCGCGGGTCTGTCCTCGTGCGGTTCGCGACGCCACGCGAGGTGGGGTTGCGGCCATCCTTTATGAATGGGCTGAGTCATCTCAATTGAGCTGCGTGATCGACGAGTCGTCAGTTCCCGTCGACGCCGCCGTACGAGCTGTCTGTGAATTGTTGGGACTCGATCCATTGCATCTGGCGAACGAAGGAACTTTTGTACTGGCAACGCCGCCAGAGCTGGTCGAGCGAACAATGACCATTTTGCGTCAGCATCATGTCTCCCTACGTGCCGAAGTTATCGGCCGCTTGCGTCCCCGACGAACGGTACCGGTGACGATTGTCCGCGCCCTTGGCCGCGAGGTCACCTTGGCTGAACCCTCGGGGGCACCATTGCCTCGGATCTGCTAAGCGGCGGCAATTCAATGCGACTTTGGTGTCTCAATCGTTCTCCCGAGTTGTCGTTCGACTTCGACGATTTTTGCCGTTGTTTTGATCAGGGAGTCGGGGTTCAGTGAGATGCTGTCGATCCCTTGTTCGACAAGAAATTGTGCGAATTCGGGATAGTCGCTGGGGGCCTGGCCACAGATACCAATTTTGCGACCGTTGGCCCGAGCCTTCTGAATCACGCTCGTGATCATGGTCATCACGGCCGGGTTTCGCTCGTTGAAAACATGTGCCACGATTTCGGAGTCGCGGTCCACCCCAAGTATCAATTGTGTCAGATCATTCGAGCCGATCGAAAAGCCATCGAAGATCTCCGAAAACTGATCGGCCAGGATTACGTTGCTCGGTATTTCGCACATCACATAGACTTCCAGCCCATTTTCTCCTCTTTTCAGTCCATGTTTTGCCATTTCGGCCAAGACGAGACGACCTTCCTCAACGGTCCGGCAGAACGGGATCATCAGTTTCAGATTCTGCAGACCCATCTCATCGCGAACTTTTTTCATCGCACGGCATTCGAGGCCGAACGCTTCACGGTATCGCTCGTTGTAGTAGCGGGACGCCCCGCGAAAACCCAGCATCGGATTCTCTTCTGTCGGTTCGTAGGGCTTGCCACCAATCAAGTTGGCATACTCGTTGGTTTTAAAGTCACTCATCCGCACGATGACATCTTTGGGATAAAATGCGGCGGCAATCGTGGCGACCCCTTCGGCCAGTTTGTCGACGAAGAATTGTGGCTTGTCCGGGTAACCGGCGGTCAAACGATCGATATCGCGTTTGACGTCGACGTCCGTCAGTCGATCGTAGTCCAACAGGGCCTGGGGATGAATCTTGATATAGGTCGAGATGATGAATTCTTCCCGCGCCAACCCGACGCCATCATTGGGCAGAAAAGAGAGCCGAAATGCTTCTTCGGGGTTGCCAACGTTCATCATGACTTTTGTTTTTGGACGCGGCAATGCGCGCATGTCGAGTCGTTCAACATTGAACTCGAGCAAGCCTTCATAAACATGGCCTTCATCACCTTCTGCACACGAGACGGTAACGATTTGACCGTTCTTCAGGGTCTCGCTGCCGTTCTCGGTGCCCACGACGGCAGGTAGACCCAGTTCGCGGCTGACGATGGCCGCATGGCAAGTTCGGCCGCCACGATTGGTGACGATCGCCGCCGCCATTTTCATCGTTGGTTCCCAATCGGGATCGGTCTTGTCTGTGACCAGGACTTCTCCTTTACGAAATTCCTTCAGATGACTGGCATGAGAGATGATATGAACGGGGCCCTGACCGATTTTCTCGCCGACACTTCGTCCGCGGACGAGGATTTTGCCTTTTTCCTTGAGTGAATAATTTTCCTGAACGTTGATCTCCTTTTGCGATTGGACCGTTTCGGGGCGGGCTTGGACGATCCAGAGTTCGCCTGTCACACCGTCCTTGGCCCATTCCATATCCATCGGCGTGAACGCGCCGCGCTTCTTTGAGTAGTGTTGTTCGATAATGCTGGCCCACCGCGACAGCGTCAGGATTTCGTCGTCTGTGATCGCGAAGCGGGCGCGGTCTTCGGGAGAAACGGGCACATTGCGCGTCATGCGTCCCCCGCCAATGTCGTAGATCAACTTGAACTCTTTGTTTCCAAGTCGCTTTTTCAAAATCGGCCGAAAGCCCGCGGCAAGTGTGGGCTTGAAGACGAGGTATTCGTCAGGATTCACCGCTCCCTGGACTACGTTTTCCCCGAGACCAAAGGCGGCGTTGATCAGAACGGCGTTGCGAAAGCCGGTTTCCGTATCGATCGAAAACATGACACCTGAACTGGCCAGGTCCGAACGGACCATGTGCTGGACGCCAATCGACAATCCGATTTTGAAGTCATCGAAACCTTTGTGCCGTCGATAGGAGATCGCCCGGTCGGTGAACAGAGAGGCAAAGCATCGCTTACACGTGTCCAGCAATGGTTGCCGCCCCTCGACATTCAAGTAGGTTTCTTGCTGACCGGCAAAGCTGGCATCAGGAAGGTCTTCCGCCGTGGCGCTGCTGCGTACCGCGACATCGACGTTTCGCTCAGGACCACCGCTCAGCTTGTCATAAGCCGCGACAATAGCGGTCTGCAGGTCTGTCGGCAGCTCGGCCGCGATGATCATCTGACGAATAGACTGCCCGCATTCGCGTAGACGTTCAACGTCGTCCGGTTTCAGAGTCTCCAGCTTCTGGCGAATCGGCGTAGAGATTCCCGTTGCCTCCAGAAAGTGCCAATAAGCTTGGGACGTAATGGCGAATCCATTCGGAACCCGAACTCCCTGCGCGGCCAATTCCCGATACATTTCGCCCAAAGAGGCATTCTTTCCTCCCACCAGCGGAATGTCGGAGATGGATGTTTCGGCGAACCAGCGAATCAAGTTTGTGGTGGGTTGAGTTTGCATTTGTCTACCTTGCAGAAATGGGGAGATCAGCGATCCAAACTTGGTTGTCGGAATTAATGCGAACTCGGTTCCAATTGGGGCTGACCGCCGCAGATCATTCTCGCATCCAATGCGATCACCTCGTCCGCCGTTGCCAGCAATGGATTGATTTCCGCAGTCACCAGTTCGGGAAAGTCTTGAGCCAGCTGTGCAAAACGTGCCACCACGGTGCGGAGTTGATCGAGATTGACGCCCGGGCGTCCGCGATAACCTTCCAGTAACGGAAACAGTCGCAGTGATTTGAGCATTTTGTCCACCACCTCATCATCAAATGGTGGAAGTTCCAGGACCGAGTCCTTCTGCAACTCCGCGGTGACTCCACCGGCCCCCAATAACAGGACGGGGCCGAACTGCGGATCGCGGGTCATGCCGAGAAGCAACTCGACACCGCGGGTTGCGGAAATCATGCGCTGTACGGCGACTCCTTCGATTCTGGCATTGGGGCAGCATTGCTGAACCGTCTTTAACATTGTGATGTAGTTGACGCGGACTCCGTCGGCATTGGCGACATTCAAGACGACTCCACCGACGTCTGTCTTGTGCGAGATATCGGGCGAAAGGATCTTGAGAACGACGGGGTATCCCATTTGGTCTGCTAATGTCACCGCTTCGTCTGCCGTATGAGCAACGGATGTTGAAACAATTGGAACGCCATAGTCCGCCAGCAACTGTTTGGAACGGACTTCGCCCAGCAGACCGTTCGTTGCCGCCAATTCGTTGCGCCATTGGGACTGGATGTCTGAAGCGACCTGCGGTTGTCTGAGTGTGGCATGTCCATGTTGCGAATGCCGTGACGTCATCAGTTTTGTCTGACCCGTGCAGACCAGATGGTTCAAGGCGCGAACGGCCTCTTCCGGAAAATCATAGACAGGAACGGAGGCTTCCCGCAGGATTGCCCGACCGGCATGTACGGTCGGACCACCGATCCATGAGGCGATGACGGGCTTTTGCGAACCGCGGCGAGCTGCAACGACCGCTTCGGCAATTCGCGCGGGGTCTGTCATGGTCTGCGGAGTCAAAATAACCAGTACCGCGTCAACGTTCGGGTCGCTCAGTGCCAGGTCCGTGGCCGATTGGAAACGTTCGACCGACGCATCACCCAGGACGTCGATCGGATTACCATGCGACCAGCACGGCGGCAGGGCTTGATTCAGCGCCGCGATCGTTTCATTTGCCAGTTTAGCAAGTGGACAACCCAGCCCCAGCCAGGCATCGCTGGCCATAACACCAGGGCCACCGGCATTCGTCACAATGGCAAGGCGATTTCCCTTCGGTGGACTTTGTTCGACAAGCAATCGAGCACAATCAAAAAGTTCTTCAATCGAATCCACGCGTTCAATTCCAGCGTGGCGGAAGGCCACATCACACACCGCATCGACGGTTGAGATGGCTCCTGTATGCGAAGCGGCCGCCATGGAAGATTCCGCAAACCGCCCAGACTTGTACGCGACGATCGGTTTGCGTTGCGAGCAGGCCCGGGCGGCTGCTAGGAAATGTGGGGCGTTATCTAATCCCTCGATATAGAGCAACAGTGCGTCGGTTTGATCGTCTTTAGCGAAATAGTCGATCAAATCTCCCATTCCGACATCGGTCATGTTGCCGACTGAAACACAGGTCGCGAAGCCGATTTCACGTTCCATGGACCAATCGAGTATCGCTGTACAGAGCGCACCCGATTGCGAAATGAATGTCATGCGACCTGGGCGCGGCATCACTGGTGAAAAGCTGGCGTTCAATCGACTTGAGGGGCGCAGGACGCCCAGACAATTGGGGCCCAGGATGCGTAAATGGGGAAAGTCACGACGAGCAGCTCGCAAGTCAGACTCGAGTTTTCGTCCCGTCGTTCCTGCTTCGCGAAAGCCTGCCGAAACGACGACCATCCCGCCAACACCGCGCTGGCCGCAATCGCAAACAAGACTTGGAACCGACATCGCCGGAGTGCACACCACGACCAGATCTGGTGTGACGGGAAGATCGACAATTGAAGCAAAGGCCGGTTCGCCATGAACGACGCGATGTTTCTGATTCACCGGGAACAGTGGCCCTGGAAATCCGGCTGCTTTCAAGTTGCAGAAAATCGCTCCACCGACCGAACCCGGTTGGTCGCTGGCTCCGACAACGGCGATCGATCGGGGCGAAAAAATGGAGTCGAGACCGCTTAGGTTGTTCGCGCTCTCCGCTCGATGTGCGTTCGGTGCACCAACTGTTGCAATGGATCGATCAATTGTTGCGGCCATCAGGTCGAAGGCTTTCTTCAGGGGGATGGTTTGTCGAATTGTTGACCGAAATCAGGCGAGCGAAGAGGCGGCCTGCTGGTGTGGCTTGTCGCAGAGAAATTGGTGTCCACTGGGATGAACCGTGAGTACTGGACAGGTCGCCAGGCGCACTACCTTTTCCGCCACCGAGCCCATCAAGAGATGGGCAAATCCCATGTGACCGTGGGTTCCGAGCACGATTAAATCGATTTCCTGCTCTTTCGCGTATTTCACGATCTCTTCGACCGCGTTACCGACTTTGGCGGCTTCTACCACGTGATGTTCAGCGGCCCAGTTGGGATTGATCTCGTCCCGTAATTGCGATTCCGCCTCTTTCACCTGTAATCGTTCGTCCGTGGCAGGAAGTGTCCATGCTGTGGATGCTTCGGGAAGTGGAATCGTTGCATAAGGGACGATGTGAAGCAGGTGTAACTCGCCGTCGAACTGTTCGGTTAAGGCGATGGCATATTTTCGGGCCTCGGCTGCGGGATCGTCAAAGTCAGTCGGAAAAAGAATTCGACGAATTTGAACGGACATGGGATCCCTTTGCCAAATGGACGTGTTGAATCAGGGTAACTACCGAGACGGACCAGACGCTTTAAAATCAATGCAGCTTGTCCGTAGGTTGATATTGGTCGCCAGCAATATTTCGGGTACCAGGATTGGGTTGTCGCAGGCACAACACCGGACATTGGGCCTGTCTGAGGACTCCTTCTGCCACGCTGCCGTGTAGCTGCAGATGAAATTGACTTTGTCGGTGTGAAGCCATCACGATCACATTGACATTTTCCTGTTGTGCAATTTCCAAAATCACTTCGACTGGATAGCCCAGTGCAATTCGAAAGGTCAGTGGGACATCACCGGCGAGTGCTTTCAGCCTTTGGAACTGTTCACGACAGTGTCGAATCGCCGGACGACTCTCGCTGAGCGGGTCCGTGTCGGGGCCTTCGGGGGAAGACGTGGGAAGAATGGCGTGCAGAACGATCATTTTTGAGAACTGATCTCTGGCGATACCGCAAGCGAATTGAAACGCCTGATCGGCATTGTCTGAAAAGTCAGTGGGATGAAGAATGACATCGAAGGCGTTCATCATTATTTCTCAGAGAGAAGCCAGCTAAGATCGATTCCGCTGTGTTGAATCCAAGTCGAATCCTGGTATTCGACGTTTCAAGGTTCTTTTTGTCCCAGTCAAATTTTTGTTGTCGCACGGTTCGTGCCAAGCGAATTGAATTTGTCGATATGCCCAGGAATATCATGTCAGCCGCATAAGAATGGGGGCTGCAGACCAGTATCCGCGGATCCATGGTGTCATTTTTCTCACGTGGTCAATTGCTTGCCGGTAGGTCGAAGTCGTATGAGTCGGTCCAGAAAAAGTTCTGGACAAACTGTGGTGGCGTACCGCGATATCTCTCATCGGAAACGCCGTTGTTGATAAATTGGATTTTGAGATTTGTGAAACCGCGGCCTGTGTGGTTTGCACGAGGCCATCCAAGTTGGCGAGAATTTCATTGACATCATCATCGCGAGTCAGTGCCGGTCTGTTGATGTACCGAATTCGAGAGGCGAGTTTGCAGTTGCTGCTTTGCCATCCCGGCGGTCCATTTTTCAAGAACAAGGACGAAGGAGCTTGGTCAATTCCCAAAGGCGAGCCCGTCAATGACGAAACCTTGTTCGCTACGGCCCGGCGAGAATTTCGCGAAGAGACGGGCCTTGATCCAACTGAGCCGTTCATTACTTTGACTCCAGTCCGATTGAAAGGAGGGAAGACCGTTCACGCCTGGGCATTTGAAGGCGACTGCGATCCTGCGATGTGCGTCAGCAATACTTTCACGATCGAATGGCCACCGCATTCGGGGGAACAAACGGAATATCCCGAGAGTGACCGGACGGAATTCTTCAGCGTCGTGATGGCGAAACGGAAGATGAATACTGGCCAAGTTCCCTTTATTGAAGAACTCGAAGCGATGTTAAATCGAGAGAACCGATTCAGTTCGGGTTCTGACGTCGTCGAGTGATATCCCTCCTCTGAGGCTTCTCGAAGCCGCCGATCGAGACTACACCGCTATTTTTCTGTCAGACGAACCGCGCGATCGAGCGTGATCCCCAAAGCGGCCAATTTAACGCGAAGTGTTGAACGCGAGATTCCGAGGATGACCGATGCGCGGCTGATGTTGCCTTCGACGCGATGTAAAACCTCCGTTAGCAGCGTTCGTTCAACTCGCTGGATCACTTCGTCGTACAAATTTTCACTTCCCGCGAGGATGCGTTGTTGGATGAATTGTGTGATCGCCTCGTCGGATTCCAAATCAGAACATGTGTGGGCAGCGGACGTCGGCGTCAAAACCGGTGGAATTCCGCTCACGGTCTCGGGAAGAAACTCAGGTAAAATCACCGAGCCATTAGCTTCAACGACGGCGTGCTTCAGGACACTTTGTAATTCACGAATATTTCCGGGCCACTGGTATCGCATCAGCAGATCCATCGCCTCCAGCGAAACATCACGTACCGGCTTATCGAGTTCTCGACCGAAGCGGCCCAGAAAATGACTGACAAGGAGAGGAAGGTCTTTGGTTCGTTCACGTAGCGGCGGCAACTGGATCGTATAGACATTCAGTCGGTAGTAGAGATCGCTACGAAACGTTCCTTGCTCCATCATGGCGGCCAATGGGCGACTGGTCGCGGCGATCAAGCGGACTTTCGTATGGACGGTTTCGCTTCCGCCGACACGCTCAAACTGTTGGTCTTGGAGGACTCGCAGAACTTTTGTCTGCGTCAGCGGCGTCATATCACCGATTTCGTCAAGGAATAACGTCCCGCCGTCGCACTGCTCGAACTTGCCGACGCGTTTTCTCTCGGCTCCCGTGAACGAGCCTTTTTCGTGGCCGAACAGTTCGCTTTCCAGCAGGCTCTCGGGGATCGCGGCGCAGTTGATGGCCAGAAAAGGTTTATCGGATCGCCTACTATGTTGGTAGATCGCGCGGGCCGCGACTTCCTTGCCCGTACCGCTTTCGCCAAGAATCAACACGGTGACATCCTGCCCCGCCACTCGGCCGATCTGACGATAGACCTCCTGGATTGCAGGGCATTGACCAATAAGCAAGTCGCCGTCGCTAGCGTCCCTTTCACTGTCGCTGGCGATTCGGGCCGGAATCCGGGTCATACGTGAAGATTCCAAAGCACGATCGACGACCGAACGAAGAACATCGGGTGCGAGTGGTTTGAGCAGATATTCAAACGCCCCGTATTGCATGGCTTCAATGGCCGTGTTTGCTGTTCCCTGACCGGTCATCAAAATCACCGGCACACGAGCGTCAATGGCATGCAAATCCTGAAGCAATTTCAAACCGGATGAATCAGGCATTCGGATGTCGGCAATGACCACGTCGAAGGACTGTTCTCGAAAAGCGGTGATTGCATGTGCCGCGCTTGTCGCCGTTTCCAGGGTAATTTCTTCGGGTGGGAAGGCGTACCGGAAACAGTCCAGGATTAATTTGTCATCATCGACGACAAGCAGTTTAGGCATGGGCTTTATTCCTTCGAATGATCTCGGACGTCATCGCAGACAAACGAAATGAATGACCAGAGCAGCCAATAAAGTACGAAAGCTACGAGCGGCAACGACCGAACATACAATCCGATTCTCGGTAACGGCGGTCATGACAAGCCTTTAACGCAGTGGTTCGTCAAATTCAGCAAGAAGATTGGCGTGATACTGCAACTTATATTCCGCCTGTGATTTGCCGGTTGGATACCAGTCGAGATCTGGAGAAACCCAAGGGGCAATGCTGATCGCGATTCCAACGATAAACAGGTCGCGATCGTGGCGTGCCACCCATGAGTTGCGATTGATTGCCGAAGGCCTGCGTGTTGTTTTGCATGGGCGTCGGCGCGATCTTCCAGGGGTGGAAGAAGGGAAGAATCCGCTTGCGAATCGAACGAATCTAGAAGCTGATGGTCACTAAAAACAAACCACCTGGAAAGAAATCGCCATCAAGAACAGGGAACGATGGTGTTTTTGGGGCGGGGTCATTGCCAAACCGGCTCAATCCCATGAATGTCGAATCGGATTCCACCGAGTTTGGGGACGTTTTCGCAGAATCAGCAGAAGCTCTTGAACGCGAGACGAGTCCTTGTTGGTGATCGGAAAGAAATCCCACATCATTTTGACGAAAACTTTCGTGCGCGGCACATGCTGTGCGTGAGATGTTTGATCCTCTTTCGAACATCAAGATGGTGATACCAAAAAGTGATTCTG
This sequence comes from uncultured Schlesneria sp., assembly GCA_903871875.1. Classification (GTDB taxonomy): domain Bacteria; phylum Planctomycetota; class Planctomycetia; order Planctomycetales; family Planctomycetaceae; genus Schlesneria. The sequence continues at coordinate 73,610 of CAIQIR010000010.1, forward strand.
TGGAGGTTATGGGCCTGCCGTGTCTGTCGGCTTGTCGGCGGTGGTCACCCTACGTCTGCAGTTGCCAGACCCGTTTTCAACGAACCTGTCCATCAGCCTATTTGCGCGTCCGTGTACGGACTTTCGCGTTATGAACACAGAGTGATCGTGAGTCGTGACATTGTCCCTGGTTCTCCTCGACGTCGAGCGTATCTCGGGACGAAGTTCGATCATTCTACGAAACATCCGTCAACGTCATGTAACCTGTCCTTCGAAGTCCGCAAGGAGTGAATCATGTCTGGCTTCAGTAATTACGAACGGGCAGGAAGATATCCGGCCACCAATTGTGAAGGGAACTCGGCCACAGAAATGCACTGTGATCATCGCGAGTGGACCAGCGACGTTGCATGCTGGCAGGACGACATCGTCCAATGGCAAGCAGATCTGGATCGAGTGCTCAGCGGGCTGAAAGAATGGCAGTCCACGCTGGAAATACACCAGCAGGCACTCGCAAAACAATCTGATGCTCTCTCCGCGATGCGACAAGCCCTCTTAAAACACGAACATGCGCTCGCTGAGGTTGAACGTGGCGGCGACAGCGGAGACCTCATCGTTTGTTCCTATGCACATCAAGAGGAATCAGCAAGGCATCAGCAGCAGAAGGTCTGCCACGAAGCTGTGAAACAGTGGCACCGAGCGATCGTCAGTCAGTGGGAACGCCTGCACAAGGCAATCTTTGGACTACCCTCTTTCTGACGAATTGCTTTCTGGTCTGAAGCCGGTTGTGGGCACATTGACCGATACCCCAATCGCTGCCGAAAAACGTTGGTGATTGAGGTTCGTTGCCAATTGGCTAGGCGTTCGGTTTGCCTGATTTACCGCGTGTGGTTGACGCGGACTGTCAACCGGCATTTTCCGCAGAGGACGTGATCATCCAGGAAGCGAGGCCAGGAAGCGATGGAGTCTCACGGAGTCTGTGTCGCCCGATGCCCGGTGATTTTGTCGATATGGATTTTATAGTAGATTGGGGTATAGGTCTCATTGACATGGCGATTGACGCGAGCGACCCACGCAGCGCAGCACGGTTCCCACCATTCGGGATGGACTTGAAGTAGGTTCCAGGCCCGCTGTCGCTCGTCATCGCTCTGATCAGGATGGCGCTCGGCAGACCAGGGAGGCGTGGTCTCAACAATTTGTCGCGGCCGCTCCTGATGCCGAAGGCCTCCGCCAACGTCTCCGGGTATCTCTGGCAGTTCTTCGAAGCGTCCGGTGACGACAACACTGACCCATTCGTCGTGCGCCGTCATTTCGTCGACCTCGACGCATACGAGCGGGTTGGTCCGCATCCAATCAATTTTTTGCCCTGGCGATGTGAAGCCGTAAAGGCAATTGCCGGCTTGATAATAGGTGAGGTAAACGGGCACGACATACGGCTGGTTGTCGTTCGAGCAGGCCAGCCGGGCGAGCCTTGCGTCGGCCAGTGCATGCAGGCACTGCTCCATGGTCATTTCGTGGATTACCATTGGGAACATCCTTTTCGATCTGAACCGGGCGACGCTCTGGGGGGGCAACTAACAACTTCTGGTGTTCGGTCTCCGTGTTGCGAAGTCACGCAAAAGTTGAAGCTCGATTTTGCCCGTCCTGACCAGACGACGTCATCTCAACTCGTTAACTCTTACCAGTCTCCATGTTCATCAATCAAGAATTGATGTCCTTTGGGATGCACTGTCAGCACCGGACATGTTGCGACCCGTACAAGTTTCTCAGCGACAGAACCAATCAACATGTGAGAAAGCCCCGTTCGTCCGTGCGTGCCGATGACGATCAAATCAATCTCATTTTCATTTGCGTATCTCATGATCTCGTGGACTTCGGAACCCATGACAGCGCAGTACTTTGCCGTATGGTCTTTCGTCCATTCTGAATCCAGTTCTCGTGCTAGGCGTAGTTCTGCGGTCTCGACTTGCCATCGAATATCGTCTGCCGAATTGACCCAGGGCGTTGGGGAATCAGACGGTGGTGTGAGCGGCGGAATCACATTCAGGAGATGCAAATCCGCTCCGAATCGATCGGCCAGCGCCATCGCGTATTCTTGGGCTTTTTTTGCTGGTTCACTAAAATCGGTCGGAAACAGGATACGTCGAATTGAAGCGATCATTTCGCAGGTTCCTTCGGAATTAACGTAATTGCAATTGCGATGATTCATTCTTCAGAATGAACTCTAAGGCTTTTGCGGCGTATTTGTTTGTGGTGACGGTGGATTGACCGAACGTTTGGTTGGCTGCCGCAAGACCATCAACGGACAATGGCTTTGCCTGAGTAATCCTTCCGCGACGCTCCCGTGAAGTTGCTCGTGGAACCGGCTATGTTGGTGTGATGCGATCACGATCAGGTCCGCATGTTCATCATGAGCGACCTCAATTATCGCTCCTACCGCATGGCCCGAAACGATTCGAAACGATATGGGAATATCAGCAGCACGGGCATTCAGTTGTTTGAACTGCTGGCGACAATCGAGAACCACTGGCGAAGCTTCATTGATCGGGCCTGCTTTCGGGACATGAGCGGGCCACGTTTCGGGCGACAAAACGTGCACGACGACAAGTGACGCAACTTGGTCTCGGGCAACGCTGCAAGCGAGTTCAAACGCCTGATCAGAGTCCTGAGAGAAATCCGTGGGAAGCAGAATCACATCACATGAACTCATCTTCTTGACCTCTCCAGAAACGTTTCACAATACGGCAGAGGCGGCCGCGAAATTGGATCTACGTGGAATGTCGCAGCTGTTCTTTGACAACGCATGCAACGTGCCAAGCACGTATGATTTGTGTGGCGAATCGCAAAAGGCCACAGTTTGCATTGAAACGGCCGGTCAACCTTGTCAAAGGTGGCCAATCCACAGGTCGAGTTTTGTCCAACTGGTTAAATGTTGACCAATCTTAGACACTCGCCGCTTGCCTGACTCACGTCGCAAGGAAGCATTCCCGAGTGTTGATGACCGCGCTGTTGGAAATCATGCCGAATCATGCGGTCCAGAAGTCACTTATTTGACCCCGACCGCGCTGGGCATCGATTCCAAAGTTGCCTGGAAGTGACGAAATCGAGATAAATTTGCTTGGTAACGGAGAAAAACTTTCCCAGCATACCCAAACCATGGGCCTGTTTCGTTTTTGGTTAAATGGGGCATCATATGAGTTCCCGGTGGTAAGGTGCGGCCGCGTGTGGCACAGCCGTTGCTTGATTGATCGTTCGATCGATTTGTGTGATCCCAAGGGCTCGCGCAGAGTGCAGGCCACGTACAAATAGTCCTTTTTGCTGTCAATCTGGGGTGTTCTGTGGCATTGATGTGCAACGTTTTCCAGGACGCCAATCCACTTGGTGAGAAATCGACAGAAATTGGGAGAGTGTCTGTCCCGAAACACTCAACGAATGGCGTTGCGACGTTGTTCCCGTGGCTCGAACGTGGGCCGGTCGTTCACCTGCCGACAGATCCGATTGAAATCACCATCAACGAATTATGGCTGCGGGATTCCTATGCTTAAGCAATTATCCAAGTCTGTCGAAATGCCGGCAACGAGTTCTTCATGTCGTATTGAGGCGGGAACACACCCGAACGATGTCAACGCTGAGCTAAATATGACTGCGAACGGCTTGGAAGTGTTGCATTTGAGAAAAAGTTTCGGGGATCTGGTCGCCGTCGATGATTTGAGCTTTCAGGTGCAGGCGGGAGAAATATTCGGGTTGATTGGCCCGAATGGAGCCGGTAAGTCGACATGCATGTTGATGGCTATTGGTCTGCTACAGGCCGATGCAGGTTCGATTATGTTCGATGGTCAAGTCTTTGATCCTCGGAATGCCGAAATGCGATCGCGTCTGGGGGTTGTCCCGCAGGAATTGGCGATTTACCCGGAATTGACGGCCGTCCAGAACTTGAGATTCTTTGGCGGGCTGTATGGATTGCGGGGGCGACGACTTAAGGAACGCGTCGATTTTGTTCTGGAATTGACGGGGCTCACTCGCAGTGCCGATCACACGCCCAGCACTTTCTCGGGCGGAATGTCCCGGAGATTGAATTTTGGAATCGCTCTTTTGCACGAGCCGAAATTCGTGGTCCTGGATGAACCGACAGTGGGGATCGATCCGCAGTCCCGTTCCAATCTGCTGGACTGCGTGCGCGAGCTCAGCCGAAGTGGGGTTGGTGTCCTGTACGCGTCGCACTACATGGAAGAGGTTGAGGCAGTTTGCCATCGCGTGGCGATCATTGATCACGGTCGCCTGCTTCAACAGGGAACGTTAGATGAACTGTTGGCTCGAACTCGCGTCGAACTTTGCGTCAGCGTGGCAGCATTACCCCCTGAACTTGTAACGAGACTTCGCGAGTGTGCTGCTGACGTGCGCACGGATCCGGATGGAACCACAAGCATCCTGATTCGCGAGAATCTGCAATCCCAGAAAGTTGTGCATGCGGCCCATTTGCGGTCCGTACTGGACCTGCTGGAAAATGCGATGGTCCCCCTGTTGGGAGTTGAAACGCATGAAACAAGTCTGGAAACGCTGTTTTTGCAACTGACTGGACGAAAGTTGAGGGATTGAATGGGAGTCTGGGAAATCACCCTTAAGGATCTTCGCCTCATCCTGAAGGATCGAGGAGCCTTGTATACCTTGCTCGCATTGCCGGTGGTGTTCATTGCCATCCTGGGAATGTCGACAGGACAATTGATTACCACCCACGAAGCGTCAAAGTTGCTTAAGATCGGTGTCGTCGACGAATGCCACGGACCGCTTTCCGACGCCTTCTTCAGCAATTTATCGGCGATTGGCGGCATTAAGGTTCAGAAAGTCGATGATCGAGCGGAGGCGAAACTGCGACTGCAAGACGGGCGAAACAGCGTGGTCGTCATTGTCGGCAAAGACTTTGAAAACCGGATTGATGATTTGAGTCTGGGCGATGTTTTCAGCACAGAGCACGGCAAGTTGGCAGGGGGAATCTCCGCGATCGACATGCACGTAGAGAGTGGAGTGGAGTTTGTCGGCGTATCGGAACTGGTGGAATACGTGGTGCTTTCCGCTGTCCTACGCGTCGTGGCACCCGAAGTCGCCAGACGAAGTATTGTGCTTCGTCGTACGATCGATCGAATCATGGAGGAAGGGGCTGAAGCGGAGTCCGGAACGAAACCAGCGTCGCTAGCGCCTGTGAAGGCAGGTCCGAGCATTATCTATCAGACTCTGGTCCCCGCATTCATGGTAATGTTCGCATTTTTTCTGATCAATATCATGGCAAGTTCATTCATCAATGAGCGGAAACTCGGAACACTCAGACGTCTGCAGACATCACCCATTAGCCCGATTCAACTTCTGTGGGGAAAGACATTGCCCTTTCTATTTGTCTCGGTCGCCCAAAGTGTCCTGCTGTTTCTGTCGGGCAAACTGATGTTTGGAATGTCTTGGGGAACCTATCCCTTCATGTTGCTTCCGGTGATTCTCACGACCTCCGTTTCCGCTGCCGGTTTGGGCCTTTTGTTGGCGACGATCGTTCGCACTGAATCACAAGTTTCTTCCTATTCGACATTTCTGGTGATTGTGCTGGCCGGAATCAGCGGCTGTTATATGCCCCGTGCCTGGCTGCCGCAGCTGATGCAAAATGTCAGCCTGGCCACACCGCACGCTTGGGCACTAATCGCTTATCAGGAACTTCTGACGCATGATCGGCCGCAAATGCAAGTTGTCGGGCAGAGCTGTGTGATGCTCTTAGCGTTCGGAATCGTCTGCTTTGCCGTCGGCTGTCAACGATTCACTACGCTCGAATACAAGCAATAGTGAATGTCCTATTGATCGTTGAGGGGGATGATTTTGGAAACGAGGTCGCGGCGTACGTCCCTTTCAGAACCTGGAACCCGGCGGCGATGGCATTGCAGCGTCAGTGTCGCGCGATGATGTGATTGTCGGCGGCCACATTACCCCTCAATCAAGGGTCAATGCAAATCCTTGACAGTGTCGGCAAGGATCGAACCGATGCCTTTCAACACACATTCGTTGAATTCGGCTGATCCCTCGATTCTCCCGTCGATTCGCTTCAGTTCACCAAACATCAATGGTTCACATCCAGACAATACACTTTTGGCCAGCTTGAGGTATTTGTCGACGTCTTTTTCGAATCGACGTTGCTCTGGTTTCAGCGGTGTCGCATCTGGTGGCGTCGCCTTGCGAATGGCGTCAAATAGTGAGACGAGCCGGCCAACATGCAGACGGTAACTGAACACGATCGGATCAACCTTTTCGGGGGCGGATTGATGCGATTGATCGATGGCTGATTTTAATTGCGCCAAGGAATCTGCACCCGCTGCTCCCCACACCGCATTTCGGCCCGTTCCAACATAAAACACACTTTCGCCATCGAAAACGCTTTGAAACATCGCCAGATCACGCTTGGCAAATGTCACCTCGTGAATGGAGATATCGGCATGTTCATGGGCATTTGCTTTCACGTGACACTCTGGCCAGATTGAGGGAATTAATTTGACGATCTCGTCTGCCTTCTTCCCGTTCGCCGCGCGAATGCCACAAACCAGGACGTTCTTGCTGGAAGACGAAGTAAAGCACTCAGCAAAGGCATCAACCAGAGCCAAATCGGTTCCTGCTTCAATCATGTCCATCACAAGACTTGTCGCATGCTTGAGTGCGTCTTTCTGTTGATGGGACTCAATTGTTGCATGAGCGTCGATTTGGGCTGCGAGAATCGGCCGTAACAAAATGCTATAGCCTTTCAGTTGGTCGATGCGAATGGCATCGAGCGGCACGGTCGACTTGAAAGTGACAATCGGATTCTCGTGTGGAGCGACATTCGCAAAGTCGCTCGGCCTGGTGGCAAACTTGTCGATGTTATTCCGTAGAGCCGTTCCGGGGAGTGCGGTCAGCGAAATATCGCCTCGACCGATTTTGTTCGGTGTTGACGAGTGGATTGTCCAACCGAGTTGGAGTTGTTCGGCCTCGACGAGAAAACTTTGCGCCTGGTCCAAGATGAACTTGAGTTGCAGTTGTCGCAGTTCGAAAGCATTCGGGGCTTCGTTCTTTCTGATTCGATTGCGGCCTTCGCAGAGTGCACGAAAAGCCAGGAAGCTCGCCCGGCGCTCTGGAATACCTTCCAGGTCATTTTTGATCTCGGCGACCAGATCCTTGTTGAGTGCCAGCAGCGGCTTCAAATCGGCCGTCGCCAAGGGAGGATTTGTCAGGACTATGCCTGGATCACCGGTGGTGATCCAGGCATAGTCCTGATTGAACAACAAATGGGCAGGCTTCTGGCCTTTCTCAAGGATCTCATATGCACCTCGACCGAGTGATTTTACTTTGTAGCTTCTTCCGCGAAGGCCCTGAAGAAATCCATTCTTATCACCCGTCAAATCGGAAATGGGAATGCGAAGTTCGTATGATATGTCCTCTGTTGGAAACACAACGTCCAGCGAAATGGGCTTCGTTTCATCTACTCCATCCGTGAATGCGTCAAGTTGATCCTCTTTTAGAATTGGCCATTGCTTTCGCAAGCTGGGATCAGGGCTGAGTTCAATCAACCATTTCAATTTGTTCTCCACTTCCACCAGGCTTGGGATGACGATCCGAATACGAGCTTCCGACCGGACCCTGGTCAAATCGACATCTGCGGTCCGGGCTGGCGGAGGGGAAATGCCTGCAATGATCCGGTCGGTGTCATGCAACGTGAAAACAGGGTGTTGAGGCGGACGAAACGGAACGAGGCCCAATGACGATCCTGCAGATTTGGCATCGGCGAACCGCGGGATCGTTGTTTCCTTTTGGGGTGGCCAAAATCGTACGCCATCGTTCAGCGACGGCGACGCAGCCATCAGCAATACCGCCACACTCGCCGCTGCGCTGCGTAAGTGAATGATCGAACCTACGAAGCGTCGCAATTTCAAAATCACCGCACTGTTCATCGCCCATGCGAGCATGACTTCTTTTCCTTCAAGGTCAAAACGATTTCTCGGTCTGTTTTGTCGACTCAGCACAGGCCGGCAGGTTGATCCGCATTCAATCGAACGTTTGTCCACAGCTTATGGAGTCAGAAAACCAACCGCTTATTGGATCATAGATGAGGTAACCGGGGGGAAAAAATGATTCTCACATAAGCAAGTCAATTGAATTAACCACGTTACCGCTAGGGCATGCAGGCTCAGGCCTTTGCTCATTTCGTGGATCATCTTTTGGTTCGCCATGATTTGAATGACGGATCTCCACTGGCCCTGCATTTTCCATCTAAGGTCCACACTCCCCCCCTTTGTTTACAGGGGATTCAGTGCTCAAAGCGGCGATGCAATGATGGCGCAAATAAGACACGGACCTCCGTGCCACTGCCGACGTGGCTCTCGACCCGCAGGCTCCCGCCGCAGCGACGGACAATTCGTCGTATTGAAGCCATTCCCAAGCCATGACCGTCTCGCTTTGTCGTGAAATGGTCCTCAAACAGTCGAAGCTTTGTTGCATCATCCATGCCGCAACCGGTATCCAAGACGGAGATGTAGGAACAGGTTTCTGTCGAAGTCGAGCCCTGACGCATGGACTCAGCAGTCCCCAAAGCATCGAATTCGATCAGGCCGGTACTGACAGTAATTGTACCCGGCTCATCGCACAGGGCTTCCGCCGCATTCTTGACAAGATTGATCACAACCTGGCGAATTGCGCTAGAAGACGCCGTTGCAAATGTTGGCTTCTCAGCGAGATTAAAACGCAACTCGGATCCTGTCGGAACGAACGTCCTTAGCAAGGGCGACATCGAGGTTATGAGATTCGGAAGGTTGGCCCGCTCGCCATTCGGTGACGCGCTGCCGAAGTCCTCCATCATCTGATCGCACAGATTCTTTCCGTCGATACAGGCCGCTTGAATTTGCCGCATCATTGCACCAACTGGAGATGCGTCTTCCAGATCTGTCCGCGCCAGTTCAGATAACATCGAAACAATGCTGAGAATGTTCCTGAAGTCGTGAACGGCTTCTGCCGTCGCATTTCCTCGATGGGGCTGCGACAAGATGCTCGAATGGTCCGATATTGTCGTCGCAATCTCAGGACGACGGTTTGTTTCTGTCTCATCGTTCGTCGAATGACATCGGCAGAGCATCGCGGTGTTTAGCATTGCGTTGACTCCAGAATTGTCAGCCAACGAATGGTTGGCCAACCTGCCGCATCGATCCGCTGTCGCAACTCAAATTGCCGCAACTTTGCGGGCCGAAACCGATGATTCGCGTTCCTGCTGTCATCGGCAATCGCTGATAAACCGTTGGCGAACAGCCCCCGGAACAATTTCAGTCATCGCGTCATACGAAGTTCTTGCGATTTATCCGTTCAATTGTCCGACCAGAATTTTCGAACAATTCGAATGGGACAACACGACGTTACCTGATTCTCTGCGTCCAGACCTGATTGGGCAAATTCGAATTTCAGTATGAAACGAGTCGATGTCTCAGGATGTTAAATGATGCGAGCTTTGGTAATGCATCCTGCGTGCCAAGCGTGTTTTAAACTCGTGGCGACGTAACTGAGGCATTATTCGAGCCTCAGCGGCTAAGCAGACACCCCAATTGCGTTTGATTCACAGGCATAGATTTTTCAACTGGATAAATACTGGCCAATTTGAACAAGATGATCCGACGGCTTTTGCGGGCGATGAGAAGTGCGAATTGGTTGAGGTCAACACGATTTGAGGACGGAGCCGATTTTCCACGGTCTCTTGGATGGTTCCCGAAAGCGTCGATTTCCGGTGTCGGAGGAGTTTCGATGAGTTGTTATCCGATCACAAACAGTCGCGATTCCGTCAATCACCTCAGTCGTCCGGATTCTGATCGGCCGGTTCTCCTTCCCACCAAATCCAGAGGCCGGAGAGAACTCCGACGGCCAGACCGAGCATCAATCCACGGTCCCCTGCGGCCAGGAATCCCAGCAGGGGGCTCAGAAGAACGACGAGAACGGAGAACAACCAGTGTTTTCGCAGCGCGGCCCAGTGCTTGACGACCGGACGAGATCGACCTGTTTCAGAGGAGGGGCGTTGAGTCGGCATGAGTATCCTCAGCAATGTGAACAGGAGAATGATGCTTGATCGGCTTAAAGAAAGGGATCGACGACGAGGTCACATGACGGTGTTTCCTCGCTGACTGAATCATCATGAAGGCACCAATATTCTCTAATGAGATCAACCCGAGTACGTGTCCCGACTGGATCACGGGCAGAACCGAACAATTGCGATCGTTCATTACCGTGAGAGCATCGTCGAGCATGGCCGTCACGGGAACGGATCCGCAATCCCTTTGCATGACCTTATCGATTAATGTCGAGTCAGGTTCATCGTCCAGATTGCTCAAAATGTCTTCACGATAGGCCATGCCGCACAGTTGGCCGCTCTCATCGACGACGGGAAAGTCGTGTTGATTGCCTGCGAGCAACTCTTTCGACGCCACTGCAACGACGTCATCCCGTAAGAGGCTAATAAAATGGGTTCGCATGGCTTCACGAACAGGTACGCCTCTTAGAAGGGATTTCATTTGGACCTGTAGTGCTTCCTGATGTGCACCCAAATACACGAACAAGGCGACAAAGATCAGCATGCCATGAGTGAAGAATCCCAATAGTCCGAGCATGATGGCTAAGAACTGGCCGACTGACGCTGCCATTTCCGTCGCGGCGACATATCCCATTCGTGGAACAAGAAAGGCCCGCAAAATCCTGCCACCGTCCATCGGAAATGCTGGCAACAAATTAAAGGTGCCCATGCCGAGGTTGATATAAAATGCTGTCATGAGTACATCGGCGCCGAAGAGTTCGATTCGGCTCAGCTCATCCCAGCCGCGAAAGAGAACGACGATTGCCGCTGCGAAGGTCGCAATCACAAAATTGACCGCGGGGCCGGCAATCGCGACAAGAAACTCTTCACGCGGGTCTTCAGGCATTCGTTCCAATCGGGCGACTCCACCGATCGGAAGCAGAGTGATATCTCGCGTTTGAATGCCAAATCGCCGCGCAGTCAGTGCGTGCCCCATTTCGTGAAGGACAATGAACGAGAAGATCATGATGATCAGACCAAGATCGCGTAGGGCGACATCCCGACCACCATCGATCAAATTCCCCAGTCCGATCCAAACCATCAGCAAAATAAACGTCCAGTGGACGTAAACATTAATGCCGGCCAGCTTCGCAATTCTAAAAGACCATTTCATGATGGTGTCCTCGACACGGAACGTGGTTGCAGCGAATGATTCCGACGCATCTGTTCGGAAAGTGAGACGACAGGAAGGTCTTTGCGGTGGCAAGATCGGTCGATCCGATCTCAGCCGGGTCAATTACTTCCGTCCCCTCAAGAGGGAGCTACTGCGCGTCGATGAAAATGTCCATAAGTTGTCCCACCAAAATCTTCCTCGCCTTGACGAGGGGATCGTCAGGATTGATCGCATAAATGATCTGAACAACCCGAGTATCAACTCGTTCGATGTTCAGGCCGGTCAGTGACACTTTTGGGACGACGTACGGTTCCAAGCGGACGAACGTCATCGGAACTTCTTCCCCACTCAAGCTCCCACGAAGCTTCGCACGAGCGGGGGCATTGAGCTTCAATCGAGGAAGATCCTCTTCATCGATATTTACTCGGACGTGAATCGGATTCATGTTGCCCATCAGCACCGGCGTCTGGGCCGCGTTGACTGACAAGTATTCACCCAGACGAATATTGATTTGCAAGATCGTCCCGTCGACCGGAGCGTGAATCTGCATTAACTCCAGCTGAGTCCGCTGCTGTTCGATTTGTGCCTGCGCTTGTTTGACAGCCGCTTCGGCAATGATCTTATCGGGTTCCCAAGCGCCGGCTTTCAATAGGAGTAAATTGGCCTGGGCTTGCGCCAGTTGTCCCTGGCCACCTAAAAGAGCCTGTCTGGCGTCATAGTATTCTTGTTCTGTGATCGACTTCGATTTGATCAGTTTCTCGTCTCGTACCACCAAGTCTTCTTGTTGGCTGACAGTCGCCTCGGCAATCTTTGTGAGAGCTTCGGCCGGAGGAACCTCTTCTGGACGAGGTTGAAGCTGCAGCTTTCGCAGTTGCGATTCGGCCGCGTGTAATGCCGCTTGACGGACTTGCAGTTCCGCCTCGGCCTGGCGGCGATCCAGCTCAAACAGAAGTTGGCCCGCTTTCACTTCCTCGCTGATATGAATCGGTATCTTCGTGACGATGCCGGCCAATTGTGTGCCAACCGTGATCACGGCCGAACCGCTTGCTTCCGTAGCGGGTTCAACCATGCCTTCGCCGGCGACGGTATTACCAAACGGAGAAACGGACGGAGAAACTGTCGGTGGTGGGTTTGTGTCGGGACGCTGGGTTTCGTAAGCCCGTACGATCGCTAGTACCAATAACAGGGTTGCGACGACTGGAATAACAATTTTCGGAATCATCTTTCTCACCTTTGCTCTGTCCCGTGATTGGCGTCCGCCGGGGTTTGACGCTGCTCACCCGAGACGCGGCCGTCGTCCATGGAGACAATTCGATCGGCGAATCCGAAGACGCGCTGATCGTGCGTAACCACCATTGTGACTCGATTCGATTCCAAGGCGAGACCGCGAATCAGTTCCATCACGACTTGCCCCGATTTCGCATCAATGGCGGATGTCGGTTCGTCACAGACTAGCAGTTGTGGATCGTGGACAATGCCACGTGCGATCGCCACTCGTTGTTGCTGTCCGCCAGAGAGTTCGGCTGGCAGAAAATGCATGCGGTCAGCCAATCCGACGGATTTGAGCACTACAGCAGCCCGCTCCAAGGCCTTTGCTTTCGTCCAGCCATTGATGACCAGGGGCACGGCAACGTTTTCGGCCGCCGTGAGCGCCGGCAAGAGGTTGAACTGCTGAAAAACAAAACCGACATTACGAGCGCGAAACGTTGTTTTTTCTCGCTTGGACATGTGGACCAGATCCTGTCCCAATACCGAGATTTCACCACTTGTTGCATCCAGCGTGCCGGCGATCAGCGAAATCAGAGTGGTTTTTCCACAACCACTCGGCCCCACAATCAATGTTAGTTCACCGGGGGAAATTTGCAGATTCAGTCCCTGCAATGCCAACACACGCGCGGCCCCGCGGTTAAATTCTTTCGTCACGCTTTGGCAGCTGACGCCGCTCGTTTTGACAACGTCTGTTGGCATCTGATTAACCCCCCTGGAAGACAATGGCGGGTTCTAGAATCAGAACGCGACGGATGCAGAAAACACTGGAAAGTAGTGAAATTAGCAAAATAGCCAAGGCAGTAATTGCCAGAACTTGCCACGGAAGAAAGAACGACAAGAGGATGAACGACTTTCGTGCGATGATGCCGTAGACCGTCGCAAGACCAACCCCAATCCCATAGCCGATGCCGCCCACCACCAGGGACTGCAGCAGGATCATTCCAACCAATCGTCGATCGCTCAGTCCCATCGCCTTCAGCGTGCCGAACTGTTTGATGTTTTCGACGGTAAACAAATAAAACGTCTGACCAGCGACAGCGCACCCAATCACAAATCCCAAAATGACTGTGGTGCCGAAGTTGATGGGGACGCCAGTATGTGCCAGATAATACATCATCGTCACCCAGACAAAGTCGGGTTTCGACAGGGCTTTGAGACCCGTTTGCTGGGAGATCCGGCGAGCGACATCGGCCGGTTCAAGACCGAGTGCCGATTTGGCCAGCACGAACGGGATCATGCGTGTCGCGGGTGGAACATAGAGGATGGCATGACTGAATCGGGTAAACGCAATCGGATTTGTTGAGAATGTTTGAGAGGCGCGGAAGACGCCGACGACCACGACGCGGTGGCTATTCATCTCTAACACTTTGCCGGCTTGCAGTGGCTCACCCGGCCACATGTAGTGAAAGCCCGCCTCATCCACCAAGATGGAATCAGGAATCTGCAAGTCGCCAACTTTCCCGACGACCATATGAATCGGCGCACCAGCCAAACTGGCGTCGTCGACTCCGAAAAGGATCATCGACTGAAAATTCCCACTCGCCAATTGTGCCTCGCCCATTCCGCGATACAGGTTGACTGCCCACGAAACACCAGGCACACCTCGCACCCGGAAGACCGCATCGTCTGAAATTGCTTTCAGGTCATCCAAGTAGCGAACATTGGAATTCATCACCCAGATGTCAGCCCCATGAATATCTTGAATCAATCCAGTGGTGCGCATCATCACGCCGCAGAACGTGGCGCTCTGTTCGGCGATCAACAGGCAAGCAAACGTGACTCCGCAAATCAAGGCGTAGTACTTTCCTTGATCTCCCGTCAGCATTTTCAACGCGATCCAGTTCACGCCGCCGTCCCTTTTTGCGAAAACGTGACACTCTAGACGGTCATTTGCGCGGACTGGGCCGCTGCGGTGTCGATGAGGAACTGATGTCCCTGTGGATGAACTGTCAGTACCGGACAATTGGCCATTCGCACGAGCTTTTCTGCGACCGAGCCGATCACAAAATGCGACAACCCGGATCGCCCATGTGTACCCACGACGATCAAGTCAATTTGTTGTTCCGTCGCGTATTTCAGAATTTCGTCGACGGCAAAACCGGCAACCGCCGTATGTTTCACGTGATGACGGGCTGCCCATTCCGCATCAACTTCGCGACCCAGATGCTCGTCAGCTGCTTCGATCTGCTCCTGCATGACATTTTCCGGCATGATCCAGCTCGATGAGGCGTCGGCATATGGCATGACAATGGGGGCAACATGCAGGAGGTGCAGTTCGGCCCCCAGCCGGTCAGCGAGTGCCATCGCATACTGTTGCGCCTCTTTCGCGGGCTGGCTGAAATCTGTCGGGAGCAGAATGCGACGAATTGAGATATTCATGGGCGGAGTTCCTGTAAGGATTTCTGAAAACAGTGAATGCACTCATTCGTGCATGGTGACGGTATGCCTGGACTGAAGATCGACCTTGGCGTTCGCGATGAAAGCAGATGGAGTTTCGGAAGGTGAGTGTGGTTGTCGCAGACAGATCACAGGACAAGGACTTTGCCTGAGCAATCCTTCGGCAACGCTCCCGTGAAGTTCAAGTTGGAAAGAACATCGCGGTTGCGGTGCGATCACGATCAGAGCGGCATGCTCCTCGTAAGCGACCTTCAGAATTGCTCCCACCGCGTTACCGGACACGATTCGAAACGTCACCGGAAGATCGCCCGCGTTGTCGCGCATCCGACGAAAGGATGCGCGACAGTTGCGAACAATTGGTGCGTCTTCGTTGATGAAGGCAGGGTCTATACCACCACCGGGACCGTTCTCTCGCGGCAAGACATGAACGACGATGAGCGATGCCGATTGACTGCGGGCCACGCAGCAGGCCAGTTGAAATGCCCGATCGGAATCCTCTGAGAAATCCGTGGGATGTAGGATCACTTTGGAAGAGGTTGCCATGATGTTCTCGCGTGGATGAGACATGCAAATCAGGTGATACGGTCAAAACCAAAGACTGACCAGCTTATCTGTACTGATTCGCTCATTACGCACGGCGTGTGCCAAGTTCCGCCGATTCTTGAGGCGACTCGTTTGATCCCTGATTGCACGATTTTTGGCTTCTTTACCGACTGGAGGCCCGTCCTTCGATGGCCGCGTTTTCGCCAGTTGGAAGATTGTTGACCAACGGCATCCCGATTTCGCGGCTCAGATGATCAGATGAAGAGAACAAAGTAGCTAAAGCGCAGAAATCGCCTGGGGACGTTCAAACCGGGGCGAACTCGTGAAGGGGTCGATGTAGTGACGTCCTCGGCGAGAACGCGATTTGATGTCGATTGTTCCGACGGAATTAGGGGCGTGAACGTAATGACAGATGTTTGCCTGAAATGTTCAGGTTTCCGATGGTTTCGGCTACGGAGTGGCGGCAGACCATGCCACAAACGCGTTGTCAAAGTTCTGGAGTTATCGGGGAAGTGTCGATCGGTCGTTCTCGGCGGCCACTGGTGTGGCGAGATCCGTAAGCAATTTCATCAACACTTTCGGATCCACCGGTTTAACCAGGTGATGATCGAATCCGGCTTCGCGAGTCCGTTCGCGGTCTTCCTTCGCACCCCAGCCAGTTTGAGCGACGATGACGAAGTTCGCTCCGTCCGGTTGTTCTCGGATGCGGCGACACACCTCGTATCCATTGATCTTTGGCAGGCCGATATCGAGCAGGATCACATGGGGTTGAAACTCTTGCGTCGCCACGAGCGCCTCGGCACCGTCGTACGCCGTCCGTGTGTGAGTGCCCATGGCCCTGAGCATCATCGACAAGCTGTCGGCGCCGTCTCGATTGTCATCGACAATCAGAACGCGTAGCGATGATTTCAAGGGCACCATCTCGTCGCCTGTTGCTGGTGGCACGTTTGTGGCTTCGCGGATCATCGGCAGTCGCACGACAAATTCGGCTCCCTTGCCAGTCCCTTCGCTTTGTGCCTTGATGCTGCCGCCGTGCATTTCCACCAGGCGTTTGACGAGCGATAGACCAATGCCCAGGCCACCCTGTGATTTTCCGATGGAATGGTCAATTTGCGAGAATAAATCAAAAATCAGCGGTAATTGATCGGGTGCGATGCCGATGCCGTCATCTTTCACGGAGATCAACACCTCCTGATGATGTCGCTGGGCGTTCACCCAGATGTGGCTGCCGGGTTCACTGTATTTTGCGGAGTTGTTCAAGAGGTTCATAAAGATTTGCGACAGCCGCACGAAATCGCCGTTGACGAAGATAGTCGGGGTCGGCAAAGAGACGGTCAGTTCGTGGCCCATTTCTTCGATCAGAGTACGACTTGTTTCCACCGCACTATGGATGACGGATGTGAGGTTGACTCTCTCCGTACGGAGTTCCAGTTTCCCCTGGCTGATGCGGCTGACGTCCATGAGATCATCGACAAGTCTCACGAGTTGGGCCAACTGGCGTTCCATCATCTTACGAGCATGTTCGATCGTCTCTCCGTCGCCTCCGGCGAGTCGCACCAGCTCCAGGCCACAGCGGATCGGGGCCAGGGGATTGCGGAGTTCATGCGCTAACGTCGCCAGGAATTCATCCTTTCGGTGATCTGCGGCCGACAGATCCGACGCCAGTTGCCGCAAATCATTTTCCAGACGTTTTCGTTCTGTGATATCGGCCACGGTCCCGTCAAAACTGGCCAGACGTTGTGTTGGACCGTTCTTTTCGTAATTCGCCCGACCTTTGGCAAAGACCCAACGGCATGATCCGTCCGGAAGGTTTACTCGATAGTCGACGGCATAGGGCACGGGATCAACGGGCCGAGTCGCCGCCTCCAACGCTGCTTTGACTCGAACTCGATCTTCAGGATGGATCAGCGCGAACGCCTGCTCATAGTCAAGCTGATCATCTTTCACCCCGAAGATTGATCGGAATCGTTCGTCGGTCGTGAGAGAATTGGTTACAGGGTCGAGATGCCAGGCACCGAGTTCCGCCGAGTCCAGCGCTTGTCTGCGGCGTTCCTCGCTGGCCCGCAGCTGATCCTCGGCCCGTTTTTGCTGAGTGATGTCAACAACGACTCCCGGAAGCCGAACGGCGGTTCCCTGGGCATTTTTTTCCACCCGACCGCGTGCAATGACCCAGCGCACTGCTTGATCGGCACCGATGATTCGATATTCGGATTCAAAAGAACTGCCACTTTCCACGGCCCGTTGAATGGACTGGACAACTCGCTCCTGGTCGTCTCGATGGATGGATTTGGTAAACGTTTCGAGTGGTCCAGCCGGAACCTGATCCAATTTCATCCCAAGCATGTGTGCCAGATTCGGGTCGGGGCGAATCTGGTTGTTGACGATATCAAACTCCCAGGTCCCGATTTCCGCCGCCACGAGAGTGGACTCCAAGCGTGAACGCGCCTCTTGAATTTTCTGTTCAGCCAGTTTCCGTTCAGTGATGTCTCGAAATACCAACACGCTGCCGATGACCTTCCCGTCCTTAGTACGAATGGGGGCCGCACTATCGTCGATCGGCCGCTCGCGTCCGCACTTGGCGATCAGAATCGTATGGTTCGCCAGCCCGACGTTGATGCCTTCGGTCAGCGCCCGTATTACGGGATTTGCGACTGGCACACGGGTCTGTTCGTTCACGATGTGGAAAACTTCCGACAACATTCGTCCCGCAGCCTGCGCCGTTGTCCAGCCGATCAGTTCTTCTGCTACCTGATTCATAAACGTGACGCGCCCCTCGCTATCGGTACGGATCACTCCATCTCCGATGCTGGCGAGAGTCGTCATGAATTCATCCGCTCGGACTTGCTCCGCGACTTGGGACCTGCGGCGTTCGCTGACTTCTTCCTCCAGACGCCGTTGGCGATCTTCGATTCGTTTCCATGCTCGTTGGAGCGCTTCGCAGATCGCGCTGAGTGTCACGCCAATGAACGCAAACGAAAGCAGCCGCAAGAATTCGACCGGTTTGGTCGCTGCTCGGATGAAATAGGGCGGAGAAAACAGGACGGTGGCCGTAAAAATTCCGAGCGCTGTGGCCGCGATCCCGGATTTCCAGCCTCCAAAAATGCCTGCCGCGAGAATTGTCCCGAGGAAAATCAGCGAACAGAGAATTCCGCCAATCCAGTCTGGAAGTGCTCGCTGGGTGAGAACGAGCAGTCCGCACCCAGCGAGGCAAATCATCGCCGGAGTCACGTTACGTCGAATTCGCCGCATCGATATTGCTCCGCCACGGTGACTCTCGAATCGTCGGGGTGTTGACGGAAATGTCCGAATCTCATGGTACGAAACAACCGGCCGACCTGCCAACTTCCAAATGAACTGGAACAGCATTTGGTAACTGTCGTCAACCAGTCGCCCGTTTCGATCCTGGCGATGGAGCGGTCATTGTGTTCGCAGGCAAGGAAATTCTTCTCGTACGGGCGACCAAGAGTCCTTCGAATTCGGTTCGATTTGTCGGTTGGGAGCGGCCGCTGGTTCGCCGGTCGTTTCGAAGCTTCCCGATTGTTGAAATGTAAGCTAAGCATTTTGCTTAGGGCGCGTTGCCGTAACGATTGTGACGACGCTCTTGTTTCCCGTAAAAGCCTCCAATGTTCTTCGCGGTACTTTTCGTCCTCGACACCGTTTCGGTTGGGTTCAACTCACCGTCAGGCGGCGGAATTGAGTTTGCCAACTCCGAGTCACTGATGGCATTCTCGTTGCCGTAGGATTGAACCGTCCCTCACGGTTAATCCGATTAAGCGTCTGTTATTCGATCGCTTTGCCCTTCCTGGCAAATCTCGAAGAACCGGAAATTGTTGCAAGTTGGCGCAATGTTGTGCGCGGTTTATGCAAAAAGAGGCCTTGTGGCGAGTTTCCGTTTGTTGCTCCGGCAATTACTGCCGAACAATGATGTGGTAGGCCACGTCACCAATAAGGGTTTCCCCCAACAAGAGAATTTGTCGCGGGGTGAACAACGGATCCGTGAGTGTCCGGATGTTTCGTGGAACAATGAAGGTGATTGTTTTTCCGCTGCGGGAAGGAAATGAAGTGCCGATCGAGGATGCACTTGACGATGATCGACGACTGACGGAATGGTTCTCAGTGAGAATTGTTGCGGTGGGTTTGGCATGCCTGAGCTTGTCAGTGACCGCCATCATTGACGTTCGGGCGGCTGACAGGAATTTGAGTGGCGAAATTCAGGCCTTTGCCGAACCCTATCGGACGATTGATGTCGCAGCGGTCGAAGCCGGTTTGGTGACTATCGTCTTGGTCGAGGAAGGGGATTCGGTCGAGAAGCACGATCGATTGGCAGAGCTTCATCAAGATGTACAGAAGGCGGCACTCGATGTTTCGCGAGCACAACGTGATTCCACTGGCGTCTTGACCGGCGCCGAAGCAGAACTGCGTTTGCGGGAAAGTATCTGGAAAAAATTCAAAGAACTTCGACGAGCCGATCATGCGAGCGATGAGGAAGCGCGGCGATCGGAATCGGAATACGAGATTGCACAATCTCGTGTGCTTCAAGCACGCGAGCAACTTTTGATTAAGAAGCTCGAATGTGAACGTTCGGAACTTCAGTTAGCGCAAAGAACGATTCGGTCTCCGATTGCTGGCATCGTGACTCAAGTTCATAAAGATGCGGGAGAGTTCCTTTCTCCTTCTGACCCTATTGTCGTGACGATCGTGCAGTTGGATCCTTTGATGGTTTCATTCTCTGTGCCGGTGGGAATTGTCAATGGGCTCTCTCAGGGACAGAAAGTTCCGCTACGGATTGATGGTTTAAAGCAGCCACGAAATGCTGAGGTGGAACTCGTCAGCTCATTGATCAACGCCGAAAGCCAGACTGTTCCCTGTGTGCCAATAATGAGTGAGACAGTTTAACCAACGTCGATGTGAGCAGGGTGGTTAGGAAATGGCCAATGATTGACAAGGGAATGCAGGACACAGAACGCCCTGCGGAAGCCGGAACGCAAGGAGGCCGTAGGCCGA
>CAIQIR010000011.1 GCA_903871875.1 uncultured Schlesneria sp.
CCAGCATCTCCGTCCGCGGCGTTCTGGCCATTCTGATCTACCTGATCACCAATTCCCACGCGAAACCTGCCCAAAGCCACGTTTCAAACTGTAACAACTTGCCCGAAGCTAGGCAACAAATAAGTGGGTGGCCCCTTTTTATTCGAAAAGTTAAACGTATCCTGAAGACGGAAGCTTCTCACCCACACTGAGGTATTTGCCGGAGTGAGGATTTCTGAAAAATGCCTCGTCTTCATCAATTCTTCTTGAATGACTGCTATTTTCGTTCATTCGCCCTCGCCGGTTTGAAGACCTTCACCGGTTTGAAGATTGGTTCCTTTTCTTTGGTTCTCTGTTCCGTTCGAAAGTCTTTCGCATGAGTTTCCCCAGTGTCTTTGGAATGTTGGCAGGCCTGCTGCTGGTTGTGATTCAGAATTCCGTCGCGGCATCCGAGTTGTTAGTGCAAACCAAGACGATTCCGTTGAAAGGCGTCGCCGGAAAGCTTGATCATCTGGCCGTCGATTCCCAAGGCCAACGGTTGTTTGTCGCGAACAAGACGAACAACACGCTGGACATCGTCGACCTGAAATCAGGTTCGCTGGTGAAGCAAATTCCTGATCAGGTCAAAGTTTCGGGTGTGGCGTATGCCGCGGATCTGAACCTGATTTATGTCGGAAACGGTGGTGGAACTTGCAACGCGTTCGATGGCAAGACCTACGAGCAAGTTTTTTCGACCAAGGCTCCCAGTGCCGACAACGTGCACTACCATTCCGGCAACCATCTGCTGTATGTGGGCCAGGATGAAGTCCTGTCGGTACTCGACGCCAAGACGGGCGCGATCAAGGTGGCGATTGATCTTCCCGGCGCGGTGCATGGCTTCAAGATCGACAAGACGGCTGGGAAAATCTTCGCCGTCCTCACCAAAGAACACATGATCGCCGTCATCAACCTGGAAACCAATCAGGTGACCGACCGATTCCCGCTGACCCTCTCTGACGCGGGCAGCCCGATCGCTCAGGACGCCGAACAGGGGCTGTTGTTT
This sequence comes from uncultured Schlesneria sp., assembly GCA_903871875.1. Classification (GTDB taxonomy): domain Bacteria; phylum Planctomycetota; class Planctomycetia; order Planctomycetales; family Planctomycetaceae; genus Schlesneria. Next base: position 1,022 of record CAIQIR010000011.1, read on the forward strand.
GTCGGCTGTCCGAAAACAAAGCCAATGGTCGTGATCTTCGACGCCAAGAACGGAAAAGAAGTTGGCAGCGTGCCGATTCCCGGGGGCGTGGATGACGTGCACTACGACTCGCGGCGGCACCGACTGTATGCTTCGTGCAGCGACCACGCCCTGGTGGTCATCGAGAAGGTGGATGGCAAGTACGAAGTCGTTGCCAAAGTCGAAACGCCCAAAGACTCACGCACCTGCGGCTGGTCGAGAGGGACGCTTTATCTCGGTGTTCCGAAACAAGAAGGGCAGGACGGCCCCGAAATTCGCGTGTTCGAGGCGCGGCCCATCATCGAACAAGCCTCGACGAATTCTGGAAACTGAGGGCCACGGACGGTCCGCCGACCTGCGGCCCGTTTCCGACTTTCACCGCCGACGACAAAGCCCAGTGGTTCCGCATACGGCGGCGCGAGGGGCCGTGATGACCCGTTCCTACCGAAGCTGACGACGAGTTTCTGGAAATCTGTGCCCCAGGGCATCAAATGACACGAGGAATTGAAACCGGTTGGCTTCAATTCCTCGTGTCGTTTGTTTGTCTCGATGGACATGTGGCAGGGACGCGGTCAGTCACAGGGCGATGTCGCCGTGGCATCAACCTGCCGGACGAATTCCCTGCCTCTCTGGTCTGGATCTCGCTCAAATCTCGCGTCGCAGAACGCCTGGTTCTCGCGGCCTGCGGATCACGCTTCGATCGTTCGTACGGTTGGTGAGGTTTGGAATCGATAGACTGCGGCGGTTCCGAGGACCACAAACACGATCAATGCGGCGAGTTGCGTGACAGCGAACGGCGGTTCGGACTGTGTGGGAGCGAGTGCCTTCAGTGTCGGTACCTTTTGGAACAGCTGCACGATCAGCACGAAAAAGTTCAGATACAATGCCACGACCGAATTGACGAGGTAGGCGGATCGCCATGCTCCCTGAGCATGACGGACGTACTTGGCATAAATCGCCACGGCGAGAACCACCAGTGAGATCGCCCCCACGACATGGCCAGGGGTGACATGCGTGGCCGGAAAACCGTAGCCGGTGACACTGGTCAGAATCGTTGTCGACAGGAACAACTCGGTCCCATATTCCCATTCTCGATTGGTCAGAAAGCCAAACAGGACAACGAACCCGGAAACGATTGCTACCAAGCTGATAACGACGTGAACAAAAGTGAAAGTCGCCATGTTTTGATCCTCTCAAGATCGAGTGTGTGTTTCGTCGCCGACATGGCAGGACTTACCGTCGAAATGGCCCAACCTTACACAGAAATCGAGAACATTCGCCGCGAGGGGGAAAAATCTCGGTGAGCCACGCGAGCTGCGTGTGGAAGACTGATCGAAAGGGGGGCCACGGTAGCGGTTGTGGCGATGCCTGGACCGGTCACGATTCTGCAATGGCCGGCTCCATTGCATGGGGACAGAATGTCTGAGATCCTTTCTGACGTCCGTCTGGCGTGGCCAAGAGCGGTGCGAAGCCAGATTTGTTTTTCTTCTGAAATCCTCCGGGGCCGGTGGATACGGTTTTTGGTGTTTCATGCGGCAAAAATCTGTTCCGGTCAGACATTTCTTGTTCACTTTTGTTGTGGGATCTGCCGTGTCGATGGGTGCAATTCCTCCGAGTTCGGCCGCGGATCAGGTGGCCCCGATTGTTGGTGAGGAACGGGTGATCACTCCCGGGCCTGGTGGACGAATCCTGACCAATACCGGTGTCTGGTCGCCTGACGGCCAGTGGCTGGTGTATGACGTGCGCTCGGACCCGGCCGGGGATCTGTTTGACGGTTGCCGAATCGAGGCCGTGCATGTGGAAACGGGTGAAGTTCGGCTGATTTACCAATCGACCAACGGAGCGTCTTGTGGCGTGGTGACTCATCATCCGCAGCGTCCGCTGGTGGCCTTTATTTTGGGACCGGAAAACCCCACGCCCGACTGGCGCTATGGTCCCAATCACCGCCAGGGGGTGATCGTCGATACGAGGGTGCCCGGAGTCTTCACGCGGATGGATGCGCGAGATCTGGTTCCTCCCGTATCGGCTGGCTCGCTACGAGGCGGCACTCATGTGCATGTGTGGGATGCGGCGGGGGATTGGCTGGCCTACACCTACAATGATGCCCTGGTTGAGCCGGGGCTGCGTGATATTGGCATTGCCATTCCGGGACACCACGTGACGGTGAAACCTGGTCATCCTCGCAATCACGACGGCGACTGGTTTTGTGCGCTGGTGACTCGTACCGTCGCCGCGCCGCGTCCTGGTTCTGACGAGATCAAGCGCGCGAACGAAGAAGGGTGGATTGGTACCGAAGGATATCTGAAGCAAGACGGGTCTCGACAACGTCGGGCGATCGCCTTTCAGGGACAGGTTGTTGCGGCGGATGGAAAAGAGGTTACCGAGGTCTTTGTCGTCGATTTGCCAGATCAACTGACGGATGAAGCTCTGCACGCCGCGCGATCGTCGTCGACGGACCGCCTGCAGCCGTTGCACGGATCAGAGCAGCGGCGGTTGACTCGCACGACCGATCGCCGTTTCCCGGGAATCCAAGGGACGCGGCACTGGCTGCGCAGCTCACCCGTCGGTGAATGGATCGCGTTTTTCATGAAGGACGATGCGGGAGTTTCGCAGATTTGGACGGTGTCTCCCGCGACGGGCGAGCTGAAACAACTGACACGCAATCCGTCCGATATCAGTACGACCATGACGTGGAGTTCGGACGGACGGTGGATCGCTCATGGTTTGGCGGGACGTGTTTGTTTGACGAATACGGCGACGGGTCAGACGAGACCGATCGTCAGTCGTGCGGACGCGAAGATGTTGGCCGATCCTGGTTCACCAAATGGTGATGGCGAACAGCGCAACGTCCATGGGGAAATCAGAAAAGAGGCTTGTGTGATCTCGCCCGATGGATCGCGCATCGCATTTGTCCGATCGGTTGGCCATTCGGCCCGGACCACGAATCGGATCTGTGTGATTCAGTTAGAAGAACCGCTCTCGGCGCCGTGATGGGTTGGTCGAGGCTTCGGTCGCTCGGATTGTGCTACTGGTTGATCGCTTTGGGGCAGGCTGTGATCTGCGAGGGGCAGGCGTGCTTGTCGAAGAGTTGGCGCTCAGAGGGAAGAGCACTGCTTCGGGGAAGCCGTCACACGGAGATAAGACTGGGCGTGGCAACGTGTCGAGTGAGGCCAGTCAAGGGCGAAGCTCAATTTGACGAGGCGTGATTCGTCGCTTGAAGCAGGATGGGGCCAATGATTGACCCCACCCTGCCTTCAAAGGCGCTGGCCCTGCTTCCAGGATCGAGCGACGCAACGGTCACTCGATCAATTCTTTTTGCGAAACACTTCGCGAATTTTCTTGAACTCTTCCAACGACAGGAAGCCGTCCTTGTCCTTGTCGATGGTGGTGAAGAACACGCCAATCGTTAAGGGGTTCACTTGCTTCAGTCGGGGGTTGTCGGTCAGCTTTTTGACTTCCTCGAGCGACAACTTTCCGTCGTCATTGGCGTCCAGTGAGGTGAAGAGCATTTCTTCATCGCCGGCACCCAGGCCGGGCTGACGCAGTTCGATTTCCGAAAGCTGATCTTTGTTGGTTCCGGCCGGAATGTAGTATTCAATGTATCCGACAATCATTTCGTCGTAGGTTTGATCGCCCCAATGGACCGTGGCCTTGGGGTTCGGATTGGCGGGGTTTTTGTCGCTGTTGTCGAACGCCGCGTTGAATTTCAGGGTTGTGCCCTTCGCAAAGGTGCGGGGTTCGGTGTAGCGATACAGCAACTGCCAATTGAAATCGTAACGGGGTACGTCGAGCAACGTTTCTCGTTTACCATCAGGCGTGATCGCTTCGTAGCGGCATGCCTTGCCGCGCAGATGCATGTGCGGCAGGAAACCGAGGACCGTCACGTCGGAAGGCAACTTGATCTTGGCGGAATCCTGGTGATTGGTGGCACCGGGCGGAATTTCAAACCAGGCATTCACGAGACTGGCCGTTTTGACTTCGTTGTCAGGAGCGGCACTCGCGAAGACGAATCCCACTTGGGTGAGGTCTTCCGTCGCCTTGCCATTCGGTGTGTAGTGAATCTGCATGCGGATTTGACTTCCCTTGGGAAGCTTCCGAGCGAATCCCTGCGGATAGACCTGCTTGCTGTTTCCCGGGACGTAGATGCCCCAGTAGTTGATTTCATCATTGGGTGAGTTTTTCCGGTTACCGGATTTGCTGACGGGACCCCGCGCGAACACCAGGATATGGTGCACGACGTCCGGAGCACCGGGGCGAACTTCGATCGCCTGAACCCATTTGTCCTCGTCGAGTCCCGTTTCGACCACAACGTTTTTGTATCGCATGACGCCCGTGGCCTGGATCGGAACCGGCTCGGGAAATTTGACGACCAGATCGGGATTTCCGATCGTCCATCCACTGGGGAATTGCGTCTCAAGGGGAGCGTCCTTCGGATCACCGATGGGGCGATCGCTCTTGAGCCATCCCAGCAGATGATTTTTGTCTAATTCGTTCAGCGAACAGTCATTGATCCAGGGACTCGATTTCTCTCCCTCCACCGGAACGGCAAACCACGGAGGCATCGTTCCCTGGGTGACGACCGTTTCGATCATCTTGGCATGTGCCGCGAGATCGGCAGGTGTCGCTAACGAAAACGGGGCGACCCCTCCGTCACGATGACATTCGATGCAGTTGGATTGAACGATTCGCGAGATCCGATTGTGGTAGGTGACGTCGGCCTGGGGAATCGCAGGCGTCTCGGGAGCGAGCTGGCAGCCGGGGGCTTCCGTCGCAGTGATCACGACGGGATGTCCGTGCAGATATTCTTCCAGGGCCGAGATCAGGTAGTTCTTGCGTGGTGCTTCCAGGGAATAACCAAACCCATACTGGTCATCGACCGCACCTTGGTAGCGAACGGTTCGAGAGGAATCGAGTAGCAGGGCGTCTGTCGTGCTGGTGAGACTGAACGCACTGCTAAGAGTTCCCTGCTGATCATGCACATAGACTCCCGCGTCACCCAATTCCCTGGCGGCCGCTTGAATCGCATCGGCTTTGTCGGTTTCGGTCGGGTTCAACAGGATGAAAGCGAGTCCTTCTTTGCTGTATTTTTGGGCGAGCCGAACGAGCGTGGGCAGATATTTCTTGCTGAGCGGGCAACTGGTGCTCGTGACGGCGATGACGACCCCTTTGCGGTCGGCCCAGTCGCTCAGCCGATGGCTTTCTCCTGCGACATCCTGAAATTCGAGATCCGCGATGTAGCGACCGATCTGGCGGTCTTTCCCGTTCAGGGCTTGAGGGGCCTGTCGGACCGGAGTGTCGTGAGTTGAGGATGCGTCCCCGCCGGCGACAAAAGTGGCCCATCCCAAGATCAACGCTGCCATCGACAACTGCTTACAGTCCATAACGTTCCTCTCAACGTGCCGAATCCATCCGGAGTGGGCGCAATCTGCCCGCCCGCTGCATCGATTTCGATTGCCCTGTCCTATTGAACCAGCAGAACCGCGAACTCGTTTCAAGTTCTTGGCATTTCTTCGGATATTCTTCGAAGATTCAGCGAAAAAACGTGGTAATCAACAGGCGAAAAGGAGGGGGGTGGCTTCGCTGACGCCTGATTTCCGATTTTCGCAAGAATCGAGTGCAATGTGTATCATTTTGTCTCAGTGTTTATCAATTGCGAACGACGTGGTTTTCCGAGGGGTTTCCGGTGCCTTTTCGGCAGGAATTCGGTGCGGCGTCGCATCGTCTGCCGACGAATCAATCCGCGGCACTGAAGCGGTTTTCAGGCACCCGGTTGAGACGTGAATGTTCGAACCGATTCTGTTAATTAAGACAGTATCGGAAATCGTCCGTCGCCCAGACCGGACCAGCTCATTCGTCGGCGTCAGGAGAGTTCGTCGCATGACATCGGTTGAAGTCACCACTTTCTATTTGGAAATGCGGTCCCGCCCCGAGCACTCGGTGCCGGCCCCTCGTGAGGGGCTGACGGTGGTACACGTCAAATCGCCGACGGCGGAGTACTATCGCTCGCTCTACGACGTCGTGGGACAGGATTATAATTGGCGGTCGCGACGGAAGATGACGCCGGAACAACTGCTTGCGATCATTGGTGATCCGCTCGATGAATTGCATGTCTTGTACGTCGACGGGGTCCCTGCGGGATTTGCCGAGCTTGATCGTCGTCAACCGAACGAAATTGAATTGGTTCAGTTTGGATTGGTGCCGAGCTTCATCGGCCAGGGACTAGGCAAATGGTTCCTGCAACAGACGGTGGAGGCGGCCTGGGCTCACCAGCCAGAGCGGTTGTGGGTGCATACTTGTACTTTGGACCATCGCGCCGCATTGTCTAATTACCTGAAAGCGGGGTTCACTTTGTACAAAGAAGAAATCTGCCAGCGGGTATTGGGTTAAGCTGTGCGACGCAGTTGATGGACTTGTACGAGACGCATTTTCCGGTCTGACGTACCCCGGCTCGACACAATTGGAGAATCGTGGTGGTGTGTCGTCGGAAATCGTCTCTGTGTGAAAGTGGATGATGAAACGACAACCGATCCGCTGGCTGATGGTGATGTCGCTCGTGGCGGTGGCCACGGTGGGGGTATTCGGTGTGATGGCCCAGCCTGATGACGACAAACGCCCGGGACCGCCGCCCCGTTATGAACTGGGGCACGTGTTCCCGCCGCCGCTGTTGGAACAGTTGAATCTGACCTCCGACCAGCAAGCGGAGCTCGAGATCCTCCAGCAGGAATTGAAATCCAAACTGGAAAAATTGCTGACCGACGAGCAAAAGCAACAGGTCGAGAATTTCCGTCCGCGTCGCCCCGGTGGTCCAGGTGGCCCCGACGGAAAAGGGCCTCCTCCTCCGCCCGATCGTCCGGCAGCAGGTCGCAAAGGACCCGATCGGCGGGATCGCGCCGCATCGTCAGCAGCAGAAGCGGTCCCGCCCGCCAAGCTGCAGGAGCTTCCCCTCGGTGTGACGCGCGCTCCGGTCGTGTTCTCGGGAGGGCATGAGACCGATCCTCGTGACGGGGGACGGCCGGTGGTATTGATTGCCGCTGCGTTAGAAGTCGCTCCCGAAGTGTTCCGCGACGCGTTCAGTCGGGTACGTCCTGCACGCGGCGGCGAACCCGAACCGGCCCAGGTACGACAGAACAAAGCGGTGCTGCTGGAGGCATTGGGAAAACAGGGAGTCACCAACGAACGGCTGGATACGGTTTCGGACTATTATCGCTACCCGCCCGGTCGGAATTCGCTGTGGAAAAACAAGCCGGCGGTGGCCAACGCGCTGGTGAAAGACGGGGCGGTCATCGGCTACGAAATCGTTAGCGGTGGCGCGGGATATACTTCGGCTCCGACGGTCTCCGTTCCCAAGGTGAAAGGGGCCGTGGCCAAAGTGGAAATCTCGTTCAGCAAGCAGATGGAAAGCAACGGCGCCGTTTCGTCGATCGTCATTCCGGACGGCAATGCGAATTGAGAATTCTGTGCTTCGCAGGGCCGCGAATTCGTTTGGTATCGCGGCCTGTTCTTGTTAAGAGCAGGGCTTCACGCGGCTTAAACCCTGGGGAATTCTCGAATAAACAGAGAACGGCCGAAACTGGCTCAGTGGCCGAGGGTATAACAGGATGAAATGTCCTGCGATTTGTTCCGAAGACTTGGAGAGGCCTGGATGATGGCGCAACGGAATTGGAAAACCATGGGCGGACTGTCTTGCGCTCTGCTGGCTCTCTTGTGCGCTTCGCCGTGCGTGCTGGCCGCCACCCCGGACTCGGTTGAGATTGGTTGGCTGAAGCTGCTCGATGTGAAGGGTGAGAAGCACGCCTTGGATGGCAACTCACGCCGGGCCGGAACGGTGTTCGTGTTTATGTCGTCCGAATGCCCGATCTCGCGACAGTATGTGCCGGAGCTGAACCGACTGCACGCGGCCACCGAAGCGCTTCCCGGCCAGATCGCTTTTTATGGTGTGCTGGCCGATTCGACGCTGACCCGTCGCGCTGCCGTCAAGTTTGTGGACGAATTCAAAATCGGATTTCCGGTTCTGTTCGACGCATCGGGAGAATTGGCCGAGTTGTTTCAGCCAGATCATGTCCCTCAAGCGTTCCTGGTGAATGCCGCGAATGCCATTGTCTATCGTGGTCGTATCGATGACCTGTATCCGGAGATTGGCAAACGCCGCGCCGCACCGTCCTCTCGCGATCTGCTGAATGCCATGACGGCCTTGGCTGAAAAACGCGAGATCGCGATTGCTCGGACGGCCGCCGTGGGATGCCCCTTCGAGGCGAACGATGCCAGGGACGAAACCGCCAAGGTGACGTACGCTCGCGATATCGCTCCGATTCTGTTTGCCCATTGTGCGGAATGTCATCGACCGGGCGAGGTCGCTCCGTTTTCTCTGTTGAGCTATCAGGACGCGGCCAAGCGAGCCGAAGGACTGACTCACGTCACGGAAAGCCGTTTGATGCCGCCGTGGCGAGCCGAAATCGATCACGGGCATTTCATGGACGAGCGACGACTGAGTACACGTGAGATTGCTCTGATCAAGTCCTGGGCCGAGTCGGGGATCACCGAGGGAAATGCTGCCGATCTTCCGCCAGCGCCGGAATTCACCTCGGGCTGGCGCCTGGGAGAGCCGGATACGGTGGTCGAAGTTCAAGCACCGTTCGAAGTGCCCGCCGACGGACCGGATATCTTCCAACATTTCGTGATCCCCGCTCAGAATCTCAAAGATGAAATGATTGTGGGAATGGAGTTTCGTCCGGGAAATGCGGCGGTGATCCATCATGCGATTGTGTACCTTGATACGAGTGGCCGCGCCCGGGCTCGCGATGAGGAAACGCCGGAACCCGGTTGGAAAACGTCGGGATCGATCGATGCCGGCATCACCAGCATGCTGGGTGTCTGGACTCCCGGCATGACGCCGCGATTCTTTCCCGAAAATGTCGGCATTCCGCTCGACAAGGGGGCCGACGTGGTCCTGCAACTGCACATTCATCCGTCAGGCAAAGTGGAAAGCGATCAATCCAAAGTCGCGTTTTACTTCGCTAAGAAGCCGGTGACGAAAGTGATGTCTCGCAATCCGCTGCTGACGGGGTCGCTGGCGATCGAAATCCCCCCCGGTGAGAAGCGTCACAAATTGTCATCGACGATCACATTGCCGGCAGGACTGACCATCAATTCGGTCTTTCCGCACATGCACCTGATCGGCAAGGAGATGAAAATCACCGCCACGCTGCCAGACGGCGGCGTCGTGCCCCTGATTTGGATCAAGGATTGGAGCTTCTACTGGCAAGACAGTTATGTCTACAACGAACCGGTACATTTGCCCGAGGGGACTCGCTTGGATATCGAAGCCTATTACGACAATTCGGCTGAAAACCCATTCAATCCTCAATCGCCACCGAAGCGAGTGCTGTTCGGCAACGACACGACGAACGAAATGTGTTTTGCCTTGTTCCAAGCAGTGGCCGATGATCCGACTGGGATGAAGAAGATCGGGCCGGCGATGATGCAAAGTATGATGCAGCAGTGGAACGCGGCCCCGATTTCAGCCGATGCCCGTGTCGAAATCATGGCGGAAGTCGTGAAACTTTTCGGCCGCGGCCGTCGGACCTCCGCCGCTCCTGCCGCAGAGAAAGCCCCAGACGGCCAAGGCAAATAGGGGCGTTGCGGGACAGCGTGAGCAGGGCTTTGTTGGCGACGTTCGGCCCTGTGCAGTTGGCTTGGGGCAACTCGTACCCCAGACGGACCGTCGAGCGTCGGTCGCACCCTACAGATTGCCCAGTTTGTGTCACGGGACTGGCGCTCGAAAAGTCGCCGACAGTGACCGGTCCGGTTATTCCGAAGTTACGGATCACTGAGCTTAGGCAATCGTGGTATTCGGTGTCGCTTTGATGGCAACGATCTGTGACGGACGCCGTCGTTTAATTCTCAGGAAAAACGCCGTAAACTTATTTACATAAATAGGATGTGTCGCTTTCTTGCGGTTTGGTAGCGGGTTTCCACAACATCAAGATCACGGTCGGTCCCGACGATAACTTAGGCGGCGATTCTGTTCTGCCGGTTGTCGCGATTGTGCGAAATAATCGGAGAATCGGGTTGGCCGAGATTGTCCGTCTGTCGGTGAGATCGTCCAAACGAACGAACAAATCGCCACGCTCGGAGTGTGGATGCGATGCGGCGCCGAACAGCGCCGGACGACTGTGCGGCAGGCAGACGGGATTGAGATGACAGGCGGCGGAGCGCCGCGAAAAATCCACATCTGGGGCAGTGGAGCAATCAAATGAATAACGAAAAGTATGTCGTGTTGGCGGTCCGAGGCGGCCGTCGCAAAATTCTGAGTAACCAAATTCCGTTTCGGGCGGCCAAAATGATTGCCCGACAACAACGTGATCTGGTGTATTGGGAAGTCGTGGTCGTAATCGAAGCCGACAGCGTCTGCTGTTGGTGTGAGTGACGATAATCGATGTCGAATGAACGCGAACAAGCACTTGATGACGCGGCGGACCACGAACTGTTCGTCGCCTTGATGAATCGCGGACAATATCGGGCCGCTGCCGCGATGTTCGTCGAAGTCTCGTATCAAGCTCGCTACCCACTGAATTTCCCCGCGATCCTGGCGGGCATGAAAAGCCCTGATTTTCAGGCTGACCTGCTCGCCAAGTACGAATCGGATCCTGAAGGTTGGGATCAGAAATGGAATGAAGTCTTGTCCGCTTACAAAGCGGATCTGCAATTCATGTGGGGCCTGGCTTCGTTCCGCGATGAGACTCATTGTGCCGCCGATCGTCTGAAGCAGGGGCTGATGCAGACCTGCGAGGACGCGGATGCGGGTGGCATGAGATTTCTGCGAGGCGTGATGGCCTACTGCATTCAACGCGAAGCCGCGAAATCAAAAAAGGCCGAAGAGTTCTACCGCGAGATCGTGGGCAGTTTTGACAACCTGAACGTGGAATCGGATCGCCGATCGATGGTGGGCACGTTCAACGCGGGCGCGATGGGGATCTGGTTTCCTGGTGAATAACCACGGGAGACCGAGCGCGGTCCCGTGCGGTCGGCGAAGGAAATCGATCACAGTCGCCGTTCTTCGTGATGCGCGACGAGGTGTGGCGCCGGACATCATCCGCTGTCACCGTTTGGTGACACACTCGTCGAAGTTCATCACTGTTTTGACGACGACAGTCATCGCCGCATGCTCGGCCGGAATCAGTTGTTCGTCACGCGGTGATTCTCCAATAGCCAGAAAGGCCTTGGCGTCGTCAGGGACCGATGCGAAATGTTGCTTCTGCTCTGCGAATAGGCGAGTCAGGATTTCGAGCTCTTTCGCCGACGGTGATCGACTGGTCAAGCGGCGAAAGACCGATTGAATTTGTGCTTCGACGGTTTGTCCGGGCTGCTTCATCACCAGTTCGGCCAGCACACGAGCCGCTTCGACAAACTGCGGATCGTTCAGCATGACCAAGGCTTGCAGGGGCGTTGCCGTTCGTTCGCGTCGAGCCGTACAAACCTCACGCCCTGTCGCATCAAAGGTCAGCATGCTGGGCGGCGGTGATGTTCGACGCCAGAAGGTATACATACTGCGGCGGTAAAGGCCTTCGCCTTTTGACTGCTGATAGGACTTGCCCGTCCCGGCCTCTTCCCACAAACCAGCAGGTTGATAAGGCATGACGCTGGGGCCTCCGAGCATGGGAACTAACAAGCCACTGACGGCCAGGGCGTTGTCCCGCAGTTGTTCGGCGGGTAGACGATAACGCGAGGCGCGTGCCAACAGCACATTGTCTGGATCGTCGAGGAACGATTTGGCATCGCGAGGGACTGTCGATTGTCGGTAAGTGGACGACAAAACAATCTGCTTACAGAACTGTTTCACGTTCCAGCCACCGTCCATGAAATCGCGCGCCAGCCAGTCGAGCAGTTCGGGGTGTGATGGCAGCTGTCCCTGGCCGCCGAAATCCTCGACGGACGCAACCAGTCCACGGCCGAAAAAGAGGCTCCAGCAGCGATTGACTGCCACGCGGCTGGTCAGCGGATTTTGACTATCCGTCATCCATTTCGCCAATCCCAGTCGGTTTCGCGGATAGGCGGCGGGAAAGGGTAACAGGCTGGCGGGCGTATCGGCGGTGACCAAATCGGAGGGCGAATCGTAGGCCCCGCGTTTCAAAATGTGAGTCGGACGCGGATGGTCAGTCTCGTTCATTACCATGATCTGACGAACCTGTGTGACGAGTTCGTTTTCGTCATTGCGCAGCGATTGAATTTCCTCGAGTACCGCACGATAGGCGGCGTCTTGTCGCAACAGGTAATGCTCGAACCGATCCTCCGCCGAGAACCGAAGTTCGCGAGGAACCGCGTCGGTCGAGGGGGGATTTTGCTGCAGGCGAATCGAGGCAATCTCAAGTGGCGACAACCTTTGGTCATAGACGAATAATTCGTCGATCGCACCTTGGCGGAATCCGATGTCACGAAAGCGGGCTCCGAGCGACATTTCGACGCCGCCCGAACTGGAGTCGCCCCATTCCTTTCGATAGCGAATGTCGCGGGTCAGATGATCGCGAACGACTGCGACATCGGCTGCGGCACCGTTGACGAACAGGCGAACCCCGGCCGCTTCGCTGCTGCCATCATAAGACACGGCCACGTGCGTCCATTCATTGACGGGAATCGTGTTCAGTGACTGAACCTGGATCGCGTTGCCGGGCCAAAAGTGGATCAAGGAAAACTGCAGATGGCCGTTGTCGAGAATCAGCGAATAGCCTCGATACGACGCATCCTCGGCCGCGACGCACTGATGCAGAATGGCAATTCGCGGTTTGTTTTCGATCGGTCTGAGCCACAGCGAAACGGTGAAGGCACTGTTCCGGCCGTACTGGCCCGATCCCGCGCAGGCGAACGCGTCATCCCCGCCGAACTCGATCGCTTGGCCTGAAATCCCGGGAACAAGTTTGTTTTCGCCGCCGACTTTGGCGTCATCAAACGTGAGGTGCAGCTTGGGTTCGACCAGCGTCGTTGGAATTGTGCTTAATGCATTCGACAGCGTGGCGGCATCGGTGATTTCCGACTGCGAAAGGGATTGCATCGCGAATCGCTCGCGAGCTTCGCCACGAATGCGTTGCAGGTCTCGCCGTTTCTGTCGAATCTTCTCGAGCAGTTCCGCATGCCGAGTTTGCTGATCGCCATCGTACAGCAGCATGGCTGGCGTGGGGGCCGTTTCTGTGAAGTGCGAATAGAGACCGTGCTCGTCGATATTCGAGAAAAACGCGGACAACTTGTAGAAATCGGCCTGCGTGATCGGATCGTATTTGTGATCGTGACAACGGCAGCATTCAAAGGTCATTGCCAGGAAAGCGGTTCCGTTGGTGACAACCCGATCTGCGATATAGGCCTGACGGAATTCTTCTTCGATACTGCCGCCTTCGTTGGTCTGGCGATGCAGCCGATTGAAGGCCGTGGCCAGTTGCTGATCGCGAGTCGCATTGGGCAATAAATCCCCCGCGGTTTGCCACAGGATGAACTGGTCGTACGAAAGGTTGTCGTTGAAGGCCCGGATGACCCAGTCTCGCCACGGCCAGACATGTGTGTCGCGATCGGCCTGATAACCGAAGGTGTCGGCATACCGCGCGGCATCCAGCCATTCATTGGCCATCCGCTCGCCAAATGCCGGAGATTTGAGGAGCCGATCGACGGCCGATTCATACGCATTGGTGGACGTGTCTGATAAGAAAAGGTCCAGATCGGCCAACGATGGTGGCAAACCAGTCAGGTCGAAACTGACGCGACGCAACCATTTTTCCCGAGTTGCTTCGGCCGCCGGCTGGAGGTGCTCCTTCTGTAATCGATTGAGTACGAAGGCATCGATGGGCGAGCGGACCCAATGCGAAGGATCGGCGGGACGCGGCACCGAAACTTTCTCGGGCACAGGAATGAATGACCAATGCGGATGATATTCCGCTCCTTCCGCAATCCACTTCCGCAGCAACTCTTTTTGGTCGGCCGTCAGTGCTTTATTGGACTTGGACGGCGGCATCACCGTTTCCTCATCCGCGGAGAAGATCCGCTCGATTAGTTCGCTCTTGTCGGGTTGTCCGGGAACGATCGCCTTTCTGGCGATGGCGTTCTCGCGTTGATCAAGACGCAAATCGGCTTTGCGCGCGAGTTTGTCCAGTCCATGACAGGCGAAACATTTGTCCGACAGAATCGGACGAATATCTCGATTGAAATTCAGTCCATCGTCGCCCATCGACTCCCCGATGGGCAGCGTGAGGAGCAGGAGCAAACAGAGACTGGTTCGCGGAAACATGATTTGAATCGAATTCGAGGAATTCATGGCAATGTGGCCGTTACTCCGGTTCCTTGAGTTCTTCGGCGTCGAGCCATGGCGGCAGGCCAGGGTCTTCGCGTTCCATTCGCTTCGATGCGTACTGAACCAATGGGCGGACCTCTTCATTGTCGCGGTAAAGTTCCTTTACGCCGCGCCAAATATCTTCCGCTTCGGTCACTTTGCCCTTTTTGAACAGCGAATCGGCTTCTTTCAGTTTCTTGTTGAGGTACGCCACATAGTCTTCGTCCGCCCCGCCGCTGCGGATGATGGCATCCACCTGGTCTTGCGCCAGCAGGACATAGATTTGGAACTTCTCCTGGTCTTTAAAGAGCCGTGTGATACTGCGGTATTTTTTCAGAGCGGTAATGCGGTCGCCGAATTTGAGGAAGTGTTCGGCCGCGAGCATTTGTTTTTCGGCTTCGTTTTCGGGGCCGTTCTTGACGCGCTTGGTGCTGTGCATCTCCTTGTCGACAATCTTCTTGTCGAGATCGATGATCAACTGCTCGGCTTTTTCGGCATAACGTCCTTTGGGAAACTTGGCCAAGAGCGGGTTGAGATACTTCTCCTTGGCATCTCGCCAATCCAGGATGTATTCCGAATTCACCAGCTTCTCGGCCCGTTCCATCAACTTTGCTTCCCCTTCGGGAAGCAGGCTCCAGGCGACCGATCCGACCAAGAGTAGCAGACATAAACCGAGGAACCAGGCGCGTTCGTAAAAGGGACTGTTGTCGCGTTTTTTCTTCTTCTTTTTCCTGTTCAGAATCGATTTCAATTCGGTCGCCGACTGGGTTCGGCCCAGTGTCGTTCCGGAGGACATGGTTTGTGCCGCGACGCTGCGTTGTTCGGTCACTTTGGTGCGAACCTCGTCGACTTCGGCCTGCAAAGCCAGCGCATCATAGACGCGGTCTTCCGGATCCTTTTCCAGCAGCTTGAAAATCAACTCTTCGAGAAAAATCGGACATTCAGGAACGAGTGAGGTGATTCGCGGAGGTTCTTCCTGCAGATGCTGCATTAGCATCTCGCCCTGATTTTCGCTGGTGAAGGGCGTTTCGCCAGCGATCATTTCAAACAGGACGCAGCCCATGGCATACAGGTCGGTCTTCTTATCGACGGGCGGTTTGCCGCGAATCTGTTCGGGCGCCATATAGGCGTAGGTGCCGACCGTCTTGCCAGCAGCGGTCAGCGCCGTGGCGGTGGTGTCGCGGGCGATACCGAAATCGGTCAGCTTGATGACGTTTTCCGAAGTCATCAGCAGGTTGGCCGGTTTCAGGTCGCGGTGAATCACTCCGGCTTCGTGGGCGTGCTCAAGCGCTTTCGCCACCTGCATCGTGATGTCGAGCGCCTCTTCCCACGGCAGCCGCTTTTTTTTGGACAGGTACGCTTCGACCGATCCTCCTTCGACCAGCTCCATCGCGTAGAAGCGTTGCGAACCAAACTTGCCGCCGCCGTAGTAGCGGACGATGTGGGGATGCTGCAGCTTCTTCAGGATCGAGATTTCGCGCTCGAATCGTCGCTGCAGGGATTCGGAATCAGACACGTCCGGAGACAGGATCTTCAGAGCGACACGCGCTCCGTTCTTCGTGTAGATCGCCCGGTAGACGATCCCCATTCCTCCCACGCCGATGCGGTCCCCCACTTCGAAGGGGCCGATCATCCGTTTGGACATGCCTGTCGGTTCCTCGAACTCGAATGCGGATGCGGGTTAACAACTTTTGGCTGAGCGATTTCCTACGCCAGACACACCATTCTCAACGCGTTGGCAAGAGAGTGCAATCCACGAACCTCGATTCGGCCGGAATCGGAGCGACAAATCTGCGATTTCGCCGGCCCTGTTTCGGTTTAGGAAGGCTCCATCACGTAAAATCAGGCCTTTCATATCAAAACAAAAACATTTTCGGTATTTTATTTTTTTTGGATCAAACGCTTCCTTCGCCATCCATGATCAACTTCGTGAGAAAGTCGACAGACATTCATAATGCTTTCTGGACATACACTTGACGTCGCGGTTCTGGCTCTTTACCTCGTCGGCGTCGTTGGCTTTGGTTGCTGGTTCGCCTGGCGAAGCAATTCGTCCGAGCAGTACATGTCGGCCGGACGATCGATTCCCGGCTGGGCCGTGGGCATGTCGATTTTCGGTTCGTACATCAGCAGTATCAGCTTCATGGCGAACCCCGGCAAAGCCTATTCGGGCAATTGGAATCCGTTTATTTTCGCCCTGTCGATGCCGCTGGCCACGTGGATTTCTGTCAAATACTTCGTGCCGTTTTACCGGCTGAGCGGCCATGTGTCGGCCTACGAGCATTTCGAAGCACGATTCGGCGCGTGGGCTCGAACCTACAGCGTGATTTGCTTTTTGCTCACGCAGTTTGCCCGACTGGGAATGATCCTTTACATGTTGGCGCTGGCGTTCCAGCCGCTGGTGGGACTCGACGTTTGGACCATCATCATTGTCAGTGGAATCGCGATCACTCTTTATCCCCTGTTCGGTGGGACCGAAGGGGTCATTTGGACAGGCGTGGTGCAATCACTGGTGCTGGTGGGCGGGGTCGGAATCTGTCTGATCGCCGTGGTGCTGGAAATCAAGGGTGGCGCGGGCGAGATGTTCCGCGTGGCCATCGCCAACAATAAGTTCAGCCTGGGCGATGTCGGCTTCAGCGTTTCGCAGTCGACGTTCTGGGTCGTGTTGGTGATGGGCATGGTGACGCACCTGCAAAACTTTGGTGTCGATCAGGCCTATATTCAACGCTATGTCACGGCCAAATCGGATGCTGACGCCGGTCGCAGCGTCTGGATGGGTGGCCTGTGCTTCATCCCCTTAAGCGCTGCGTTCTTCCTGATTGGAACCGGGTTGTATGTCCTGTATGGACAACGACCGGGGACGATTCCCGAGGGAACGAAAGCCGAAGCCGTCTTGCCATTTTTCATTGGGACCGAATTACCACCGGGTGTGATGGGGCTGGTTCTGGCTGCCGTCTTTTCGGCCGCCATGGATTCTAATTTGAACTGTTGTGCGACGCTTTATCTTTGTGACATTCATCGCCGCTACGTTCGGCCGAAAGCCAGCGAACGCGAATCGATGATGGTCCTGCACATCTCGACCTTTGTGATGGGAGCCTTGAGCATCCTGGTCGCGCTGGCGCTCACGCAGGTGGATTCGCGAGCTCTCGATTTGTGGTGGAAGCTGGTGGGAATCCTCAGCGGCGGTGTCCTGGGATTGTTTTTATTGGGAATGCTTTCTCGACGCGCCACATCGTTCCATGCCGGGCTGGGCGTGATCGCGGGCGTGCTTGTGATTTTCTGGATGACTTTTTCGCCGGCGTGGCAGAAACAGGCGGCGGCGAATAATTTAGGTTGGATGGTCAGCCCGTTTCATGACAACCTGATTCTTGTCATCGGGACCTTGACGATTTTGCTGGTTGGATTGATGACCAGCCGATTTTCGCCCCCGCAAAGTCGTGCTGTTCGGATTGGAACCGAAGGGAATCTTGACGCCTATCAAGAACCGGCGACGTTGGACTGAACGACTGTCGATAAACTGAAAAACTTGCTGACTTAACGTTCGGTCCGCCGAATTTGACTGTTACAACCTGCTGGGTCTGCTCGACTTCGGCACCATATATTTCCTGATCTTCCCTGGAGTTTAATGCGATGACTTTGTTCCAAAAACCGCTTCGTGGCATTGTTCCGCCGATGGTCACGCCCTTAATCGGCCGGGATGAATTGGACCTGAAGGGGTTGGATCGTCTGGTCGAGCACCAAATCAAGGCTGGCATTGCAGGATTGTTTGTGCTCGGCACGACGGGCGAAGGCCCGAGCTTGAGTTACCGGCTGCGATATGAACTGGTCGAACGAACCTGCGAAGTCGTTGCCGGGCGGGTTCCTGTGTTGGTCGGGATCACTGACACGTCGGTGGAAGAAGCATTGGAACTGGCTGAATTTGCGAAGGGCGCAGGGGCCAGCGCTGTTGTCGCCGCTCCGCCTTATTACTTCGCAGTGAGCCAATCCGACGTTCGCGATTTTCTGGTGGATGTGGCCGATAAATCGGTGCTGCCGATGTTTGTCTACAATATGCCGTCGTGCGTGAAACTGTCGCTGACGATTGAAACGATCGAGCAACTGTCGCGTCACAAGAATATCTGTGGGTACAAGGACAGTTCGGGCGATATCGACGCCTATCGCGAAGTGCTGAAACTGCGCAGCGCCCGTCCTGATTGGACGATCCTGATTGGTCCCGAACATCTGATGGCCGAATCGGTGCGAATGGGGGGAGACGGCGGGGTCAACGGCGGGGCGAATCTTCACCCGCGTCTGTTTGTTTCGCTGTTTCAAGCGGCTGATCGTAACGATCAAAAAGAAATCGACCGCCTGCAAGCGGAACTCGTCCGATTTGGCGAAATCTATAATCAGCTTGGCCAGGGGGCGGCAGGCTATCTGCGCGGCTTGAAAACCGCTTTGGAAGCGGCTGGCGTCTGCTCCGGACGAGTTGCCCCTCCGTTCCGCGACGTGGATGAATCGGAACGGTCAAAGGTCGCCGCACTGGTCGGTGCCCTGGGCTTGAATCAGCCGGGGCGGGCTACGACCGCTAAGTGATTTGAGAGCATCGGTTGTCCCTGATCTCGAAGTCTCATATGCCATCACATCGGATCAACCTGCGAGGGCCGTGGGACTTTACCTGGCGACGAAGGGGTGACGATCTGTCGCGCGCTCTTCCGGAATCGGGAACGGTCGCCATGCCGCGGGAATGGCAGGCGATCTTTGGCCTGGCCGGGGGGACGGTGCAATTTCGGCGGAAGTTTCATCGGCCGACGAACCTGGAACCGCACGAACGGGTCATGATCGTCTTCACCGAATCCCGCGGAACGGGCGAAGTCGGCCTGAATGGTCTCTCCGTCGGACAATTCGCCGCAGTCGGTGACGCCGTGGAATTTGAGATCTCGACGTTGATGAAGCCGTTTAACGAACTGTCCGTCGAGATCACCTTCGACCCAAACCTTGATCCTGCGATTTCTGGTGGGTTGTTTGGCGTCGTTGCGCTTGAGATTCGCTCGGAATAGCCAATTGCCCGGGCCGTGTTGCCGCCCGGTAGCTACCGGAGTCGCCACGCGGTCTCTCGAACTGATTCTGAGCAGTCGTGCCAGCCTCTTTGATTCGAGCTGTCGTTTTCGAAAGGCACGCAACCTCTGACGGTGGTTTCAGATAACGCTATTGACATAATCAAAAACAGGCGCTTGTCCCGCCTCCAGGACCGCTATACAGTGGGTTACGTGGACGGAACGAAGGAAATGTCTGAGTCGCGGTGATTCCGTTTGGGTCATCGAATGGAGTGGATCGGCCCCGGCAGCGTCGCAGGCACCTGGAAATAAGGGGAACAATCATGTCTTACTGTGTGTCAGCGAAATGGGCGCTGGTCTTGGCGTGCATCGCTGGTGTCGCGACAAGCGGTGTGGCGTTTGCGCATGGCGGTGGTGGTCATGGTGGCGGCGGCCACGGAGGTGGTGGAGGCCATTACGGCGGCGGTGGTGGCTATGGCGGGCATTACGGAGGATACGGCGGCCACTACGGTGGTTACGGCGGATATGGTGGCTATGGCGGTTATGGCGGTTACGGGTTGGGCGGCTACGGTTTGGGCTACGGATTGGGTTACGGCTTAGGCTACGGTGGCTATGGCTATGGCGGGTACGGAGGATACGGCGGGTACTATGGGTACCCGGGATACGGTTACGGATATGGCTACCCGGGATACGGATATGGCTCTTACGGTGCGTATGGATATCCCGGATACGGTTACGGATATGGTTACGGATATGGCGGCGGCCCGTATTACACCAATTACTCTCAGCCGGTTTATCCCAATCCGGTTTACAGCCAACCGGTTTATGCGAATTCGATTTACTCTGGAAGCTCGCCGGTGCTGACGACTCCGCAGATCCTGTCTTCGAATCCTCAGGCGGTAGTTGACGGTGGCGAAGTGGTGATTTTCAGCCCTCCTACCAACACTCAGGAAGTTTTGTATTCCCTGAATGGTGTCGCTTATGCGATGAAACCCGGAACGGTCCAGCGTTTTCGGAATGACCGAATTTGGACGGTGGACGTGAATGCCGGTAGCGGGCAATCGATGAAGTACACGTTGTCTTCGGGGCGTTACAAGTTCAAGCCGTCGAATAACGGAATGGGCTTGTTCACGACACAAGATCAACCCGATCCGACGCCAAGCCCGGCGCCGGCGACCACGACGATTAGTCCGGTTCCTGCTAGAACAACGCCCGCAGTGCCTCTGCCGCCGACACCGATGCCGTAAAGAAGGGGAAAAGAACAAGTACCGTGACACGCCACTGTGCGTGTCACGGTCGCGTCGATTGATCGAGTGGCAACCGCGTCACAATCACGGTTTCAGGTCGCCCGCGACCGCGTTGACCAGCTTGCTGGCGTCAAGATGCTTACGCAGGGCGGTCACCACGTCTTCGCGTTTCAGGGAGCGGATTTTCGCTTCGAGTTTCGCCTGGTGATCCAAAGTTCGTCCGACGAACAGGGCATTGGCCAGAATCGAAGTCAACTTAGCGTCGTCACCCCGATCCGCCTCCTGACTCTTGATCCAGCCTTCCTGTGAATCGGCCAGTTCTTCCTGGCTGATGCCTTCCTTGAGCAGCAGGTCGATTTCTTCTTTTGTCAGAGCCACCACCTTGTCGGCATTGGCGGGATTGCAGATGGCGTAGACCGACAGCGTTCCCCGTCGATCCAGGGCGCTGGCATGGAACATCGATGCCACGCCATAGGACAAGCCTTCTTTCTCACGAATGCGGCTCATCAAGCGTGACGCGAATCCGCTTCCACCCAGAATCTCATTGCCGACGATCAAAGCGGGGTAGTCCGCATCATCATCGCGTAGCGCCAGCAGCAGGCCGGCGAAATACATGGCGTTGGCTTTGTCGGGCGTGATGATGCGAACCGTTTCCGGCTTCGGCATCTGGTCGGCCTTTTTCGCAATGCGTTCGTACGGCTTTTTCGATCGCCAGTCAGCCAGTGTCGCCTTGAAGGCTTTGAGAACAGCTTCTTCGTCGAAATCTCCCACCAGCACCAGGTCACCTGCCTGGGCCGACAGGAATTCGTCGTAGATCTTCTTGACGGCGGCAACTTCAAGTTGTTGGACCAACTTCAATTCGTCAGCCAGGTTGGGCTGGTAACGAACATCACCGACGGGATAAGGGCTGAGTTTCTGCGAGACCAGGCGTGGCGCGAGTGCAACAGGTTCCTTAGTTTTCTCTTCGAGTGCGGCGGCGCGAGCTTGTTTGATCAGCTCAAATTCCGAATCCTGCAGCGCCGGTTCGCGAAGCACCTGTCGCAGGACATCGATGGCGGCAATCAGATTTTCTCGTTTGGATTGAACGACAAAAGTGACTTCGCCCGCTCCACCGGCGGCTCCCAGAGTGGTTTGAAGTTCGTCCAGTTTGTCCGCCAATTGTTCGCTGGTCAGTTGCTTGGTGGCGCGAGCCATCAAGGCTGGCAAGAAATCGCAGGCTTGCGACGTTCCAAACAAGGATTCGGCCGTGCCGTATCGCAAACGCAGTTGCAGTGATACCGTTCCGCCGCGTGTTTTCTTGGGCAGCAAAGCCACTTTCACGCCGTCAATCGAGGATCGTTTCACGCGGGCTTCAATGGCCGCTGGAGAGGCGTCGAATGCCTCGACCGCCGTGCTTTCCTTGCGTCCGGTGTAATCTTTCACGAGTGCCGCAACGTCGGGCGGTGCGGCGACGGGTGTCCGCTGAGGCTGCTCGGTGGGAAGGTAGATGCCTACGGTTCGGTTGCTGGTCTGTAGATATTTCTTCGCCACACGATTCACATCGTCGGCCGTGACCTTTTCGAAACGGTCGCGACCGAGAAAGAACAATCGCCAGTCACCGGCGGCCGCGGATTCGGCCAGTTCCACCAGCAGCTTGGGCGTATCGGCGGAAAGCTGATCAATGTGTTTGCGGAACTGCAACTTCGCCCGAGCAACTTCCGCCTCAGTGATTCCACTATTGACCACTTCTTCAATCGTATCGAGCATCCCTTCGACGACCGCATTGGGTTCGTTCCCTGGAACAACTTCGGCCGTAATAAAGATCGCGCTGGGGTCATGCCAGGCGTAGGCCATCCCTTGTACTTTGGCGGCACGGCGGCGTTCGACCAACGACTTGTACAAACGACCCGTCTTGTCGGCGGTCAGCGTCGCTTCCAGAATGGCACACGCGGCGAACTCGTCGTCCGAGGCTGCAGGAATGTGATAGACGACTCCCGCTACCGCGATATTTCCGACTCGTCGCAGCGTGACCAGTCGTTCGCCGTCCTGAGCGGGTTCCTCGGTATACGTTGAGCGAATCGGCTCTTCGGGGCGTTTCAATGGGCCGAAGTACTTTTGCGCGAGTTCGAGTGACTTCGCTTCGTCCAGTCGGCCACCGACGAACAGGACCACGTTGTCGGGACGATAGAACTTCTTGTAGAACGCTCGCAGGCTGTCGACCGGCACTCGTTCGATATCGGCTCGGTTGCCGATGGTGGATTTGCCGTAGTTGTGCCACTCGTAGGCGGTGGCGAACATTCGCTGTTCCAGGACGCCTGCCGCATTGTTTTCGCCCATTTCAAACTCGTTACGAACGACGGTCATTTCGCTGGCCAGGTCTTCTGCTTTGATGGGGCAGTTCACCAGTCGATCGGCTTCCCAGGCGATGGCCCATTCCAGGTTTTCGTCGGTGGCGGGCAGCGTTTCGTAATAGTTGGTCCGGTCAACCCAGGTCGTGCCGTTGTATTTGGCGCCGCGGGCTTCCAGTTCCTGGTCCGGCCGTGCGTGAGTCGCCGTCGGCTTGAAGAGCATGTGCTCGAGCAGATGCGCCATTCCGGCTTCGCCGTAACCCTCGTGTCGAGAACCGACCAGCACTGTCATATTGACGGTGATTTTCGCCTTGGATGGCTCGGGAAAGATGACGACTTTCAGGCCGTTTTCGAGCTGATACTCGGTCAATCCTTCCACGGAACCGATTTTGGTCGGCTCAGCGGCATCCGTCAGATTCAGCCCGAATCCCACGATCGCCAGCAACGCGAACATCCTGCGAATCACCATGAACGACACTCCTGTTTGTCTGTGACTACGGTGCAACAATCTCGTCGATGCGAAAAGGCTACACGCCGTGCAGAGATTCCTCTAGTGAAATTGACCGGTCGAGGTTGAGCGAAAATCAAATTGCTTGTAACGTTCACGTCTGGCACGGGTTGAATCGTGCTGGCTGCGATCGGGGGGGAATTGGTTACGCTCACTTCGGTGGACGTGGCGGACAAGGAAGTTGAGTTGATTCTCACGCGCTCCATTCGGCGGAAGCTGGTGATCGTACTGGCCCTGGTATTTGCCATGGTGGTGCTGTTGTCCTTCGCTGGACTGACGGTGCTGTACGGTCACCGACATCTCTTGAATCATATGCGTCATTGCCGGGACGACGAGCCACGACGAGACGATTTGGCGTCTGCCATCGGGCGGTTGAACGAAGCGTTGGTACACACGCCCATCAAGGGCAACGACGTCAACCCGTTTGAAAAATCCACTGGTGACCTGGAAATCTTTCTGGACGACGAGCTATGGGACAAACACCGAAACGCGGTCACGTCAGAGTTCCAAGAGTTCTACAATCGCCTCGATAAAAGTCTGCTGGCGGTGGTCGACAATCTGAACCAGATGAAGCAAAGCAAGCTGGAACGGATCAGGTTCCGACTGGATTTACTCGACAAGCGGCGTCAGAGAATCAAAGATTCTGAACAGCGTCGAAAGGAATTGGAACAGGCTCAGAACAATCCGGAGCAGGAAAAAAAAGAGGCCGAGCAAATCCGGCTGGTGCTCGACAAAATGGTTCACGACGTTGCTGATTTGCAGGCGCTTGTGCAGCAGATTCCCGCCTCGGACAGCGTGATCGATTCGGCACTCAAAGATTCCAAAGATGCGATCTCGTGGCAACTGTGGCTGATCGGAGTTCCCACGCTGATCGTCGTGGTCCTGTTCTTCAGCCTGATCTATTGTGGTTATCACTGGATTCTGATCCCCATCCGGCAATTGCATGAGGCGGCTTCTCGCGTGGCTAACGGCGATTACACCTACCGTTTGAAGCTGCGTGGAAAAGACGAGATGGCCGAACTGGGTGAGATGTTCAATAAAATGACCGAACGATTTCAAACCGATAAGGCTAAGTTGGATCAGGAAGTCGAAGTCCGCAGTCGTCAGATTTTGAGGAGCGAACGGCTGGCCGGGATTGGTGTGTTTGCGTCGGGCATTGCCCACGAAATCAACAACCCACTGCAAGCGATTGCCAATGCGGCGGAATCGTTGACCGATCGGTTGCGAGAAGGTTCCTTGGGTCATGAATTGCCTGCCGACGATCGCGATTTACTGGCGACTTATATGGCGATGATCGAACGTGAGTCGACTCGATGCCAGCAAATCACTTCACGGGTTCTCGATTTCGCTCGCGGCACGAATGGTCCCAAGTCGCGTCAGGATCTGACGAAGATTGTCACTGAAGTGCTCGAAATGGTGGCTCACATGAACAAATTTGACGGTCGGAAGATCGTCTTCGACCGCAGCGAAGCGCACCCCGTCGATGTCAGTGCTGCCGAGATGAAACAGGTGGTATTGAATTTGGTGGCCAACGGCTTTGAAGCGATGAGCAAAACCGGAACACTGACGATTAAGATCGAAGAACTTGTCGACGAAGTCGTCCTGAGCGTTCAAGATGATGGTTGCGGAATGACCCAGGCGGTCATCGAGAACTTGTACGAGCCCTTCTTTACCGACAAACTTAACGGTAAGGGGACGGGGCTGGGATTGTCGATCACTCATCGAATCGTTGGTGACCACGGTGGACGCATCGAAGCGACCAGTGAAGGCCCCGGTTGCGGCAGCACGTTCCGCGTGCATTTGCCGCGATGTGCCAAAGTCATGAAATCTTCGGCCGCTTGATGCGAAACTTGTGATGTGATGTCTCGATACGACCTGCTTTCCACCTACGACTATCTGTTACCGGACGATTTGATCGCGAAGGAACCTCTGGCTGAACGAGACGCCTCGCGGTTGATGGTGCTCGATCGTCGTGAGGGATCAATCACTCATCGAACGATTCGCGACTTGCCCGAACTTCTCAGGAAACAAGATTGCCTGGTACTCAACAACAGTCGTGTTCTTCCCGCGCGATTGTTCGGCGTTCGCACGGCCACCAGAGGAAAATGGGAGGGGCTTTATCTCAGTTCCACCCCCGAAGGCCTATGGCGGTTGATCGGTCAAACCCGCGGGTACCTTCGACTCGATGAAACGGTCACGCTCACCAATGAGGCCGGCGAATCGCTGGAGTTGAAATTGATCGCGAAGGAGGCCGGAGGAGTCTGCCAATTTGCGCCGATGCGATCAGAGCATGTGTTGGATCTGCTGCGAAGCTTTGGCACAGTTCCGTTGCCTCCCTATATGGATCGCAAGCAGGCGACCGCGACCGATTGGGAACGTTACCAGACCACGTTCGCCAAGCATCCTGGTTCGGTGGCGGCTCCGACCGCCGGACTGCATTTTACTCCCGAATTGCTCGAAGCCTGCCAGCGGCGAGGCATCTCTCGAACAGAAGTGACGCTGCATGTCGGGATTGGTACGTTTCGTCCGGTTTCCGTCGAGCATCTGTCTGAACATCAAATGCATTCCGAATGGTGCGAACTGTCTGCCGCGACGGCCGCGACGCTTTCGGCGACTCGGGCGGCCGGGGGGCGGATTGTTGCTGTGGGAACAACCAGCCTTCGCACATTGGAATCAGTGACGAAGCATACGCCTGCAGCATTACCCCAGGAGTTTCGGGAATGGCGCGGCGAGACCAACCTCTTCGTTCGCCCTCCCTACGAGTTTCAGTCGGCCGATGTGCTGTTGACGAATTTTCATCTTCCGAAGTCGACGCTCTTGATGCTGGTGGCGGCGTTCAGTGAGCTCGACTTCGTGCTGGATGCCTATCGCGAGGCGGTCGCCGAACGCTATCGCTTTTTCAGCTACGGCGACGCCATGCTGATCCTTTGATTGCTGATCGCTTTCTGACGGCACCAATCGCACTGTTTCGGATCGTCGTCCGCGTCAATGATGAGCCGGGGCATCGGATGCGGGATGATTCGCATCGGCATGGGCGAGCGTTTTTCCGGGTCGGTCCTTGACCATCAGCGAATAGAGGCAAGGCAGAACGAACAGCGTGGCCGGTTCGCCGGCGAGCAATCCGCCGAGAATGGCTCGGGCCAGCGGGGCGTTGGCTTCGCTACCATGTTCGATCGCCAATGCGGCGGGAATCATGGCAAAAAAGGCGGCTAACGCCGTCATTGTCACCGGTCGGACACGGACCGAGGCGGCCTTACGAATGGCCTCCGTAGGATTCAGTCCTTCGTGCCAACGAATTTCCTGAGCATAATCCGTCATCAACACCGTGTTGGCGACCTTGATTCCCACGATGAAGATGATGCCCAGCAGGCTTTGCACGTTCAGCGCTGTGCCGGTGTGGTATAGGAAGGGAATGATCCCGATCAGGGCCAACGGCACGGTGAGCATCACGGTCAGTGGGACCATCCAGGATTTGTCCAAAGCCACCATCAGGAAGTACATGAGTAGCGACGCCAGAATCAGTCCGGTGCCGAGGTTGGTGAAGGTGTCCTGCATTCGTGAATATTCGCCGCTCAAGACAATCTTTGACCCTTTTAAGAGAATCTTGTCGGCCAGTTTCGGATCATACGGCTTCCAGGTGTCTGTCCCGTCGGGCACCCCGAATTGAGCGACGGCTCGATGAACGTCCGCGGCCACGTGACCGAGATCGCGACCGGCGACGGACATCACGAGGTCAATTGAAGGTTGAAGATTGAC
The DNA here is from genome assembly GCA_903871875.1 of uncultured Schlesneria sp. GTDB lineage: Bacteria > Planctomycetota > Planctomycetia > Planctomycetales > Planctomycetaceae > Schlesneria. Next base: position 28,216 of record CAIQIR010000011.1, read on the forward strand.
GTGAGTGGCTTCGGTCGGGACCGTCGTTCGCGAAATCGTCGCCAGTGAACGCAAGAGAATCGGTGTCTGTTGACCGGCACCTGTCAACGGAATGTCCAGCAGATCTTCCATCGTTTTGAAGTCTTGCTCGGGATACATCACACCGACGAAGTACTGGTTGTAGCTGATCGGATCGATCCAGAAGTTGCGCTTATTGAACGAAATGCTGCTATTGGCCGCGGCCACCACATTGCGCATGACTTCTTCTTGCGTCAGTCCCAGGTCGGCTGATTTTTCTCGATCGACCGTGATGACGAATTGCGGATAGTTCAGCCGCTGCAAGATTCGAGCATCCACCACGCCATCGATCTTCGTGATTTCCTTCTTGATTGCCGTGGCGATTTCGTAGGCGACCTTCTGTTGCTTTCCGATGACGCGTATTCGGATCGGATTTGATTTGCCTTCGTTCAGGGCGCTACGGATCATGCCGCCGGAATCAAAACCAAATTCAAATTGTGAAAATCGTTCTTCTTTGGCGACTTCCGCTCGAATTTTCGCAATGTAGTGTTCGGCGGTATGCACTCGATGCGGGCTCAGTTGCACCTTCAGAACGGCATCCATGGGGCCGGCATTGGGAGTAAATGCGGCAGACCAGTCGGGAACGACGCCGATTTCGGAAATGATCATTTGCAGGTCGTGTTCGTCGATCACCTTGCGGATCATCGTCTCCGCTTCGCCCACGTACTCTTCCGTCTTCTCAATGCGCAATCCGCTTGGACCGCGCATGACCATTTCGAACGCGCCGGAATCGACGGCGGGGAAGAATTCTTTCCGCAGGATCCCGCCGTAACAGAGCAGAACCGTGACCAGCATCACGACCCCGACTGCGACCGTTTGGATTCGATGTCGCAGCACGAAATTGAGGCCCCGAACATACTGGGCAATCCCACTGTCGATGAACGCTTCCCAGCGTGCGAATAGGCGGCTGAGCGTGCCTTTTGGTTTTGCAGCGTCATCAGCATGGCCATGTGACGACAATAGTAACGCGCTGAACGAAGGGACCAGGGTTCGCGATAGCAGGTAGGCACTGATCATGGCGAATGCCACCGCCAGAGCCATCGGTCGGAACAGAAAGGCCCCCATCCCCGGCATGAGGGCCAACGGTGCCAGCACGAGGAATGTACACAACGTCGAGACGAGTTCTGGTAACGCGACTTCGCTCGCACCGAGATACGCGGCCTCTTCGGGAGTGGCTCCCATTCCCAAATGACGGTGGGTATTTTCGAGGCAAATAATGGCGCTGTCGACCATGGGGCCGATTGCCAATGCCAGTCCGGCCAGCGTCATCACGTTAATCGTATTACCTGTGACATACAGGCAAACGATGGCTCCCAGCACAGACAGCGGGAGTGTCAGGATAGCGATCAAGGTCATTCGCCATTGGCCAAGAAAAATCAGGATCACCAGCGAACAGAGCACGGCGCCGAGCAACCCTTCCTGGACCAGCGCGGCGATCGAGCTGCGGACGTAAACCGACTGGTCCATGACGACTTGCAGATCGATACCGGGACGGCTAAGTCGCTCTTGCATTGATTTCAACGAGCTTTTCAATGTGTCGACGACGGTCAGAGTGCTGGCCCCCGTTTGTCGGAAGACGGGGATATAGACTTGTCGACGGCCATCGACGCGCACAATGTTTGTCTGAATGAACGAGGAATCTTTCGGCGTCGCGACATCCCGGATATAGCTGACATTTCCCGATTCGGCTTTCAGCGGCATCGCACCCATTCGATCGACCACTTCGATCATCGAGTTGGAATCGATGGCGTAATCTGTTTCACCGACTTTGACGCTGCCTGTCGGCAAAAAGATATTGAATTGGTCCGTGGCTTTCATGACATCGACGGGCGAAAGGCCGCGCGCTTCCATGCGGATCCGGTCGAGATACAACATCACGGCACGAACTTTTCCGCCGTACACGATCGGTGCGATGGCACCGGGGTTACTCATGATCATCGGACGCACTTCATAGCGTCCAGTATCGAACAGCGCGGTCTCGCCTTGGGTCTTACTATTCAAGGCGACGATCGACACCGGGGTGGAACTGGTCGGATCGTAAGGAAAAACGACGGGCGGCAATGTTCCAGGCGGCATGGAAGGCATCGCAGCGAGCGCCAGCGAATTAACCTGAGTGAGCGCTCCATTGGGATCGGCATCACCCTGAAAATAGTTCCGGACGATGCTCGCCCCGATCAGTGATCGTGATTCCTGTCGTGCGACGCCATTGGCCTGGTTGGTCCAGCGTTCGATTCGGCCGGTAATATCTTTTTCAATTCCCTCGGCGGGCATCCCGCCGTAGAAGGTCATTACTTGAACGGCCGGCGAGAGAAACACCGGTAGAATGTCGATGGGGATTCGGAACAGCGTCAACACGCCGATCACGATGACTGACAGACACATCACCGTGACGGCATAAGGATTTTTGAGAGACGCTCGAATCAGACCATTCATGGTACGGGAGCCGTTCTGAAAATGAGAGACCGGTAGCCAAGGGGGGAGGCGGGCAAACTGGCCATGGCCTGAGGATCACCGTTTGGTTGGCTCGGCGGACGTCAATTCGTGTGTTTCCACCGATTGCCCCTCGGTGATGGAGTTGTTGTTTCCAACGATGACCTGATCGTTAGCGGTCAACCCCTCGATAATTTCCGCCAGAACTCCGTTGTCGGCGCTGACGGTGACCGACACTTTGGTCGCCTTGCCATTTTTCACGACAAACAAGGTTCCCTTTCCATTTTTTGTCGATCCCATGAGGGCCGACGAGGGAACCGTGAACGCCTGCGGATTGCCGGTCTGCAGCATCAGTTTCGTACGACCGTACATCCCGTTTCGCAACAGTTGTTTTTCATTTGGCAGATCGATCTCGGTGCGCATTGTCTTGCTTTTCTTGTCTTCCGAAAACGCGATGCGCGACACTTTTCCCATGAACCGATGTCCGGGCAAGGCATCAATGTCCGTGACCGTTTCATCGCCTGGGTTCGTAAAGGGCACATCGCCGTCGGGAATAAATACCACCAATCGGACGATGTCCGTTCGTTCCACCGTTAACAGCGGTTGGACGCCGTTCTGATCAGCTCCGCGTATGAAATCTCCCCGGTGAAACGCTCGCAACGTGATGACACCGTCATAAGGGGCGGTGACTTTGGTATAGCCGGCAAATACTTCGGCCTTGGCCAGGTTGGCTTTGGCGACATCGACTTCCGCTCGAGCGTCCACAAGGTCCGCGCGAGCTTGTTCGATTTTCGCCGCGGCCGAGGCGACCATGGCTTGCGACTCGGCCAGAGTCGCTTCGGAGGCGTCGACTGCAGCTTGAGCGGCAAGGCGTTGTTCTTCCTTCTCGTCGACTAATCGCTCGTCGACCGACTTCGCATTGGCCAGTTCGCGGAAACGTCGGGATTGTTGTTCGCGAAAGTTGAACGCCGCTTTGTCACGTTTGACTCCGGCTTCCGCTCGGGCAATTCCGGTTTGTGCCGCGTGATAATCCGCTTGAGCCGCCACGACGCGGGCTTTCATCTGTCCGACCTGAGCTTGAGCTCGTTCCACGGCCGCTTTACCTCGGTCGACGTCGCTATGAAGCTCGGGAGAATAAATCTCGGCCAATACCTGCCCCGCAGTGACTCGGTCGCCGATGTCGACGTTCAGCTTCTGAAGATATCCCGAAACTTTGGCAAACAGTTCCGCCGCTTCATACGCGTGAATCGATCCGGGCACAACGCAGGTCCGATCCATTCCGCCTAAATGAGGCTTGACGAAGTCCACCTTGACCTCTCCGGATTTCTCGTTCGCGGCCGACGCCGCACTGGGGGCCGCTTCGGCGTGACTTTCCAACGTCATGGGTTGGGGACGCTGAAGCCAACCCAAAAGACCGCCCCCAAAAATCAATACGGCAAATACCGTAATTGCGACGCGACGTAAGAAAGTTCGGTCCATAGACCCAGTCCTCGTTGAAGAGATCCGATGACAAAGAGAGCAGATCTACATTGATATGTGGATCGTCGTCGCTTTGGTTGGGTTGTCAACATAGCCGACGATTACAATACCTTAACCAGCGCCAGATCGCCCACAAATGCTTCAAAATAGGGAATTAATTCTACGTGCGTTGCTCTCTCTGTTGGAGGCCAAAGTCCACTGACATTGGTGGAACATTTTGCGAATGGTTGCGACAACGTTGATAAGCAGTTCCGAAAAAACCACGTTGACGCTCAAAGCGGAACGTCATTGAAACGGGGTTGTCCGATTCATCGCTTTTTTGTGTCCAGGTTCGATGGCATAGGACGATGTGAAACGACGTTGAGGAACGATTGCGAACAGCGGACTACAGTGGCAGATTCTGCCGATCTCCTTTGGGAGCGGTGGGAATTGTGTCATGTCGCCGCGGCGATGGATCGTCAGGATGACGATTCCTACTAATCGCGAACTACCGACGGCGGTGTCGCGAAGAGAAATTAAAAATGAACCTCATGGATGGGCCGCACCCAGATATTCGGCGGGTCGGACAAGCGCGTTGGCGCTCGCTCGTATCGAGCGATCTCGTCACACCGATTGCGTGTCTGCTGTTGTGCGCGATTTGGTCGGCAGTGACAAATTGTGCGATTTCAGCCGATCGCCCCGTGTCCTCTCGTCGTTCCAGCATGGGGACCACGGCCAACGCTCAAACGGATGCGATATCTGCGGCAGTGCGTCAGAAAGGCGCAAGCGATTCCAATTCCGTCACCTCGACCGAACAAACGGCGACGTTGAATTCGGTGATTCGAACCGATACCTCGGGTTTGCGGAGGTTTCCTCACAAGGCTGCGAATACCTTCGCCGCACCACTGGGGGCTCCCGATGACTTTGGATTAGGGCTCGATGCCGCAGTGACTCCGATCGATTTGCCGTCGGCACTGCAGTTGGCCGGGTGGAAATCGCCGGAAGTCTTGTTAGCACAGCAGCGCGTTCTGGCCGTGACGGCCCGGCAGCAGCTGGCTGCGGCACAAGCTCTTCCGGATCTGAATCTTGGCTCAAATTTGGACTCGCACACGGGGTCTCTGCAGCAGTCGAGTGGTCAAATCATTGAGGTTCAGCGCAGTGCGCTCTATGTCGGTGCGGGTGGCAATGCGGTGGGGTCCGGCTCGGTCAATCTTCCCGGTCTGCAATACAATCTCAATGTCGGCGAAGCGGCTTTTGCTTACCTCGTCAGTCGCCAGCAGTCAGAACGATCGCGTGCCGCGGCGGTCACCGTCTCAAATAATACCTTGCTGCAGATTGCAGTCGCCTATTGCCAGCTAGTTCGGGCGCAAGGGGTGCGGGCGATCGCGGTCCAGGTTCGCGAGGATGCCGCAGAGGTTGCTCGAATCACGGCCGCGTTTGAGAAGGCCGGAGAAGGCCGCCCCGCCGACGCGGAGCGTGCAAGGACGGAATTAGGACGGCGGGACGCGGACATTTTTGCCGCCGATGCCGCTATTATCGAAGCGTCTGCACGACTGGGGCAAATCCTGAATCTGGAATCGTCAGTCCGCTTGCAGTCCAGCGAAAGCTGGGTCGTGCCGCGATCGATTGTTCCAGATCCGATTCCTTTGCCGGAATTGATCGCCATCGCTCTCTATCAGAGGCCGGAAACCGCCGAACGCCGGGCTGAAGTGCATTCTGCCATGCTGCAGCTGGATAATGCCAAGCTGTTGCTCTTTTCTCCGCAATTCATCGCCGATTTCAGCGATGGTGCATTCGGAGGGGGCAGCGATGTCAGCACGGCCGCGACCGGCAGCCCGCGCTTTGGCGACTTCGGCAATCGAACCGACGCGGACATCATGTTGTATTGGTCAATCCGCAATTTAGGTCTGGCGAATCGTGCGTTGATCAAGACGGCCACGGCAAGACTGGCCGCGACGGATTGGGAACGCACGCAGACATTGAATCAAATCCGTGCCGAAGTAGCCGATGCGTATGCTCGTACACAATCCAGTGCCGCACAGTTGAACGTCCGACAACGCGCGGTCAAGGCGAGTGAGCGAGGTCTACGCGAGGATTTAGGACGAGCCAAAGCCGGCGAAGGCCGTCCGATCGAAGTGCTGGACAGCGTGCGACTTCGGTCGCGGACACAACTTGACTATCTGGAGACGATTACAACCTACAATCAGGCTCAATATGGGCTGTATGTGGCGATCGGCCAGCCGCCGGCCGACCTGTTGATTCATACAAATCCGCCGACGACGCTGCCGCCCTCTGTCGCGGAGCCCGAATAATGCGAACAAGGACGATCACTGCGGATCGACTGAGGCATGTGAATCGGCTTGCCAAGAGGTGCTGTTCGTCGCAGCGTGTATGTGGTGTGCTCGTGATCCTGTTCGCTTTCGTCGCGCAGCCCTTTGGATACTGGTGTTTTGCGGACGAACCGAGTATGGAGTTTGAAACGCCCGCGGCACTCGTGACGCTCCAATCGCTGGAAACGACGCCCATCGATCTGGCGGGCGCATTTGCGCTGATTGGCGTTCAGAATCCCCAATTTCTGGCGGCGCAGGCTCGCGTGTTAGAAGCGTCTGCCCTGCGCCAGCTTGCCGCCGTTCAGTTGTTGCCGACACTCAATTTGGGAACGAGCGCCTTCAGCCACACGGGTACCATTCAGCAGCCCGACGGTAGTCTGATCAAGGTGAGTAACCAGTCTTTATTTGTCGGCGCAGGTGCCAATGCGATCGGTGCTGGAACCGTCAATATCCCCGGTGTGGTGTGGGACTTGAACGTGTCTGACACGTACTTCAACTATCTGATTAGCCGACAAGTGCAGGCCCAGAGGGCGGCGAATGTCACGACCGTTAATAATGATGTTCAGCTGCGAGTGGCTTCGGCCTATCTGGAACTGGTCCGCGCGGTCAGCCAGCGAAGTATTGCTTGGCAAGCTCGTCAAGATGTGGCTGAAGTGGCACGGATCACAGCCAGTTTTGCACGCGCGGGCGAGGGGCGTCCCGCGGATGCCGAGAGGGCGGCGTCGGAACTTCACAGCCGCGACAGTGATGTGATTGAGGCCGAAGGCCAGATCGTTAGGACTTCGGCGCGGCTGGCATCATTGGTGGGATTGGATACGGCCGTCAAATTGGTGCCGACCGATCGCTGGGCGGTTCCCCACTCGATTGTTCCCGAGCCGATTTCGCTGCCCGAACTCTTGACGATCGCCGCATTACGCCGACCGGAATTGGAAGAACGACGGGCGGATTTCGCTCGGGCGCTGCTTGCGCTCGATGCGGCCAAGATGCTGCCTTTTTCTCCCAACGTCTTTCTGGGATTCAGCGCGGGAAGCTTTGGCGGCGGCAGCGATCTGGCGACTGCTCCCACTGGTTCGACTCCGTTTGGCAGCAGCCAGGCCCGATTTGGTAACTTTGCGGGGCGTACCGATCTGGACGTCGTCATCTATTGGTCGTTGCGGAATCTGGGCGTCGGCAACCAGGCTCAAATCGCCGCGTCATGCAGCCGGGTTCGTCAGTCTGAATTGCAGCAGTTGATCACTTTCGATCGTGTCCGAGCCGAAGTCGCTTCGGCTTATGTGCGAGTCCATACGCGATTTCGTCAATTGCAAACGGCCGAGGATGCCGTGCGGGCCTCTGAGATCGCCTGGCGGGAAGACCTGCTCCGAATTCGCGGAAACGAGGGATTGCCGATCGAAGTTCTCGACAGTCAGCAGTTGCTTGTCCGTTCTCGTCTCGCACTGCTCGACACGATCACCCGCTACAACATCGCGCAGTTCGAACTGTATCAGGCGTTAGGTCAGCCACAGTCGGAATTGTTGGTTCGAACGACGAACGACATCGAGGCGCTCGAGGTCATCGTCCCCAGTCCAACGGAAAGGTAACGCGCGATGATCATGCTAAGTCGCCAAGCCCTGAGTTCCGTTGTCGTGGTCCTGTTGATGACCGCCTGGACGACGTCATTCGCCGAAGAAAGCTTCACTCCGCCGGCGGATGATCACGTGACACATGAGTTACCAATCGACGTCATTCCCCCGAGTGACAAGGAGATGGTGATCGATCTGGGGACGGCCTTGAGGTTAGCGGAATCGCAGAATCCGCGGATGGCTCTCGCGCGAGAAGTCGTGAACGAGGCGGTCGCGCAGCGCAAGGAGGCTCGAGCATTGTGGCTGCCATCATTGGCTGCTGGCGGCAACTATCACTTGCATACAGGTGTGCTGCAAACGGCGTTCGGTCAAATTCGGTCTCTTAACGAGCAATCCCTGTATCTCGGTGGCGGCGCAGGTGCCATAGGCGGCGGTACGACCGTCGTCCCCGCTGTTCGCATCTTCGCTCAGGTCGGTGACGCCTATTATCTACCGTTGGCGGCAGGGCAGGTGGTGACGGTCCGAGCCTTTGAATCACAAGCCGTCGAGAATCTGACGCTGTTGGACGTTGCTGATCGATATCTGACGCTGGTTGCGGCCGAAGCTCGTCGCGAAGCACTGCAGGTGTCGCTCAAGGAAGTGCGAGAAATCGAGCGGGCTCAGAAGGCGTTTGCCGACGTCGGCCAGGGACGCGACGCCGATTATCATCGTGCGCGAGCCGACTTGCTGTTACTGCGACTCGACGAGCAACAAGCTCAAGAGGAAGCCGCCGTTGCGGCGGCCGAGCTCAGTCGGCTGCTGCATCTCGATCCGAGTATCCGACTGGTCACTCCCGCCGGACCCATCGAATTGCTTGAGTTGATCGATGAATCGATCGATGTCGAGACGTTGGTGACCAAGGCCTTGCATCAACGTCCCGAGGTCATTTCGCGGTCCGCGGAAATCGGCGCGGCCGAATATCGCTTCCGCAATGAACGAGTACGGCCGTGGGTGCCGCAGATTTCGGCCGGATTCAGTGGAGGTGCGTTCGGAGGGGGAAGTAATCGCCAGGATCTGGGCGTTCCCAGCAGCTTTTCGTCGTTGGATGGCAGGACCGATTTCGACGTGTGGGCGATCTGGACCGTTCAAAATCTGGGTGTCGGGAACAATGCTTTGCAAGGCATTACCAAGTCCGAACGAGAACAAGCGATCTTTCAGCGGGCACTGTCATTGGCACAGATTCGCCGGGAAGTGGAAGAACGTCAGGCCCAGTCGCGCTCGCGACGTCGGACCATCGCCGTCAGTTGGACTCAGTTGTCGTCTGCCGAACGTGGAGCCCAACAGGAACTGAATCGAACGCGGGCCGGCGAAGCACTGCCCCTGGAATCGCTGAATAGTGTTCTCCTCCTATCAACGGCCCGACAGCAGTTACTGAGCGCGGTCATCGAATACAACCGTGCCGAGCTAAGATTGTTTGTGGCCCTGGGAACCAGCCCCACAAACTTGAGTTCCACCGTGATCGAATCGCCATCGGTGATTCCGTCGCCGGCTGGTCCCTGAAATTAACTCCCTGTTCAAAATCCGGTCGCCTGTGCTCCCTCAACGCGGACTGTTTCGTGTTGACACAGATTTCCGTAAACGCCTATTCTCCGCGGCGATCTCACGAATTGGCCGAGTGTCCTTCCCCATCAATTTCGGCAGGCTAGAAGATGTGTCGTCCTGACCTTCAATTTGCTGCCGACAATTGCCGCCGTGCGGTTGGACTCTTGGCGTTGATGCTGATGATCGTCCCCTCTGTCCATGGGGCGGGTGAGCCAGAGAATCGCAACGGCCTATCCCTTCATGGGGAATTCGCGATTGGCAAAGAGGGTCGCCTGATTTTGATTCCGGTCGAGTTGGACGGTCAGGTCTATCGGTTTTTGCTGGACACGGGCGCCTGCCGCAGTGGTTTCGACACGAGCTTGCGTGACGCGCTCGGCGAACAGCAAGGAACCCAATGGCTGCAAACCCCCGCCGGTCGAAAACGGGTTCCTACGTATGACTGGCCAGAAGCCACCTTTAAGGGACAATCGTTGAAACGAGATCGACCGGTCATCTGTCTCGACTTCGCCGACTTGCGGCAGGGATCTAGCGAACAAATCGTCGGCGTGATCGGGATGGACGTCATGCGGGATTGCCGATTGCAGATCAATTTTGACCGTGGGCAGGCCCGCTTTCTGAAATCGCTGCCTGCGCGGCGAGAAGAATTGGGCGTACGAATTCCGATCGAGTTTTCGGTCGACGGAGCCCCGCACGTGGTGGGTGTGATTGCCGAAAACGTGTCAGAACGATTCTTGATCGATACGGGAGCCCAAGGAAATTCGCTTCGATCGGAACTGTTCGATCAGCTGCTCGAGCAGAATCTGGTCGAAATGGGAGGGGCGTTCACCAATGCCACGGTCGGCGGTGAAGTGCAGGGGAATCGAGGGCGACTTCTGAAGCTTTCGGTGGGCTCTGATACACAAGAAAGGCTGCGGGTGGCCCGCATCAACTTGAGTTCACTGGGACTGCGATACCTTTCCCGGTTTCAGGTGACGTTTGATTTTCCTGGCAGTGCCGTTTACCTCCGCAAAGGTGAGCACTATGCGAAATCCGAACCGCGGGCGACCAGCGGACTGACTCTCGGTTGGATCGATGGCCAGGTCGTTGTGGGACACGTTAAGGACGGAGGCCCCGCCGCGACAGCGGGTATGCGATCGAACGATATCCTGGTACAGGTAAATGGCAAATCGACTTCGGATTACGATCATTTTTCGTTGCGACAACTGCTGACATCCGAAGCAGGAAGAAAAGTGTCCGTGCGGTTTCGCCGGGCTGAGCGCGAGTTCGACGCCGAACTGACTCTTCATCAAGAGTAGCGATGGGAAGTTTCTCTACTCGGTCTTCGAATGGAGCAATGTCAAAGGCACGTGAATTGCCCGGTTGGCCTGTCATCGCGAGCAAGCAACTTTTGGCGTAATACGGCGTCGCGATGCAGGCAACTTTGTCGGCGTGGAGTCAATTAATGACCGACGTGCCGCCGCCAATTATCGATCAGGTCAAGCGTCGATTCGTCGTCGTTTGTTCGACTTGCCGCGAGATATCGCTTGCAAGAGTTGGCTGGTGGCCCGCGAATGCGTTGTTAGAAGCTGATATCCATTCGAGTTCCAACAGTGAGGATCAGCCCTTCGTTGTTGAACCGGGATCCTTGCAATGAGCCGTTTGCGACGCTGACGGCATTCAGGGCGGGATTCACCGCTCCGGTATTGTTGTCGATATAGCTGAAGACGGTATTGAATTGGAAACGAACGTTGGGATTGAGGAACCAGTTCAATCCGACGGTCGAGTTTTGGTTCATACCCCCGGTGACCAATCCCGAATTCAGATCCATCCAGTCATATCGGACACCCCCCTGCCACGCCCCGTACGTGCCTTCGCTCGGTTTGAAATTTTTCAAAGGAACGACCTGAGCAAACAGCCCTGTCTGGCGGTTGTAGGTTTTATTTTCACCGGTGAAGAAATAGAGCGCCTCGACATAGCCGCCGCTCATCATGATGTTGTTCAGCTGCTGGCCACCGGCCAATTGCGTCGTCTTGGCTCCATTGAACCAGCCAGCAGTGTATTCGGCCTGGAATGTCCACGGTCCCCAGACCACGGCGATTTCTGGATCAACGAGTGTTTGCCCCTCGGCAAAAAAGTTTCCGGTATCCACGAAATTCGGGGTCAGAGTGGATGAGGCGATGCGAAGATCCCCACGGGAGCGAAGCCGGACATTCGTGCCGTCCTGGCCGGCCGGCAAGGTTGTATTGAATGTCCGATATTCCGCTCCAAGACCGGTGTGAACGAGATAGCGGCCATTCGAGCATTCGTCGTAATAGGGCGTCCAGATAGCGCGACCACCGTACATGAAGGCGTTGCCAGTACTGAATGTGTAGCCCGAATCGTAGAGGTTGTTCTTGTAGATACCGAGTTGCAGTCCGGCGCTCTTATCGGGTGTGTTGTTAAAGAACGAAACACCAGGCGTGTAACCGTTGTTGTTGGCTCCGGTGAACACATCCATGATCGGGGCGCGTTCCATAAAATCCAGATAGCGCGCGCTGGTGACATGTTCGATGCTCAACCAGTCTTGTTGATTTCCCACGCGAATGTTTCCAGCAACCGGAACGTCTTTGAAGTTCATCCAGACCACTGTTGGCTGAATCACGTTCAGACTGTTGCCACCCTGCACACCCCCGTTGTTGGTTCCTGGGACGCTGCGCAGGCCATTGTCGGCCAGGCTGGCCGTCAGATTGGTCGTGTTTTGCAGCGCGAAGGAGAAGTCAAACTCTGACACCCAATCGATGTTGTGGTACATCGTTCCGTCGGCACGGAAGCGGAGACGTCGAAAGTCGGTCGAATCTTGTGTCATCAGTGTATTCGGACCGCCAAGACCACCAATGCCATTGGCCGTTGACTGCGGCGCAATGAAATCCAAATGGATCGTCCCGCCGAAGTGTGTTTTGAAATTTCCGTCGGCGGATGTAAACACAAGCCCCGTGGCTCCATAATTACCGCTCGCCGCCGTACCCTTGCCCGGTTTGTTCAGAATTCCGCCGAGCGAACTTTCCAGCGCCGCCATCCTTTGATTTTGTAACTCGGCCATCTCCTGAGATTGAGACGAAAGCCGCTTCATGTAGCCTTGGACGACGCTCCCGAATTTCTGCTGGTCGGGATCTTCTGTTCCGTCACCCGACTGTTCGTCAGGAGTTGGTGGCAGGTCTGAGACGAGCGGAACAAGCGTCTCACTGGGACGCTGCGACAGTGCGGCGCGTAGGTCCTGGTTGTCTTGTTCCAACTTCTCGATTCGAACGCGAAGCTGATCGAAAGGGTCGTCCGATTGAGCAGACGCATTGGACTCCAAGACCACGAGCAGCAGCAGCACCCACAGGACTCGATAAACGAGCAGGACCCAGTCCTGGCGGCACGTTTCGGGCGGAAGGTCTGATCGCGTCCCGAAAATCGACGGGACTACGACGGATTGCCGGTCGATCTTGAAGAGTCTCTGCATTCCTGGGGCGCCTCCATTTCGCCGCAATCACCGCGATGCAACCATTCCCTCCGGGTTGCTTTACATCATTCGGCCTGAGGATCGATGCCCCATGAAATGCGTGGTCTCAATTTGTGGAAGTGGTGGGCCATCGGGGCGAGTTGTCCGATTAATCAGAATGATTGGTAAACTCGGGGCCAACGCAAAACATGGGAGCAAAACAAAAAGCGTGCACAAGCGAATTCTGCTTGTGCACGCCAGGTGCAATGACGTTGCTTGACGATCCCTTGTCGACAGAGATCAGAACGTGATATCCATTCGGGTACCGAGCGTCGTGATCAGGCCTTCGTTATTAAACCGAGCCCCTTGCAATGATCCGTTCGCAATGCTGACTGCATTGAGAGCCGGGTTGATGGCGCCGCTGTTGTTGTCGATGTAGCTGAAGACACAGTTGAACTGAAAACGAATATTGGGATTCAAGAACCAGTTCAGTCCGAGCGTGCCGTTCTGGTTCATACCACCGGTCACCAATCCTGAGTTCAAATCCATCCAGTCGTATCGCACACCGCCTTGCCAGGCACCGTAGGTCCCCTGACTGGGATTGAAATTCTTCAGCGGGACAACTTGACCAAACAATCCGGTCTGACGGTTGTAAGTCTTGTTTTCACCCGTAAAGAAATACAACGCTTCGGCATAACCACCACTCATCATGATGTTGCCCAGTTTCTGACCACCGGCCAACTGGGTCGTTCTGGCGCCATCGAACCAGCCTGCAGTGTATTCTGCCTGGAAGGTCCAAGGTCCCCAGACCACGGCGAGTTCAGGGTCAATCAACGTTTGGCCAGTAGCGAAGAAGTTCCCTGTGTCGCAGAAATTGGGTGTCAGCGTGGCCGAGACAATTCGCAGGTCGCCTCGTGAACGCATACGAATGTTCGTACCGTCCTGGCCGGCCGCGAGTGTCGTATCGAACGTGCGATATTCGGTTCCGAAGGCCGTGTGAACAAGGTAACGACCGTTCGAGCATTCATCGTAGTAAGGCGTCCAGATCGCACGACCGCCGTAGGTGAAGGCGTTACCCAGACTGAAGGTATAACCCGAATCGTAGGCGTTGTTTTTATAGACGCCCAATTGATAGCCGGCCATCTTGTTCGCCGTGTTGCCGAAGGCCGACACACCGGGCGTATAGCCGTTGTTGTTGGGGCCGCTGAACACATCCATGATCGGCGCACGTTCCATGAAGTCCAGGTAACGAGCGCTGGTGATGTGCTCGATGCTGAACCAGTCTTGCTGGTTACCGACGCGGATATTTTGAGCGATGGGAACATCTTTGAAGGTCATCCACACCGTGGTCGGCTGGATCACGTTCAGCGAGTTACCACCTTGAATACCGCCGTTGTTGGTGCCGGCAACACTTCGCAATCCGTTGTCAGCCAGGTTGGGATTCGCTTGCGACGTATTTTGCACGAAGCCGGCGAAGTCAAATTCCGACACCCAGTCGATGTTTCCGTACATCGTACCGTCTGCTCGCATACGCAGACGTCGGAAGTTGGTCGAGTCTTGTGTCAGATTGGTATTCGGACCGCCCAGGCCGGTGATTCCACTAGCTTGGGATTCTGGTGCGATGAAATCCAACTGAGCCGTACCACCGAAGTGGGTCTTGAAGTTCCCATCAGCCGAGGTGAAGACTAACCCCGTCGGGCCGAAAGCGCCCGCGGCTGAAGTCGGTTTCGGTGCCTTCAAGGCGCCGGCAATTTTGCTTTCCAACGCGGTAATGCGTTGGTTTTGCATGTCAGCCAACGTTTGTGACTGAACCGCAAGTCGGTTCAAATAACCATCAACAACACTGCTCATCTGGTTGTTGTCTGCGTCCTTCTCTTCGGGAGAAGGCGGCATATCAGAAACCAAAGGGACCAGCGGATCATCCGATCGTTTGGCGAGAGCCGAGCGGAGGTCACGGTTATCTTGCTCGAGTTTGTCGATTCGAAGGCGAAGCGCCTCGAAGGGGTCGGGCGCAGCGTCCTGCGCGGTTCCGAGAGACCCCTGCAACATCAGCAACATGCAAGCTGCGATGCCAGAGAAAGAGCGGGAGAAGAAATAGGACGATTGTTTGAACGGCCACGCCGTTGAATATCTTATCCGCATGATGCGCATCCATACTCGTGACACATTACGACCGGCAAACAATGCCGATTCAATGCAACCTGTTGGACACGCACTTCCCGTGCGATGCTGGCGATCAGCCCAAGCCCTCCAAGTTGGCAATTGATTATTCGGACTTATGACTCAATGCGCATGAACGACGAGGGCTCGAAGGTATCGAGGATGTAAGTGTATTGCGAAGGGCGCTAGACCATCCCGAAACTTCGTCAAAGTCGCACCACAAAGCCTTACGGAAGAAGGGTAGGCCGTAAGCTTTGGGAGAGTCATCGCAACAAAAACTAGGGCCACGATCCAGGTCCGTTAGCCGAAATGTTTTTCGGGTATTTGGAGATTCACATTCCTTTTTTATGGATCACAGCTCGTTGTTGAGCGATCGGTCGGATCATTTCGGCCTGAGGCCACACGGGTTGGTCGCCTTGTCGATAGCGTCAGGGGAATATGAGTCAGGAAAGACCGCGACGAGCGTGGCCCGGAGCCTGGCGAACCGGCGCGATCGAGTCCGCTTTGTCGGAAACGTGCGCGTCCAGAGGTCGGTTCGAGACACCCTATTGGTCGATCACGGTTTCGACCAAAATGGCCGTCCACATCTGCTTTGAGCGTTCGAAAACGACGGCCAGGAAAACATTGCTTGAACCGTTCCCCTTGCCAGTAGACAGGTGGTTCAAGTGGCGTGTCATTCCGGGGACGTGCGTCAATTGCGGATCGTCGCATCGGTTGCCGACCACGATCTCATGAAAAAGGACCACGCCGCGGAGCGAGGTCCTCATTCGAACGTTGTACTAAGATCGTGTCACGGCTCTCAGGCGATTCCTGTCACGGAAAAGCGTGACAGGGGCGATGTTTCATGAAACGATCAGGGGCCGCATTGTTCGCTCAGCAAATGTGTGCCCCGCGAGTTTCGACGTAGACCGCGTAGACCGAAGTACTGGCGGTCATGAATAGCCGGTTGCGTTTCGTTCCACCAAAGCAAACGTTGCTACAGATTTCCGGCAGGCGAATCTGACCGATGCGAACACCTTCTTGCGGTTCGAAGATATGCACGCCGTCATATCCTTCACCGACCCAGCCCGCGCTGGCCCAGATGTTCCCATCAACGTCGCAGCGGATTCCATCAGCCAGGCCCGCGACTTCCTCTTTTTCCTGTCGCAGGGCACTTTGGCGCATCAGCTTCATCGAGGTGAATTCTTTGCCGTTGGCCAGTTTCTTTTCCTCGACGACGTCCCAGACCTTGATGCATTTTGGGGCTTCAGGGTAATGCGAGGCTCCGGTGTCTGCGACATACAGTTTCTTGTAATCCGGTGAGAAGCACAGCCCGTTGGGTTTGAAGATCTCGTCCGTCATCTTCTCCACTTTCCGAGTCTTTGCGTCGATGCGGTAGACCGCTTCTTTTTGGTTTGGTTGCACCGAATCATTCGGCGACTTTTCGCCTTCATAGTTCATCAGTGCTCCGTAGCCGGGATCGGTGAACCAGATATCGCCATTCGGATGCACGGCGCCATCGTTGGGGGCATTCAGCGATTTGCCGTCGTACTTGTCTGCCATCACGGTGACTGAGCCATCAGCCTCGTAACGAACGACTCGCCGGTTACCGTGTTCAAACGAGATCTGCCGACCGTGGAAGTCGAACGTGTTGCCGTTGCTGTTGCCGGCCGGGTGTCGCAAGGTGCTGACATGGCCATCTTCTTCCAGCCAGCGCATTTGAACGTTGTTTGGAATATCGCTCCATAGCAGATAGCGACCGACGCCGTTCCATGCTGGGCCTTCTGCCCACAACATTTCGGAACTGTGATAGATCCGTTGGATCGGCGTATTACCTAACGCGTATTTCTTGAAACGCGGATCTAGGATCACAATGTCGGGATCCGGGTATCGGACGGGTTGGGCGTGGGGACCATAGTCTCGTCCGAACGATGTCGACGCGGCGAGACCCGCAATCGCGCCGCTGGCGGTCAGAAACGAACGGCGGGTCAATCCCGCTGAAGACAACTCGGATTTTGCGGCCACGGAAGTCGATTCAGTCATGGTTGTTCCTCAATAGAAGTAGGGAAACGACAGCGGAATCTCTCGCTGAGAATCAAGATGGACCGCCACGGTATCACGCCCAAGGCGTCAGTGAAACTGATTCGCCGGCCGTTGAAGTTCGGAGAGGCTGCCGCGGACCACAAGTACGATTGACTGCTACGATCGCTTGATGTCGGTCGCAGGCGGCTTGGTTTCCTCGGTGACACGGAATCGCCATTCCTTGGTTACGATCAGTCGTGCTCCGCGGCGGAACGAGAAATAGGACCAGGCCCATTGCAGTACGACCAGCAATCGATTTTTGAAACCGGTTAGATAGTAGATATGGACCAATAGCCATGTCACCCAGGCGGGAAATCCGGCGAGTTTTAGCCGGCCCACTTCCACCACGGCACGGCTGCGACCGATCGTGGCCATCTGGCCTTTATCGACAAAATGAAACGGTTGTCGTGGCTGTCCCGCCATGTCTTGACGGATCAATCGCGCGAGGTAGCGTCCCTGTTGCATGGCGACCGGCGCTGTGCCCGGCAGGGGTTTGCCTGTTTGATGTGTAAAGCAGGCTTGGTCGCCCGCTACGAAGAGGTGAGGATCCCCTTTCACACTTAAATCCGGCTCGACAATCACGCGCTGTTGGCGGTCGATTTCAAATCCGGCCGATTGACCCAGTGACGAAGCCTTGACGCCCGCGGCCCACAGAACGGTCGCGGACGGGATCCGCTCACTGCCAATTTCGACGCCAGTTTCATCGATCTTGGTGACCGCGGCCCCGGTTCGAATCTGGACGCCAAGATGTTCGAGATCGCGAACAGCTCGCGCGGATTGCGACTCGCTGAACATCGACAGAATTCGCGGACCCGCTTCCAGAAGGATGACCCGCGCCAAGGTCGCGTCGATGTTGCGAAAGTCTTTCGCGAGTGTGAAGCGACTCATCTCTCCGATGGCACCAGCCAACTCGACACCGGTTGGACCACCACCCACGACAATAAATGTCAGGAGACTTTTACGTTCATCCTCGATCGTACTGCGTTCTGCCTCTTCGTAAGCCCACAGCACCCGTCGACGAATTTCCGTCGCCTGTTCCAGTGTCTTGAGGCCTGGAGCGAACTCTTCCCATTCATCGTGTCCGAAATAGCTGTGTCGCGCGCCACAGGCCAGCACCAGATAGTCATACGAGAGTTCGCCAAAATCGGTCACGACCTGGTGACGGTCTCGCTTCACCGCCAGAACTTCGCCCTGCAGGACGCGAATGTTGCGATACTGCGAGAGCAGGCTGCGAATCGGAACCGCAATGTCGGCCGGACTGAGTCCTGCCATGGCGACCTGATAGAGCAAGGGTTGAAACAGATGATGGTTGGTGCGGTCTACCAACGTGACTTGGATGCCAGCGACACCACCCAGGCCTTTGGCGATGTTCAGTCCGGCAAATCCACCTCCAACAATCAGAACGTGTGGCATAAATGGGATCCATTGTCTTGCTTATCAAACAGCCTGTTGCTTCCGATCCCCATTGGCGGCACACAATGGTCCCGCTGGGCAATAAAAACGCCGTCCGGATTCTACACGGCGCATCATTTGCCTCAAGGGGCAAGGTTGATCAGTTTTCGGTTCTGATAAGTGGCAACGTTCGCAGGGATCGAAGAGTGTGAATCACTGAAATTCAGCGACAAATCGGTCATCAGACGATGATGACGGTGATGGAAGAAACGGAGCAAACGGACGATCGAACTTCGGAAAAACGCTTAGGCAATGTGCGACTATTGACGCGTTTTGGGTCAATTCGGTTCGCCAACTTTCTGAAAACGCGTCGACAAGCTTTCGTTTGACGAAGTGCAATCAAATTCGGTGATAGGATTCCCACTGACTCGGGCGTACAATACTATTGAGAGGCCAGAGGAGGCTGTGCATAAATGTTGGGGCAATTGATTCCGGTCGGCGGCGGTGACCCGATCCCGCTGTTAAAACCGAACCTAATCGTTGGACGCAGACCAAGTTGTGACATTCGTCTCGACTATGCGAATGTGTCGTCCCACCATTGCCGGCTGGAATATATTAATGGCTATTGGCGTGCGGCCGATACCAGCCGCAACGGAACCAAAGTGAACGGTGAACGGATTGACGAAAAGTTTCTTCAACCCGGCGACACCGTTTCCTTTGCGCGTCACGTCTTCGAGATTCAATACACACCCGATCCGGACGCAGTTCCACCCGATGACGATGTGGATCCGTTCGCGATGAGCTTGCTCGAAAAAGCCGGTCTCAGCCACAACGACCGAAATAACCGAACAGGTGACTATGGGCGTTCGGGTGCCAAATCGAATTCGCGACCGGGAGCAAGCCCCCCTCAGGCGAAGCCGACCAAGCCGATGAACGGTTCCCCCGCGAAACCACCGATCGATGACGATGATCAGGCGTTGGAATGGCTGAAGGGCTAAGTCCCGGTCGAAAGCGTTCCTCCTGCTTTGGATTCTGGCTACAATTCCGCCGATTGTTACTTTGCCTGACGATCAATCAAAATCGGCTGTGGATTGACGCAGGCTGTTTCGTGTCGGAACCCGCAAGGATTTCGCGCGACGCCTGAAACCGACCTTCGACAAAAGCCTGATGAACGGCCGCGGACTCAAGATGCCTGATCCATTTTCAACGCTTTCACCTGTACGGGTTCGTGAATGGTTTGCGAATCTTCCCAAGGATGACTTTGCCGGACAGCGGGTGCTGCTGATCATCCCGGATGCCACTCGGACAGCTCCCCTGCCGTTGTTATTTGACGCGCTCTTCAAGGAAGTCCGACCTCACTGTCTGGATTTGGATGTGCTGGTCGCCTTGGGAACCCATCCGCCGATGTCGGATGCCCAAATTGCCAAGCTGCTGGGAATTGATGACAATGAGCGACGCCGATTGTTCTATCAATTGCGAGTCTTCAATCACGAATGGGATCGCTCCGATCGACTGCTGACGCTGGGCACGTTTACGAAGGACGAAACGGCGGAATTTTCCAACGGGATGCTCTCGCTTGATGTGCCGGTTCAGATCAATTCGCGCATTCAGGACTACGACTTGTTGCTGGTGCTGGGGCCGGTGTTTCCCCACGAGGTGGTCGGGTTTTCGGGTGGTAACAAATACTTCTTTCCGGGAATCGGCGGTCCGGACATTCTCAACTTTTTCCATTGGCTGGGCGCATTAATCACCAACGCCGAAATCATTGGCGTGAAAGATACATTGGTTCGCCGTGTGGTCGATGCGGCAGCAGCGATGATTCCGCAAGCACGACGCGCTATCACCTTTGTCGTGTCGTCCGATTGCAGCTTGCATGGGATGTTCTACGGGACTCCCGAATCGGCCTGGAATGAAGCGGCCGATTTGTCGAATCAATTGCATATTAAACGCTGTGATAAACCTTTCCAGCAAATTCTTTCTTGCGCCCCCCCGATGTATGACGAACTATGGGTGGCGGGGAAATGCATGTACAAGATGGAACCGGTCGTTGCAGATGGGGGCGAACTGATCATCTACGCCCCGCACATGCACGAGGTCTCGGTCACTCATGGCAAGTTGATCGAACAGGTCGGATATCACGTACGCGACTATTTCACGAAGCAATGGGATCGGTTTAAGGACATCCCCTGGGGAGTGCTGGCCCATTCAACCCACGTACGCGGTGGTGGCACCTACGAGGACGGAGTCGAAGTGCCCCGGGTTCGAGTGACTTTGGCCAGCGGCATCTCGCCGGAGACCTGTGAACGCATCAATTTAGGTTATCGTGATCCCGCGTCAATCGATATCGAATCCTTTGCCAATCGTGAAGACGAAGGTATCTTGCTGGTCCGCAAGTCGGGTGAATATTTGTATCGCCTGAATGAAACTTCGGCGGAATCTCGCAAGTAGTACAGTGCCAGAGGATGGCCGCGAACGGGCCGAAAACGATGATTTTGAACTCCGCGGCTTGGAGTCAGAGCCCGTTTCGACCAGAATAGCGGCTCTTCGGGAACTGGTACCGATTACGGTTATCTCAATCGACGAGTTCCTGGACGATTCCACGACAGCTCGCCAATTGTTTCAGATTGTATTTTTTCTATGTCGCGAATTTTGCTGAAATCGAAGATTCACCGGGCGACGGTGACAGACGCTCAACTCCATTACGAGGGAAGCGTGACGATCGACTATGATTTGATGGTCGCCGCCAATATCGTTGAATACGAGCAGGTGCATATTTACGACGTCAACAATGGCAATCGTCTGATTACTTACGCCATTCGCGGTGCAGCGGCGAGTGGTACGATTTGCATCAACGGGGCAGGAGCCCATCTGGTTTCGCCTGGCGATCTGGTCATCATCTGTGCCTATGCACAGTTTGAAGAAAGCGAAGTGGCCAACCATCGGCCGCCCGTTATTCACGTCGACGCACAGAATCGCCAAATACCGAAAATGTAACGGTTGGGCAAACTCGATAGAGCTAATCGAACTGCGTTGTCAACATGGTTGACATTCCCTCGGTGGCGGTCTAGTTTCGTGCGAGAATTCTGGCTTTTTTGCTCGTTTATCCTCTTGAAAGGCATTTCCGATGGGCCGTCCCGTTACTTTGTTCACCGGCCAATGGGCAGACTTGAAACTCGAAGAGGTTTGCAAAAAAGCCAAGGATTTCGGCTACGACGGATTGGAATTGGCCTGCTGGGGTGATCACTTCGAGGTCGACAAAGCGCTTTCGGACGACACCTATTGTGCGCGGAAGCGAGAGCTGCTCGAAAAATACGATCTGCAGGTCTTTGCGATCTCCAACCATTTGGTTGGCCAAGCCGTGCTCGACAAAATCGATGCTCGTCACAAAAGCATTGTGCCAGCCTACGTTTGGGGTGACGGCAAGCCTGAGGGCGTGAATCAACGAGCCATCGAAGAGATGAAGAATACCGCCCGTGCCGCCCAGCGGTTCGGGATCGGTATCGTCAACGGCTTTACCGGTTCGAGCGTCTGGCATCTGATTTACGATTTCCCGCCGACTCCCAAGTCGATGTACGACGATGGGTTCAAGTTGCTGGCGGATCGTTGGAACCCCATTCTGGACGTGTTCCAGGAATGTGGTATCAAGTTCGCGTTAGAAGTTCATCCGACCGAAATTGCGTTCGATATCTATTCGGCCGAGCGAGCGATCGAAGCACTGGGTGGACGTGAAGAGTTTGGGTTTAACTTCGATCCCAGCCATTTGATCTGGCAAGGTGTCGATCCCGCCGAATTCATCCGTTACTTCCCCAGCCGAATCTATCACGTTCATATGAAGGATGCCAAAGTCACGTTGAACGGGCGATCGGGCATTCTGTCCAGCCACTTGTCCTTCGGTGATCCAAGACGCGGTTGGGATTTCCGCAGCGTGGGCCGTGGCGGGGTTAATTTTGAAGAAGTTATCCGAGCTTTGAACGCCGCGAAATACGCCGGTCCCTTGTCAGTCGAGTGGGAAGACAGCGGAATGGATCGCGAACATGGTGCGCGTGAATCGTGCCAGTACGTCAAGAATATTGACTTCGCACCGTCCGGCCGCGCTTTCGACGCCGCGTTCGCCGAGTAGCCAGGCGGGCAATGATCGTCGCTTTTCCCTTCGTCGCTTCTGTTGAGAATTTCGATTCCAACCGAAGTCAACGAAGGGATTTTTTCGTTCCTGCCCTGAAAGAACATCCCCCGCTTGTTCAGGCCGCTTCGCGTCGTTGATTGTCGTCCGTATGGCGACGATCCGATGGCTGGCGAGAATGCTGAGTCTGAAGGTACGCATTTTCGAGATCATCCAGCGCAAGTCCCATATGATGGACCTCTTCGGCGAGATAGTCGATGCGCCACGCCACTTCAGAAATCGTTTGTTCCATGCCGCTGGAGATCAGCGTGACGACGCCCAAAAATAGCAGCATTTGACCGATGGCAGCCGTCAGCCAGCCAGTTGGCAAATACTGAGGTGGGCCGCCGAAATAGCTCCACATGGCCAGCACGGTGCCGCAAGTCAACAGGGCGACGCCACTGTAGGCACAAAGTTGACCGGCCACGGCTGACCATGTCGACCGCGGTCGTGGGGGATGTGGCAGGGCATCATGGGGAACGTAGTCATGTGTCAAGCCGGAATGTGGTTCGGCCGTCCGGGGATCTTGTGGTTGCTGATGTTGCATCTGCCCCGCGGGAACAGTTGATTCTGCCGCGCGTGAAGCAGAACCGTTTTCTCCGAGTCGTGGCGGAGTTGAAAACTCATCTCGTCCATTCAGGGGAAGAACCAACGCCGAGTTCGATGATTCGTTCATCGCTGCCAAAAACGGATCGGACGGCGAGGGAACCGACGATCGGGGCAGATCGAATCGCAAATCAGAATTTGAACCGGTGAGTCCCGTGGAGGTTTTCGATTTTGCAAACGAACCCGCGGACGCCACCGAAGAGGGGGAGTCGAGCAAGTTATTGGCCGACCAGCGAGCGAGCAATTCACGTGCGTCGCGTTCGGCTTCCGCCGTCACCGGAGCCGTGGAGATTTGCGGTATTGCACCGGCGGCGACGCCCAATTCGGTTCGACAACGAGCACATAGCATCCGTCGATTGTCCGTGGACAATTCGGCTGCGACATCGGCCCGGCAAGAAGGGCACCACATCGGCTCGGTCTCACAAGGGAAAGTCATGAAGGGGGAATACGATTCGAAGGAATGGCGTAGACCGTTCCTTGTTGCGCGGAAGCTATATCGGCATTCCGATTCCTGCAAGACCGACTTAACGCCCTTGCGGGATGTGCTTCCAATTCCTCTTAAATTAAAGTCCCTCGGTTCAGACTTCGATGGATTCGAGATAGACCACCATTCTGACCTGATGATCCGTAAGCCCGGATGAGCCATGACCACCGCATCCGTCACCGATTCGCGGCCAGAGACCATTTCCGGGTTGGCGATTTCCCTGGCGTTTTGGCTGACCTTGTTGATGGCTGCGGCATTGTTTGCCGCTGTGGCTCTTTCGCCCAAGCTGGCTGTGTATTTGCAGTTGAGGAGTCAATTCGACGCAAATCAATTCAAATTGGTTTCGGCCGAACGTCAGGCGGAACATCTTCAGAGAGTGATCAATGCGATTCGTAATGATAAGGACTTTGCGTCGGAACTGACCCGTGTCGAATTTGATGCGGTCCGTCCCGGTGAGGAAGTGCTGCCGGTCGACGATGCTCTTGAGCTGGATGGCCGTCGAATCATCGCACCGACGCCTCCTCCAGTGCCTATTCCTGTCTGGTACGAACCGGGCGTGCGATACGTCGCGAGTGAAAGTTCGCTACGGACGTCGCTGCTGGCCAGCGCCGCGCTGCTCGTGGTGGTTTCGTTTGCCATGCTGCAACCGGCCGGTGCCCAACAAGTTTCGTCAGGTGTACGTGGCTGCCATTCGTTCTGGCACGGCATCCTCAATCGGTACATCCGTCAACCCTGATAGCTTCGTTCTGATTGCGAGGCTCGAGTCTGCCGATGGATGTGACCGTTGTCGGCCGTCATAATCGGGAATCAAAGAGAAACAGTGTTCGAGGATTGCGCACCCAGTCGATCATGGATCGGTGGATGTTGCCGATTCTGGGCTTCACGCACTGGGTGGCCTTCAATCGTGCGGCAGCGGCCAAAGTGTTAGGGAACGCGCCATTTCAGGGGCGATATCCCGACTACGCGGGGTGGCGAAACTACCCTCGATTCATCGCCGCAAATGTCAACGCGAGAGGGCGTGCACATGTCCGACAACCAGTCGTCGACGATGGATTTCGTCCGTGAACTTCGCCTGCGTCAGTGGGCACGACAACATTTTGTGCCAGCCGATGCTCGACGATCCACTTGGCACCCTGTCGTTCTTGATGAGATGCATCGTCGTGATCAAGAACTGTCTGACAGTGCTCGCCGCACCGAATTGACCACGCCACCTTCGGAACCAGTGCCGGAATCCTCTCTTCAAGAACACGATGACAGACCACAGTTGGGTTCAGATGTGGATATGATGCCGGCCAACGATTATCGAACCGGGTCTGGCGCTGCGTTTGTGCCGTTGGCTCCCAGTGGTCCCTGGCGATTTGACGCAGCCACGGCCGAAGTGCCGAAGCCACATCTGCGGATGAATTCGACTCAGTTGCCGCATTCTTCGTATGCCTCCCCGTCTTTCGGTTTTTACTAAGATACCTCTTGGCTGGTTCGGCAGATTCTGCGAGAATTTCATCCGTAGCGGATCGAGACTCTTATCTTACTGCGGTCGTTTGATGTTTGGTCGGGAAGTACGCGGATAGTGGCTAAAGCCTGCAATTCGTGAGTGTTTCTTGATCTTTCCGGACGCGACCATGATGCCAGTCGGAAAAATTGATCGCTGAAATGGCGGAATGCCCACCCAATCCAGTCACGGAAGACGGATCGGTCCAGTCGATGACTGGTCGAGGTCGGAGCGCGTACGTCTGGGCGGGATCTCGGCTCCTATTGGTGGCACTGACGCTGTCAGGCTGTCGTGGTCCGCAGCCGACAGTGGGACTGCCGGCCAAATACACGCTGGAAAACGAACATTTGACGGTGCAAAGCGACGTCAAGCTGCCCCGGAATCATGAATTGATCCGGGACTTGGGGCATTTGCGAGAAGAGATCCTTTCGATCCTCGATCTGCCGGTGCAGAAGCAACCGGTGGTCGTCTATCTGTTCGCGGACGAGAATCGTTATTCGCAATATCTGCACACGCGCTATCCGATGTTGCCGCCTCGACGAGCCTACTTCGTCGGCAGCGCCAAGGAGCTAGCGGTTTACACTTATTGGGGTGATCGAATCCAGGAAGATTTGCGACATGAATTCACGCATGGAGTCCTGCACGCGACACTGAAGGATGTGCCGCTGTGGTTGGACGAGGGTTTGGCGGAATACTTTGAAGTCACCAGTCAGCCCGCCGGGATGAACCGAGATTATGCGATGAATCTTGCCGCTGGCATCGCCTCAGGCTGGAAGCCCGACCTTGACCGGCTGGAAAGTCTTGAGGCGGTCGATCAAATGCAAAAAGCGGATTATCAAGAGTCCTGGGCGTGGGTTCATTTTCTGCTGAACCATAATGAGGATTCGCATGCGGTGTTGACCGGTTACCTGCGTGAACTGCGCACCACATCGCAACCCGGAAAGCTGTCGACTCGACTTCGTGCGTCGATTCCCGTTGCCGACAGCCGATTTCTCAATTATGCCGCCGGACTGACAGATGGTCTGATTCGTGTTGGACGGATCGAAGCCAAGTGACGCGGCGATCGTCTGTATCGAATGAGTGATTACGAACCGTTGCTTCGTTCGCGCGATGAATGGTCATTGGGGCTTGAGCACGAACGGTGGGACTGCGGCAATCTGTAACTCTTGTGGTCTCGCAGTATTCTGAGAACTGCGTTTCGACTGGCGGCAGAATCGCGTTTCGCTTGTTTCGCGGCGTTCACTTCAGTCCAATCAGTGGTCATAGCCATGTCTTTCTGTTGAGGTTCGAGACCTCATCGACCACGGTCCGAGAAACAGATGTGTTTGTCTGGATCCTGATCGTGAAGGAGTTTCTCATGTCGTTCTCAATCTTGTCTGCATGCCCGGTGGCGCTGATTCTGTTGGTCGCTGGTCCGATTCTGGCCGACGACTTTGCGTGGCCCAAAAAGACTTACACCTATAAAACGGTCGACGAAACGAAAATCCAGGCCGATTTCTACCGCCCCGACGACCAGGTTATTCGGCCACTCGTTGTCTGGATTCACGGAGGAGCTTTGATCATCGGCCATCGCGATAGCATCCCCGGTCACATTCGCGAATTCTGTCAGAAAGAGGGCTTCGCCTGTCTGACAATCGACTACCGTCTGGCGCCGGAGGTCAAACTTCGCGCGATCATTGAAGACCTGCGTGATGCATTTCGCTGGATTCGTGCTTCTGCCGGCAACGAACTGCGGATCAATCCCGACAAGATTGCCGTCGTGGGAGGTTCCGCGGGCGGCTATCTGACGTTAATGACGGGCATCGTGGTCAAGCCGGCACCGACAGTCCTCGTCTCTTACTACGGCTATGGTGATGTGGACGGTGACTGGTACAAGCGGCACTCTCAACACTATCGCACGACTGTGCCGCTGGTCGCCGAGGCGCTGGCCCGCGCTGCGGTTGGCAAAGAAGTGCTGACGGGAACTGACAACAAGAATCCCGCTCATCAGGGACGGTCGAGTTACTATCTTTACCTTCGCCAAAACGGACTATGGACGGAAGAGGTCACCGGATTCGACCCGAATACTCAAAAGGAGCAGCTCGATCCTTACTGTCCTGTCCGTCAGATCTCGTCGAGTTATCCTCCAACGCTGCTGATTCATGGCACTGCCGACACCGATGTCCCCTACGAACTTTCCGTGGACATGGATCGAGCACTAACACAGCACAACATCCCGCACGAATTGTTCACTGTTCCGAACGGTAACCACGGTCTCAGTCGGCGTAATACCACAGCCGACCCCGCAGTGATCGACAACGCCCATGCCCGAGCAGCGGAATTCATCCGCGCCGCTCTCACCAAATGAGAATGGGCCACGGCCACCGAGAAATTCCTGGCGAAGCGGATTTCAATTCGCAGTTCGTAGCTGGTGCTGGGACAATCGGAAGCTTCGAACGCTGAGGCCTGCTGCGGATGATGTCACGACCGTGTTGACGGTGGGAAGATCGAATCCGCCGGTGCGATGCCAGTGGTTTTCGAACGTTTCCGTCCGCAATAAATCTCCGCCTGCGGCATCCCAGTATTGAACCGTGTATAGATGGGGCAGGTATTTTCCTTCAGCCGTCTTTTCATTATCGAGAACGGTAATCGTCATGTTTTCGGATCCTAAATTGCGATTCACCGTTTTGAGTTGATCATCTTTCACTCGATAACTCGAAGCGAATTGTCCGCCGACATAGGTCAGCAATCGTCCTAACGGATTTTGAAGATCCTGGTCGGCAAACCGCAAGACGGGCTTGTTCGGGCGAGGCGATTCCAGGCGGTGTTGAACGAGCGACCGCATTTGCCCTTCGATCCAGGTCCCGGCGACATCTTGATCGATCGTCAGTTCGACCGTTCCTTCCTTGTCAACTTGGACCGTACCCGAGAACGGACGTCCGTCGTAGTCTCCTTGAATCTGCGCGGAGAAGCCGGGAAAACCTCGCCAAGTTGCTCGCGCGGCAATCGCCTTCTCGAACAATTCCACGGCGTCTTTGTCGCCATCTGCCCGGCCGAGCGGCCATTGGAATGCCAGCGTGGGAAACTCGCGGATCTCGGTGTACTTCTTGCCGGCGAATTCGCCGACGGTATTTCGCACCACTTTCGTGTAGACACAATAGTGCCCGGGGCTGGCGGGCTTCCAGGTGACGCGGCCTTCGCCATCCGCTTTCAACTCTTCATTCACAAGCGCATCATCGACCGTCGTGAACACCGCGTTCGGCACCGCCTTACCATCATCAAGCAGCACCAGCGTGATTGAGTCCTGACGGACCGTTGCCACGATTTCGAGCCGTGACTTGTCGTTTGCCTTGAGTTGATTGACCTCGTCCATCGGTCCGGAAATTGCCTTGGGATAGTATCGCAGCAAAAATGGAACTTCCCGCTCCAGGATTCCGTATTCACACAGGCCTGTCACAGACACTGCGCCCTCGGTGGGAAGATTGGCTCGCAGTCGGTCGGCGGCCAGATGCGTTTTGAGGGCGATGAATTTTCCCGGCTCGTGCTGCATCCATAATTGGGTGCCGGCGACTTTACCAATGAATCGCGGATCTCCCGCTTCAGCTCGTTCACTGAAAAAGACCTCAGCAGCACGGCCCGCTTCGGCATGTTCTCCGACGCGAATAAACAAAAAATGACCGAACAAAACCGTTGATTGCAGTCCACATAACAGGCCTGCGAAGGCAAAAATCCAGACCCGAAGGGGCGAGCAGGTCGACATGTCGTCACTTTCGATTACGGTTTTGAAGCATCCATCGGCCACCGCCGAGGATGAACGAGATTCGCCGGTCAGATTGGAGTATACCAACCCGCCGATCGACGAGCAGGTCGGTTCGTGGAAGGTCTGTTCGTGACGGATGGAGCAGAACGACACAACGGGTCGTCAGAAACGGGTTTCGCCGTTCGGGTGCAGACTTGACTTCGCCGCTTGGCTACCGATACTAGGGGGCTCAGCGGTGAAACGCTACCTCTTCTGCGGCGAGTTGATCATGAACCGGGTCAGGCCGTAACTGGAGCAGCCATAAGTGTGATGCTTGGGTGCGGAAGGGGTGGCGTTCTGCCGCTGGTCTTCTTTGTCACGTGGAATCGGCCTCGTCACGTGAGAGTCGAACTACACACCGCGAGTTGAATCGGCATCAATACCGTGAGATCTCGAGCTGCCGCTCGTCCTGTTTGGGGCGTTGCTCGTGAGGCAATTCTGCGAGGAGAACTTTCAATCGTGGAATTTCCGGACGATGATCCCCTACAGCCACATGGGCGATGGATGTACGAGGCCTTGGAAATGGCCCGTCAGGCCTTTGATGAAGGGGAAGTTCCCATCGGTGCTGTCATCGTCCATGGCGATCGCCTGATCGCTGCGGCGGGCAACCAGCGCGAACAATTGAAAGATCCGACGGCGCATGCGGAAATCATCGCCATTACTCAGGCGGCCGAAGCGCTCGGATCCTGGCGGTTGCTCGATTGCACCCTGTATTGCACGCTGGAGCCTTGCCCGATGTGTGCCGGAGCGATTGTTCAGGCCCGCATTCCCACGGTCGTCTATGGCACGACTGACCCCAAAGCGGGGGCTTGCCATACGCTTTATCAGATTACGAACGATGCGCGCCTGAATCATCGTGCCGTCGTGCTGGGCGGAGTGATGCAGGAGGAATGCCGTGGAATCCTGCAGGAATTTTTTGCTCAGCAGCGAGCGCTGGGGAAAAAATAACGAGAAATTGCTTCGATTCAGGACACCGGGTTTGTGTTGGATCGAACCAGCCGAGCTGCTGTCAGAACGGCTTCGACAAATCCTTCGGCACGGGCCTGACCCTGCCAGGCAATGTCAAACGCCGTCCCATGGCTGGGACTCGTTCGCACAATCGGCAGGCCGAGTGTTACATTCACCGCACGCTCGAATCCGATCAGTTTCAAGGCAATATGTCCCTGGTCGTGGTACATCGCCGCCACGCCGTCAAATTCTCCGTGAACCGCCCTGCGCAGCAACGCGTCTGCCGGGATCGGGCCGATGGCATTGATTCCCTGCTGCCGCGCGGCAGCGACCGCGGGAGCGATTAATGTCGATTCCTCATCTCCAAACAGTCCTTCTTCGCCGGCGTGCGGGTTGAGCGCACAGACGCCGACGCGTGGCGCCGGACAACCGATTCGCTGCAGGAAGCCGGCCACAAGCTGAATCGTATCGCGAATTGCCGGAATACTCAGTAGCCCAGGAACACTGCGAATTGAAGTATGCAGCGTGACGTGCGCGACACCCAATCCGTAGGGGCCTCGTAGCACTTCGGATGGTGGTAGGTAGAGCATCATCGCGAATTCGTGCACACCGCATTCATGTGCCAGAATTTCCGTATGGCCGGGAAAGGCATGTCCCGCTGCGTGGAGCGCAGCTTTGTTCAGCGGCGCGGTCGTGATGGCGTCGATTTCACCTCGTAACGCCCCGCGCGTCGCGGCCACCAGATAATCGTAGGCCGCTTGACCCGCTCGCGCGTCGACTTGACCGACCGGAACTTCTGCGGCAGCGTCGGTAGAAGGATTCCAGCACGGAATCGACGGAGAAGACCAATCGATTTCAGCCAGCGAATTCACTGCTTTCACATCGAGTCGAGTACCTACCAGATTAATCGCTCGCGATATGACTGTCGGGTGTCCGATGATCACCGGATGGCATGCGTCTCGCAATCGCAGGTCATCCAGAGCCCTGACGACGACTTCCGGTCCAATTCCCGTGACGTCACCCAGCGTCAATGCGATCCGAGGACGCTGCTCGGTCATGGAAAGACCTCAGCGTTGGTCAGGGGGATGCCCCGCTGATCTTTCGCGGAGAGAATCCGCGTTTCGAGTGCCGGCCAGTCGATGCCAATTGCGGGATCGTTCCAAAGCAGTGTCCGTTCGTCGGCCGGATTGTAGAACTGGGTGCATTTGTAGCAAAAATCGGCCGACTCGCTGGTCACACAGAATCCGTGAGCGAAACCGGGCGGAACGTAAAGCTGTCGGTGATTCACATCGTTCAGCAGACTTCCGAACCAGCGACCAAACGTGGGCGATTGCTTCCGTAAGTCCACGGCCACATCAAACACTTCGCCGCGGGTGACGAAAACCAGTTTTCCCTGCGGCTGTGTCAGTTGGTAGTGCAGTCCGCGCAGGGTTCCTCGGCATGAGCGGGACACATTGTCCTGGACAAACTCGACGGTCAGGCCCGCCGCGCGATAGCGGTCCCGTTGATAGCTCTCAAAAAAAAAGCCCCGTTCGTCACCGAACGATTTCGGTTCGATGATTAATAGGCCCGGCAGGTCAGTGGCGGTGATGTTCATGGGGCTCAATTTCAGAATTCCGAGAGTCGCTTCCGAATTCCAGAATTGACCGATTTACCATCGGAAGACATTCCGGGCTCGTTGTGACTTCGGCGTCATTTTCGATATCGGCCGACCCGATTGATGCGGCCGTGAATGTCATTCAGAATCCAGTGGAAGGCGACCAGATGGACCGATTCGACCATCCCCATGTCGTCCAAAGGCACATGCAGATTCTTCTTGCCAAGCGACTTAAGTTTGCCGCCCGAATAGCCCGTAATGCCCCACGTGGTCAGTCCTTTTTCGTTGGCCCATTCGACGGCCTTCAAAATATTGGGGCTATTGCCGCTGCCGCTGATGGCGATCAGAACATCACCTGGCGATGCGAAATTTTTGAGCTGCTGCACGAAGATTTGATCGAAGCCTTCATCATTACCCCACGCCAGAATATATGGCGTGTTGTCGGTCAGGCTCAGCACCTTGAGTCGTTTGACCGAGTCGTTCGTGAAGTCCTTCCGATCGAGCGTACTTTTGCCCAGGTCTTCGCAAAAATGTGAGCAGTTGGATCCGCTGCCGCCGTTGCCGATCAAGAAGACGAATCGCCCTTGTTCGTAGGCCGAATAAATGTCGTTCGCTAACCCTTCGATCTGCGAAACGTCCAGCGTATCAAAAACTTCTGCGCAGCGCTTTAGATATTGAGCGGGTGTCAGTTCAGTTCCGAGCATGATTGTTCATCTCAAAGAGAGCGTCTGGGTCCGCGTCTCCCCGAAAAGGGAGCAAGACCCTAAGTGTCGTCGAAGTTCGATTTGTTCGTCAATCGAAGATTAAGGCCCCGGACTGATTGCGTGGCCAGGGCGATTCATCGGAGGGGCTGCTCTGGATTTGAAATGATTGGCTGATCGGACTGTCGTCAAAAGAAAAACGCCCGACATTTGCCGGGCGCTACGAGCGACGATGACATCTACTTCAAAATCTGGGCCGCGGTGAATTTGAGCGGCTTTTGCTGATTGTCACCGGCCTTGATCGAGACGGCGTACTTCTTTTCCAAGTAGCCGGACGATTCCTGCCAGACGATGAATTCGTGATCTCCGACAGGCAGATTCGCGATTTCGAAATTGCCTTGGGAGTCGGTAATGGCCGAGTAAGGGTGATCCAGAATGACCCAGTAGGCCTTCATCCAGGGATGGATATCACAAGTGATCGTGGTTGGCAGCCGTTCGGCCAGGGCCATTGGCTTCAGTAGAACTCCCACGCGGTCGTTTGGCGTCACGATAAAGTTTTCGGGATTGTTCTTCGTGGGGTTCGTGTGAGTGTTATGGGCCACGCCATCGTCAGATGTCACGCGAACCTGTTGATCGGTACGAACCAGCATGACGTGAGGCAGGAAACGGCATCCCTTCTGGTCGAAAGGAACCACTTTTTCCTTGCTTTTTGCCAGGTCGGGATGAATTTTGGCAGGCTTTTTGGCCAGATAAACCACGACGTTCGCGATTCCCTTGGTGGTGGAATCAACGAGCAGTTTTTCATCGGGAACTTCCATCGCCGCACAGACCGCAGCGTCCTTGGCGTTCGAATCCCCTTTGACAACCAATGGTTTCAACGTGGGAAGATCACCATCGAGAACGACCTGTCCCTTCAGCGTGCCCCATTGAGCTGCGGCGGACGAGCAAAACGCCGTGCCTATGAGCGCCATCACGACGCAATTGGCTGTCAGACAAAACAATTTTCGCATCGGAAGAATCTTTCGGAAAAGGGTGGTGGCGGCAATCCTGCCTGCGGGAGAGGCCTCCGGCCTCGGTCTGGCACATCGTGTATTATGATCGAATGTCAACGAGGGACAAGGATTAGAACGGTCTTTTTCCCTCAATCGGGAACGAGAGGAGGTCGGGTGTCGAACATTGCTCTTCCCGACTTTGGCACCCAGTGATTCCGACAGGCAAAATCGATCCATCTTGCTCAAACCACGGAAATCAACATAATCTATGTGAGATGAGGCGATTTTTGAGCAGGTGAATGGGGACTCGCTAGTTTGCCGGAAAACAGAGCGATATACTTCCGCGCAACCGGGCGGCGTCAGTTTCGGCTTTAATACCGCCTAACGGATGGGATGGGTGGTGCGTTAAACGTTGGTTTCCGGTCTGATCGTTTAGAGTTGGATACGTTTAACGTTTGTCGATCGAGGATGCGATCCATGTACGATGGCGGTGGTTCACGAGTGGTGACGGGCCAGGGATCTGGTGCAGAGACCGGATCGTCTGTCGCCTCGAATCCAGCGGTGGCATCGAAGTCCAGTTGGAGTCGTCGAACGCGTTCGTTGCTTGGCGTGCAGATCCTTTCGACGGGATCTTATTTGCCCGACAACATTGTCACGAATCTCGACCTGCAAGCTCGTTACGGCTACGACCCTGCCTGGATCGAACAACGCACGGGAATTAATTCTCGTCGCTACGCGGCACCCGAACAGGCAACAAGTGACCTGTGCATCGAAGCGGCTCGTCGGGCGATTCGAAATGCCCGCGTGGATGTTCGCGACATTGATCTGGTCATGGTGGGGACTTTCACGCCTGACTTTCAATGCCCATCCACGGCCAATCTCGTCCAAGACGCACTGGGCATCGACGCACCCGCCATGGATGTACATGCAGCCTGTTCTGGCTTTGTTTATGCTCTGGCGACCGCGGCGCAATACGTCGCCACTGGCAACAGCCGGCTGGCGCTGGTGATTGGCGGCGATTGCAACAGCCGCATCATCAATCCTCTGGATCAGAAAGTGGCGCCGCTGTTTGGCGACGGTGCCGGTGCGGTCCTGTTGGCTCGTGGCGATTCGCATCAAGGTTTGATTTGCTATCAACTGGGCTCCGATGGCGGAGGCGGCTGTATGCTGGATCGCCAGTCTGGCGGTTCCAAGAATCCGGTGACGCACGAAGCGTTGGACGCGGGCAGTCACTACCTGCAGATGGATGGTCGCAACGTTTTCAAATGGGCCGTCCGCGCGGTGACCGACAGTATTGAAGTGGTGATGCGCAAGACCGGATTGTCTGCTCATGACGTGTCGCTGTATGTACTGCATCAAGCGAACCTTCGCATCCTGAACAACGTCGCCGAGCAACTGGCGATTCCGGTAGATCGGATGTACAACAACCTGCGGGAATACGGCAACACCTCGGGTGGCTCGATTCCCATCGCTCTCGATGAAGCCTTTCAAGCAGGCCGGATCAATCGAGGCGATACTCTGCTAATGAGCGGTTTCGGTGCAGGGCTGACTTGGGGCACGTGCCTCTTTCGCTGGTGATGGTTGGCCGCCGAAGGAACGGCGGAGACTGATGCTGGTAAGCGTTTGGCGGCGATTTTATCGATCGCTTTTCCAAACGACATCAAACAGCCTTGAATCACTTGCGTGGAGCGTGAAACGTGTCAAAAGGAAAAAGGAGCCGCAGCTTTCTGATTGGTCTCGCCATCGTCGTCGCAGTGATCGAGGTCACTCGCGGCCAATGGGGGCCGTATCTCTTTCCTCCAACAGCCAATCAGCGTCGCGAGCAATCTCCCAACGAAGCCCACGCCCATGTTGACCCGCTGAAAGGTCTGGTTCTTTCCGACGCCGCCAGGGCCAGTCTGGGATTGGAGCTCAGTCCCATCGTCTTGCGTGACTATTGGCGCAGCCTGCCGATCCCAGCCGAGGTGATGGAAGAACCGGGGCACTGCGAACAAGGTGTCTCGTCGACCGTACATGGGATCGTCCTGAAGATTCACGCATTTCATGGGCAAACCGTTCGAGCTGGCGATCCGTTATTCGATCTCCGTCCAATCAGTGAATTTCTGGCCACCGCGCAATCTTCGTTGCTCAAATCGGTGCAGGAAATCGAATTGGTACAGGCGGAACTCAAACGCATCTCGGCCATCACCGAATCAGGTAGTATCCCCGCCACGCGTCGCATCGAAAAAGAATCGGAACTGAAGCGACTCGATTCGCAGCGACTGGTGCAAATGCAGGAACTACTGGTCCGCGGCCTGTCTGCCGATCAAATCGCGGAAATCCTTCGCACGAAAACCCTGATTCAAGAATTGACGATTCGAGTTCCGCTGGGCTACGCCACGCCGGAATCATCCAGCAGCGGCACCGCAGCACGGGGGGAAGCACCTTCAGCCGAAAACGATCATGCGGCCTTTGGTGTTCCGCTGATCAGTGCGGGAAGCCACGAACATAGTTCGATCTATTCGATCGAACAGATGAATGTTCATCTGGGAAAACTCGTTCAACCCGGAGAAGAGCTGTGCCGCCTGGCCCGGCACTCGCAATTGCAAATCGTCGGTCGGGCGTTTGAAAGCGAAAGTTTTCTCGTCACGCGGGCCATTGAGCAGAACTGGCCCATCAAAGCGGTTTTTGAAGTGACCGACGAATTGCCTGTGATCCGTGATGGGTTGTCGATTCTGTATTCGGACAATGTTGTTGAACCCGATTCGCGGACGATCCGCTTTTATATTCCCTTGCCCAACGAGTTGATTCGAGACCAACCTTCGTCCAACGGATTGGCGTATCGTTCCTGGCGTTTCAAGCCGGGACAGCGAGCCCGGGTGCTGTTGCCGGTCGAGCATCTTCTGAAGCAAATCGTGCTTCCTTCAGAGGCCGTCGTGAAGGAAGGAGCGGAAGCGTTTGTCTTTCGCGTCAATGGAAAACGACTGGAACGAGTTCCGGTGCGATTAACGCATCTCGATTCGCGCGACGCCGTGATCAAAACCGGGGGTTCGCTGATTGCCGGCGATATTGTCGCCCGAAATCAGGCATATCAGTTGGAACTGGCACTGAAGAACGCACAAGGGAGTGGTTCGTCTCACGAAGGGCACGACCACGCCGGACACAGTCATGAAGGCCACGAGCATTAGCGACGACGATCGGAAGATTTGAGTGTTCGGTTATCAGCGACGGAGAGAAGTCGAGACGAAAGTTCCTTCAATTACCCTATGAATGCACTCATTCGTTTCTCACTCAACAACCGTTTGCTGGTCGTTTGCCTGTCTCTGGCGTTGCTCGTCGTCGGCGGCTTAACCAGCATTTCATTGCCGGTCGATATCTTCCCAAACTTAACCAGACCACGCGTCGTCGTGATGACCGAATGTCCCGGTCTCGCGCCGGAAGAAGTCGAAACACTGGTCACGATTCCATTGGAAACGGCGCTCAACGGAGCGGCCGGCGTGCAGACAGTCCGCAGTTCGTCGGGAGTCGGGCTATCGGTGATTTATGTCGAATTCGACTGGAATTCGGATGTTTATCGAGCTCGTCAAATCGTCAACGAGCGGATCGCCAGCCTGGGCGATCGACTACCACGTGGTGTAAAGCCCGAGCTGGCTCCCAATTCGTCGCTCATGGGTCAGATCATGATGGTGGGCCTGTACAGTGAAGAGGGAATTACGTCGCCGATGGACGTACGGACGATTGCCGATTGGACGATCCGTCCACGACTGTTGGCCATTCCCGGCGTGTCGCAGGTCATCACGATGGGCGGTGGGCGAAAGCAGTATCAGGTCCTGGTCGATCCGAATCAATTGCAAGCCTTCCAGATCACGTTGGCCGATGTGGAACAGGCACTCACCGAAGCGAATCAGAACGTGGCGGGCGGGTACCTTGAACGTGGCTCGCACGAGTACTTGGTTCGAGCGATCGGCCGCGTACAGTCGCTGGATGACCTGGCGCAAAGCGTCGTCAAAAGCTCCCCCGAACGATCCGTACTGCTGCGGGATGTCGCCCGAGTTGAAGAGCGTCCTCAATTGAAACGCGGCGACTCATCGGTTAACGGGCACCCGGCCGTTGTGCTGACCATTGGCAAACAGCCCTCGGCTGATACGTTGCGATTGACGGACGAAATTCGGCTGGCGCTCGACGAATTAAAGCCGTCATTGCCGCGCGATGTCGTCATTGATTCGTCGATCTTTCAGCTGCGAAAATTCATCGATCTGGGCATTCACAATGTGATCGACGCCTTGCGGGATGGCGCGATCCTGGTGTTAATCGTTCTATTTCTGTTCTTGTTGAATGTCAGGACCACGTTCATCACGTTGACCGCCATTCCGCTTTCGATCGTGATCACGGGCGTTGTCTTCTATTTGTTTGGCGTCACGATCAACGTTATGACACTGGGCGGAATCGCCGTCGCCATGGGCGAGCTGGTGGATGACGCGATCGTCGATATCGAGAACGTCTTTCGCCGCTTGAATGAGAACTCGCGACTGGTGAATCCGAAGCCGTCATTGGAAGTGGTCTATCAGGCCAGCTTGGAAATACGCGGTTCCATTGTGTTCGGGACGATCCTGGTGATTCTTGTCTTTATTCCCCTGTTTGCACTGTCAGGAATCGAGGGGCGACTGTTTGCCCCGCTGGGTGTGGCTTACATTGTGTCGATTCTGGCGTCCCTATTTGTCTCGTTGACTGTCACGCCGGTTCTCGGAAGCTTGCTGTTAGTGCCACCTGTGGACACACGCGATCCCGCCGAGCGAGCCGCTACGGCGACGGCGGGTGATCACGAAGGTGCCGGCGATAGCCCGCTGTTGCGACTGCTGAAGCGAGCAGTCATGCCGATTATCCAAATCAGTATGCATCCCACCTGTCTGAAATTTATTCTTGTTCTGGTGGCCGGCGCGATTGTGGGAAGCGTAGTTGTCGTCCGAAATCTCGGGGCCGATTTTCTGCCTCCGTTTGACGAAGGGGCCGCGCAAATCAATTTCGTGTTGCCGCCCGGCTCGTCCCTCGAAGCCTCGAATCGAGCCAGTCGCATGGTTGATACCGCTCTACAGCGAAATGTTTTTGACGCCGTCGACAACCCGCGAGGGCTGGTCACCAGTTTTGTGCGCCGCAGCGGACGAGCGGAACTGGACGAGCATGCGGAAGGGGTCAACGTGACCGAATACATCGTGTCGCTGAATCCGCATAGTGGTCAGTCCCGCCAGCATGCCCTGTCGACGTTACGGGCGGAATTAGGTGAAATCCCCGGCCTGGAATACGAAGTCGAGCAACCGTTGGCGCATCTGATCAGCCATATGCTTTCCGGGGTGACGGCGCAGATCGCCATCAAAGTCTTTGGCGAAGATCTGGATGTTCTCCGCAAAAAAGCCGACGAGATCAAAGAGGCGATTCATGACATCCCCGGTCTCGCTCCGCCGATCGTCGAGCCGCAGCGGTTGATACCCCAATTGCGAATTGAACTGATCCGCGAGCAGCTAGCTCAGTATGGCCTGACGCCCGGTGACGTCAACAACTTCATCGAAACCGCGATGAACGGCCGTGTCGTGTCGTCGATTCTCGAAGGGCAGCGGACGTTCGATCTGGTCATTCGACTCGACGATCAATTCCGAAACGATTTCGACGTCGTCCGCAGGATGTCGATCGATTTACCCAAAGGGGGCCGTGTGCCTTTGTCAGCTGTGGCAAAGATTTATGAAGCGGGCGGTCCCAACACTATCCATCACGAACGGACGCGGAAACGCGTGGCCGTGCGTGCCAACACCACCGGTCGCGATCTTGCCAGCGTGGTGGCCGAAATTCGTCACGAAGTCCTGCGAAAGGTCAAACTTCCGCCCGGTTACTACATCGAATACGGCGGCCAATTCGAAGCCCAGCAAGAGGCCACGAATCGGATCGCGCTGCTCAGCCTGGTTTCCCTGGGCGGAGTCTTCCTGGTGCTTTACATGCTGTTCCCATCCACGCGGATTGTATTGCAGATTATGCTCGCGCTGCCGATCGCCTTCGTCGGTGGAGTCTGTTCCTTGTGGCTGACAGGACAGACGAACTCGGTCGCCAGCTTGGTCGGCTTTATTTCGCTGGGCGGGATTGCCGCGCGGAATGGTATTTTGCTCGTGTCGCACTATCTGCATCTGATGCGAGAAGAAGGCGAAGATTTTACGGCGCCCATGATTGTTCGCGGCAGTCTCGAACGATTGGCACCCGTGCTGATGACGGCGCTGACGGCCGGAATCGGCCTCGTTCCGCTGGTGTTAGGCGGTCAACAACCGGGCAAAGAAATTCTCTATCCGGTAGCCACTGTGATCCTCGGCGGTTTGTTTACCTCGACCATTTGTGAATACGTCGTTCATCCGGGCCTGTTCTGGCGGTACAGCGGCAAGGCCGCGCGACGTCTGACGCGAGTGGCCTTGGCCAAAGCCAAAACCTAGTCAGCCACGGCCAGCACCATTCGGGGTGAACGCACCGAGCGCAATCGATCGAGATCTCGTTCGGCTGCTGCCAGGCTGCCGGCTGTGGTGCGGTGGGTCATGATGATCAACGGGACGATTGGCACGGCGGGCGAACCGGCTTCGACTTCCGGAGCTTCGGGTTGAATGATCGTGGCCAAACTGATTCCATGTCGACCCAAAATTCCGGTGACTTCGGCCATGACGTTGGGACGGTCTTCCACCGACAGACGCAGGAAATAGCGGCTGGATGCTTGCTGGGCATCAATCAGCGGAAATTCGGGCGTCTTTCGCCACAGATCGAGTTGTGCAAACGTCAATTGTGCGCGGCCAATAGCCAAATCGATGATGTCCGCTGTCACGGCCGACGCGGTGGGCAATTGACCCGCTCCGCGTCCCGAGTACCAAACGTTCCCCACCACATCGCCTTCGAGCAGAATTGCATTGAACGGACCGTGGATTTGAGCGAGCGGACGATCGTGGCGAATCAGAGTCGCACGCACACTCATTTCCAATTTTCCGCCCACCAACTTGACGCTGGCCAGCAATTTGATGACATAGCCCAAGTCACTCGCGTGCTTGATATCGACTTGTTCAAGTTGATCGATGCCGCTGACATGAAATTCGGTCGCGGTCACTTTCGTTCCAAACGCCAGTTGAGCCAGAATGCCCAGTTTCTGTGCCGCGTCTGTCCCGTTCACATCCAGCGTCGGATCGGCTTCGGCATACCCTAATGTCTGGGCATCTCGTAGCGCGTCCGCGTACGATTGTTTGCGGAACAGCATTTCGGTCAGGATATAGTTGGTCGTCCCGTTCAGAATTGCCTGAATTCCGACAATCTGATTGGCGGCCATCGATTGTCCGACCGCCGCGATGATTGGAATGCCGCCCGCGACCGCAGCTTCAAAACAGACCGTACGCCCCAGCCGTTTCGCCGCCGCGAAGATTTCATCGCCGTGCTCGCACAACAAGGCTTTATTGGCCGTCACGACGTCTTTGCCCGCCTCCAGAAGACTGAGCACGATCTCACGCGCGGGATGAATACCGCCCATTAATTCGACGGCGACTTGAATCGTGGGATCGTTGATCACCGATTGCAGGTCTTCCGTGAGTGCCCCATGTTGAAGGCTCAAATCGCGAGTTTTCTTCAGATCCCGAACGACCACGCGGCGAATTTCGATCGATCGTCCCGCCCGTTGACGGATCCGTTCGGGGTGTTGCGTCAGAATTTTGGCCACACCGGTGCCGACGTTACCCAAACCGACAATCGCAATCTGCAAAGGCGAAGTCATAAAAATATCCTGTCGAATTGACGGAGTTTTCTGTTGTTAATGCGGCAAAAAGGTCGGAAAAAACACAATCGCGGGGATGTGCGTCCGTTCACATTTCTGTCTTAGCACAGGACCGGTTGTCGTTCCAGTGGAGTTGATTCGCACATTTCCCGACAAGTTTACTTGCTGTCCTGCCGTTCAGTCGTTAAACCCCGGTTCGAAGAACGGTTACATCCTTGCCAACCGCGAGGGGATGACGGCATCCTAGTCGCCGATTTGCGGGATTACCATTGCGACGGAATCATGAAATCTAGCTCACCAATACGGCCTGACCGAGCCAACGCCCCCAAACGGACGTCTCCGCCGGTCGGACGGATTCACGGAATGAAGATGTCGGAAACGGCTTTACGTATCGGAGCGGTCACCTATTTGAATTCAAAGCCTCTCGTAGAAGGATTGGCCGAGCTGTTGCCAGAGACGGATATCCGGCTCGATTTTCCCAGTCGACTGGCCGACGATCTGAGTGCGGGAAAGCTCGACGTGGCCCTGATCCCCAGTATCGAATACTTTCGCGGCCACAATTACCAGATTATTTCTGATGCCTGTGTTGCCGCTCATGGACCAGTGCTTAGCGTCAAGCTGTACAGCCGGGTTCCCTGGGGGCAGGTTCAGACACTGGCTTTGGATGAAGGTTCGCGGACCAGTGCGACACTTGCCCGAATCTTGCTCGCGGAACGATTTGGCGTGTTTCCGACGCTGCATCCACTGCCGCTGGATCACCGCACGAACGATACGACGGCCGACGCCATCCTGCTGATTGGCGATCGCGCAATTTTACCGCCCAAGGAACGATTTCTCGGCACGTGGGATCTGGGAGAAGAATGGTTCTCCTGGACCGGTTTGCCGTTCGTGTTTGCGATGTGGGTTGCCAATGATGGGATTTCGGCGACACATCCGCACGGCGTCGAACAAAACGGCAAGACGGCTCGTTTAGACGGAGCGTCTTCGACACTGCAACCGCTGCGAGACCCGCTCGATCTGGACTTCGTCGAACGATCGTTGGGCCAGTCTCGCGATTGGGGCATGGATCGACTGGACGAGATTGCTCGCCGCGAAGCGTTACTGCTGGGGCTGTCTCTGCCCACGGCGATCAGCTACCTGTCGGAGAATCTTCAATACCAGCTCGGTAGTGCCGAACGCGCTGGTTTGAAGCTGTTTTATGAGCTGGCGTCCGGATTGGATTTGGCGCCGCAGAACGTGGCGTTGTCATTTCGGGTAACCGAAGTGACCTGATGACTGTCCCGCAAGACTCCGAATCGCCAGAATCAACGGCGAGGACGATGGGGAACAGGTGAATCCACCAACAGCGGGATTCGTCAACTTGCTCCGACTGTGACATACCAGGATCTGTTCACACTTTATGATGAGGCACTTTTCTTCTCCTGCGTGAAGATCAAGAGACCGCCGACCAGTGAAGGAAATCGAATTGTCTGCCGAAGTCAATCGCTTGCTTGAGAAAGCCGTCGCCGGAGGTCGTCTGACGCCTGACGAGGGACTGCGAATTCTCGAATCTCACGATCTGGTGGCGATTGGCCAAGCCGCCAACGCTGTCTCGAAACGTCTTCATCCCGAGCCGTACCGCACATTCAATATTGATCGCAATATCAATTACACGAACGTCTGTTCGGCGGTTTGCGATTTTTGTGCGTTCTTCCGCCGACCCAAAAGTCCGGAAGGGTACGTCCTGGATAAAGAGACGATCTACAAAAAGATCGAAGAGACGGTAGCACTTGGCGGCGATCAGATTCTGATGCAAGGCGGAATGAACCCCGATTTGCCGCTCGAATGGTACGAAGATCTGCTCAGTTCGCTGAAAGCGAAATTTCCACAAGTGAACCTGCATTGTTTCTCGCCGCCCGAAATTCATGCCTTACACAAACTGGCCAAGCTTCCCGTACGCACGATTCTCGAGCGACTGAAGGCGGCTGGTCTGGGTAGTTTGCCGGGCGGCGGTGGTGAAATCCTGGTGGACCGCGTCCGCAAAGAGATGACCCGCGGCAAATGCATGACGGATGAGTGGCTGAATGTTTGTCGCGAATGGCATCAGTTGGGCGGCAAGGGGTCGGCGACGATGATGTTTGGTCATATCGAAACCCTGTCCGAACGAATCGAGCATCTCGAACGCCTGCGTCAGTTGCAAGACGAGACGGGTGGATTCACGGCCTACATTTGCTGGACGTTCCAACCCGACAACACCGATATGGCGAACGTCGCGCCCGTGGGCTCGTTTGAATATCTGAAGACACAAGCGGTCTCGCGATTGTACCTGGATAATTTTCCGAACATCCAATCCTCATGGGTTACACAAGGCGAGAAGATTGGTGGCCTGGCTCTGCATTTCGGTGCGAACGACATGGGTTCGCTGATGATCGAAGAGAATGTCGTGGCCGAAGCGGGAACCGTCCATCATCTGACGCTGGACACTATCAAACGGCTGATTCGTGAAGCGGGCTACATTCCCCGCCAGCGTAACGTGTTTTATCAATACCTTGATGAAACGCCCCTCAACTAAGGAATTTCATCGTGCCGCAAAGTCACTCTGTCAATCGCCGGATTCTGCTTCATTCGCGACCTGTCGGGGCTCCGACCGCTGAGAACTTTCAGCTCGATGAACAACCACTGCCTGTTCCGGCCGCGGGGCAGCTGCGACTACGTACGTTGTTCCTCTCGCTGGATCCATACATGCGTGGCCGGTTGAGCGACGCGCCCTCGTACGCCGCACCCGTCGCTGTCGGTGATGTGATCGTGGGCGGGACGATTTCACGCGTCGATGCTTCTGAGCATCCCAATTTCAACGTTGGTGATCTGGTGCTCAGTTTCTGTGGCTGGCAGGATTACGCCATCTCGGATGGCAAGGGGCTGACCAAGCTTGATCCGCAGATGCCGAATCCGTCCATTGCTCTCGGTGCGCTTGGCATGCCCGGGTTTACGGCCTACATGGGTTTGATTGACATCGGTCAGCCTCAGGCGGGCGAAACAGTCGTGGTCGCCGCGGCGAGCGGTCCGGTCGGATCGGTCGTTGGCCAGATCGCCAAGCTGAGGGGATGTCACGTGGTGGGCGTCGCCGGTGGCGCAGACAAGTGCAAGTTTGTCGTAGACGAGTTGGGCTTCGATGCCTGTCTGGATCGCCGCGACAATCTTCGCGAAGGCTTGAAGGCGGCCTGCCCCAAGGGCGTCGACGTCTACTTCGAGAACGTCGGAGGTGCCGTGTTTGATGCCGTGCTGCCCCTGATGAATCCGCGTGGTCGCATTCCGCTGTGCGGACTGATTGCTCACTACAACGATACCGCGCTGCCGCCGGGGCCCAATCGCCTGCCGCAATTGACGCGGACCATCCTGACGAAACGACTCAAGATTCAGGGTTTCATCATCACCGAGGATTACCGCAATCGATACGGCGAGTTCTACAATCAGATGAGTGCCTGGCTGAAGGAAGGCAAAATCAAGGTCCGCGAAGACTTCGTCGATGGTCTCGAAAATGCCCCGCAAGCGTTCATGGGCCTGCTGGAAGGAAAAAATTTCGGCAAGCTCGTGATTCGTGTGGCCAGCGACTGATGCCGATCAGGATTGGGCGAGCAGATTGGGATTGGGCGAAACTACGCCATTGGCAAATTCTTTGACGAAGCACCAGTGGAAGCCCAGCCCGGCCAATACGGCGCAGTGCCAGATTTCATGCGGACCGATCACTCCGGGGACAAG
Source organism: uncultured Schlesneria sp. (assembly GCA_903871875.1). Taxonomy (GTDB): domain Bacteria; phylum Planctomycetota; class Planctomycetia; order Planctomycetales; family Planctomycetaceae; genus Schlesneria. The sequence goes on from CAIQIR010000011.1 coordinate 72,937, forward strand.
CACGGGATGGTGCAGCACTAGACCAATTGCTCCGAACGTATACGACAGCCCGGACAAGACTGCCGGCTGAATGAAGGCCCAGCCAAATCGACGCCAGAGGAAGAGCGACGTAATCAGGCTTCCCCAGCCAAACAGCAGAAAAAAGGCGATCCCGGTGGGGCCGGGCGTGTTTTCGCAATACAGCAGCCGCCAGATGATTCCGGAGATCGCGACTGTCCAGATCAACAGCAGTGCCCCCCACCGAGGCAGTCCCCTAAACAGGATCGCATGGACGGGTGTCATGCTGGCCGCAATCAACACGAAAACGCTGGCGACATCACCTCTGAGCAGGATTTCGCGTATCGGTCCGGGCCAGAATATGTGATAGATGCCACTGACGCACAACAGCAGGACTGACGAAGTGACCATGACGCACAGACTGGCCACGCGGATCCAGTCGCCCCGTCCGCGGCGAATCAGATACAAACCCAATCCGGCAAACACGCCGGCGCCCGTCAGATGGCTGAAAGAGCTAAATGGTTCGCGACAGCCCAGCCAGGGCAAGACGTCGATTTGATGGACATGTTCGACGATGCTCAACGCGTCACTCCGGAAAATTACGAGCGAGGATTCGTTGACGAATCGCTTTGTAAGTCGGGCCAGCAACCACTTTCGCGACCTTTTTCATATTCCAAAAGGCCGCCTGGCGCCAACGTCGCAGGGGGCTTTTTACCAGCGACGCGGCGTTGTCCGCCGACATTCCGCAGTAAACATTATAGCGTCCCAGGATCAACGCGTTTTCCACATGATGTGGCTTGGTAGTCGGTTCGGAGTTGAACAGCACGCGAATCCCCGCCGCGACGGCCGCCCGCGCCACATCCTTCGAATAGAAGCCTCCTGGGACGGAGGCCGTCGTCACGGGGCTTTGGATAATCTCTTCGAGGACACGGCAACTGCGGGTCCATTCGTCGACGAGTTGTTCCCGAGAGCAACTGGATATGCGTTCGGGATGGCTGCACGAATGGCTGCCGATGACATGGCCTCGCTGATGCAGTTCCAAGATCTGTTCGCGCGAGCAGAATGTCGGCTGGCCGATGAAATCGGTCGCCATGAAAAACCATCCGCGCCATCCGTACCGTTCCAGCTTGTCGGCGATTTCCGTCAATGCGGACAGGCCGCCATCATCAAAGGTGATCGTCCATTGGGGCTGGTTGGTCGATGCCAGTTCCTCTGGCGATGTCGACGTCAGTGGTGACCTTCGTGTCGTTTTAGCGATCCGCTCCAGATGGCTCTGAAACTCGGCCGGAGTCAGTTTATACCGTGCCGCACCCGGTCCCGAAAATCCGCTGTCATCTTCATGTCCGGCGGGGGTGACATCGTGGTAAAGGAGATTGATTAGCATGCTGCGATGGCCAAACGAGTAGGGCGTGAAATGGGGGCAATTCCTGTTGTACCACTGACGACGAGAATCGGGGACCAGTGAGCGCCCGATTCTTGTCGTCAATCGGCGACCGTCCTTCAATGACGACGTTGGGGAATTAAACGTGATTCTGAACAATCGTTTATCTCGGACCGCACGCCGCTCCGTCTAGAGAGGGAGATCGGATTTTCCCAGCGGTCGCCAAGTTTATTCCGCAGGTGGCGACGAAGTTCACGGCCGGACACTCGCGTGTTGAGCGCGATGGCGGTACAACCATAAAGGGTTGCCATTGTGTGTTCGCGTCCGACGTCGACGAACGAATCGCAGCGACTTCGTGATGAACTGATCGTGATGGGTCCTGTTCGGTTTTGGGGCAGGAACCGCTGGATTTTTCAAGAGGAGCTTCAGTAGTGGATAGCATCGAAACGAAGGGCGGCTTGTCGCGCCGCGATGTACTTAAGGCGACGGGCACCGTCGCGGCCGCATCGGCTCTGGCGGGCGTTGTTCTGCCTCGGCACGTTTATGCCGGCGAAACGAATACGGTTCAAATCGCTCTGGTCGGTGCGGGGGGCCGCGGATCGGGTGCTGCCGAGAACGCGCTTTCGACGAAGTTGGGCCCGGTGAAGCTCTCAGCCATGGCCGACGTCTTTCCCGAAAAGTTGAAGGGCACCTACGATTCACTGAAGGGCCGTTTCAACGAATTGGTTGATGTGCCCGAAGAACGCAAGTTCATCGGTTTCGACGCTTACAAGAGTGCGATGGATTCGCTGAAAAAAGGCGACGTCGTGATCCTGACCACCCCACCGGCCTTCCGATGGGTGCAATTCAAGTACGCCATCGAACGCGGATTGAACGTCTTCATGGAAAAGCCCGTCACCGTAGACGGACCTTCCACGCGCAAGATGTTGGAACTGTACGAAGAATCGGTCAAGAAGAACCTTAAGGTGGGCGTCGGCTTGATGTGCCGTCACTGCGAAGCACGTGGCGAACTGTTCAAGCGAATCAAAGACGGCCAGCTGGGTGAACTGAACCTGCTGCGGGCCTACCGCGTCTCGGGCCCGACCGGAAGCGCTTTCGTCAACAAACGACAAGGCGATCTGAGCGAGTTGATGTACCAGATCCGGAACTTCCACGGTTTCCTGTGGGCCAGCGGCGGTGGCTTCAGCGATTTTCTGATTCACAACATCGACGAATGTTGCTGGATGAAGGACGCTTGGCCGGTGGAAGCCAAGGGTTATGGCGGACGTCACTATCGTGGGGACTATGTCGACCAGAACTTCGACAGCTACACGGTCGAATACACGTTCGCCGACGGTGCGAAGTTGATGCTCGAAGGCCGTGGTATGATCAACTGCAACAACGAGTTCGCCAGCTATTGCCATGGTAGCAAGGGTTCGGCCGTGATCTCGCAATCGGGTCACGCTCCCTCCAAGGCGAGAATTTTCAAAGCTCAGAAAATGACCGAAGACGAAGTCGTCTGGCGTTGCAACACTCCCGAACCCAATCCATACCAATTGGAATGGGATCACCTGATGCACGCCATTCGTCAGGACAAGCCGTACAACGAAGTCAAACGCGGCGCGGAAGCGAGCCTCGTGACCTCGATGGGACGCATGGCCTGTCACACTGGTCGCATCGTCACCTTCGACGAAATGCTCAACTGCGAGCATGAATTCGCACCGACGGTCGATAAGCTGACCTTTGATGGTCCTGCTCCAGTTCTCGCCGATGCGAACGGGAAGTATCCCGTCCCCGCACCAGGCATTAAGACCACTCGCGAATATTAATCGCCGGTGATCGCCAGAAACCGAGCCCCGTCGCGTGATTGCGACGGGGCTTCTTCGTTTTGCGAAAGCCAGTGAACAGACGCGTTTTAAAGCCAAAGTCGCCGGCCAGAATGGGGAGCGGCTTGAGTCCGGGTCTCTTGAACGCAATGATACACGTTGATGGATAGTGGTTTTCGTCCCCGAATTGGGAGACCCTGAATGAATCTTGGCTTCGATTCGACTGCTCCGATGTCGCGACGGCGAATGGTACAGGGATTGGGCGGCGGTTTGGGCGCGGTCGGCTTTGCCAGTCTGCTTGGTCAGGCTTCAGCAAAAGAACTGGCACCCCAGGCAGTCCCGCGAGCGAAACGCGTCATTCAGTTGTTCATGAACGGCGGACCGTTCGGTCCCGATTTGTTTGACCCCAAGCCCCTGGCGGCGAAACATGAAGGTCAGCGACCCTCCGAACTGGACGCCTTTCGCACCGAGCGTAAAACTGCAGGGCTGATGCCGTCGCCCTTTCAATTTGCACCACGCGGTCAAAGCGGCGTGCAGGTCAGTGAATTGCTGCCACAATTCTCCGAATGCATTGATGACGTTTGCGTCTTAAAGTCGGTCTATACCGACAATCCAAATCACGGTCCGGCCTTGCTGCTGATGAACAACGGGACCATCGTGCCCACGCGTCCCAGCATGGGCTCGTGGTTCTCGTATGGTCTGGGGACCGAGAATGAAAGTCTGCCGGGTTATGTCGTGCTATGTCCCGGTCGGCCAGTCCGCTTTTCCATTTTGTGGACCAGCGCCTTTCTTCCCGGCGAACATCAGGGAACCTATATCAACCATTCCAATCTTGATCCTCAGAAGTTGATCCCATACTTGCGGAACAAGCATCTGCCGGTAGAAGAACAACAACGTCAACTGGAGTTGATGCGCTCGCTGAATCAGCAGCACCTGGAAGAACGCGGTGGTGATAAGTTGCTCGAATCGCGGATCACGGCGATGGAGACGGCTTTCCGCATGCAGTTTACGGCGACCGAAGCCTTCGATCTGAGTCGTGAACCCCAGCACATTCGCGAGGAATACGGGTCCAGTCACTTCGCCAACGGTTGCCTGCTGGCTCGGCGGCTGGCCGAACGCGGTGTTCGGTTCACACAAGTCTATTTTGGTGATGGCCAACCGTGGGACACGCACAATGATCACAATAACGCCACCAGAAAGTTGTCTCACGAGATCGATCAGCCGATGGCGGCCCTCTTACGCGATTTGAAACGTCGCGGCATGCTGGAAGAGACGCTGGTCGTCTGGGGCGGGGAATTCGGTCGGACCCCCACGACAGAAAATGGAAATGGCCGCGATCACAATCACTACGGTTTCACCATGTGGATGGCGGGCGGCGGCGTTCGCGGCGGAATGACTTATGGGGAAACCGATGACTTCGGCTTCCAGGCCGTGCATAATCGGGTGCATATCCATGACCTGCATGCGACGATCCTGGATTTGCTGGGGCTGAACCATGAACGACTGACCTATCGCTATGCCGGCCGCGATTTCCGGCTGACGGATGTGGCCGGGAAAGTCATTCATGAAATTCAGGCATAAATTCGGACAGGCAGTCGATCAGGCCTTTTGTCGAAGGACAGCGTTGATGCGAATCGTTTTCGGTGTTCTGGTCTGGACCGGGTTTGTGGTCGTTTCCACGACGGCGATCGCCGACGATGCTGAGCAACTGGAGTTCTTTGAAAAGAAGATCCGCCCAGCCTTGGTCACCTATTGCTACGAATGCCATTCGACCGATTCCAAGAAACTGGGTGGCGAGTTGCTGCTGGATAGCCGTGATGGCGTCCGCAAAGGCGGTGAAACGGGGCCGGCGATTCAGCCCGGCCATTCTGGCGAAAGCTTGCTGATCAAGGCAATCAGTTACACCGATGACAGCGTCAAAATGCCGCCGAAAGGGAAGCTTCCCGAGACGGTGATCGCCGATTTGGAAACGTGGGTCAAAAACGGGGCCATCGATCCGCGCGAGCGACCGACTCGCACCCGAGCCGCCACGCCCTGGGCGGACGTGATGCGAGAGCGGAGTGACTGGTGGAGTCTGAAAGCGATCTCTCATCCTACCGTGCCGGCGGTCGCCAATGGGGCCGCTGCGACCAATGCCGTTGATCGATTTGTGCAGGCGAAACTAGCAGAGAACGGCCTGCAACCTGCGGACTCTATCGATCCTCGGACGTTGGCTCGCAGATTAAGCCTGGTCTTGACCGGGCTGCCGCCGACGATCGAACAGGTCGATCGATTTGTCGCCGACTGCCAATCCGGAGGTGCTACCAAGTTGCTTCCCCAGGCGGTCGTCGAGCGATTTGTCGATTCGCTGCTGCGGTCCGATCACTTCGGCGAGCAATGGGCCCGTCACTGGATGGACGTTGTGCGATTTTCCGAAACGCATGGCAATGAATGGAACTACGAGGTCCATCACGCCTGGAGATATCGCGACTATTTGATTCGCGCATTCAATAGCGATGTTCCTTATGACCAGTTTGTCCGCGAGCATATCGCGGGAGATCTTTTGCCCAATCCTCGCTGGAATGAACGCGAACAGTTCAACGAATCGGTGATCGGAACGGGTTTCTTTCGATTTGGCGAGGTTAATCATGACGATTGCATCAGCCTGCGATCGATCGGCTACGATCTGGCTGACAATCAGATCGACACGTTGACCAAGGCCTTTCAGGCCACGACCGTCGCGTGTGCCCGTTGCCACAATCACAAACTTGACGCCATCTCGACCGAAGACTATTACGCGCTGCTCGCCGTCCTGCGCAGCTCGCGAAATGTCAGCCATTGTATCGACTCGCCCGCCGTCAACGCCCAGCCGAAACAACGGATCCGCGAGTTGAAAGCCGACCTGCAGCGGGAGCTGGTTGATGTCTGGCGGAAGGATGTGCCAGAGATCGCCCGCTATATGCAAGCGGCTCGAGCCCGGCGGATGAAGCGACCAGATGCCGAACCGCTGGCTGCCGGATTGAATGCATCACGACTCGAAAAGTGGGTCGAAACACTGGCCGTCGAGAAAGCCTCGCTGGATGACCCGTTTGATCTGTGGCGAAATTTGGCTCTGGTCGAAGCTCCCGTCACAGCGGACGCTCCGGCCGATGCCACCAATGTCTCACAGTCGTATTCGCAGACCTGGGAGGCGTTGGCGACGCAGTTTGCGAAAGAAGATCGCGAGCGTCCCGAGTTTAACAAGTCTCAGTTTGTGACGTTCGCTGACTTCCGTAACAAGGACGTTCCAGATTGGCAGGCGGGCGGGCAATCGATGCACGACGCGCCGTCACCTGATGGAGAATTCGTGCTCAACCCTGACGGCGATTCGATCGTGCAGGCCATCCTGCCGGCTGGCCGCTATACGCACGCGTTGTCTTCAAAGCAGAACGGGACGTTGCGATCTCCCGTGATCCCGACCGGTAAGAAGTACATCAGTTTTCAGGTTCTGGGCCAGCGTAGCAGCGCCGTGCGGCTGGTCTCGAATAACTGCCAGTTGAACTATGCCAACTATCGAGCGTTGACATCATCCGAGTTTCAGTGGGTGACCTTCTCGCCTCCAGAAGATCGGACCAGTCTGCAGACGTATGCCGAATTGATGACGATGTTCGACAACCCGAAATTCCCCGATCAGTTGTCGGCACTCGGCGGAGATCGCGACAACTACAAACTTCCGTGGGACAAAGCGGCTGAGAATCCCCATTCGTATTTCGGTGTTGTTCGCGTTGTCTTGCATGATGGTCCCGAACCACCCAAGCCCTCCGTTTCGCACCTGCACCCATTGTATGAGGGACCTGTCGGAAGTGCGGCCTCGTCCCCGGCCGCAGCAGAGAAAATCCCTTCGCTGAACGAGATCGTTACCCGTTATGTGTCACGGATTTCGGCGGCTGTTGATGCCTGGGCTGCCAATCAAGCGACAGCAGATGACGTGCGGTGGCTGGACGTCATGGTCCGTCGCAGCTTGCTCAGCAATCAGGTGTCTCAATCACCTCGCTTGGCTGAACTGGTGAAAGCCTTTCGGACGATCGACGCCGAACTGGCGATCCCAAGGGTCGTCGCGGGCTTGGGAGATGGCGGTCCGGGGATTGAACAACCCGTCTTTCTGCGCGGTGACTGCATGCGTCCCAGCGAGACCGTGCCGCGGCGTTATCTGGAAGTGTTGTCGATGGTGCAAAACAATCTGACAATTCCGGTTTCCACAGGATCATTGCGAGCAAACACGGTGCAGCCATTCACGGCCCCAGGCAGTGGTCGATTGGAATTGGCCGATCGGATTATCAGTTCAGGCAATCCCCTGACGGCACGCGTGATGGTCAATCGAGTCTGGCATCATTTGTTTGGGACCGGGTTGGTCAGGACCGTCGATGATTTTGGGCATGTCGGGGAACTTCCGTCGCATCCCGAATTGCTCGACTATCTTGCCAACCAGTTCGTGGACGATGGCTGGTCGGTGAAAAGGCTGATTCGTGCCTTGGTGCTCACACGCACTTTCCAGCTTTCCAATCGTCCGTCGTCGTTATCACGCGAAAAGGATTCGCAAAACCGATTGCTGCAGCACTACAGCAGTCGACGCCTGCAAGCCGAAGCGGTTCGCGACGCCATCCTGGCCGCCTCCGGCCGACTGGACCAGACGTTGTACGGCCAAAGCATTCAACCTTATCGGGAAAAGGAATATGTGGATCGGCGATTGTTTCCTGGCCCACTCGACGGCAATGGACGGCGCAGTGTTTACATCAAGAATAATTTGATGGAAGCCCCGAAGTTTCTGAGTGCCTTTGATTTCCCCGGCGGAAAAGTTACCCAGGGCCGCCGCGATGTGACGAACGTTCCGGCCCAGGCACTGGCCCTGCTGAATGATCCGTTTGTCTTGCAACAGGCTGACGTCTGGTCACAACGAGTCATGGCCAGTTCCGGAGATTCGATCGCCACCCGTTTGGAGGCCATGTTTCGATCGGCCTTCAATCGTTCGCCGACGGCCGAAGAACTGTTCCGTTTTGAGCAAACGATTCGGCACCTGGCCGAGCTGTATCAGGTACCGGCCGACGGCGTCATGAACAGCGCGAGCATTTGGAAAGATATCGCTCACGCGATCTTTAACATGAACGAGTTGATCTATATTCCGTGATACAATTGCTGGTTCGACAACAGACCCCGAAAATCGCCGTTGGCCTGTTGGATGTGAAAGAGCTTGTTATGACCAATCGAAATGCCGATGCCGCCTGCCGTTGTCCCGGTCGCTTGCCTCAGCCGGTGACGCGTCGGGAAATGCTCGCTTCGACCGCGAATGGTTTTGGCCTGTTGGCATTCTCGGGCTTGTTTGGCCGATCGAGTTCCGCCGCGACGATTTCCGTGGGAAATCTGCTGCAGCAACCCCACTTTCCGCCCAAAGTCAAAAACGTCATTTTCTGCTTCATGGACGGCGGAGTCTCGCACGTCGACTCGTTTGATCCCAAGCCGAAATTGACGGATTTGGATGGCAAACTGTTTACAGAATCAAAAAACCCCACGGCGAACGGCAATCGCAAATGGCTGCAAAGTCCGTGGAAATTCAGCCAGCACGGCCAATGCGGAATGCCGGTCAGCAGCCTGTTTCCGCACGTGGCCCGTTGTGCCGACGATATTGCCGTCATTCGGTCCATGAAAGCCGATCTGCCCATCCATTCGACCGGCGTGCTGTTCCTGCATACCGGTTCGAACAATGCCGGCCGACCGAGTCTGGGTTCGTGGGTCAATTACGGATTGGGCTGTGAAAGTCAGAACCTGCCTGGTTTTGTCGTGCTGAGTTTTGGAGTTGTGCCTTGCGGTGGTCTGGAAACGTTTTCGAACGGGTTCCTGCCCGCCAGCCATCAGGCCACGTTACTGCAAGCCGACGGTTCGCCCATCGACAACATCCAACCGGCTGATAAGGACTCGCGCGTTCAACAAGCGAAGCTGGCATTACTCAAAGAGCAGAACGAGGCCTTCTCGCGCGGTCTGGGTGGCGCCGATGCCGTGGAATCGGCGATCAAGAACCATGAGATGGCCTTTCGGATGCAATCGTTGATCCCGGACGTACTGGATCTGTCTCGTGAGACCGAGGCGACGCAGGCACTCTACGCCATTGATTCGAAAGTGCCGTCACAACGGCTGTACGGAATTCAGTGTTTGCGAGCGAGACGCTTAATTGAATCGGGCGTTCGTTTTGTCGAAATCACCTGTCCTCCTGGAGCCTCCAACGGAACCTGGGATCAGCACGGTAACCTGAAGAATGGACACGAGAAGAACGCCTTGGACACTGATCAATCGATTGCCGGACTGATCACCGATCTCAAGCAACGCGGATTGTTCGATGAAACCTTGATTGTCTGGGCAGGCGAGTTTGGCCGGACGCCGCATTCCAGCGGTCGTGACGGCCGTGATCACCACCCTGAAGGGTTTTCGGTCTGGCTGGCTGGCGGCGGAATCAAAGGCGGTTCGATCTACGGAGCCACCGACGAATTGGGCATCAGCGCCGTTGAGAACATCTGCACGATGCACGATCTGCACGCCACGATCCTACATTTGCTCGGCCTGAACCACGAACAACTGACTTACCGGTTCAGCGGCCGCGATTTCCGCCTGACGGATGTCCATGGGCATGTCGTTCACGACATTCTCAGTTAAAGCAGACCGCTGTCGAGGCGGGCTCCCCCCCAAATAGCCCTCTCGCGTTCCACGAGAGGAAAGCCAAGCCACCCAAGGCAAGATCCTTGCGCATGTCGCTCGACGATCGCACCTTTCCCCGCGCCAATTGTTTTTTACACCTCTCGAATCATCGCTCCCCGACAAGACTTCGCGGCCGACTTCCGCGAAGCCGTGTTTTCGATCCTCACCGATACGGCGGATTATTTTGACCACACGGGCGGCTTTTCCGCAGTCGCCGAACGAATCTCATTCGTAATACCAATTCCGCACCAATAACTCCCAGTGGGGGATTTGATCGCGATCGATGTGCACCTCAAAAAGAATCACGTCGCGAAGCAGCATTTCGGCATACAGCATCACCTCGATGACCACTGCACCAGTTTCACAAACAACGAAGAACCATTGAACGGCGTCGCTATCAACCGAAGCGCTGAACGGCAGCGGTTGGCTGACAGACTTTTCTTCTATCAGAGACTTATGCACGTGCTCGTATCGAGAATCATCTCCATTGATTGATGCCAGTAAGCCTGCTTTCATGACGTTTCCAAACTGACCTGCAAAACCATACCAATAAAGCCATTGGAATCGGCGTCTCACAATTTCAATTACCCTTCAGTCATGTCGACCGCATTAAAGACTAAATCGAATACGCGGCCGCGGAGTTTTTCACTAAATCACCGGCACCGATTGTGGTACACTTCGCTAACTTATTGTGATTATTAGAGTTATATATGCGACTTTGCGGCTTTTCCCTTGAATCGATGAGCCAAACCGGTGCCAGGACAGTCCGAACCAATGAATGATGGAATTGGAATGGCGCTCAACTATTCCTGCCGGTGATTTAGCGGGGGCCGGAAACGCTTTTCTGTTCCCCATTTTCTTGGTTGGCAGAATGGTAATGGCCACGAGATTCGTCGTACGACAACGCCACCCGCAGACCTTTTGAGTCTGCGGGTGGCTGTGTTTAACGGACCGCTGTTACGCACCGTATTCATAGGCGCCGATGTCGACGGTGCCATTGACGACGCGGTTTCGGCCTCGCTGATCGGTGGTCAGCCCAGCGGCGGCTGCGGCGGAGTTACTTCCGTGATCGATCGCCAGACTGCCCGCCAGCAGGGCAATCGTTTGTGTCGGGCCGCCATTATTCTGGAGCGTCCCCAATAGCGGATTGATCGGGCTGGCGACGGTGCCGACGATATCACCGTTCACGCCGTTCGTGAAACCGGTCGCCGTCCCGAGGATGCCGATCAGCATGTGGCCGCCAGAGACGAAGCTACCGTCAGCATCGGCGTTACTTGTGATCGCTGTGTTCTGGGCGACGATGCTGTTGGTCGCATTAAATGTGCCGGTATCGCTTTCGATTCCGCCGCCGTGATCGGCCGAGTTGTCGGCAACTGTCGCATTGACGAGCGACGTGGTACCTCCGGTGGTGTTGGCCACACCACCGCCTGCACCGGTTGCGGTATTCAAGGCGATCGTACTGTCCAAGATCTGAGTGTTGCCGATCACCGTGTACACTCCGCCACCATTGAGCGCGGCCGTGTTATGGGAAATTGTCGAACGCAAAACGGTCAGCAACGCTGGGCCGAACGTCGTTGTTCCTTCGTTCGAGACGCCGCCACCATTGCCCGACGCGTGATTGCTGTCAACGGTGGAGTCCGTGATGCTCATCACACTGTCACGCTTGTTGTCGATGGCCCCACCGTCAGTCGCGGAGTTGCCGCTGATTGTACTCTTCGAGATTGTGATCGTACCGATCGCTGCCGTGATGCGGCCGGTGTTCTCAATGCCGCCCCCGAAACCGCCGGCGGTATTGCCACTAAAGGTCGTGCCCGTGATTCCGACCGTCCCCGCAAAATTCGTCAATCCGCCGCCGTCTGATACGGCCGTATTGTTGGAGATCGTGGCATTGGCGATCGTCAGGGGAGAAAGCTCGTTCTCGATGCCGCCCCCGCCGTTAGCACTCATGTTGCCGGTGATCTTGGTGGCCGAGATCGTCATCACTCCGCCGCCAATATTCATCACGCCGCCACCGGATTGTGCGGAGTTGTTCTGAATCGTGCTGTTCTGAATGTTGGTGGTGTTCTTGGTGGCAAACACGCCGCCGCCGTAAACCGACGTGTTATTGGCGATGGTCGTATGGTTGATGGTGAGCGTGCCGGGGCCGAAGCTTTCGGTGTTTTCGTTCGTTACACCACCGCCCGCCTCGGTGGACGAATTGCCGGTGATCGTGCTGCCCGTGATCGTCATCACGCTGTCACGTTTGTTGTCGATGGCGCCGCCGTCCTTCGCCGAGTTACCGGTGAATGTGCTATTTGTGATCGTCATGTTGCCGATCGCTGCCGTGATGCGGCCAGTATTCTCGATACCTCCCCCGACGCCACCCGTGGAGTTACCACTGAAGGTTGAACCCGCGACGTTGACAGTCCCGGCAAAACTGAAGATCCCGCCGCCGTCTGAGACGGAGGTATTATTGGAGACCGTCGAATTAGTGACCTTTAGTGAGGAAAGTTCGTTCTCGACGCCGCCACCGCTGGTCGTACTTGTGTTGCCAGAGATCTTTGTCGTCGAGATCGTCATCACCCCGCTGCCAATATTCATCAAGCCGCCGCCAGACTGTGCTGAGTTGTTCTGGATCGTGCTATTCTGAACGTTGGTGGTGTTCTTGATGGCAAACACACCGCCGCCGTAGACCGACGTGTTGTTGGCGATGGTCGTGCGGAGAATGGTGAGCGTGCCGGGGCCGAAGCTCTCGGTGTTCTCGTTCGCCACACCACCTCCCGCCTCGGTGGACGAATTGCCGGTGATCGAGCTGCCGGTGATTGTCATCACGCTGTCACGCTTATTGTCGATGGCCCCGCCGTCCTTCGCCGAGTTATTCGTGAAGGTACTCGTTGCGATGGTCATGGTGCCGATTGCTGCCGTGATGCGGCCGGTGTTCTCAATGCCGCCCCCGACACCGCCTGCGGTGTTACCACTGAAATTCGAACCGGTGACGCCGACCGTCCCGGCGAAACTAAAGATCCCGCCGCCGTCTGACGCGGCTTTGTTGTTGGTGAACGTCGAATTGGACACCGTCAGTGAGGAAAGCTCGTTCTCGATGCCGCCACCGCCGGTCGTACTCGTGTTGCCGACGACCGTTGTGCCCGAGATCGTCATCACTCCGCTGCCGATATTCATCACGCCGCCGCCAGACTCTGCGGAGTTGTTCTGAATCGTGCTATTCTGAATGTTGGTGGTGTTCTTGGTGGCAAATACGCCACCGCCGTAGAACGACGAGTTATTGGCGATGATCGTGTGGTTGATAGTGAGCGTGCCAGGGCCGAAGCTTTCGGTGTTCTCGTTCGCGATACCACCGCCCGCCTCGGTGGACGAATTACCGGTGATCGAGCTGCCGGTGATCGTCATCACGCTGTCGCGTTTGTTGTCGATGCCGCCGCCGTCCTTCGCCGAGTTGCCGGTGAACGTACTGCTGGCGATGGTCATGGCACCGATTGCTGCCGTAATGCGACCTGTATTCTCGATGCCGCCCCCGACACCGTCGGCTGCGTTGCGACTGAAGGTCGAACCGGTGACTCCAACTGCCCCGGCGAAATTGAAGATTCCGCCGCCGTCAGCGACGGCTCTGTTGTTGGAGACTGTCGAGTTGGCGATCGTTAGTGTGGAAAGTTCATTCTGGATGCCGCCACCCTCGCTGTCCGTCGAATTGCCGCTTAAGGTGGTTCCTGTCACGGTCATGCTGCTGCCGCCGATATTGGCGATCGCACCTCCTTCATGCCCCGAATTGCCCGTGAACGTGCTGCCGGTGATGCTGACGATGGCACCGCCGTCAGCATAAAGTCCTGCGCCGTACGCGGCACTGTCATTCGAAGTGTCGCCGGGAGCGCGAGGCGTCAGCCGGTGCGTGGCGTTTCCGGTGAAAGTGGTATTGTTAATCACGGTCACTCCACCGTTCACTTCGACACCGCCGCCGCCATAATTGTTGGCGTCGCTCAGGGCCTGATTGCCGGAAATTGTGCAATTATTGATGAACAGCGAAGCTTGTTCGCTAAGCACGCCGCCGCCGCCGAGCGTTCCGGAATTCGTGGCATTCCCGCCCGTCACGTTCAGGCCGCGCAAGCTGAGACTGGCGCCGGGCAGCACCTGAAAGACGCGATCGATGGAATTGGCGTTCACGCTGGTGACCGCAGCCCCTGCGCCGACGATTTCAACTTTACTGAGGATGTCCAGGTCGCCAGTGGCGCCGGCAACTTCACCTTTCCCGGCGATCGACAGTTTGTACGTGCCGGGTTGAAGAGTAATCACCACCGGAACGAGAAGATTTAATGCATTCGCTTCCATGATTGCAGCACGCAGCGTGACTTTCCCGTTCGCATCCTCGGCAGTTCCACTACCGGGATTCGCATCGACGGTGTCGGCGAAGCTATTCACGACGAAATTGTAATTCGTATACCGCTGCGTGAAGACACCCGTCGTGTCCGATGCTCCTGCGCCGCTCCAGGCGATCACCAGTCCCCCATTCATGGCGGCAATGGTCGGAAGTTGCTGCGTACCAACCACGGTGGTGTTCACGAGGCGTTCGTTGCCTAGCGCCGTGGCCGAAGAGTTAAACTCGCGGAAATAGATACCCGACGAATCTCCCACGCCGTTCCCCTGCCAAGCCACGGTGAAGTTTGTTCCGCTGGCTGCCACGGACGGCGTTTGCTGCGTCCCCGTTGTCGTTTGATTGACAAGAATCTCGCTGCTAAGGGCGGCTCCCGCGGCACTGATCAGACGGACGAAGACGCCGGAGTTATCTCCGACTCCGTTTCCGCTCCAGCCAACGACAAACGATCCGTCGCTACGGACAGCCAGGGAGGGAGATTGCTGGGGACCGCTGGTGGTTTGATTGACCAGTGTCTCTGCCGTCACCGCGACTCCTGCGCTATTGAAGCGTCGGAAGAAGACGCCCGATGAATCTCCCGCGCCATTTCCCTGCCAGGCCACCGCAAAGCCGCCGGCGCCGTCGGAGGTCAGCGACGGGTTGTTCTGAGTGCCTGCGGTCGTTTGATTGACGAGGAACTCGCTGCCGACCAGCGACGTTCCCGTCGAATCTGAGACGCGCCCAAACACGCCGCTGGTATCGCCCGCCCCCTGCCCGGACCAGGTGACAACGAATCCGCCGCCGGTGAGGTAGGCCACAGCCGGCGACTGCTGGTCGCCAGCTGTCGTGGTATTCGCCACCATTTCACCACTCAGCGGCGTGCCGTCCGCGGCAAATTGCCGGGTGACAATTGTCAGCCCGCTCCCATCTTGACCCTGGCTTTGCCACGCGACAACAAACTGTCCATTCGCGGCCACAGCGACGGCGGGTTGATTTTGATCGTTGACCGTGGTGGCATTGACGAGAATCTCTCCCGACAATGGCGTACCGTCGGCGGCAAAACGTCGCGCATAAACGCCGTACCCAGAACCATCACCCAAACTGCTGCTCCAGACCGTGACATAGCTGTTGTCGGCGGCCACCGCGACGGATCGACCGTCCGCTGCGCCGACAGTCTGGATTCCGACGGTCGATGTATTAACAGGTGTTTCCAGACCAACGGCCGTTGCGGATAACAGTGTCCGACGTTCCAGCATCTCGATCGCGGCAATCTGACTTGTGGAGCCTGCGGAACGATTCTGCTGACGACGACGCGCTTTGCTGCTGAACAACATCCAATAACTCCTTCGTTGATGGATCAACAAAGCCTCGTCGAGGCGTTGCGGGACTGAGCGTAATCCTAAGATCGCCAATTCGTGGAGATGGTCGCGCGGAACCGCGCCAATGACTGAAATCGCTATGAGTTGTATCGGTATGATGCGACGAAGCGTAACAACCTTAAATGTGCTTGGCAAATAAGCGGGGGTGGTTTCTGGGCGTTGCTGCAGATCTGCTTAACGAGTGTTTCAAGATAGGTAAGTAACGGAGGGTGGATTGATGTGCTCAAATGGGCAGGTGTGTTTTCACTGTCATTCCCAGACCCACTATTTAATATCGTTCGGCGTCACTTCGAAATGCGCGACTTCGCTGCCGGTTTCGTCATAGTAGGCATACACCAGAGTTACTCCTTGCTTTCGCAGATTCGCCATCTCTGTGGAGGTTTTGTAGGTGTTCGTCACGATGGGGCGCATGGCGTCCACCAATGCTTTGGGATCGGGCTTCTCGGTCAGATTCGTCAGCGTATACTTATACATCAACTTCTTGCCGGGCAACGCGAGTGTGATTTCAAGACGCGTCGCGTCATCCAGCCTCATTGGCAGTGCTTGATTAATCTGCTTTGAAGCCTGTACAAGTCCCTGATCCAAATTCGAATCAGAAAGCGATCGCATGGCGTTGCTGCCAACGAGCGCTCCGATCGACGACCCGATGACAGCGGCAATGATGACGACGGTGCGGCTTTTCCGCGGTTGCTTGGGATCGTCCATGATAACTTCTCGCTTCTGGTTGTCTCGAACTGATGCTGCAGTGTGGCGATGATCGCTGTGAGAAATCAACCGTTTTCGACGATTAACTGTCGACAATCGTGTTGGTGGCAATAAAACGCATTTGTGTGCCCAGTACAGCGATGGGCAATGCGCCAAAAAACCTGTTTACGGTTTTTCAGTCATGATTCATGATCCCCTGGTGATCTTCAGCTCAAGGGCTGGGAGCGTTGCTTAGTGTTGCTGGATGATCCGCTAAACCAAGTTGCCTTTTGATGAGCATGACACATTCGGCGAGTCCCAAACAAAGCACGGGAACGACTTGAAATCCGAAGCGCGGGATCGTGCTGTTCAAATGATAATCCAACGGCAAACTGGTCACGAGAAACGGTAGCACCAAAAGTGCCAGATAGCCGATTGCGATGGATAAGGCGATACGTCCGATCCGACCACCGACCGCCGCCGCGAAAATCGTCACCGGAAAGAACAGCCCAAAACTGGCGACAGAAGACAACATAGAAAGGAAACGCGATAGCACGACAGGTAAGCATTGAGATCCTGCAATCAGCCGTTGCAGGGAAAGATGAGCGACCTGAACGTTTTCCATGGGCATCTCGGAATTAATTTGCAGAAGTCCCAACCGAAAGAGGCTCCAGTTGAGAATGCCTCCCATCAGGAACGCTCCGCCAAACAGAAGACGCTCCCACCTTCGCGGCTGAAGTGCAACGACACCACAAGTGACCATGACCGCCGCAATAAGTCCTTCGGCCTTCAGTCTCGCCAATCCGACTCCACAAAGTCCGATGGCCATCAGACCAGGATTCAGTTTTGCCCAAATCAAAGTTGTCAGGATGAAAACACCCAGCGGCAGGTCTCATTTCGCTCGACGTACCGGTACACCTCGGGAAGTACTTTTCGTCCAGCACCGTACGATTTAAAGCGGCCCTGATCAACCTGCCCGCGACCTTCCTTGCGGCGGCGTGCGATGTTCACATTCAATGTCGCTGAACATGTCACTCTATTCGTGACAATCCGAATCCTCAGGATGCACTTCGTGCACGTTCGGGGTAATCGATTTATCCGTTACCTTGGCTGCATTTCTGTAGATGCGTCGAGGCGACATTTGATGAAGCGGAATTTCCACACATTTTCCCGCCGTGCCGATTTATTCCCATTTTATCAACTAAGGTTGCGGGTAGTCCCCGTTGGTTAGTGCCGACTGAAGGGATCGTTCCGCCACCGAAATGGCTCAATCGGTGGCAGAATATTTGGAATTTGGCTGGTGCAGAGGTCGTCCATGCAACCGTGGTCGCTGACAGGTCGTATGACCGCATCGGGAGAGATCTGCAGCAAGCTGGTCGATCCCGTTCCCTTTCGTATTGGTCGGCGTCCCGACGCGTCTTTGACGCTCTCTCGAGCATCGGTCTCGGGTATGCACGCGGAACTTTTCACGGTCGGTGACCAGTTGTATGTCCGCGATCTGGGAAGCACGAATGGCACGTTCGTCAACGGCCAGCGGCTGGCCGACGTCACCGAGTTGCAAGCAGACGATGTCATTCAGTTCGCCGACATGGCGTTGCGGGTTGCGCGGACGTCGCCGAAACGAGCAACACAAACGATTGCAGAAGATTTTTGCGACCAAGCGCTGGCCTGCGTTCAGTTCGATAAGTTGCTGCGCGACGAGATTGTCACGCCCTATTTCCAACCAATTGTTGACCTGCGAACCGGCCTGACCGAAGCATTCGAGGTGCTGGCCCGCAGCAGTGTCGTTGGTCTGGAAACCCCTCTTCGCATGTTCGCCGCGGCCAGCGAATTAGATCTGGAAGGTCAGTTAAGCGATTTGATGCGGCGAAAAGGGGTCGAGGTCAGTCAGACGTTCCACGAAACTCCTCCGATTTATTTGAACACGCACCCCGTCGAATTCGAAAACGATGCGGACTGGGAATGGGTTACGCGGCTACGCGAGATGGCTCCGTCGCAGAAATTGGTCATCGAAATCCATGAAGCCGCGGTGACCGACGTGATCAACGTCGCGCGGTTCCGAGCGATGCTGCGCGACTACGATATTGGCCTGGCATTTGATGATTTCGGCGCCGGCCAGGCTCGGATCGCCGAACTTGTCGCCATCCGTCCCGACTGCTTGAAATTCGACCGCTGCCTGATCACCGCCTTGGACAAAGCCGAGCCCGCAAAGCAGCGATTTGTTCGCGATCTGGTTTACGCCGTTCGAGATATTGGCGTGACTCCCTTAGCAGAAGGCATTGAAACGATCGGAGAACAGCTGATCTGTGCGGAACTCGGGTTCGAATTGGCACAAGGTTTCGCACTGGGCAGGCCCCTGCCTGTCGATAACTACCGGGATTGGAAGTCGACACTGTCCGCGAATGAGATTTCATCGCGCGAACCCCGTCAGATCCTTGCACCAATTTGAAAACGCATCGAGATTGTGCGGCTCGCCGCGCAGTCCCTCGAAGTTTCGTGAGTAACGTTTCGGTGCTAAATCAACTTGGTGTTTTTCAATCAATTGCGAAAGTCGCCGGTTCTGTCGACGTGGCCTAAACTTCGTTCCGCGCGACCAGTGCCATTCGTTCCTGACACCGTTGCCAGGTCGGCAATCACTCTTCGGCCGACCGCAAAATACCGACGCCGAACCACAACGTAATTCACGCTCCACTATTGGAACGGATCCTCGTTTCCCGAGCACGACTTACGGGCACAAACCTGTCCGATCCTGCCGGGTGATGACCAGGGGGGGGCGGTGATCTCAATGTGTCTGAGACCCGATTCATCGAGTTCGATTGCAGAGGCTGATCCCCATTTCTGATTTCCCTCAATCGGTCAGAGGGGCGATGCCGAGATCATCTGACCATCAAACAACGTGACAGGCTTGACCTCATTTCGTAGACTTAAGACGAGGTGTCTGTTTTTGGTTGTTCTTCACCATCGAGTGCGGCTTTCACAATGCTTGAATGTGGTTGCTGACAGGAAATCAGGTGAAACATGAACGTACTTCGTACTTACGCAGGGCTGCCTGTGGGGTTCTCTGCTTTGGGATGGGGCCAGCAGATATTCGCCGGAATGCCCGCTACGTTACCGACGGAATGGACCAAAGAACACTCACCGAACTGGGGGTTTTCAGGGGAAGGGGCGGGGTCGGTTTTCTATGCCTACGAAACATGGCAGGCGATCTCATTCTTTGTGATCGTGGTACTGTTGTCGGCCTGGGTGGTGCAGCAGTTGTGGGGATTGCTGCACCAGACAATCTCGTGGCTTCCCGTCCTCAGTTATTCTCGTGCACTGAGTTTCGTTTTGTTGTGGGGTGTGCTGTTCATTCTCGTCCTGACCATGATCTCTGGCGCGAGAGAATTGATGACTCCAGGAGCGTGGCGCAAGCAGGGATGGACCTACAAGTTGGCCGCGGCAGATCGTCCAGCAGACAGTTCGATTGACCCGCGTGCTGAGCGTCGCCTGGCCTTGGAAAAGCTTCGAACGGAACTTTGGCGATACGCCGCAACTCATCAGGGGCGGTTTCCAGAAAAAGGCGATCCTGACATCGACCCCGCGCTTTGGAATCTTCCCGGATGGCCCGGTCTGCAATTTCTGCTCATTTCCGATCGTGAAGCAGATGATGGAGGACGGTTGTTGGCTTTTGAACCGGAAGTCGACGGGCAGGAACGGCAAGTCTTACTGACAAACGGCATGATCGGGACCATGCGGTCGGCTGACATTCCCAAAGCGATGGCGACAACGGAGGTGAGTCATGAACACTAAGTGTCCCGCTGCGAAAAAAAGTGGATTGGTTACCCTCGTCGTTGTCGTCGTGATTGTGGCCGCAATTCTCGGCGGTCCGCTCGAACAATTGGCTTTCGGCTGGTTGTACTTTCCGTTGCGAGTCGTTCCGCTACTGACGCCTGACTGGTTGACGGTGATTCTGGCGGTGATCAGCAGCGTCGCGTTTGTAACGGGCTTGCATGTCACCCTGCGCTGGTTTATCCAAGAAACGTCTGTCAAAACGACGGCCCCTCTCGAATGGACGTGGCGTACTACCAGCGCCGTATCCGCATTGATACTGCTGCTGTTTGTTGTCGGTACTGCGATGGTTGGCGCGACACACCAGTTCGTCTGGCTGCTGTCGGGCCGCGCGAAAGCGACCGCCGAACACGCGGGCGGGCCGCGACCATTGATTCCGACCATGATCGATCTTGTCATACAGGCCAGAGAAGCGGCACGCCAGAGTCAGGAGAAAAACAATCTCAAGAGTTTTGGCATGGCTTTTCACGGCGCGGCCGACGATGACAAAGGAACGCTTCCGCCGGGCGGTGTAATGACAGAGGACGGAACGCTCCTACACGGTTGGGCTGCGCTGATTCATGGTTATGACTATTTTCTGAGGGAACCATTTGATTACCGGATTCCCTGGAATCAGCCACCCAACGATCGAGTCTACAAATGCCAGTCGTTTCAATTCATCAATCCATCGCAGTCTGGACCGTATTTCGACGAGGAAGGATATGGGTTGAGTCACATCGCGGGCAATTCGCAGGTGCTGCCAATACGAACGGTGACGGTGCGAACGACCAGGGCGCAATACTCATCTCCGAAAGAGTGGTACGCAACTCCGACGAAAGGCACGCGAGGCCTCAATCTTGCCGAAATCAGTGATGGTACGTCGAATACGATCCTGCTTGGAACTGTCGGTGCCGGATTCAAGCCCTGGGGGCATCCCGCCAATGTGAGAGATCCCAGCGAGGGAATCAATCGCTCATCCACCAGTTTTGGCGGCCCCAAGTCTTGGGGCGGCGCCCAATTCCTGATGTGCGATGGTACGGTCCGCTTGTTGAGTGAACAGACCGATCCCAAAATTCTCCGTGCGCTCGCCACCCCAAACGGCGGCGAGCCGCTACCGTAAGAACTCTCCGGCAAGGCCCCAGAAAACAGGATAAGTTCCAATCACTGTTTGGTCGTTGTCAACAACGTTGCCTACCAATTTGTCTGGGGCGACAGATACTTCGAGTGGCGTACGAGGTCGCGAGTGGGTGTTACCAGAGGCCCCTCAGCCATGCTCGGCGTCCCAGAGGGCGGTACGTGCCTCACGAGTGTCAATTCCCTGCAGAGCGCTTTTCGCGAGGGCCGCGTGGCTCTCAATGCCCTCACGCAAGACGTCGGCCAAGAACGGAACAGCCTCTGGAGGGTACGAAGTGTCGAGAGCCAGCATCACATACAATTGAACCCGATCGTTTGATGCCTCGCGATACGCTACGACCAACTCAGGCAAGCAAGCGGCGGCATGCTCCGCCAGCTCGTACACGATGATGTCTGACCAAGCTCCCGTTGCCTTGCCTTCTTGAATGAGGCGTACACATTCGGCGACGCCGGGAAATCGCGGGTATTTCTTTCCCCAGTGCCGATACTCGGGGTCCACACTGTCGCGGTATTGAATGCGATTTGCTGCGATGATTGTGCCTCTGGACATTTGTTGGTTGACATCAGCTAAGAAAGTGCCGACAGAGTTGCTGCTCACTCCACAAGCGATTTGATTCGAGGTCTCGGCAGTTCAAAAAGCTTTTTCACATCAGCGCCAAGGATGTGCAATTACCGCGGGATCAGAACAGCGGATCCCTCCCGTTGTCAGGGCACGATTCAGCTCCAGGAGACCGTTTTTTCAAGTCTCAACTCGACGGCTGAAACTTTGATCACACGCACGACTTTTTCCATGCCCACGGCCGGACCGCTTCCGGTGTACTCACCTGATGATTCTAGTAATGATCGTCAAACCCACATGGTTGCTTTTCATGACCGCAAAACCGTCGTCGGCGGTCTGCCCGCACGAAACTGTGTCTACGCCATTTTCCTGCAGCACGGTGTGCTTATGATTCGCGTGCCGCAGGCTGCAAGCGGCTTGCGGATCGTTACTTCTTCAACAGCGCCTGGCCGTCGAGCCAGTCGCTGAATCGTTCGATCCACTGATCCGAGGGCAGGTTTTGCTTCTTCATGCCGAAGCCGTGCCCTCCTTTGGCGTACATGTGCAACTCGGCCGATTTTTTCGCGGACAGCCACTTGCTATACAGCTTGACGCTGTCGTCGGCTAGACCCAAGGGATCGTTTGAGGCGGCCAAGGCAAAGAGCGGTGGGGCGTCCTTCGGCACCTCGGCATCGCCCAAAACACCGAGATAGGCGTAAATCGGGGCCACGAAGTTGGGCCGGCTTTCGGGCGTGTAATGCAGTGCGACGCCGGTCGTCAGCGTACCGCCGGCCGAAAAGCCCATGAACCCGATGCGCTGGGCTGAGATGCCGAACTCGGCCGCATGGTCGCGCACGTATTTTGTGGCGGCCAGGCCGTCAGCAAGCGCGAGCGGATAGGTGGCGCGCATGTCCTCGTCGACCTTCTCGCGGGTTTTGGTCAGCATCTCGATGACGCCATCGTTGCCGGTCGGCACGAGTCGATACTTGAGCACGAAAGCGGTCACCCCTTTGCCATTCAGCAATTTGGCGACTTCAACCCCTTCGCTATTGATCGACAGGGCATGAAACCCTCCGCCAGGGCAGATGATGACAGCCGTGCCGTTGGCGCTTTCCGGCGCAGGAGCATAGCGGGTGAGTGTCGGGTGTGCGACGTTGGTGACGACCTGGGTGTTGAAGATCGGCGAGAAATACTCCTTCTCTTCGTGCGTCCAGTTCTCCGACCCAGGAGCCGCGCCAGGATAGAGCTGAATGACATCCGCGGCATGGACCGGCTGTAGCGCGGCGATGAACAAAACACACACGCTGACAATGCCCGATTTCATAAGTCTCTTCCCGTTTTTTCGTGATGGACGAAATATCGTAATGATCGCCTGGAGTAGCGAGCGCCTCGATCGGTTATCGGCCGCCCGGATTCTCCAACACGTTAACTCGAAACCTCTCGTATCTTCATCGCCTGGCTGAATCAAAGGGCAACGGTAAAACGAACGTGCCTCCGGCAAAATGGCTGAGGATCGTTGATCGTGCTTTCAGCGGAGCGCGGGTTTGGCCCTCGGACTTGAAGAGAAGAGGAAAACGTACCGCAAGCGTGAGTGTGGTAACCAGTTCCCCTGACGTCAAGGAAACTCGAACCCCCGAAAACTCTTCAGCTCGCCGCGCAAAGCGGTTCTGGACTCCGTTGCTCGGTTCGGGCGATCGGAAAGAAAAAGTGGTGAGCGTGAAGTCGTACGGATGCTGCAGGATATGTCACTACGCCGGGGCGACGAGTCCGTCAGAGACGGAGAAGACTGAATTCGACGTCAGCTAAACGATCTACTCGTCGCCGATGCCGAGCAATAATACGGGATCAAATACTATCGCTCGGACGCGTCCGAGAACCACCGCGATACTCATCTGTTTCAGACGTTGAAGAAACGGCTTGGTCGATCTGGTCATCAAGCGAAGGCGGTCGTTTTGTGAAGACAACTCTCACGTTGGAAATGCGATCGTGATGCACTATGGAAAACACTGCCAAATTAATGTCGGACAACTGTGCCGACAACAATTTGGCAGTAACGTTTATGCAATCGGTCAGGGATTGAGCACGGTTCTATCGCGGCTGCAGCGGAATGGGAAGGTGCGATGGAGATCAAGCACTCGCGACCTGTGAAGTGGACCCCGTTTTTCGGACCACCGGGATAGATGGAAAAACGGCATTGAAAAGGTGAAAATAAGAGGCATCGTGGCGGTCTCAATCGGTTTTTCTGGAATCGATTTCAAGCGGGACGCTAATGACGAGTCCGGCATACCGCGGTTTCTTGGACGAAGACTGGAACAGCCCTTCGTGACAACTGAGGCACCCGGAATGGAGAGAGATTGCTCCCGCACGGCGGTAGTAGCCGTCTTCGACAACTTCAATCGCCGTCTGGCCTTCAGCGAGCTCCTTTGCGGCCCGCTTTTCGAAATCGGTCTTGGGATCGTGGTCGATACTCATCGCTTTCGTGTTGACAGAAATCCAGCGGGCCTCAATTTTTGACCGACGCTTCATTTCAGCAAAGACGTCTTCCATCGCGCGAGCGGGAATGGTCGCACGCTCGCCATGAAAATAGCGGTGATGAATAACATCGAGCGTGGCCGAATAAATTTCGTGCATCTGTTTCGCACGGTCGCGCGCGACAACCGTGTCGACACGAACGTCTTCGGCTTTTGAACTCGTCGCAGCAACCTTGCTATTCTCCGTATTCGTGGTGTTCAGATCCTGTTGTTCTGCACAAAGTGCGATCGCGACACACAGAGTTCCGAAGACACCTGCTGCGATGCCCGGCCCCATCAGCCATGTGACTTTCATCGTGTTCTTCCTCTTTGTTGACTCCAACTCACGGGCGTGGTTCCGTTTATTGATGCGGGGTTGATGATCAGCAGATGCTTTCTTGCCGCCTCTTCCATCGGAGAAAACCTCATTGGCAAGAGACGTCACACAAGGGGACAAACTCACTTGTCGATCGTAATAACTGTCCAATTGTCACTCGCGAGAACGCTTCTTCGGTTGCGGCGTAGGCTCGATCGAGTTCCTTATGCAGTGGGCAAAGGCTTGTGTGGGAAGGCAACCCCAACGGGCAGTGCCGAATTCGCTCCAGTGGTGCAACGGCATTGACCACGTCCAAAATGGTGATTTTGTCGGACGCAAGAGCCAGACTATATCCCCCGCCCGGACCCGAACGAGAACGCACCAGTCCAGCATTCACCAAATCCTGCAACACTTTGTGCAGGTAACGGCGAGGTACTTTTGTCTGTTCAGCCAAGTTGTCCGCAGGTTCGACTTGATCCAATTCCTTGGCCAGGCATGCCACTGTGCGGAGTGCGTATTCGGCTGTTTTTGGCAGCATTTCTGCTCCTTGAGAGAGTTTGATTGCAATTCTACATATTAAGATGTAGAATTGCAATGGGCGGATGATGAAGGTGCCGATCAATTTCATTTAGCCCTGGTCTCGGCTCGAGAAAATCATCCGGGAGGCGAGAATGCGTGTCGTTGCGATTTTTCAATATTCTCTGGTCGCCATCTTCTTGGTCTTCGAGTCCCGCCTGCGGGCAGAGGACGATTTCGAGCGGTCGCCGATTTCGTACAGTGCGAGTTCGCCGTCGAATTGCATCTCCAGACTCCAGAACCAGCTCGATCGCGGCGAACTTGAGTTGGAACATCAGGACACTTTCGGTTACCTGCCAGCAGTTCTGAAGGCACTGGAAGTACCGATCGAGTCACAGATGTTTGTGTTCTCGAAAACCAGCCTGCAAGTTCGTTACATCACCCCAAGAACGCCAAGAGCGGTCTATTTCAGTGACCGTGTCTATGTGGGTTATTGTCAGATGGGAGATGTGCTCGAGATCTCGGCCGTCGATCCGCAATTGGGAACGGTTTTCTACACTCTCGATCAGCAATCGGCCGTCAAACCTCGATTTGAACGGCGAACTGATCATTGCCTGATTTGCCATAGCTCCTCTCGTACCGAAGGGGTTCCTGGGCATCTTGTTCGATCGCTGCTGACGGATGCGGCTGGCCAACCCATTTTCTCGGCAGGAAGTCGCGCGGTCGACCATACGACCCCGGTGGATCAACGTTGGGGTGGCTGGTATGTCACGGGGACCCACGGATCTCAAAAACACCTTGGAAATCTGGTCATACGAACGCGAGTCGTTCCGGAACCGGTCGAAAATTCTGCCGGGCAAAACGTGTACGAACTCAATGATCGACTGGATGTGAGAAAGTATCTTTCGCCACACAGTGACATCGTTGCACTGATGCTGCTCGAACATCAGGTTCTCGTGCATAATCGCTTGACGAAGGCCAACTTCGACACCCGGCAGGCGATTGACTACGACGCCATGATGAATCGCATGTTGGAGAAACCCGTCGCAACTCAATCGGAAAGCACAACGCGTCGAATCAAAAGCACCGGAGATCGCCTTGTCGAGACACTTTTGCTAGTTGGCGAAGCCAAACTGACTGAGCCGATCAAAGGCACCGCCGGCTATGCAGAGCAATTCACCAAGACCGGCCCCCACGATGCACAGGGACGATCGTTGCGCGATCTGGATCTGGCGACACGATTGTTCAAGTACCCCTGCAGCTATCTGATCTACTCGGAGGCCTTCAATGGACTTCCCCATGAGTCGCGGGATTATGTCTGGCAGCGTCTGTGGGAGATTCTTTCTGGCAAAGATCCGTCCGACAAATTCGCCCATCTTACTGCGTCTGACCGTCAAGCCATCGTCGAAATCCTCCGCGACACGAAAACCGATCTTCCTGACTATTGGAAGAAGTGAAGTGATGAATTGAAAGACGCGTGCAATGGAAACACCTCTGAGGAGCTGAAAGCGGTATTGCGAGAGAAGGGGATTGGTCCCGACGATATGAGATGGCGGCGATGAGCTATTGGAGGATTTGGGGGAATGAGTTGTGTTGGGGGGAGTCATGGGGACATTGATGGGGAAAGGATTGTCAAGCCGTGGACACATGAGGACACCCACTTTTCTCGACGGGGCGCGAAAACGAAAAAGGGGGCGTTCTACTTTCCCTCATCGCGCGAGTTGGTTCATCCAGCGTTGCGTCTGCAGGGCGTCGTAGTAGGTCGCACCGGCGGGGATCTGATTTAGTCCCCGAACGACGCGGCAGAAGCAACGAAGTTCTTCGGCCATCATCCCCGATGGTCCCTCTGGATCCGTACGGATTTCCAGGGCCATCGGCCATTGAGCCTGTTCGTCCCAGACTTCAATGGGGCGCGGATTCGGTGAAATTCGGGCCGCCCAGCCCTTGCCAAACACTTCCATCCGATCGAAGCCTCGAGGTGCCATGCCCGTCGGTGTCAAATACGACGCCACATATGAGGCCAGCGTCCCGTCAGGCCACTCGAGTTGGGCGAGTGCGAGGTCCACCTCGCCGTTCTCGGTCCGATGGAAATTTGCGAGGAAACGATTCGGTTCCTCGCCCTTCATCAGCACTTGAGTCGCATAGAGATCGTGGATCATGGCGGCCTGAAGCGGATTTTCGCCGGGAAAATCTTTGACAATCGACGCCGGACGATGTCGGACGCAGTTGATGAACGTCGGACGGCCACGACGATTGACTTCGTCTCGCAACTGCTGGAATTCGCTATTGAAAAGAACGATGTGACCGAGCATCAGATTCGACGAATCCACTTTCACCCAGGGCGCAAGACTCTCCGCTTCCGACAAATCAGCAGAAATTGGTTTTTCAAGCAACACGATCTTGCCCGCTTGCAGCAGCTTTCGGGCAACGACGATATGATCGGCCGTGGAACAGGCGACGACCCACGCTTCCGCATTTGATTCCATCATGGCTCGATTGACATCCAGCCAACCGGCGACACCAGGTAACCTGGTGCGAATCTGATCGAGGCTTTCCTGGCGGCGCGCAACAACTCCCACGAGTTCGGCCTCTGCCAATCCGGCCAGCGTCTGCGCATGAAGTTGCCCGAATCGGCCGAGCCCCACCACGCCGATCCGAACTGGTGTAAATATTCGCGAACTCGTCATTGTGGATTCCTTGAACAGCAATCAGGAGCAACCGACTTCGAGGATCATTTCTCGGTACGTGCTGCTGCGAACGTCTCCCAGGTCAACTTCGAATTATTCGGTGAACCATTGCGTCTGATGCCGCCGGGCGTGAGAAAAAATGGATAAACCCCAATAAAAACCGGGGAAGTTCTTCAGGGTGTTGTCTTCGGTCTTTCACCGTCTTCAAGAGTTATTAGGGTTTATCCGCGTTTCGGCCCCCCGTCCATTGTTCCCATCGCCCGGCAATCTGCGATGTGCCAGTTTGCCGCGTAGAGGCGACTGTTTCGGCGGCGCGCGGGAATGTTACAATGGCTTGCAGGATTGTCGTATTTCAGATTCGAAAATGGAGGAGTTCCACGTGTCAATGAGAGGCGCTACTTCGTGCTCGTGACGCCGGAAATCGACCGCCGTAACCGTCAACAATCGCTGCTCACCGCCGCACTGTTGGCCGCCACGGGCCTTGTTGTGGGAATCTGGACCAATTTCTTCGTGGGTGCAACCCTCGGTCTCGGCTCGGCTTGCTTCGTCTTTCAGTTGATGCGTCGCAAGTGCCGTCGGAGACTGGCAGCAGTCCGTCGCGCTTTTCCGGCGATCGACGAGGCGATTCTGAATTCACGAGTTGCATATTATCAGGCCCTGAACGACGCCGAAAAACAGCGATTCCGTCAGTTGGTGCAGGTCTTCCTGGATGAAGTCCGTATTACCGGCGTGCGAGTGCAGATCGACGAAACAACCCGCATCCTGGTCGCCGCCAGCGCTGTGATTCCCATATTTGGGTTTCACGACTGGGACTATCACCGGCTCAGCGAAGTGCTCGTCTATCCGACGTCGTTTGATCAGGACTACAAGATCGAAGGAGAGTCCGATCGCAACATCCTTGGTCTCGCGGGACGAGGCCAATTGAGAGGCCTCTTAATTCTTTCGCAGCCGGCATTATTGGCAGGATTCTCAAATGCCTCCGACGAGCAGAATGTTGGATTGCACGAGTTCGCCCACGTGGTGGAACAAGAAGAAGTCCAACATGGGCTGCCGCCCGAAGTTCCCGTGGACGTGATTCGAGAGTGGTCCGCCTTCGTCGCCCGTGAACTGAAGCATCCGGAAATCAACAAGGCGCACATCAATCCGTACGGATTCACCAACGACCACGAGCTCCTGGCGGTGCTGACAGAGTACTTTTTCAAGTCTCCGGAAAACCTACGCCAGCGGGATCCTGCTCTCTACGATCTGATGCGCAAGTTGTTTCATCAAGATCCGGCATCACTTCTGAGTCATCTTCAGCCGCGGCGTCGGACTGGCTGCAACGCGCCATGCCCATGCGGCAGCGGCAAAAAGTTCAAACATTGTTGTGGCCGAGTGTTAGAAATCCAGTAATCGTACGCGGTCGTTCGCATCGGGCACGTCAAACCCACGTGCTGATGCATTACGACGGGGAGATTAAAAAAGGTTCCTTTGGCGAGACTATTCGGAAATCGGTCGAGTTTGTGAAACTCGTTCAGCGTCAGCCCAATCGGAGAAGTTCCGAAGTCGAACGAATCGCGTGACAAAGAACGCACCAATTTCAGTTCGCGTTGTCTCGTAATTCGGTCGTTTCTTGTGAGTCCCAGAATACGATCGATTTGATGCAACTACGGGCTGACTGTTTCACCAGATCGGGACAACAAGGCGGCTGATGTTTTTTTCGGCACGGCTTGCGCGACTGGAATGCCGTGTTGCGGTCGCGAATGTTCGGCGGAAGTACCCAGCAGAAATGACGATTGCAGAACTCTTTTGAGTCGCTTACCCGAATCCAGGGCGGCTTGCAACGTCGCCGCTCAGCCCGCGCCGCAGACCGATCCACAAATTCAAATTGATTTCAAGTTTTGCTTTCGAACGGGGGTTGGACACCGTAGAATCTTGTTCGCAATCCGACTACCTGCCAATGATCCCACCTTTGCTCGGCTTCACTCCTACCGCATCCGAGAAATACTCATGTTCACTTGCCCCGCTTTACGTCGCGCATGTGCTGGACTTTGCGTGTTGATTGGAATCTTGATCTGTACGTCTCTTGACGCCCAAGTCGATTTCAATATCCAAGTGCGTCCGATCCTGTCGCAGCATTGTTTTCAGTGTCATGGTCCCGATGGAGAGCAACGCGGTGCGGATTTGCGACTGGACCTGGAAGCCAGCGCGAAGAAATCGGCCATCGTGGCCGGTGCGGTCGCGGACAGTGAATTCATGCATCGCATTCGGTCGACTGATCCTGAATCTGTGATGCCGCCCGTTTCGACCGGAAAAGTTCTGACAGAAGCGCAAAAGGAGATCCTGCAACAATGGATTCAGGAAGGCGCGAAGTATTCGAACCACTGGGCCTTCGAGCCAATCGCGGCATCGCAGCTTCTTCTGAACGCTCTTCCTGCGTCAGAGGCAGGCACATCGCCCATCGATCGCTTTCTATTGGACAGACTTAACAAGGCTGGCCTGAGTTACTCCCGGCCGGTCAGTCGAGCCCAGTTCATTCGTCGTGCGACCTTCGACTTGACCGGTCTGCCACCCACATGGGCCGAAGTCGAAGCGTTTGAAAACGATCAGGCCGAAGGAAGTGAAGAACGACTGATCAACCGCCTGCAGGAATCTCCTCGATATGGAGAACGCTGGGGACGCCACTGGCTGGATATCGCTCGGTACGCGGACACTCATGGCGGCGCGGCGATTGGTTTCACGTCCTTCCCGTTTTCATATACCTATCGCGACTACGTGATCAATGCGTTCAATAAAGACCTGCCGGTCGATCGTTTTCTGCTGGAACAGATCGCGGCTGACCAGCTTGGAACTTCAGAAGATGACCCATCGCTCGCGGCTCTCGGATTTCTGACGGTGGGGATGCAGTTTCGAAACTCTCACGACACGATCGACGATCAGATCGATGTGATCACGCGTGGACTGATGGGACTGACTGTCACCTGTGCAAGATGCCATGACCACAAGTTCGATCCGATTCCAACGTCAGACTACTACGCGCTCTATGCTTCGATTGCTCCCAGCAAATCTCCTTCGCAGCTGCCGGCCATCGGAACAGTCGCCGACGAGAATGCTCGCAAGACGTACGAACGGGAACTCAGCGAGCTGAAGTTGAAGTATCAGCAGTTTGCACGTGAACAAAACGAAGTTCTGCGGAATCGCCTGCGGATGCAGGTCGGACTTTACCTGGCGGAAATTGCCAAAGGGGGCGGCGAGCAAGATCTGTCGACTCAGTTTCTTTCGTATCGCACAGACGATATTCGACCACTCGTTTTTAATCGCTGGCGAGCCTACCTGCGAGTGCTCGACAAGAATGATCCGGTCTTTGGCCCGTGGATCGAGATGCAGTCGTGGGGAAAACTTCCCGAAGAAGAATTTCAGAAGCACCGCGATGAATACCTGAGTCGACTTTCCGGCGAACTGGATGCCAGCGGACGGACTCCTGACAAACTGCATGCACTGCGCGGTGAACCACCAAAATGGAATCCGTTTATTGTCGATGCACTGGTGGAACAGAAACCCAATTCACTGAGCGATGGGGCGGCGGTTTACGGAAACGTGTTTGCAGAACAGCAGCGGCTTTGGCTTCAATCACTGCTGGACGCTTCCAGTGAAGCCGCATCAGGTGGCACGATTTTGCCTGACGATCATCCTCAGCACCAGATTATCAACAGTCCGTCGCATCGACAGATTCGTCATCACCTTTATGCACCGGGATCGCCGTTCGATGTCCCGGAGGCAGAAGCGGTACAACTCACCAATCGAACAATCAATGATCTGATTAGCGGAAAGAATGGTGCGATTCACCAGCTGAACCTGTCGTCTCCCGGATCACCTCCGCGAGCCATGGTTGTTCGGGAAGATCCAACGCCCAAAGACACACAAATCTTCCTGCGAGGAAATCCGCTCGCACGCGGGGAAACCGTACAACCGAGGTTTCTGTCGGCATTGTCCGGCGGCCAAAGTCCCGTCTTCGAAGATGGAAAACGTCGCCTTGGTCTCGCTCGCTCGATCATTTCAAATCGCAATCCACTCACCACCCGTGTTCTGGTCAACTGGGCCTGGCAGAATCACTTTGGTTCCGGTCTTGTCGGGACGCCGGATGATTTTGGGACCCGTGGCCAGGCTCCCACACATCCCGAACTGCTGGATTTCCTCGCCGATCAATTTCAAAATAATGGATGGTCGATGAAGTGGCTTCATCGACAGATCATGCTCAGCCAGGCGTATC
Source organism: uncultured Schlesneria sp. (assembly GCA_903871875.1). Lineage (GTDB taxonomy): Bacteria > Planctomycetota > Planctomycetia > Planctomycetales > Planctomycetaceae > Schlesneria. Next base: position 104,984 of record CAIQIR010000011.1, read on the forward strand.
GTCAGGGAGCCATAGAGAACGAACACAGTCGTCGGGTCGATCCGGAAAATCAGCTTCTCTGGCGCATGCCGCGTCGACGACTGGACTTTGAATCCATGCGTGATTCCATGCTGGCCGTCTGCGATGAACTGGACGCCACAATGGGAGGAAGGCCGATCGATCTCAATGCATCACCGGCCGTCCCGCGACGCAGCGTGTATGGATTTGTCAATCGTGACATCATCGCAAACCTCATGAGCACCTTTGATGCGGCAAATCCGAATGCGTGTACTGCAAAGCGTCCTGAGACCACGGTACCTCAGCAAACCCTGTTCGCCCTGAACTCAGACTTCATCCAGGACCGGGCATTGCGGTTGGCATCGCTCACACAGCAAATGAATCATGTCTCTGATGATGATCGCATCGTGGTCATGGTCCGCCGAACCCTCTGCCGAAACCCGACTGAGGCCGAAGTGGACCAGGCCAGGAAGTTCATGAGTGAAGCCATACCTTCCACGACAACGACGGACGGTGCCACAGCCGATCCGGAGCGTTGCTGGATTCTTCTGGCACACGCGCTGATGGCGTCGAACGAGTTTATTTTTCTGGATTAGCAAGGTTGGCCTGATTCCCTGATTTGCACCCTTTTACCCTGGGCCGAAAGGCCCGATCGATAGAGAGTCTAAACATGATCAGCCAAACACGACGGCACTGGATGCAACAATGCGGTATGGGATTCGGCGGACTCGCGCTGGCCAATCTTTTGGGGAAAGAGGCACCGGCCGAAGAGACGGGCGGAACGATGCGGACCCATTTCCCGGGCCGTGCCAAACACATCATTCACGTGTTTCTGAATGGCGGTATGTCTCAGGTCGACACGTTTGATCCGAAGCCGGAGCTGACTCGACGAGCCGGGCAGAAGCTTCCGTTTGAGAACCTGCAGACCGAGCGCAAGACGGGTGTGGCATTGCCCAGCCCGTTCACGTTCGAACAGCACGGGGAAAGCGGAATTCCCGTCAGCGATCTGTTTCCGCAACTTTCCAAGTGTGTCGATGAGATGACCGTCATTCGGTCGATGCATGCCGAACTCCCCAGCCATGAGATGTCGCTCATGCTGATGAATACGGGAGATCAACGGCTGGTTCGCCCAAGTCTGGGCTCGTGGCTCACCTGGGGCATGGGATCGGTCAACGAGAATCTTCCCGCCTTCATCGCATTATGTCCTGGCGGCATGCCAGTGGGCGGCGCCGGCAACTGGCGATCCGCATTTCTCCCCGGGGCGTACCAGGGAACTCGTGTCGATACATCAAATCCGGATCCAACACGTCTGATCGACTACCTGCGGAATAACCGAGTTTCTTCGGTAGAGCAGTCGAAGCAGTTCGAATTTCTGCAGCAACTGAATGCTCGGCATCTTGGAGATCGGCAGGGTGAAGCGGCCATTGAATCACGCATCAGATCGTTTGAGCTGGCGTTTCGAATGCAAACGGAAGCCAGTGATGCATTTGACGTTTCGAAAGAACCAGAACACATTCAGAAGCTCTATGGTGACGGACCACAGAACCGCCAGTTGCTGATGGCACGAAGACTGATCGAACGTGGTGTGCGTTTCGTCCAGACGTGGCACGGTGCCATGCAGCCCTGGGACAGCCATTCGAACATCAAAGAAGAACATCGCAAGGTGGCGAATGAGTGTGATTCGGGGCTGGCCGCCTTGATCATCGACCTCAAGCAGCGCGGACTGCTCGATGAGACCTTGATTCTGTGCACCGGGGAGTTTGGTCGGACGCCTTCGGTCGAGATGGGACAGGACGGTTCCGGAGCCAGTCAGGGGCGTGATCATAACCACTGGGGCTTTTCGCTCTGGATGGCCGGCGGCGGAATTAAGAAAGGGACAGTGTACGGAGCGACGGACGACTTTGGCTTCCGTGCCGTCGAGAACCCGGTCTCAGTCCACGACCTTCACGCGACGATCCTGCATCTCATGGGCTACGACCATCAGCGTATGACCTATCGTTACGCTGGTCGCGACTTCCGATTGACCGACGTTCACGGTGAAGTCATCCGTCCCATTATCGAGAGTTAGCGATTGCGGCGGATCAGCGCCATTTTCGGGATTCGTCGAATTCTCAGGGAACCGAAGATTGACTGATTGACGCTTTTTGAGAAACGTCGTCGCTGTGCGCCAGCGGCACCATCAGGTGTTATCAGAAAACGTTCCTCAGGCGAAAATGACCGGAAATCGATCGAGCTTCCGAAACTTGCTCCGCGTCAACCCAATCGGAAAATGTCCGACGGCGGACGAATCGCAAACCAACGATGCTCACCGATTCCAGTTCGCGCCGTCTTGTAGTTCGGTGTTTTGTTTGAGAATCCCAAAATACGATTGAGGCAACTCAGGGATTGTTGTTTCTTCAAATCGGGGTGCCGGGACACCGTTAAAACCTTGGCGGCTGGCGTTTTGGTCAAGCGCGGCGGTCTTGGGCTTTCGGTTGTCGTGGGGCGACCGAAGGACACGCATTCGACCGCCGATAGGGGGTCGTTTTCTGACGCGTTTTCGTGGCCAAGAATAGAGTCGTTAATTCTGATACGTCAGGCTCAACACGTTGATGCGACGGACCACCCGTCAGTATCTCACTGTTGGGCGTTCGCCAGGTTATTTTCTGACATAGTGAATTCCGGCAGCCAACATCGCTGCCCCTAACAGGAAGCCAATGACAGAGCCAACCGCATAAGCTCCGCCACCGTTGCCTAGCGGAGCTGTTCGAATGAACGCTGACACGAGAATCGCACCACCCCACAAAATTCCGATCGTTCCTAAGATCTTATTCCGCATTGTGACGCCCCTGCTAATGACAGGAATGATCAGAATCTGAGAACCAATCCAAACCACATGGACAAATCTTCCTGTCGGACGACGCCAAGTGACCAAATTTGTATTTGCATCTTAATCAGCGTGATGGAATTTGTCCTGAGTCAAAAAATGTTCCTCAGGCGAGAGTGACCAGAAATCGTATGACTTTCCGAAACTTGATCCCCGTTCGTGCAATCGCACAGTCTCCGAAGTCGGACGAATCACGCACCAACGATTCGTACCGATTCAAGTTCACTCTGTCTCGTAAGTCGGTCGTATTTTGGCAATCCCAAAATACGACCGAGTTGATGCAACTACGGTCTTGTTGGTTGACCATTTTGGGGCGATGCGAAGTCTGTTGAACTGTTTTGCGGACAGATGGCACCGTATCCAATCGCTGCCTTGAGACATCCAATTCCAAGAAGTCCGTCAGCGTGCCCGTCAATTCCAAAGATCAATTCGACTTGATGAAACGTCGATAGCCAAAAAAAACACCGACCGCTAGGACCACCAGCACGTTGGCCAGCAAAAACCAATGAACCGGTGATTTCGGTTTGACACGATCAAGTCCAAGCGGGAGACGTTCGTTCGCTTCGGCGGTTGCCCGTTGAATTGCTTGTTCTCGATTCGATTCGGCCTCTTTCGGCGTCCAGCCAACTCGATACGTCACTGCGTCTTCAAGGGTTGCTTGCGGACTGGTAAAGTCTGATATCATGACGCCAGGAGTGTCATACCAAATGCGAAATTGGTCGTCATCGAAATTGCCCGGCTCACATTTCTCCAGCTGTATCAAGTCCTCATACAGCGGATCGGACGATATGAACAATGGCGCCGTTGCGTATGCGTGGGACTCAACGACACATCGCTTCGGTGCCCAGACGCCGCCAGGACCAATTTGTACAAAATCCGAATTTTTTGTGTGAAACATCGTTTCACCGCTTTCTTTTCTTGACACCCATTTTTCCTCCACGGCATATCCCAGCTCGCTGTTGAGCCACAATCGGATAACGCGGCGCATCCCCACTAGCTGGCGGCGTTCCCTCTCCATGCGCATCTGCAGTTTATCAGTGCCGTTTTTCAAGGACGTGAAATCGTAATGCGTCTCGATGTCAAACGTTTCCCGGCTTTGCCAAGGTTCAGGTTGTTCAAATATGACCTCAAGCATTTTTCCATTTCTGCCGCCGACAACATTGACTGCAACAAGCCCCTCATGATCTGCGGCGCTTAAAATAGTCGACTGAACAGGCCGACCTAACCTGTCAATTGTTTTCGGGCCAAGGAAACCGGTTTCAACAAGATACCAGAATTCCATCGTGCTCAACATTTCCGGTGAGCCGCGGCTTTTAGCGTATGCCGCTGCTGTCATCGAGGTATGAATGAAAATGACACTGGACGCGAGGTCCTTGAGCCTTTTATAGCCCATGATGAATTTCGTACCGTCAAAAGAAACTTCGTAAAGCGCATCCTTTGTGTACGTATCTCCTGGAGGATATTGAATTGACTCGCGAAACTGCGAGCCTTTAAATCGCAACTCAAAATGCAGCTGTTGTGTGAAGTCCGCTTCAAGCTCTGTTGTTTGAAGGGTTTTCAGGACTGTTTCAGCTGGAGCGAGGAGCCGACGATTCCTCTCACCGGTGATGAATACGTTGGAAAACATCGTCGCATTCTTTTTTAACGCTGCTTGAATGGCAGGAGGAAGTTCGGTTCTATTATTCTGCTGCGGCGCTTGCGCCACGACTGCGGCCTTTGGTTCGTCCGGTTGTTTATCCGACTCAGTTTGCAGCCCCAAGCCCAAGGTCGCGAGTACGACCAACCCTGCCGCCGCCGTTTTCAAATTGACGAACACCATTGATTTTACGGCTCCCTTCGCAAGAGCGATCATTTGAGACGGAGCCAGGCTAACAGATGCCACCTGCCCGATGGCCACAACGCTTGCCGTTTGCAAAGTTGACGCCACTAACGCTGCCGGAACTGCCGCTGATGCGGCATTTTGCGAGAGCAGCACGCCGAGCGTTGCAGCGGATAAAACAACTCCCTGACGTCTCAAACGCGCGGCCAATAACGATCTTGCTTTCGTCAGTCGCGTCGATATGGTTGCGACAGGGCAACCCAATTGTCTCGCGGCTTCCTCTCGTGTCTTTCCTTCGACATCGCACAGAAGCACCGCGACCCGTAAATTGTCGGAAAGGCGTCCAATTTCTCGGTCGAGAACCGGAGCCACATCCAACCAGACTTCGTTGTGATCCGGAATCGATTCTGAAAATGCTGTCATCGGTTGTTCCAATTGTCGTTCGAATTGACGTCTTTTTGAAACGTGCTTTTTCAATCTGATCGCCTCGCGCCGAGCGACGGCGTAAAGCCAACTCGCCAACCGCTCAGGTCGTCCTATCCTGGCGGCGCTTCTGGCCAAACAGAGGAACGTGGTTTGGAACGCGTCTTCGGAATCTTGGAAACGTTTGAGTATTCGACGACAGACTCCAAACACCATGGGGCCATGTGCGAGGAGCAATGCCTTAAATGCCGCCTGATCCCGTTGTTCGACAAACCGGACCAACAATTGCGCATCGGTTAGGCCAGCGTCGGCGGAAACAGGCGGAATTGGTTCGATTACAGATTCGGTCTCATTCATGAAATCACTAACAACGAAGATTCAGTTCCGGCCAAAACGAAAACAGTACTGATCTCACCGAGTCAACGGATTTAGAGGGACGTAATCGCAGCGTTGTTTGCAGAATCTTTCAACTTTCAAAGTTTTTCGCAAGAAACAAAGAGGAAAGCGAACTGTTCATTAATCGGCAGTCGGGAATGAACTTGAACCGTTTGAAGAATTAAGAGCGACCTTCCGTAAACCAACGCTGCTATTTGAGAATCCACTGCCGCAACTTGTCGCGTTGAACAGATTCTTTCTGCGATCCGGCGTGAGAGGATTTGAGCTGTTTCAAGAAACGTCCCTCAGGCGAGAGTGACCAGAAATCGGTTGAGTTAGTGAAACCTGATCCGTGAAAACCCAATCGGAAAGTGTCCGAAGTTGGACGCATCGCGTGCCCGCGATGCGCATCGATTTCAGATCTCTCTGTCTCGTAATTCGGTCATTTTGTGACATTTGCAGAAAAGGATTGATTTTCTGAAAATCGTCCTCGGATTCTGAAGTTCGAATGTCCCCAAAGTCTGGACGCAGTCTAAACGGTTCGGGATAACAGGACCGTTAATTCACTTTGTTCAGAACTGTCGAATGGTTGTAAACTCTCGATGTCCGGACACATCAATACAGTGCTTCAATAATCGGCTGAATTGCTTAAAGGAAAACTTTCAACGGGGGAACCCGACACTTCGATCGATCCCAACGAGCGAGGAACACAGCGAGTGGGGGGCCGACACGACAGAACTGTGAATGTTACTGACGTGCCCTACTGATGCTCGAACTCGAAGCAGAAGGCTTCTGTTCGATTTAAGTCGAAGATTTCGAGCCGAGTGTTTCAAGAAGTGCTGCGGCGTCCACCAGATCTGGCATCGTGAATCCTTCTGTGTAGCTTCTACAGATCGTCGAGAGTGCGTTGCGGGCCTCGTGTTGGCGTCCTGTTTGCTGCCAGAGTTGGGCAAGACTGACGGTCGCTCGCAATTCCCACGCCTTGCTCTTTTGGAGGCGGGCGGTTTCGATGGCTTGTAGAAACCACTCTTCGGCCGCGCCGATTTGATCGGGTGACTTGGCCAGCACCAGTTCGCCCATCAGGCGTCGGAGTTCCGCTTCGTGGCAACGGTCGTCGTTTTCTTCCGCGATCTTCAATCCTTCAGTCAGGGCATCGTTCGCTTCGTCGAAACGTGTTGCCTTTGTGTATGCGTCACCCAGCAGACCGAGATATGCGGGGATCCGCACTCGCGCTCCCGTCGCCCGAAAAGCGTTGAATCCCTCTTGCAGCAGCGGTAACGCTTCTTCGTGTCCCCCCTGCAGCAGACTCGCTGCTCCTTTGTGAAGCAGGCCCAGCGCCTGCCAGAGTTGAAATCCCTGCTCTGTGCCAATTTTCATTTCTTCATCGGCGGCCACCTGAATTTCGGTTCCGAGCCTGCAGTAGTGATAGAGAAATGCGGAAAAATCGACTGCATGAGCGAGGCTATACGAATGGTTGATCGTTCGAGCAAGTTCGCGCGTCTCACTTTCAAGCGCGGTTGCCCGGTCAGGATAACCCAGGTGCCATAGGGCCAACGTCAGGTAACAACGGTGAGTGACGCTACCATTGTGGCCGCTATAGGTCGTCCAAAACTTCGTGCGATCGCGGTCGTCATCGTTGGACAACGCACATTCATGGCAGGCTCGAGCGTCCTCGAATTGGCCGCGATAGAACATGGTGGCGGCTCGCATAAACCAGGCTTCCATCAGCATGCCGGGATCATTTTGACTTTCGGCGAGTGCCATTCCGTCTTCGGCAAACTCCGCCGCCTGGCGTAATTCTCCGCGGACCAGCCGCCATTCCCACATCCCCAGCATGATTCCAAATAACTGCTGCTGATCCCCGATCCGCTGGCAGAGTTCCCTCGCTCGAACCAGGATCGGCCCGACCTCAGGCGCGGCATATCCGCGTACGGCGATATAAGCGGGACCCAGAGTTGTGACGAACTGCAATTCCCGGTGATCTCGCGATGCCGTCTCTTCAAGTGTGCTTAACAGCGCGAGTCCTTTTGACAAGTGGGCAATCGCTTCGATGTCCGCTGACCGCGCCTTGGATCGCAAGCCCGCGTGAAGCCAATAATAGATCGCCTTTTCGAGCAGGCCCGCCTCGGTAAAGTGGTGGGCCAGTAGTTCCGGACGGCTTTCGACGATTTGTGGAAACTGCGCTTCGAGTGTTTCGGCCGTTCGCCGATGAAATTCCTGCCGCTTGTCCTTGACCAACGCGTTGTACAAAGCATCTTCGAGCAAAGCGTGTTTGAAGAGATAAGTACAACGAGGCGGCCGTCCCTTCTGCTGAAGGATTCCCGTGTGAATCAATTTGTCGAGATCGGCAAGAAGACGGGCTTCGTCCACATTCGCGACGGCGGCAAGCAACTCATGCGTGAATTCGCGGCCAAGCGTGGCAGCCAACTGCGCGATTGCGTGTTCGCTGTCCATCCTGTCAATCCTCGCCGTCATCAGATCTTGCAGCGAGCCGGGGATCTCGTGTGCGTGCAAGACGGAAGGGTCAGAGTTTCCATCGTCCTTCCGTTCCCGCTTACCGGATTCTTGCACCATCTTTGTAAATTCTTCGACGAACAGCGGCACACCTCCCGTGCGATCGTAGACTTGTTCTATCAGCGCGTCTGATAGGACGCCGCCGGACTTCAACCGCATCAGATCGCCGGATTGGAGCCGCGTGAGCCGATTCAGGGCGAGGCTGGTTTGCTGCGCGCCCGCTGGCCATGGTGTCTTGAATTCAGGGCGGAAAGTCAGCACGATCATGATTCGGTCGTGAAGGCACTCAGTCAAAACCAGTCCCAAAAACTCCAGGGTGGAAGCATCGATCCAATGCAAATCTTCGACGACAAGTAGAAATGGTCGCCGAGCAGCACGCGTGTGAAGCCAATCAAGCAGGATCCGGAACGTTTCTTCTCGCTGCCGGGCCGGAGGCAGTGAAATCGGTGGGAATCGGTCCGACGTTGGCAACGACATCAATGAGGCCCATAGAGGTACCGCATCGTTTTGATCCAGTTCGTACTGTTCCAGACGGTGGAGCAATCGATCGAAACGCGTGTGGGGGGCTTCGTCGCGGCCGAAGTCCAAAGCGCGTTCAAAAAAATCGATCGCCGGGTAAAACTCGGTGTTCTGAAACCGAGGTGAACATCGCCATTCGATGACGGGCGCGTCGACTTCACCTTCAACCATCTGGCCCAGGATGTTGTCTTTCAGAGTGTAGACCAGGCGCGACTTGCCCAGACCTGCCTCGCCCACCAAAAGCACGACCTGGGACATTCCCTCTTGGACCTGTGCCCAACGGTCATTCAGCAAGCTGATCTCGAGACTGCGGCCCATCAACGGCGACAGTTCTGTCGCTGCCGACGCTTCGATCAGGCTTCCGGTCCACGCGACACTTTCCACCCGGAACAGTTGAACCGGCTGCGCAACTCCCTTGAGCTTTCGGTGGCCCAGGGCTGTGCATTGAAAACGTCCTTTGAACAGTCGCTCGGTGTCCTCGGTGCAAATCACCTGGCCAGGCTCTGCAACCTGCTCCAGTCGAAGTGCGACATTTCTTGCTTCACCCACCAGTGACACCACGTCGGCATTGGCTTCCACGATGGCGGAACCCGTATGGATGCCGATCCACGGAATAGCCTCTAACAGGTTTTCGCGGCGAAGCTGTTCGCCGAACGATTTCAGATCATCAAGCATCCCAAGTCCGCTACGCGCCGCGCGACGTGCAGTATCCTCGTAACCGATGGGATAGCCGAAACAGGCCAATAGTCCGCGTTCGTCGAATTGGACAACAGTTCCGTCGAAGCGATGCACCGACTGCTCGCAGTGCTGCTGAAACGTCTGCAGGATCTTCGCCTGATCCTCGGGGTCGAGTTCAAGATACCTTTCAGACTCGAACAGCTCGCACCCGCAGACCAGAACAGTCACTTGACGGCGTTCCGCTTGCCGATGGCGCAAACTTGAACGTGACGAGAGTTGGTTCGTGCTCAGGTGCAGCGAAGCCGCCGAGGGCAACACACCTGACTGACTCGCAGCCGCTTGTTGAATTGATGCTGCACTGAATGAGACCGACGACGACTGGATGACTCGTCGCAGGTCTCCCGCAAAGTCTGCGGCAGTGGCATGACGGTCCGGCATTTTTTTCGAGAGCGCTTTCAGGCAAATTGCTTCCAGTTCGGGTGGGATGTCGGCGGCAAGCTGGCGGAGAGGCTGTGGCTCGTCGTCACGAATCTGTCGCAAAAGTTCTCGAGTATCGGTGGCCCGGAACGGCAGCCTGCGGCAAAGCATTTCGTAAAGCACCACCGCCAGACTGTAGATATCCGTGCGGCCGTCAATTCGATGCGCGGTTCCAGCAACCTGTTCAGGTGCCATGTAGGCTGGAGTGCCCGCGATCATGCCGAGTTCACTTCCCCCCGCCGACGAATCGTCCAGCGCAAGGCCGAAATCGACAAGCACAGGCACTCGATTCGACGTGATGACGATATTGGCGGGCTTAATATCACGATGAATCGTGACGTGAGCATGCGCATGAGCCAATGCGTCGCCCAATGCGGACACGATGGCTGCGGCTTCTTGCCAGTTCGGTGAATGGTGGGTCAGCCATTGGGAAAGGTCGTGGCCATCGAGATAATTCGAGACGATAAACAGTTGCCCGTCTTGAGTGCCGACATCGTGGACCATCACGATTCCCGGATGATGCAACTGAGCGAGCTTCCTCGCTTCTTGAAGCAATCGCTCGGTTTCCGATTGATCCGCATCTGGCCCCAATCGAAGCACCTTGATTGCAACTTGACGATCGAGTTGCGCATCGTGACCCAGATAAACTGTGCCGAAACTGCCGGCACCTAAAGTCCGCCGGACTTCGTAGCGGCCAAACGCGGCAGGCGGCGACACAATCTCCCCTTCAGCCGAGTGTTCCGCCTTGCCCATGATGAACGTTTGTTGTGATTCAATGGCCGTTTCGATCGAGCTGATACTCGGGTTCGTAGGCACGGACGTTGGCAGCGCGGTGACGGGGTTTGGCGAATCGGGAGTCGTGGAATTCTCCATCGAACGATGACTCCCCCTTTTAGCATGTTTGCCCTCGTGTCGATCCCGAGGGCGAACCGCACGGACAAGTTGGATGCCTGGCGACTCGACACAATCGCACACCAATCATGGCAATTTCGGATGGGATTCGAACTCGAAGCGAGAGCATCTACGGATACCAATCCTCAGTCACCTAGTATAAGCGAAATCGCCCCGCTGCAACTACGGTCACCATTTTCTGACGACGGTTATGGACTATCTTAGCAACAGCCACGTCCATCAAAAACTCGATGTCGGGTGCGGAACATGCCGCGATCGTGTGGGACCGTTCCCGAATGACAGCGAGTGGGTCGGCGCCTAAGCTGAATGGAGAATTGAGCAAGCCAGCAGGCGCACGTCGGTCCGTCACATTGATGGACACGCCCAAGCTGCACTACCGGGTGATGTCAGAAAACGTTCCTCAGGCGAGAGGAACCAGAAATCGGTTAAGTTTCCGAAACTCGGTCCGAGTCAGCCCAGTCGAAGAGTGTCCGAAGTCGGGCGATTCGCGGGCCAATGTTGCGCATCGATTCCAGTTCGCTCTGTCTCGTTAATCGGTCGTTTGTTGAGAGTCCCAGTAGACGATCGGGTTGATGAAGCGACGCGCATGCGGAATCACTAAACTCGGGACAAAAGGACCGCTATTTAGCTTTTTCTCGCGGGGTTCCAGCACTGGCAAGGTCCGGAACGACGGTTCGCGTGTCTTGGGTAGCAGCTAAAGGCGTCCGCCCGTTTGACGCGAAAAGTAGCTCCGAGCCTCGGGAAGCCAAACGGGATAAACCCCATTATGCGTTCAGCGGCCCGAATAACCGGTGGCCGCCTCCAAAGGGACCTCATGGTCATTTATTTGGGGTTTATCCCCTTTTCCACAGTTTTCGGAGCCCGCCGGAAATGGGGGGGGAGTACGGACATCCGACATTACGAATTGCACATTGGTAAAAATACTCCACTCATGTTTTGAAAAATCTGGCTTTGCACTTATCTGTGAAAATCCGTGTGTATCTGTGGCAAAACGCCTTTGCAGTCATTTGTGAATTCACGGCACCAGTCGCAATCCACGAGCCAAACGGGATAAGCCCCATTATGCGTTCAGCGGCCCGAATAACCGGTGGCGGCCACCAAAGGGACTTCGTGGTCATTTATTTGGGGTTTATCCCCTTTTCTATCCCCTTTTCAACAGCGCAGGAAGTGGAATTCTGTGCGGCAATTGCGATTCAACCGCATCGGCAGAGCCATTGAACAGCCTCACTAGGCGACGCATTTATCAGTGTAGATCTGTGTGCATCCGTGGCAAAATGCCTTTGCTCGTAGTTGTGAATTCATGCCAAACGCGAGCCACGGTATCGCTTGATGTCGAGTTGCGGTTTTCCAAAATTCAAGAGCAGGCAAAGCGGCTTCCCTGTGGCCTTAAGGTAGTTGAGGCACTGGGCGGTGAATGCGTCGTCGTGGCTCTTTGTCGCCTTCAATTCGATGATCACCATTTCGTTGACAAGAATGTCGGGGATGAATTTGCCGACCTCGACTCCGTCATAAAAGACTTGGATCGCCTCTTTCGTCCTCGCGACCAGTCCGCCTTTCGTCAGTTCATGGACCAGTGCGTTGTGATAGACCTCTTCGACGAAGCCCGTCCCGAGTGCGTTCAAGACTTTGAAGGCACTGCCAATGATTCGCTCGGTCAGCGAGTTCAATTCATCGTCATTCATTCTGAACTCAATCTTTTCAATTCCATTGAATAAAACGAAGGTAAGAACGGCTTGGCCACAGATGCACACAGATTTACACAGATAAGACCGATGATCACGAGAGAAACTCTCATTGATTCCGAAGTCTAATCGGTCAACAGTAAAAAGCGAGATATCTCGGCAAACGCTTCAAGACCTGCCAGAAACACCCGAACCGAAAATGACGATAACCGTCTGCAGCACTTCTTCAGGAGCGGTCTTGTCCTGATTCCAAAACAGTCGGGCTGACAGGACACTGTTAGAACTTTTTCTCCGAGGCATGGCTGGCTGGGATGCGGGGTTGCGGCGGCGGATAAGCGACAGGGGATGAAAAAGGGGATAAGTCCAATTAAAATATTGCTATTAACTGAGGCTGGCGATACGATCGATCCTCATGCCACGAACTGCTCGTCATGCACCGGGAGGAATGATTTTTCACGTTCTCAACAGAGGGAACGCGCGGGATCAGATTTTCGAGGACGCTGTTGACTACGCGGCTTTCGAAAAAGTCC
>CAIQIR010000012.1 GCA_903871875.1 uncultured Schlesneria sp.
CGAAAGATCGGCGTGGTGACGCCTGCAACAATATTGCGAAAAAAGTTCCGTCTTAAGCTTCTTCACAAAAAGGGGGAAGTTGATTCGATACACGATTCTGACTTGATCACGACCGACGACGACGCGATCGATCATGGCGCGGAGGATTTGCCGCTTGGTGTTGAAGTCCGCTTCGTTGAGGCCAGCTTCGATCGATTCCGCAAAGTTGTCCAAGCAAGCCAATGCTTGACGAAGGTGGATTTGTTCGTGGGTCTGTGACAGTAAAGCGTCTAATCGCGCTTGCAGGTCGAACTGCTTCTTACGGACGCGTTGCACACGCGGTTCGAACTCATCACGGTTGAGGACGCCGTCGGAGAAGGCGTCGATCAGACGATTGACGGCGGCCTGAGCGTTGCAAACTTGTTTTTTCAGTGCTAATTCCCCATCGGACGTTTCCGGTGATGCCAGACGTCGTTCGTATTCCTTGCGCAACAGCGTGGGATGATGAAGCAGATCACACGCATCGTTCCAGACAACTTCGTCAAGCTTTTCTCGATGAACCTGTTTGTTTTCGCAGACACGTTTGCCGCCAAACCGAAAAGAGTTATTTCCGGCACAGCGGTAGTAAGCATATCGGCGGTTTCGTTGAGTGGTTTCGCAGCCCGTGTAGGCATACCCACAGCACTCACATTCCAGTAACCCTTGAAGCAGGTGTCGTGCGCCATCCTTCCGTTCACGAGACTGCAATCGGTTGTCGTTCAACTGTTCCTGTACGGTGGCGAACAACTCTTGCGAAACGATCGCAGGGACGGGAATCACGACTTGCTCATTCGGATCAGTCTCGTAGACGGAACTATTCCGACGCGGCGTCAATGGCCGACTGCGGTGCGGTTTCACTTGCGGCCGCCGAACACCAACTCGAGTTTTCCCGAATGTTGCTGACCCCTGATACGCAGGGTTTTTCAGCATTTTCCACACAGTTGAACGATTCCATTGTGTCGCCCCCTTGGCAGTGGGAACGGCCTGGGCTCTCAACCGACGAGTCGCTTCTCCGATTGAGATCCGATCGCGACCAATCCACTCGAAGACTTGCTTCACGACAGCCGCACGTTGTTCATCGATCTCATAAGCGGCCTCACCGCCGCCCTGATTTTTGCTGATGTAGCGATAGCCATCGGGTGCCTGGCCCAGCACGCTGACGTTCCCTCGACTGGCAGCGTGCTTCTTTCCTCGCCGACAACGTTCCATGATCTTCGCGCGTTCGTATTCCGCAAACATGCCCTGCATCTGCAACAGCAAATCTTCCTCGGGACTCACACCAATCGGGCGGTTGAGAAATTCGATCAGGACGCCATGTTTAATCAACTCTTCGACGACCACAACTTGATACGCATAATTGCGAGCCAATCGATCAGGGGAATGAACATACAGTTTCTGGAATCCCCCGACGTATGCCAAATCTCGCAATCGCTCCAGTGCCGGTCGCCTCAATGTCGAACCGCTGATTCCATCATCGAGAAAACACAGTGCGTCATCGAGTATGTGTCCATCCCCGGCAACTCGTTCCCGAAGGGCTGTCACTTGGCTATCGATCGTCTGTTCTTGAGCTTGGCGATCAGAGGAAACACGTGCATAGATTGCAACACGGACCGTCGTCGTTGAAGGACGGGAGGGAGCCGATGATTTCATGATGCTCGTCTCCCTCCCGTGAACGGCTCCGCCCGCTGATCGATCTCCCGAAGATCAACTTCCGAAACATCGGCTTCACACGGGGCGTCGCTCTGATTGCACTGACCACACACCAGTGCGAAGATTTGAGTGAGTATTTCACGTTCGATCCGCGACGGCACAAATTGCCGAACGACAACACCATCCATCCTGCTCGTCATTTGTTTGGATATGACTTCCATGTCATTGTTCCTGAATAAGAATTCGCACAGTGGACGCAACAGCTGCATCTGCAAAGTGTTACAGAGAAGACTTACCCGTGCGTCGTCTCGGGATAAGGCGATCTCGGGCAATCAACCTATCCAAGAAACCCACGTTGTTTGCAATATCGTTGCCGGCGTCGTGA
>CAIQIR010000013.1 GCA_903871875.1 uncultured Schlesneria sp.
ATTTGTCTTGGATTTCTTTCCGAAAAAGCCCGTCGAATTGGAGATTTCGTCGTCGCAGATGTCGAGCGATGCAGGGTTGCTTCCGATCGTTCAGTTCGATGAAACGATCGGCTTGACCGAACGATTTGCGAGGGCTTTGAGCGATGATCGAGTTGTTCGGGTGGTCAGCCACAGCAAGCTCGATATGGTGCGTCAGCGGGTGTATGGCATTCTGGCCGACTATGAAGATCAGAACGATCACGATGCCTTGCGTAGCGATCCCGTCTTCAAGCTGATCTGCAAGCGTTCGCCAACGGATCATGATCTTGCCAGCCAGCCCACGTTGTCACGATTTGAAAACTCGGTCACCGTGGCCGATCTCAAACGTCTTCGAGACGAGTTGTGCGATGAGTTTCTGGATGCCTTCACTGTGACCCCGGTTCGAATCACGCTGGATGTGGATGCCTTTGACGATCCAGCGCATGGCCAGCAGCAACTGATTTTCTATCACGGTTTCTATGAGCAGCATCAGTATCTTCCGATCGCCTTTACCTGTGCCGAAACGGACATGGTGGCCTTGGTGGGACTGCGTTTCGGAACCTGCGCGGCGTCTCTTGGTGCCGATGACGATCTGCGTTACCTGGTTTATCGCATTCGGAAGCGGTTTCCCGACGTCGAACTGATCTTGCGCGGCGACTGCGGGTTTGGCGTCCCGGTGATGTACCAGGTGTGTGAGGAATTGGGCATCACGCACACATTCGGGCTCGCCATGAATGCGCGACTGAAGGCCGCCAGTGACGAACTATTGGCGCAAGCCGAGAAGCAATTCCAAGCCACGAGTGAGAAGCAGCGACTGTTTCTGCCGCTGTTATATCAGGCGGAATCATGGGACGAACCACGTCAAGTCGTGATCAAGTGCGAAGTTCACTCGCAGGGAACCAATCGTCGCGCGGTGTCGACCAATCGAGCGGGTTGGTCGATCCTTCCCGACGCGGTTTACGAAGAGTACGTTGATCGCGGCGAGAGCGAAAATCGCAACAAGGAATTGAAGCGGGAACTCGCGGCGGACCGCACCAGCGATCATCGGTTTTTTGCTAACTATTTTCGCTTGTACCTGCACGCGGCGGCGCTCAATCTCCTGATTCGTCTGCGAAACGCGACATCGCGTGGACTCCAACCACAGGACGTCGGTGTGAAAAGTGACCTTCCACTGCAAGCATTGCCACCTGGCGAGAAACGAACCGACTTCAACCGGCGACGTCGAGACGACGCACTGGGGGAAGGCTTTGCCTGCACATGGAGAACCCGCCTCATCAAGGTCGCCGCGGAGATCCTTGTGAGCGCGCGACGCATTGTCGTCCGCCTGAGTGGCAGTTGGCCGTACCTGAACGAGTACGTTCGAATCTCCCAAGCCGTGCTCATCGACACGAACAGTGCTTAATCCCGCCTGGCGGTTGGACGCACCGCCCGCTCTCGATCGGCGTTCAATTCCGTTATCAAAAAGCTGTAATCCAGAATGGGGAGGGGGAAATTCCGCCCTCACGGTCCCAAAACATCCATCATTCATGAATCGATCGTTCCGCGATCAGTTCATGAATAATCCGGGCTAG
>CAIQIR010000014.1 GCA_903871875.1 uncultured Schlesneria sp.
CACGCATTTTGGCGGCTACTCATCGATCTCATACACAAAAACCAATGTCAGCCGCGAAACCCGGCTCCGGTTTTCATCTGAATCGACGCACCCCGTCCGCGGAAAATCAGCCGGGCCTTTTTTCAGGGACGACTAAATAGGCCGGACACCGGCGTCTTAACCAAAACTGGCCGACAGACCTTGTCGAAGTTTTTCCCGTGCGCGAGTCAGAGTTGGTCCGATCGAGTTTTCGGGAACACCCAGACGCTCGCCGATCTCGCGGTACGATTTGCCTTCCAGATGAAACTGGCGGATCACCGTCGCATCGTGCTCGGACAGTCCGGTCAACATCTGTTGAACCAGCTCTTCGTTTTCGATTCGCGTAATCTCGGAAATGTCGGCTCGCGCCATCTGCACGTTCACGTTGTGCGATTTCACATGTCCCAGTGCTTCGGAAAACCGGCGATGAATCACTTCTCGCACGATAATCCGTCGGGCAATCACCGTAAGATACGTGGCCAGCGAACTTTCGCCTCGGAACCGCCTCAAGATGGCGAAGTCATCGGCCAGAATTGCGACGAAGATCTCGGCACACAGATCGTCGACATCGCTGGGATCCAGCTTCACGCTACGAGCCTGGGCCGTATGGTGGATCACGTGAACGAATAGTCCCGCGAATCGATCAACGAAATCGCGCCAAGCACTGCCGTCGCGTTTCAGGCAGCGTTCCAGAAGACTTCGATCAAGGTCCGTCAGCGCCACGTTGCACCCGTCAGGTGGACCGATTCAATCATGCAACCGTTTTTTTGGAGACGAAGTCGTCCCAAGACATTTCTATGTAAAACTTACCGCAAAATGCCTTCCTGCCGCAAGGTAATTATAGGAGCCCACGGATTTTGCCAATTTTCGTCTCTGAAAATTCAGTTTGAATTAACCTGTCCGGGCCAACTCGACACGGATTCTTGAGGCAGAGAATTCGCATAAGACGTTTCTTGACGATGGATTTAGGTCGCGCTAAGATGCATTTCACTTAGCGGTTCGAATTATCCGATGATCTGTTCGTCAGATTTGTCCGCTCGGAGGTGGTGTTCATCACCTCAAGATCGCCCGTCATTCAATTTTTCATGGAAAGTGAGCTTTCGATGACACACGTGGTGGCAGAACCCTGCTTTAACTGCAAGTACACCGATTGTGTGACCGTTTGCCCCGTGGAATGTTTTTACGAAGGCGAAGCGATGCTCTTCATTCATCCTGAAGAATGCATCGATTGCGAAGCATGTGTACCAGAATGCCCGCCAGCAGCCATCTTCCATCAGGACAATCTGCCTGCCGAGTGGGCTGATTACACGGCACTCAATGCCGAGATGGCACTGAATTGCCCGGTCATCACCGAACGGAAAGACCCCATGGGTCCGCCGATCGAAAAGCACTAAAAATCGCTGCTCTCGGTTCTCTTTTTTAACCTTTCTGCTGCCGCAACCTCTTTGTGGCAAATGGAAAATGTTGATCCTGCGCGGGATTGGACTACTTGGCACCTCAGATTTCTGAGGTGCCCCAAACCGGATGACGCAGGAATCGAAATTGCCTCGCAAGTTCGCCGCGAACGACATCGATCGGCGTAATTCGCATTTCGGCGCCTCGGGCGTTTCTTCCCTACTTGTTGGCTCCCCTTGTTACGACCCGCCTTCACGTCCGTACCGAACGAGCGTGTGAATCGGTATTGGGCAGAAACGCCGTAAATAATCCGAAGGCCGGCAAGTACGAACAAATCTGGTAGACGTACTCAATACTGGTCCGGTCAGCCAGCCAACCCAGCACCGCCGCACCCACGCCCGCCATGCCGAACGCAAATCCGAAAAATAGCCCGGCAATCATGCCGACACGGCTCGGGACCAGTTCCTGAGCGTAAACAATCATGGCCGAAAAGGCCGATGCCAGGATCATGCCGATCGGAATCGTTAACACGACGGTCCAAAATAGGTTGGCATAGGGCAGCACGAGCGTAAAGGGCAGCACTCCCAATATGGAAACCCAGATCACGGTCTTAAAACCCAATCGATCTCCCACCGGACCGCCGCCCAGCGTTCCCGCCGCCACCGCCCCCAAGAACACAAACAGGTACAGTTGGGCCGTGGCCACCGACACGTCAAATCGCTGAATCAGATAAAAGGTGTAGTAGCTGCTCAGGCTGACCAGGTAGAAATACTTCGAAAAGATCAGCACCAGCAACACGGCAATCGCACCGCCGACCCGCGCTGGCGAATGCTGCGGTCGATTGGTCGCGATGGTTCGACGCGGGCTGGTTTTCAGCTGGAATAAATGAGACTGATACCAACGTCCCACGCGCCACAAAACGATCATCGCCACCACCGCACCGATCGAGAACCAGGCAATGCTCGGCTGACCCCACGGCACCACAACAAAGGCGGCCAGTAAAGGCCCCAACGCTGATCCGGCGTTTCCCCCGACTTGAAACAGCGACTGCGCGAATCCGTAACGCCCGCCTGATGCCAATCGAGCAATCCGCGAGGCCTCCGGATGGAAAACCGAGGAACCGATTCCCACCATCGCAGCGGCGATTAAGATGGCGGTAAAGCTGTTGGCCATTGCCAACAGGATCAACCCCACGAGCGTGAATCCCATCCCCGAGACCAAGGAATAGGGCCACGGATAACGGTCGGCGTAGTACCCGACGATCGGCTGCAAGAGTGACGCCGTCAACTGGAATGTGAACGTGATCATCCCGATTTGAAAGAAGCTGAGTGAATAGCTGTCCTTCAACAACGGATAGACCGCCGGCAGCAACGACTGCATCACGTCATTCAACAGATGCGTCAGGCTGAGTGCCCCCAGCACGGCTAATGTCGTGTCCTGGGAGCGGAACTGCGAGGATTCGTCGACTGCTGCCGTTCCGTCTGTCGCCATGACTCGATCCGCCCGTTTTCTTTTTGCCGCCACGATTTTGAAGTTCGCCGCACTCACTGTCGGCGCTGACTCACGGCCCGTAATGACAACCTCCCCGGTGTTCGGTTCGGTGATCTCAAGCGAAATATCGGGAAGTTCAGCATCCCGTTGCGGCCAGGCCAGAGACACCGCGGACCGGCCCTGCAAAAAAACGACGGCCCACGAACGAAACCGCTCTCAGCGGGCTATCCAGAGGCATCATCGTCTTGACTACCGCCCCAAATAGACACCGAATCCCGGTGTGCTATAGCCAAAACCGAGATGACCACGCGGTCCGACCACTCCGTACCCGTAAGGTGCTGGGGCGTAGACGGGAGGCGCATAGACCGGCGGCCCGTAAACTGGCGGCGGAATATAAGCCGGTGGTCCAACCACAATCGGTGGACGAGGAACCACGACCGGAGGATAGGCGTACACCGGCGGTGCGTAACCGTAGTAGTAGCGATGAGGATGACGCCATCCGGGCTGAGCGAACGCCGATTGTCCGGCCAATAAACTCAAACACACTACGGCCAGAACCAACTTGAACTGAGACATCGTCACTCCCTTCCCTAGGTCATGTTTGCCAAGGCGAGCACCGCCTTCTGCATCGCACCACGATCTGCGGGGAACTTGATGCGAATTTCCAGCCCGCGAATGTTACTCGAACGCCAAACCCCCTGACTGCATCGATTTTGCGAAGATTAGAAAAATGTCAGCACTTGCAGAATCCCAAAACGACCTCCAAAACGTCGCCGTTTTGCTCGCAATGGCAGTTTGGCCATTCTGCAAAGGTCACAAAGAATACCCTTTCCTCGGCCGAAGCCGAACGGTGATCAGCAACCGGTAAACGAGGCGAACTGCCGAAAACGTGATCGCGACCGAGATCACGAAAGCAAATCGTCACCCACACCGCCGCTGCGGCTGCCGGCGAAAATCACTCGTCACGTCCCCGAATGTGATATAATCAACCTTCGTTGCATGATCGTGCCCGCAAATTTTCGCTCTTGCTCGCTGCCGGAGATTGTTCATGAGGTTGAGTCGCTTTTCCCTGTTGGCCAGTGGTTTTGCCGTCGTGGCCATCGCGTTGTTCGCGGTCAATTCGGCAACATCTTGTCCCTTCTGTTCCGCACCGTCGCTGACTCTATCTGAACAGGTCGCGCAGGCCGATGCCGTCGTTCTGGTGAAATGGATCGGGGGCGAGGTCGCGACCGTCGCGAATACGGGCACCACCGAATTCGAAGTACTTGACGTCGTCCATCAACCCCCCGGTGGAAAGTTGGCCAAAGAGAGCAAAATTTCGTTGATTCGCTATCGTGCTGGAAAGCCCGGTGATCAGTTCATGCTGTTCGGAACCAAGGTCGAGGCTGCCATTGAATGGGGTAGCCCCCTGGAAGTCGGCAAGACGGCTTACGACTACATCCGGAACTCGCCCAAGCCCGGTCTGGCCGCCACCGACCGATTGCGATATTTCCTGAAGTATCTCGAAACCGGCGACAAGATGATCGCCGATGACGCCTTCGGTGAATTCGCCAATGCCGCTTACGCCGATGTCGCCAAGCTTGCTCCCGAGTTGCCGCGCGAACGATTGCACGGCTGGCTGACTTCCAAGGATGTCGCTCCTGGTCGCTTTGGCCTATACGGAATGATGCTCGGTCTGTGCGGTCAGGCCGATGACGCCAAACTGATGGAAGACAAGATCCTGGAACAGACCGACGAATTCCGCTTGGGAATCGACGGCATCATGGGCGGCTATTTGCTGCTGACCGGCGACAAAGGCCTGGCCCTGCTGGAAGACCAGAAGCTGAAGAACAAAAAGGCTCCGTTCAGCGAGACCTATGCCGCGATGCAAGCGGTGCGGTTCATGTGGCAATACGGCGACGGTCGGATCTCGACCGATCGACTGCGGGAATCGATGCGGCTGTTACTCGATCGTCCGGAGCTGGCCGACCTGGTGATCGCCGATCTGTCTCGCATGAAGGACTGGTCTGTCCAAAACAAACTCATGGCCATGTACGACGAAGAGACCAACATTCCGTCCGTGAAACGGGCGATTGTTCGTTACATGTTGTCGAGCACCAAAGACACCGGTGAGAAGAAGACCGACAGCGCGGCGGTCGGTGGTGCGACAGCGATCCCGTCGTCCGAAACAAAGACCGTCAGCGAATTGCCCGCCCATGTCATTCGAGGTCAGGAATGCCTCGCGGAACTCGAAAAGAAGGATCCGAAGACTGTCAACGAAGCCAAGCGGTTCTTTTTGCTGAAGTAAGCCCTGCTGAACAGCGCAACTTCACGGGGTTGTAAACCGAGCGAACCAGAGTGTCGCTGTAAGACAGAGAAGCCTAGACGAGAGAATCGAAAAGAACGGTTGTAGGCAATCGTTCGAACCGATGAATTCGGTGCCGACGGGCCTTCGTCGTGGAGTTCGTTGGAAATCTCGACGTTTCCGCTGGTCGCACGATTCGGCAAAATCGGGGGAAGGATTTCCAATGCCGGGCAAGTGGCAACTTTCATTGGTCGCATCGGTCACGAGCCTGGTGATTGCCGCGGCATACTGTGCACATGCCTGCCCCTATTGCCCTCCCACAGACGCAACACTCAGTGAAAAACTCGCCGAGTCTGACACGGCCTGCGTCGTAAAATTCCTCAGCTCCAAAAATGGCGAGGAACTTTCCATGCAGACCACGACGTTTCAAATCAAACAATTGATGAAACCGTCGAAAATGTTCAAAACCGACGAGCAGATCGTCACGAACTTCGGAGTCACCGCCAACCCCGGCGACACGTACTTATTGATGGGTCAACTGCAGCAAGGCACGATGGACTGGAGCCTGCCGATCGAAATCGACGAGGTCAGCCGGGAATACGTCCGCCAGTCCCCGTCGCCCGAGTTACGACCGAAAGCCGATCGACTCGCCTATTTTTTTCGCTTTCTCGACACTTCCATTCCCGTCATCTCAAATGATGCGTTTGGAGAATTCGCCCGAGCCGATTTTGAAGATGTGAAGCAGTTGCTCGACAAGCTGCCTCATGACAAAGTCCGCACCAAGGTTCGCAAATGGCTGGCAGACCCGAATCCACAACTTGTCGTCCGTCGCGCGTTTTATGGGATGCTGCTCGGTCTGTGCGGAAACGCCGACGATGCCGAATACCTCAAACGCGAAATCCTCGCTCCGATCGATCCCCAAACCAATCGCCTCGGCATCGAAGGGATGATGGGCGGTTATTTGATCCTGACCGGTCAGGCCGGATTGCGGATGCTCGTCGAGACGAAGATCGATTCACTGCCTGCAGAAATGGCCGTGGATGATCCTCGAATTTCCGATCTGAACGCCCTGCGAATGACGCTGAATTTCTTATGGGACTTCCGGCACAGCCAGTTCGGTGCCGAGCCGCTGCGCGCCGCCATGCGACACTATCTCGATCGCCCGGAATTCGCAGAACTGGCGGTCGTCGATCTGTCGCGGTGGAAAGATTGGACCTCACTGGATCCCTTGATCGCCGCCTATGGCCGCGATCCCTGGGAGACTCGCTCTGCCAAAGAAAAGATCGTCGCCTTCGTGCTCAGCTGCCGCAAGGACACCAAAGGCCAAACCGGTACCGAGGCCGCCGCCCGCGCTGCCAAAGCACAGCAGTTTCTCGACAGCCTCGAACCCGATTTCGTTCAGTCGGTGCAGCGGATGACCGGCATCGCGCAGCCCCGGCCCAAGCCGCCTGCAAAACCCACCGACGATCGCTCCGAATGATTTGGCGAGTCCAGCTCGGTTAAGTTCGGTTTCCGCAAACAGAACTTGTGCGTCGAGCAACGTGCCGCCACACTCACTGTTGAAAGCAAGCTGGTGGAGGCCGTGGTAGCCGCTCTTCGGATCGCACGAGCAAACCAGCCAAAAACGCGAGAGAATTTCGGCCACCATCCCTTCCGAATCCCCTTTGAAGGACCATGATGTTTGACCTTGCCGCCATTCAGTCCGCACTTCGAGACAGTCAATTCGATGGCTGGTTGCTTTATGACTTTCGCGGCAGCAATCTGCTCGCACGACGAATTCTGCAACTCGCGGATGGGTCCGCCGGTTCACGACGCTGGGTCTATTTCATCCCCCGCGAAGGGACGCCGCAAAAGCTGGTGCACCGGATCGAAACCGATGCGCTCGACCATTTACCCGGCGACAAACAGGTCTACCTCAAGTGGCAGGAATTCGAAGCGGGTGTGGCCAAACTGGTTGCGGGACGGCCTCGCATTGCCATGGAGTATTCGCCGCGAAACGGAAACCCCTACATCTCTCGCGTCGATGCCGGAACGGTGGAACTGGTTCGTGCCAGCGGTGCCGATGTTATGCCCTCCGGCGATCTGATCCAACAGTTCGAAGCCGTCTGGGACGATGAACAATGGGCCATGCACCTCGAAGCCGGCCGTCACACCGATTCGGCTTATACGGCGGCCTGGACCTTCATCGCCAACCAGGTTCGCACAGCCGGGGAAACAACCGAGTTGGCTGTCAGCGACGTCATTATGGCTCACTTTGCCGAGCACGGTCTGACGACGTATCACCCGCCGATTGTCGGAGTGAACGCCAATAGCGGTAACCCCCACTATGAAACCGGCCACGCCCCGATCCGACAAAACGATTTCGTGCTGATCGATCTGTGGGCGAAGCTCGACAAACCGCGCGCCGTCTACAGCGATCTCACGCGTGTCGGATTCGTCGGCGACACAGTACCGGCCCGCTACGACGAGATTTTTCAGATCGTTGCCGCAGCACGCGATGCCGCCATTCAACTGGTACAAGACCGCTTCGCGAGTCACCAGTCGCTGCAAGGATTCGAGGTGGATGATGCGGCACGCAATGTGATTCAGCAGGCCGGCTACGGCGAGCAGTTCGTGCACCGCACGGGACACAGCATCGGCCAGGAAACGCACGGCAATGGAGCCAACATCGACAATCTGGAAACGCACGAAACGCGTCGTATCCTGCCCGGCTGCTGCTTTTCGATTGAACCCGGCATCTATTTACCCGAGTTCGGCATTCGTAGTGAAGTCGACGTCTTCGTGGATCGCAAGGGGCAAGTCCACGTCACGGCAGGCGAACGACAGACATCCGTCATTCCGCTGCTTCGCGACTTCTGACGCGGCCAAGACCGTACGGCGCCTGCCAACGACACAAGCTGCGAAGTCCGCAAGCCGCGTTCACAGCGCCGGCCGCAATTTTTCCCGCATCGCTTGAGCCACCAGCGCGTTCAACGATCCACACAGCGATCCTTCTTCGGTCTCGTCCGTGAAAGTGACGCTGCGCAAAGGGGATCGTACCACTCTCACGATACGCCTTCGCTGCGTCACATCTTTGATGAAGCGATGCTCCAGGAAGAACGCCCCCGGTGAATCCATCAGACGGGTCGCCAGCGAATCCGTCTCTTGTTCCGCCACGGCTTCCGCTTTTTGTTCGTCGTGGACGGCGATCCCGAACGGACGACGTAGCCAATTCAGAAACCGTGGCGACGTGATGTCACCACGAAACGGCCACCAATTTGGCAATCGCTGCGAGGTCACACCCTCCCAGGCCCCGTTCACCCGCCGATGTAACCGCGGCAAAAACAACAGTCCTTCTGTCGTCCCGACGATAAAGCCGTAGTCTGGCAACGGATAACGTTCAATCCGCAATGGCCCCAGCACCGCCAGCGGCTTCCCGAGAATTTCGGACAGCGTTTCGAGATCGGGATCGGGCTGATCCAGACAGACCTCGACACCACAATCGGGACACAGGTCCGAATGTGTTTCCACCCAGGTGAAACAGTGCCGACAAAAAACAATCAGGTTCTGCATGCGATTGACGACAGTCAAAGAACAGGCGATTGAGAAAGCAGGAACGGTGAGGACAACATGCTGACGGTTCGAGGCGAGGACGGCGACATCATCGCACAGACGTCCATCGCAATCTAGAACAACAGCCCGCCTTCTTCGACCAGAAAAATCGCCACGACAGGCCCCACGACCCCACCTCAAAACAAGCCGGCCCTTCGCCTACGGTTTCCTTGACGTTTTCCACGTCGGAATTCATCGTTCTCGGGTCCGACATACTTGACCCCTTTCTCCACATCATCCATCCTTCACGATATGCCAGCCCCCGAAACGATAATTGTTGTTCACCCGCGTGAGCGTCGTGCGAAATGTACCGTCCATCCCCTGCGAAACCGGCCCGGGTTCGTGTTCTACAAACATCCTCGCATCCCGCCGCAATTGCCGGGATACGTGCGATTGGGATTGGGTGGACCGCAATTGAGTCTGGCGGATGTCGACAGCGGACTGCTGGTCCTCGACGGCACCTGGCGCTGGGTCGAGCCGATGGAACGCTTGACGGCGGCGGTTCCCGTTCGCAGCCTGCCACCGCTCATCACGGCTTATCCCCGATCATCCAAAGTCAGCGATGATCCCGACGGAGGATTGGCCACCATCGAAGCGATTTATGCCGCTTATCGGCTGCTGGGCCGCGATACGACATCGCTGTTCGACCACTACCGCTGGGGAGACCAATTCGTCGAACAGAATGCCGCGTTCTGGCCGACAGAGAATCGTTGATCGACCGTCAGTTCGATTCGCTGACGGGTAACAAACCCAGTTCTGCGGCGATCGGCTGCAGGGCGGCAATACAAAACGCAATATGTTCGTCCAGATCCACACCCAGATCGGCCGCGCCGCGTGTGATGTCGTCTCGATGAATCGCAGCCGCGAACGAGAGCTGTTTTAGTTTCTTCTTCACGCTCGACGGTGTCAGCCCCTCCAATCGCGGGGGCCGGACCAGCGCACAGGCGGTGAGGAAACCGCACAATTCGTCGCAGGCATATAACGTCTTGTCGAGTTTCGAAACGCGAGGACAATCCGGCAGATAATCCGCATGTGATTTGATCGCGTAGATAATTTCGTCCGAATAGCCATGCTCTTTCAGGATGGCCGCCCCCTGCAACGGATGGTCGGGAGGGTCCGGCCAGCGCTGATAGTCAAAATCGTGCAACAGACCGACGGTACCCCACGTCGCTTCGTCTTCACCAAACTTCCTAGCGTAGGCTCGACAAGCCGCTTCGACCGCCAGCATATGCTTGATCAGGCTTTCGCTATCGGTGTAGCGATGCAGTAATGCGAGATCGTCATCGCGAGACATCGTGGCTTCCTTCGGGTGCAAATGGCGCGGTATTATCCTCGTCATGACGCCAAACGACTGTCAACCTTGCCCCGCACTTTCCACGAACAGCCAATGCTCCGGTTGTGACGCTCGCTTTGTCTGCGGAATGACGGCCGGATCGACGCATTGCTGGTGCATGAGTCTTCCGCCGGTGCTTCCCGTCATCAGCGATGCCAAGTGCCTGTGCCCAGCTTGCCTTGAGCGGGCCATCGCCGAGACCTTGCGTCAGGCAGAGAAACCTGCCGAATGAGCGGGACGATGCCGCCGACCCAAGGTTGCTACGCGGGAGTGGCCGAACGCACCAGCAGCACGATCGCGTCGGCGTCCATCGCTTCCTGTCTGCCGATCGGCCCCACTCGTTCGCCGGTTTTCGCTTTGACGTTCACCTGGCTTTCGCTGATCGCCAGCAATTCGGCAATCCGCGCCGCGATCGCTCGTTTGTATGGCGACAGCTTCGGACGTTCCGCGTGGATCGTGCAATCCAGATTCGCAATCTCCCAACCCTGACGTCGAACTTCCTCAATCGCCTGTCGCACGAAAACGGCCGAATCAGCATTCGCCCAGCGAGCATCCGTATTCGGAAACCACTCGCCGATATCCCCCAGCCCGGCCGCACCCAAAATTGCGTCCGTCACGGCATGCAGCAGCACGTCGGCATCACTGTGTCCGTCCAGCCCCAATTCAAATTCGATCGTCAGTCCACCCAGGATCAATGGTCGACCCGACACCAACCGATGTCGATCGTGACCCATTCCCACTCGAAGATCGGACGCGATCATCTTTTTACTTTCCAACGAACGAACCAAACGATCGGCAAAAAGAGGTCAATTCCCAGTACCCCACGCCAACAGGATCGTGACAAATCTCATCTGAGCCAGCAACCACCGCCTCGAACCCAGGCGTCACATTAGACAAGACTGGGGAAATGAGCCGATTTTCGCGACGAATCCGACGCCCCGCAACGCGATGGACCAACAGATCAGCCTATTCCTATGCTATAATTTCAGCCGATGTCTAAAGTACAACGTCTTCGATCAAGCTCCGTGAAACGACGTGAGCCAAACCGGCAATAATCCGCGATTCGTCTTGTGAAACAAGACACTTGACCATCAGCGGGACTGTTTGGTAGGCTCAATTGCATAAGCGGAGATTGAAGTAACGACGCTTGCTGCCCACCTCCTGTGCGGTGTTGTCGCTCACCGCGCGGTTTTTCCCACCTGAAATGGCGACATCGCGAAAGGACGGCCTCCATGCTGACACTTTTCGGACCACCCGCGCGTTATTGCGACGGGATCAGCCGTCGAGGCTTTCTGAAAATCGGTGGGTTCGCTTTTGGATCCGCGGCGTCGCTTTCATTGGCTGATGTCCTGCGAGCAGAACAAGCCGCCGGAACGCGTTCTCCCCATAAGGCTGTCATCAACATTTTTCTGGGCGGCGGACCGCCACACCAGGACATGTGGGATATCAAAGTCGACGCCCCACGAGAAATTCGGGGTGAGTTCGACCCGATCGCGACCAACGTCCCGGGCATCGAAATCGGCGAATGTTTCCCACAGATCGCCTCGATGATGGACAAGTTTGTCGCCATTCGTTCCGTGGTCGGCAATGAAGGCGGTCACGACGCCTTTCAGTGCTACACCGGATGGCCACGTCGCAGTATTGCGTCCGTCGGCGGCCGGCCCAGCATTGGCGCCGTGGCGGGAAAAATGTTTGGCCCCAAGGATCCGGGTGTCCCTGCAGCCGTGGCACTGGCAGAAAAGACCAAGCACGTGCCCTGGTCTGATCCGGGAACTCCGGGATTTCTCGGCGCTGCGTATCAGGCATTCCGACCGCAAGACGAAGGTACGTCGGATATGCGGCTGAACGGCATGTCGACCGACCGCCTTTCCGATCGCAAGTCGCTGCTGCATGGTCTCGATCTGCTCAAGCGAGACGTCGATGCCACGGGCATGTTGAAAGGGATGGATGCCTTTTCCGAAGCCGCGTTTGGTGTACTGACTTCCAGCAAACTGGTCGACGCACTCGACCTGAGCAAAGAAGATCCGAAAGTCCGAGCCCGCTATGGCGACGGCAAACCTTATAAATATCAGTACGACGGTGCCCCGACCTGTAACGAACATTTGCTGATCGCACGGCGTCTGGTGGAAGTTGGTGTTCGCTGTGTGACGTTATCCTTTGGTCGCTGGGATAGTCACGGCCAGAATTTCGATATGGTTCGTGACCATGGGGCCAAACTCGACCAATGCGTCAGTGCCCTGGTTCAAGACCTCGAAGTTCGTGGCATGCTAAACGATGTCACCGTAGTCGTTTGGGGCGAATTCGGCCGTACGCCACGCATCAATCCAGGAGCCGGCCGCGATCACTGGCCACAGGTCAGCTGTGCCTTGCTGGCCGGCGGCGGCATGCGAACCGGACAGGTGATCGGTTCTACCAATCGTCTGGGTGAATATGCCAAGGACCGTCCGGTTGACGTCCAGGAAGTTGTCGGCACGATCTATCGCAACCTGGGCATTGATCCAATGTCGGTCACGCTCAAAGATCCCACGGGACGCCCACAGTACTTGTTGGACCATCGCGAACCGATTGCCGAACTGATCTAAAGTTCCCGGTTTTCGGCAGTTTTCAACACGCTTCACAGTACGACAGTATCCAGATCAGGACGGGCCATTGGGCCCGTCCTTTTTTTATGAATCTGACAGCGGCCGGCGAACGTTCGCATCCAACCGATCAGACTGTCGCTGATTCTTCCGCCAAAAATCGCCTCGCTGCTTCGCCGCCGATTCTGAAATCGACAAATTCGGTTTTGCTGCGTCGCGCATCGTATTGCCGATGCCCGCGCCCCACCCAACGTCAAACTTTGACATTGGACCGCTTTACCGGGCCAAGGGACCGACTTTCGGCAGATTCTGCCGATGGCTTGACCAGTTGTTGATCAACTGCATGAAAAGCAACCGGGGTTCTTGAGCCAACTCCGAGAAGCCCCTGCGGAACTCGAAATCCGAAGTGCCATTCGCGGCACAGATTCTCTGTTTTCTACTTCGTTTAACTGGGCAAGCTGTACATGTTGAGTGAACACGGTTTCAAGCAGTTTAAGGCTGACCGTCGATGCTGAACTCTACGGAGATGAAGGAACGTCCTCCGAAGCAGCGAGGGATTGTGGCAGACGCTTTGATGAACACTCCTTGTCCGACCTCAGCGCCCACGAGTAGACCTTTCATGATACAACGCCTTTACAAATATACGCTGTGGAGTGCCTTGGTCCTGGTCACAGGAACGTCGGCGCTCTCGGCATCTGAACGTATCACACCCTCCGAACGGGTGACCTCCGAGGTGCTGGCCGTTCGACGTGCCCTACCCTCCGTGGGAAACATCCATACCGAAAAAGCGGCGACCCCGACGAACAACGTGTTCAACTCGGAGAAAGCTCGCAAAATCAACGGAATGGGTACGGGAATCATCATCGACGAACGGGGTTACATGGTGACGAATTACCATGTGATCGCCGACGTGGATACGATCCGCGTCGATATCGATGACGAAAATCGCATCAAGGCGAGTTACACCGCTCGCAAGATTACGTTCGATCGAGAACATGATCTGGCCATCATCAAAATCGATGCACAGGCTAAACCGTTCAAAGTCATGCCTTCCGGAACCTCGTCCGATTTGATGATCTGCGAAAAAGTGATCGCGATCGGCAATGCGTTCGGCTATGACGGCACCGTCACCACCGGCATCATCAGTGCACTGGGTCGTGACGTCGATGCGAACGAGACCGTTTCTTATAAGAATCTGATTCAGACCGACGCCGCCATCAATCCCGGCAATAGCGGCGGTCCGCTAATCAATATGGACGGCGAAGTGATTGGGATCAACGTTGCCATCCGAGCCAACTCACAAAAGATCGGTTTCGCGATTCCCATCGACGATGCTCGCAAAGTCATTGCAAAAATGATGAGCGTCGAAAACATGGATCACAATTTCCACGGACTGATCACCAAAGATGTGAAGTCGGGTGCGATCCGGATGCTGATGGTCGATGGATATCATAATGACAGCCCCGCAGTGATCTCTGGCCTGCGAGCCGGCGACGTGATCACGAATGTGGTCACCAAATCCGGAACGGTGGAAATTGTCGACGCTGTGGACCTCGAGCGAGCGATGCTGCACCGCCGAGCCGGCGATAGCGTCGAAATCATCTTCAAACGGGGTGAGAGCGTCGACAAGGCCACACTATCCCTCGCTCAATACACGGGTGGACGTGCTGCACTGAATTCCGATGTTCAAGTCACTCCTCGAGCGAACAATGATGACACCGATCGCTTCTGGCCACAGCTGGGACTTCGCTTGACCCTGTTGCCCGTTACCGAACAAAAGTCACAGCTCTCGAGCACCAAATACCGTGGTGGAATGCGAGTCCTGGAAGTCAAAGCGGACAGCCCCGCAGCCACGCAAGGAATTCGACAAGGCGACGTCCTGGTCGGTCTTGATAAATGGGAAACCACCAGCTTCGACAACATCACCTGGATCCTGAATCACCTCGGCACACAGCCCGTGGCGACAGGGACATCGAACCAGATGAAGTTCATCATTGTTCGGGCTCACGAACCGAAATACGGCTTTCTGCCGATCACACGCACGGCCTCGCTGGGCAACTGATCGCCGGAACGCAGACTTGATCGCATCATCGACTCCGAGTTTCGCTCTGAAACTCGGAGTTGTTTTCATTGAGACCTGCCACGCCCCATCCCTGCCCGCCCACTCGATCGATCTCCGAAGCACTCAGGCTACTTGTTTTTGACGGTATGGTTTGTCCCGTCATACGAGATGATGGCCGGCTTCTCGTCGATCACCGATTCCAGATGCACGGGCCGCGCCCATAGCTTGTGAAGGTTGCGAAGCGTGTCCTGGGCATAGTCTTGCTTCAGTTCAATCCCCTGGAAGCTGTGCTGCAGGTAAAGCTCGCCCCGATTGCGATGATTGGCGTCGACAACGTAGATGAACGGACGGCTGTGATTGGTCAAACTGTTCAGTAACTGTTGCTTGACCTCTCTGAACTGCCGCGATGCGATTTCGTAGTTCTCGCTGCTGTCATTGAACGCGAACGAGAACATCTTGTGCTTCTTGCAGAACTCGGGCGTCAAAAACGTATCGATGAACGTGATGTCATTGTGGATGCGGCGGACTTCAAAGATCTTCTTTCGACCCAGCCCCAGTTGTTTGTCCCAGCGCTGCTTCTCTTGCCAGTTGTCGCATTCGTCATATTCCACGCCGAACTGACCTCGGTTCCAGCGCTCTTCGATGTCGCGATAAAGCTCGATGCCGATCTTGTAGGGATTGATCCGCTGGGGACTCATCGCGACGGTGCCGCTATGGTGATCGGCATAGTCAATCACCTCGGCATCGGTCAGACCATGCTTCGTCATCAAGGTCGTGTGCCAGTAGCTGGCCCAGCCTTCGTTCATGATCTTAGTCTGACCCTGAGGCGCAAAGTAATAGGCCTCGTCCCGAATGATCGCCAGGATGTCATGCTGCCAGTCGCGTAGCGGCGCGTGTTCGAGCAGAAACAGCAGCACGTCCCGCTGCGGCTCGTCGGGGAATGACCGCTTTTTCTCGCGATCTTCGTCTAGCTGATGTTTCTCCCGTGCCGCCTTCTCAAGAATCTCGGGCGGGTTGATGAACGAATCCATGTATCCCTTGGAAGGGAGCCGACCCGACTGCATGTATTCGAAATCATCCTCGCGCAAGAGCGCCGCGTGCGGTAACGGCATCACATCCGGCGCGCGCTTGATATGCATCGAATGCATGTCGATCAGATCTTCCAGCGACAGACAGGCGTCGATAAACTCTTCCACTTTTTCGTAACCATATCGGTCGATGTACTGGCTGACCCGTGTGGCATGGTTGGCCATCTGATCCAGCATCTTGCGATTGGTTTGCCCGAACCAGGCGTTGTTCTTGAAGAAGTCGCAGTGACCGTAGACGTGGGCGATCACCAGCTTCTGATCGACCATTTCGTTCGTATTCAGCAGGTACGCATAACAGGGATCATTGTTGATCACCATCTCGTAGATGCGCTGCAGCCCGTACATGTGCGTTTTCAGCAGCTGATCGTATTCGGCCCCAAATCGCCAATGCGGATACCGCACGGGGAATCCACCATAAGCGGCAAACATGCACAATTCTTCAAGGTCCAGCACTTCGAAAATGGTTTCGAAGAAATCCAGACCGTAACTTCTGGCGAGCTCTTCCATTTGCATCTGGATGTCGCGGAGTTGCGGCGGCAGTGTGCGAGCTGTTGAGATGGTCATGTGAATCCCAGCGATGGTATTTCGTGGACAAAACCGGTGAGTCGCAGCCTCAACGGCAACTCTAGCAACCAATGGACTTTCTGCCGAGTCGAATTGTCCCTTTCCGCCTTTCTCCACAATCATTGCGGACAAAAGAGCGAGTTCAAGATCTGGAAACTTCGGAATGTGGAAACCCCGCCGGGAAGACCACCCGAATGGCGTCACGAACGCGACAACGAGTCGCCATTCCGCGACGATCATTCCGAACCGATTTCCCCAACCGACTCAGAGGACAGTTGTTCTATCCGCTGGCTCGCCGCCAAAGATGCTCCGGTCAGCCCGGCCGCGACGATTGCGTCCGTTGTCGATGGTACTTGAGGCCGGGCAGGAAAAAGCAGCCGCCCAACACGACGCCCAGCATCGTCAGCCCGAAATCGGTCGCAGGGTTCCGCTGCATGATTGCCATCAGCACGGACGTGAGATACAGGGCCACGCCCTGGACGTAGAACTTGCCCGAAAGAATTCCGGCCTTCGCGAAAAAAACGTTCCCCGCTGTCAGCGCCAGCACCGGAGACAACGTCAACACCGGCAGATTCAAAATCCATTCCAAACCATACAGGAAGATACTGGACCCCACGCTGCCGGCCCAGACGTGGGCGATCTGGCGTTCGACAAACGTAATCGGCCCCGAGCGGCGGCGCAATTCCCAGAAGATAAACGCCCAACCCAATGTCCCCACCGACCACATCGTCGCGTAAGGCCAGCGCGACTCGACGCCCCGGTAATGCATCCAATTCGTAATGACGCACAGCGACAAGACGATCAGGCTGTGCCACATCCACAGCAACCCCCAGTTTTCGAGCACTGCCGCGTGATGCGTTTCCCGAAATGCGAGTGAAATGATCTGCGACAACTGCGTCGATCGGGCCGAAATCGGTTCGCTGTTCAAAAAGGCGTCCAGATCGTCGGCCAGCGCGTCCGCCGTCGCATACCGTAGATCGGCCGGTTTCTGCAGACACTTCAGGCAGATCATTTCCAAGTCTGAATCGGCTTTCGGGTTCAACATTCGTGGTGGCAGCGGATCCTGTTCACGGACCATCAAGATCGTGTCCACAGCCGAGGCGGCTTGAAACGGCGGACGACCCGTCAACATCGCATATAGGATGGCTCCCAGCGCATAGATGTCCGTCAGCGAACTGACCTGCCCGCGTCGACCGGCGGCCTGCTCGGGTGCCATATAGCCCGGCGTTCCCAGAATGGCCCCGGTCAGGGTCAAACCGGTGTCCTCAGCAACGTCACTCGAATCTCCTGACGACTGCCGCTTCGCCAATCCAAAATCGGTGACATAAGTTCGACCGTCCGCGTCGATCAGGATATTTGACGGCTTCAGATCGCGGTGCAGCACACCCCGCCGGTGGGCATCCGCAATCGCCCGACAAATCGGCGCCAGCATCTCCGCCGCTTGTCGGGATGGCAACGGTCCTTCCGCCAAAAGTTTCGCCAGTGTCGTTCCTTCAATCAGCTTCATACTGAAGAAGGGTCGCCCTTCGAACTCACCCACTTCGTAGACGTTGACGATATTGGCGTGCTGTAACTGGGCCGCCGATTCCGCTTCGGCGCGAAATCGCGC
The DNA here is from genome assembly GCA_903871875.1 of uncultured Schlesneria sp. Classification (GTDB taxonomy): domain Bacteria; phylum Planctomycetota; class Planctomycetia; order Planctomycetales; family Planctomycetaceae; genus Schlesneria. The sequence goes on from CAIQIR010000014.1 coordinate 18,015, forward strand.
AATGTCCGCCGACGAAGCGTTAACGCCCCGCAAAATCATCTTCAGTGCCACGATCCGGTCGAGACTTTTTTGTCGCGCCCGATACACGACCCCCATCCCTCCGCGTCCGATTTCATCCAGCAACTCATAATCACCGCAGTCCTCAGGCGGAATCGACGGACCAAACGACGCTGGCCGATTCACGGTGGGCTCGTCGAAGCGATCGATCAGATCCGGAAGACTGGCGAAGTCTTCTGCAATCTGGATCGTGGCCCACAGCTCGCGAAGCTCCACGGCCAGTTCGGGATGCTGTCGAATGATCGATTCCAAGGCCTCGGAACTCCCCCCGCGCGATGATTCGAGCACCTGATCGAGCAATGATACCAGCAGTTCGTCATGATCGCGCTTCATCGAGTTCACTCGTCCAGGTCAGAACAGTTTCCCAGGCCCCACGGAATTATGGCACTGCTTCCCAGTCTTCAGCGAACACGGCTCGACCCAAAACGGTCAAACAGCACTACCCCATTTTTCAGTTCGACAAAACACTAGGCATCACCGTCTTCGGCGGAAGACGAATGCTTTTTCGAATCAAAATTCAGCGACAACGACGGACGATCTCCCAGGATCGCACGCAATTTGCGAAGGGCACGCAAATGTCGCATTCCGGCCGCAGCGGGCGAAAGCCCCAGAGCATCGGCAACTTCGCTATTGCCCAGTTGTTCAAAATGTCGCATCAACAAAATATCGCGGTCTTCGTCGTCCAGTTGTTCCAGCGCCGTTAAAAAACGGGCTTCCAATTCCTTACGAATACTCGCCGCTGCCGGTGTCAGTTCGTGATCGGCCAATTGCCCCATCAGGTCGAACCCGGATTGATCGGCAAACTGCGACGCGGCCAGCGATTGCTCGCGATCAAGACTTCGTCGCTGAGCACCACGATGACGCCGATGCATGTCGATCATGCGATCCTGCGCCAATTGCCGCAGCCAGAGATGAAAGGGCAAACGAGGATCGTTCAGATAGTCTTGCAGCCGGGTATTCGCTTCCAGCAACACATCCTGGACGACATCGCTAGCATCGACCCGCTGTGCAATTCGGCGATCAAGCCGTAGTTGGATCAACCGTCGCAGCGACGTTCGATGTCGTTCCAGCAACCGATTCACTGCCGCGCGATCCCCGCGCTTGGCTTCCGCCAGCAGGTTCTGCGTCACGTGATGTTCGGGCCAGATCGCCATAGATTGATTGAACTGCGAAATAAAGAGTGGAAGATCGACCTGATCAATCGGTCTTCGGTGTCTGAGCTTGCATTCGGTCCAATGGATATTCGCTGATCGCCAGCCCCAATCCGCGAACCTCCTGCAATCGTTGCCAGGCCCGTGTCGTTCGCGCTTCGCGTTGAGCGACTTCGGCCGGATCAAGTACGCGTTTGTCGAACGGTCCCTCGACCACCACCGGCTCGAAACCCGGATCGACGATATACTGAGCGACCGTCGGATTGCAGCGAAGATGCCGCTCCGGCGCTGTCATCAAATACCGAGCTTCCACTTCGCCTAGCACGAATCTCAGATACAAATCGCTGATGGTGATATCTTCGACTTCTAACCCGCAGACTTCGCAAAGGTAGCCCAGATCACATTTCGCCATATGAGATTACCGACTTTCAGAACAGACGGGTTCGTTAACATTGCCTTGGGCATTATACAGGGCTGCCCACTCTCAGAGGCAAACCCCGTACAAAAACAGGATCCAGCTCCGGAAAGCTTCATCGAGACCAACCAGGGTCGTTACCCCTCGCCACGATTTGCGAAGGCCCACTGATCATCGCCGACGGCCCACCATGATCAGCTTAACAGATCACGAACAACCTGACCGTGAACATTGGTCAGCCGCCGCTCGATGCCGTTGTGATAATACGTTAGTCGTTCATGATTGATCCCCAGTAAATGCAGGATCGTCGCATGGAAATCGGGCCAGGTGACAGGGCGATCCACCGATTTCCAACCGATTTCGTCGGTGGCTCCATAAGCCATTCCAGACTTCAACCCGCCACCCGCCATCCAGACGCTGAATCCGTACATATTGTGATCGCGGCCGCCTCCCAACACATTAGCTTCCGACTGCGTGAAGGGAGTTCGGCCGAACTCGGTTGTGAACAGGACCAGGGTGTCATCCAGCATTCCCCGTTGCCGCAAATCGCGCAGCAACGCGGCCACCGGCTGATCGATTCGCAGGGCCTCTTGCGAATGATTCTCTTTCATATTTTCATGACCGTCCCAATTGATTCTGGGGGAACCGAAGGAACCGCCCGAAAACAGTTGCACGAATCGCACACCCTGTTCCAGCAGTCGCCGCGCCAGCAGACAACTTCGACCAAAGTCTGCCGTCTCTGGCTGATCTAGTCCGTAGTTCGATTGAGTGTCCGCCGTTTCCCCGGTCAGATCGGTCACTCGTGGAACCGATAACTGCATCTGCGCCGCCAATTCATAGCTCTTGATACGCGCCGCCAATTCGCTTTCCGGACGCGAGGACTGATGTCGCCGATTGAGGGCCGCGATGAATTCACGGGTCTCTCGCTCGCCCTCGGCGTCAAACGGGCTCGCTTGGCCCGACGCGGCATCGGCTGGTCGAGCGGGAAACAAATCCTCGATCGCCGGACCCTTGGTACGAAACGGAACTCCCTGGTAGCGAGCCGGAAGAAATCCGTTGGACCAATTGATCGTTCCGCCCGCCGGCATTCCGCGCGGATCAGGTAACACCACATACGCGGGCAATTCGTCGGTTTCGCAACCCAGTCCGTACGACGTCCAGGAGCCCAGCACCGGAAACCCGTTCAGCCGAAATCCCGTATTGGCTTGAAAGGTGGCCGGCGTGTGATTGGCCGAATCGGCCACCATCGACCGAATGACGGTCAATTCATCCGCCACACCCGCCAGATGCGGAAACAGGTCCGACACCCACAGTCCGCTCTCGCCATGCTGCTGAAAGTCCCAGTCGTTCTTACGCAGCAGGCCCACTTTTCCGAAGAACGTTTCCGGCTTTTCCGAACCCGGCAACGGCTGTCCGTGATACTTTTCCAGAGCCGGCTTGTAGTCGAACGAATCGAGATGACTGAGACCGCCGCACAGATACAGGTGGATGACTCGCCGGCATTTCGGCGCGAGGTGCGGTGGCGGATCACCGGATTCGCCCGGTACCGTCGCTGCGTTCAATGCACCTTGCTGCGACAGCAGATGCATCACCGCAGTTGACGTCAGGCCATGCGTCGACCAAGCCAGAAAATCACGCCGCGGAAGTGACGGCCACATCGTTTTTGCTCTGCCGAATGAAGGGAAGCCTCGCTGGGAAACAATAGGGGAATTATCCCGTCACCGGCCAATCATACCGCATCATGCCGCTGTTTGCGGGCTTATTCTTTCCGTCGATCAACGACAAAGGGTTCTTTGGGATCGATCGTCACCGTCACCTTGATCGGGGGCGCGATGCCGCCCATATCGACCTGGATCCGCAAAATATTTTGTGCCTTGAACGGTCGATCATGAATCCATTTGTGACCATCGCCGTGCAAATAAAGAATGGGCTTTTCGAATTTGATCGCCGCGTCGCTCAGCCCCTGGAAATAGTCGTCATGGACTTTGACCGGCATCGCATGTCCAAAAATGACCGCCGATCGAATCGTGCCACGGTGCAGTTCCAGGTTCTGTCTGGTCCATTCGAGATTTTCCGCATGGCGCCGCTTCCATTCGTCGGCATCGTGTACGCGACCACCGACGATATTGATCCCGATGAACAGCACTTCTGACTCAACGAACGCAAAATTCTCATCGCGGTTCTTCTGCCGGACGACGGTGAAGTCGGGTTTCCATTTTTCATCAAAGCGATTGAAGTACTTCAACCACAAGGCCCAGCCATCGTCGGGATTCGCGCAGTCATTCCATTCATTGTCCCCCGGAATGATAAACAAAGGACACTTGGACTTGGCCAGGATTCCCGCCACCGATTCATAAATCGCCTCGATGCAAGGCGCTTTTCCAGTCTTGATGTCTCCCAAGTGCACAACGAATTTCGATTCTGGCGGCAGACCGGCGATCTGCTGGGGCAACGACAAGTACTCTTGCGGCAGATAGGGAACATCGCCCATCGCCGAGAAGGCCAGCAATGTTCGGGGCGATGGTTTGTCGTCGGCCTGTACGGCGTGTGGCGATGAAAGAACCAGCAAACAGACCGGCAACAAACACCACGTAAAACTCCGCCGAGCGTTCATATCCTTGGGACCGACCGTTGTCACGATGTTCCGACGCGGCAATGTCATCGATCAAAGCTCCTGCTTGAATCACATCCCTCTGAACCGAATTCTCAGCCCACAAAGATACGTGAACCAAACTCGAAGTGCGAGCCCTTATCGCGACGCATTACGCGACGCTTCACTCATCCGTCAAATCATTTCTACGCGGTCCGATCACCGCGTTTCCGTGCCACCATACGGCCCCCTTTTTCACTTCGTTCGAAATCTCTGGGAACCGGGGTTATGCTTCCTCCTGGCCTGCTGCGTCTGAATGACAAATGAAAAGGTTCACCATGAAGATTCTCGCGTTCTGCGGACTGGCGTTGCTGATCGTCGAAGCGACCGGGCTGGCGGGGGAATCGAACGCCGCTCTGCCCGAGGTGGATCCACGAAAGCCGGCCGCGATCGAGACTCAAGAAGTCCCCATCATTCCCGCCGAAATCTTTGCGAAGCTGGCCCAATACCAAAGTGTTCGCGGCGCCATCTTTCGCGGGTGGGCTCCCGACGGAACCGGGATCCTGATTAACACGCGATTTGGCAATTCGTCGCAATTACATCGCGTCTACGAACCGGGTGGTCGACGAGAACAAATCACGTTCATGACCGAACCGGTCGCCGGAGCATTCCTGCCGCGAGCGACCGACGGCTCAATCCTGATGACGATGGATGCCGGAGGCAACGAGAACGATCAGGTCTATTTTCTTGATCGCCAGAAGTTCGAATCAAAACTGCTGACGGACGGCAAGTCGCGCAATAAACTGGGAGCCATTCGGCATGATGGCTCGCAAATGGTCGTCAGCAGCAATCAAAGAAATGGTCGGGATACCGATCTGTATCTGGCTGACCCGCGAATTCCCGGGTCGCTGAAAATGCTGATGCAAGTCGACAAACAGACCTGGTCCACCTTCGACTGGTCGCATGACGGCAAGACCCTGCTGCTGGCCCGTTATGTCTCAGCCAATGAGTCCTATCCTGCGCTGCTCGATGTCGCCAGTGGCCAGCGAACCGACCTGCCCTTGCCTGTCGACGAAAAAGCGGCCGTGGGCTCGATGGCGTTCGCCCTGGACGGTAAATCGATTCTGATCACCACGGACGCGAGCGGCGAATTCAACCGTCTGGCGCGATTCGATCTTTCGACCAGGAAATATCAATGGCTGACCGACGACATCCCTTGGGATGTCTCGGAAATCGAAGTCGACTCGGTCTCGGGGCAGACGGCGTTCACCGTGAACGAAAACGGCGCGACACGATTGTTCCTGCTACCGTCCGATGGCGGACCACGTCGCGAGATCAAATTGCCCCTGGGAATTGTGACCGGCCTGGACTTCTCGCCTGATGGCCGACAACTCGGCCTGACACTGGCTCGAGCTGATGCACCACCCGACGCGTATTCGCTTCGTCTGGATCAGGACGAACTGACCAGATGGACTTACAGCGAAGTGGGGGGGCTGAATCCCGAATCGTTCGTCACGCCGACTCGCATTCAATTCAAATCCTTCGACGGCCGCCTGATCCCCGCCTACTATTTCAAACCACCGGCGGGCACCGCGACGAATCAATCTGTTCCGGTCTTCATCAGCATCCATGGTGGCCCCGAATCCCAGTACCAGCCCTTCTTCTCGCCCATCAATCAATTTTATGCGATTGAATTGGGCATCGCGGTGATTTGTCCGAACGTCCGCGGCTCCAGCGGATATGGCAAAACGTATCTCAAGTTGGACAATGCCGAAAAGCGGGAAGACAGCGTGAAAGACATCGGCGCGTTGCTGGATTGGATCGAACACCAACCGGAACTCGACGCCTCGCGGATCGCCGTATCGGGCGGATCGTACGGCGGCTATATGACGCTGGCCTCGCTGACGCATTATGGTGATCGAATCAAAGCCGGCATCGACATCGTGGGCATCGCCAACTTCGTCACGTTTCTCGAAAAGACCGCCGGGTATCGCGTTGATCTGCGTCGCGCCGAATATGGCGACGAACGTGATCCACAAATGAAAGTGGTCTTTGAAAACATCAGCCCCCTGAATCATGCGGAAAAAATTCGCTCGGCCCTGCTGGTGATTCACGGCCGCAACGACCCGCGCGTCCCGTTTTATGAAGCCGAACAAATCGCAGCCAAAGTCCGCTCTAGCGGTCGACCTGTCTGGACCGTGTTTGCCGGCAACGAAGGTCACGGCTTCGGCAAAAAGGACAACATCGACTATCAACGCGCGGTCGAAGTTATGTTCCTCAAGAAACATCTCACAAAAAGTGATCAATCCACGCCTTAATCAGCGATATCGTGCCTTTGCCCCGAATTGGTGCTACGATGGGCCATAAATGGCCCGCCTGTGCCGTACTTCCCCGATTCCTGCGCCCTCCAAAAGACACGATACCATTAGTACTGATCCTGTTTCCCGCGTGTTCATTAAGCCTCGCAAGGCATTGCCCTTTTTCAGCCGACATCCGTGGGTGTTTCAAGGAGCCATCGATCATATCGAGGGCGAACCGGCCGCCGGTGACATCGTGGCCCTGCATGCTCACGACGGCGTGTTCATTGCCTGGGGACTTTTTAACCCGGCCAGTAATATCGGCGTGCGACTGTATTCGTGGGACGAATCGTCGCCATTGACCGACGAATTCTGGGCCCAACGAATTGATGACGCCGTCGGATTGCGACGCGTGCTGTTTCCTCAGTTCGATCCGACGATGGCCTGCCGCCTGGTCTACAGCGAAGCCGACGGATTGTCGGGCCTGACAGTCGATCGGTACGGGGATTGGTTACTGGTCCAATTAACCAGTTTTGCGTTGGCCCAGCGAAAAGAGGTTTTGCTCGAGCGTCTGCGGGAAACGCTGCATCCGCGGGGAATCTGGCTGCGGACCGAAAAAGGAATTCGCGCGGCGGAAGGACTCGAACTGGCCGATGGTTTGCTGTGGGGTGAAGCGCCTCCGCGGCCGCTGTTCATTGAAGAGCATGGCGTGAAGTACGGGGTCGATGTGGCCGAGGGGCAAAAGACCGGCTTCTTCCTCGACCAGCGTGAGAATCGTCGCCGGACCGCCGATTTCGTGCGAGGCAAGCGAGTGCTGGATGTCTGCTGCTACACCGGCGGATTCTCACTGAACTGTCTGGTCAATGGCGGCGCGGCCGAGGTTGTGGCTGTCGACGCGTCCGAAGCGGCACTGGCACAGGCTCGTTCGAATGCCGAACTGAACGGTGTTGCCGACCGCCTGCGAACCGTCAAGCAAGACGCCTTCAAGGTGCTGGAAGAGTTTGAAGCAAACGGTGAAACATTTGATCTGATCGTGCTCGACCCGCCCAAACTGGCCCGAAATCGCCAGGGGATCGACGCGGCACTGCGGGGTTATTACAGCCTGAATCGCTTCGCGCTGGGATTGATCAAACCGGGTGGATTCTTCGTGACGTGCAGCTGTTCAGGGCACATTTCGCACGAAATGTTTATGGACATGCTGGGCCAGGCAGCCTTGCACGCCAATCGCCGTCTGCAGCTGATTGAGGCTCGTGGGGCCGCGGCGGACCACCCTTCTTCGGTGCACTGCCTCGAAACCGACTATCTTAAGTGTTACCTTGGACGAGTTCTGTAATCGATGACTGGTCCGCCTGTCACGACGGGCGCGACACGAATGGCGACATGCGGCGACCGTTTGGCAAAAGCCTGGCTCGCGCGAAATGGGCCTGTGGGACAACGGAAGAGCCGCCTCTGCTCCCCACCCCGGCGTCAAAGCCGATAAACGTTGAAATACAAAATCGCAGGCTGACCGCTCAGCTTGTTTTGCACATAACGAAAACGTCTTCTCAGTCTTACTAACAATTCACCTTCAATTAGCCGAGCCTCGTGTGTCACGTCGAAACAAAAATGTCGAAGCAGAGATCCCGCATTCGTTCTTCATCCGTCCGCAAGAGCAATTGCTGATTGACGCGATCCCTGAACTGACGGGAAACCGGGTACTGTGCACGTCAGCAGGACGAGCCCAGTTCGCTGTCGCTTATGCGTCCGATCATCCCGAGGCGGTGGTCGACTGCTGGTTCCTTGACGTGTTCCACAAGACACAAAGCGAATTCCGGATTAGCGAAGACGGCCCACCGCCGTCCAATTTAAACCTGCATTGCCAGCCGGACCTTCCCGAACAAGAAGCGGATCTGGTGGCGTTCGCGTTCAAGAAGGGTGGCGAGGCCGAACTGACTCGCGATCTGATGCAGCAGGGTTATCTGCGTCTGGTCGAAGGGGGCCGCATGGTCGTTTCGACCGACAACGACGAAGACCAGTGGATCCACAAGGAACTACGCGAGCTGTTTCCTAAAGTGACTCGTCGGCCGATCCGCAAGCGCGGGACGTTATACTTCGCCACCAAGGTCGGTCCTCTGAAGAAGGTCCGCGATTTCGATTGCGAGTTCGCTTTTCGCGACAAGGGTCGCTTGATCTACGCCTATAGCCGACCAGGCGTCTTCAGTCATCGGCATATTGATCCCGGCGCGCGGGCGCTCATCAACACCATGGCCGTCCGGCCGGGAATGAAAGTGTTGGACCTGGGCTGCGGCGCGGGAACCGTCTCGCTGGCAGTGGCCTTCAATGCCGAAAACGTGGCCACACATGCCGTCGATTCGAACGCGCGAGCGGTGCAGTCGCTCCAACGGGGTATCGCGAAGAACGAAGCACCCGGAATCACCGTCGTGCTGGATGCCGAAGGGCAATCGCCCGCGTCCGACGAGTTCGATCTGGCGCTCGCGAATCCACCGTATTTCTCGAATTACGCCATCGCCGATCTGTTTCTGGACACGGCCCACCGAGCTCTGAAGCCGCGGGCCAAAGTGCTGATCGTGACCAAGACCCCAAACTGGTTCGTCGAGCGAATGCCGCTGTGGTACGCCGATGTCGAAGTCGCCGAAGCGAACGACTATTGGATCGTGACCGGCCGCAAACGCAAAGAACAACTCGGCGAGCACCGAGAGGATCGACCTGCTCGCGAGCGATACTAACGCCGCGATCTGACCGGACTCGCGTTACGGTGCCTTGGGTTCGCGAAGACGCAGGGTCCTGGCAAAAAAATCGTTGACGACGGGCGGGACCAAATCCACGCCTTTCAACGAATAGGGACAGTGGCCGACTTCCGCCAGACGAATGTAACTGACGTCTTGCCGACCGGCTTTATTCAAGGCCACAACGAACTGGTCCGCCGTTTCGACGCCGACCTGCTCATCGGCCACGCCATAGATCAACAGGATCGGTGGCGTCTTGGAGGAGATGAAATTGATGGGTGAAGCCAATTTGTAGTCGGCAATCCGCTCCCCTTCCGGCGGCCCGCCCAGAAACTTTCCGATCACGGACCGCACCTGATCATGCTCATACTGATGCAGCAGGTCGATCGGTCCGCTGTCGCTAACCACGGCTTGAACCAGGCTCGACTGCTCTAGATAAGGACCATCTCCTTCGAGTTTCGCCGAAGCATCGACCAATCCCAGCATCAGCGCCAGATGCCCTCCGGCCGAGTTGCCCCAGGCTCCAATTCTTTCGGGATCGATGCCGTACTGTGCCGCGTGGGCTCGCAGATAGCGCACGGCATTCTTGCAATCATGCAGTGCGGCGGGAAAGATCGCTTCGTCGGACAGCCGATAGTTGATCGTCGCGGCCACATATCCTTGTCGGGCGAAATCGAGGATGTTGCCCGGCGGCAGGTTCTGAGGTCGTGAGAAACTGGATTTGTCCCCTTGGATCCAACCTCCGCCATGGATCACAACGATGGCCGGTCGCGGCTTACCGGCTTCGCCTTTGGGCATCGCCAGATCGAGCGTCCAATTGTTGAGCGGACCTTCGCGATAGCGCAGATCGTGAATCAGCAGGATTTCGTCTTGCGCCGGTTTGGCATCGTCGGCCCCGAGCGGGGCCGACGCGAACATCCCCATCACGAGCAAACCGAGGAAACCGTTGTGGATTGCCGAAGCGATTCTCATTTCGATACCTCGGTCGCAAAAACGGCGTGCGACGTCAACAGACCTGTTTCGTATTACGTTTCTTCGACTTCGTCAGTTGAGGAAGTTCCTCTTCGGCGACGACCCAGCCACGACAGGCAGGACTGCCGCAAAGGCACTTGATCGCCCCGGTCGCTGACCAGCGATAATCAATCCGCACTTCGGTGCCTTTGGGAATATCACACAGGGCTTCAATGGTGACCTCGGCCGGCGCGGGAGTACCGTCCTCGTAGACCACATCCTGGATGCACAAACAACTGTTGGGAGTACAACAATGATTCAGAAACCGAAACGGAGCTCGAGGCTCCAGCGAAAATGAGCCCCCCAGATCGATGCAATACGACGTCGCGTATCCGGGGTCATCAATGACCTGCCCCTCCACATGACCAATAATGGTCCCCTTCGGGATGTCTTGACGAGCGAAGACGCCTTTTCCAAAAGGAACTTTTCCGACTCGAACCCAATCTTGTGCCATCAACGTCATGCCTTTGGACTCCTCACGAACTCGATCGTCGAACGATTCGCTGCTCTTCGCGGATGGAATTCATCGTCGAAGATTCACAGCCCTGCGCGAGCGTGGTCACACGATAACCGACAGGGCCAAAGCGTCAACCGTCCACGAGACGTGATTTAAGCCAAGAAGCGTCTGAACGTCCGCGGCATCAGCACTTGGGGCGACGACGGGTCAAACCTGCGCCGAGCGAAACAAGGCGGGCGACGAACGAAGGCCGAATTCTCACGAAAAAACTTGAGGCAGCGTCGTGAGGGCGCGGAAGATCGGCAGATCGACATCGGTCTCAATGGCCGTCCGCTGCATGGCGAGACGGTCCTCTTGTCCGTAATGGCAATACCCGCCCAGATACGTAAATCCCCATTTGAATCCGTGCCGAATCAGCGAGGTGCGGGTATCGGCATTGAAGCTTTTGGGACCGCCAACCGGATAGCTGAACGCTTCGATCGGTTCGCCCAGTTCTTCAATCAATCGACGACGGCATTCGCGAATTTCTTCGTCCTGCTGGTCGGCCGGCAGATTGGCCAGCACCGGATGATTCACCGTGTGACCGCCGAACGACATGCCGTTTTGCTTCATTTCGCGGATCATGTCCCACGTCATCCACAACTTCTTCGCGATCTGAGCCGGGCTGCGTCCGGTCTTCAATGATTCGGCCAGAAAATTGACGTAGGCTTCCGTCTCAGTCCCCGGCAAACGTTTATAAACGGTCAAGAGCCGATTGATCGCACCTTCTCGATGCGGTTCGTCGAACGGAACGGGCGTCGTCGTCCAAGGATTGACATCCAGTGCTTCCAGCGGGCTGGTGCGGACGATCCACGCGATTTCATCCCACCAGGGAATCTTCGGCACGTCGAGAAAACCTGTGGTAATAAAGAATGTGGCAGGAACGCCGTGTGCCTTCAGGATCGGATAGGCATTCGTGTAGTTGTCGAGATAACCATCATCGAACGTGACCATCACAAAACGTCCGCTGCGGCTATGCAGCACCAACTCGAGATCATCTAATCCGACGACCTGAAAATTCTTGGCGATCATGCCCATCTGGGCATCGAAATCTTCGTCAGTCGCACTCCACAGGTTGCGGTCCAGCAGCGAATTGTTCTTGTTGCCGATCCGATGATAATTCAGGATCAGCACGCCCTCCCACGGAGCGGCTACGCGGAGCATCCGCCCACACCCGGTGACGTCGAGTGCTCTTGCTAACAAGCTGCGTTTTGAGGTGCGAATTGGCATCATTTTCCGCTTCAAAGAGCTCATACCGAAGACTCGTTCGTTTCTGCAGGGTCCCGTCGCGATCTCGATCGGAGACGGTGGGCATGGCCACCACAACCCTTCGCGGTCGCCTCGCATTCGAACCCCACGAGACCTTGCTTTGTAAGACCTACGTTACAAATGACAACAAGTCCAGTTTCATTTTTACCCCAAGACATAACCATCCAAGAATCTGGTCATACCGGGACTCTTCCTGCCGCGAAGCGACTATTCGGCAGCATCCATAGAGCCGGCATAAACGGAATGCCGAGAAAAATATGAACACCAACTCGCGATAAATCGAATCGTACAGTCGCTCAGGAACTAGACCTACAGGCCTGCAGCAAACGTCCCAGCGAGAGAGAGTCGTAGTCAGCGGCGCTCATGAGAACCACGGCCCGGCGTCTGGCCATCAGCGACTCTGGCGACGACCTGTTGCGGATCACGAAGCGGATCCATTCGAGCCGGTTCCGGCCGCGAACCTGCGCTGGCCGGATTTCCGTTCTTCCAATTCAAACGTCCTCAATTGCGAGGTTTCGTAGCCGTCCTGGTCAGCGGGGCCTGCGGGGCCGAACTTGGTCGCTTGGGGGCCGCGTCGTCTTTTGCTTTCGCGTCCCCTTTCTCTACGGGCACGGTGTCCGACATTTGCCGAATCTTTTCCCGTTTAGCGATCGGATCGTCAGGTGTAATCACCTGTGTGTATTTATCGAGGTTCGGATGATAAGGGTCCTTTTCCTGGCCGAACATATTCCGCAGCCGAGACCTGACGTCGCTGTCGTTGATCACCACGCCCTTGAAGGTGTAGACGATTTCCGAATCGCTATCGTCTTTCAGACGAACCTGCACGGGCAGGTATTTCTTCTTGTCGAGCGTGATTCGGGCGACCCGATAGTTCTGCTTATCCTTCTCCATCTTGGGATAAGCGAGCAAGACGACAAACTCATCATTGCTCTTGAGCTTTCCGTTCTTGTCCTTTTCGATCATCAGTTTAAATCGCTGCTTGGCTTCATCCGCCTTCATGCCCAACAGAAACGGCAGCGGGCTATGAACGATATTCTTGCCCCGCTGTTCCTCGGGAATCTCTTCCTTGGCATAGGACTTATCGACTTCGTTCAGCATCACGATCGCATCGCCCGTACAGATCCAGCGTTCTGACTGTCCTGTTTCCAGGGTGTAGGGCTTGTCCTCGCTGTTCTTTTTGTTGCTGACGGCGCCCTTCTTAATGGAAACGGAAAGCATATCGATACGGCCCTTGTCAGGGGTCTCCAGGAAGAAGGGGCCTTCGGAGATCTTCTCGACACAGAACACGTGATTGAACTCACTGCGAGATTGGGTTCCATGCAGCGATTTGATCTTCGACGACTGCTGTTCCCATTTGGCGAGAACCTCTTCCAGTTCCGGTTCCAGTTGATCGTCAACCGGTGCCTTGGGCAAAGCGAGTCTTTCGTCAACCGCGGCTTTTTTCACAGGCGGTTGCCTGTTGCCGCCGGCGGGTTGCACCGCACGCTGCCCCGGCTTGGTCGACTGCTGCGCTTCGAGCACCGTAGTCGAACCAATTGACAGGCTGGTGATCAACAGTCCGAAAAGAAATCGAAAATTCTGTCGCATGATGGGAGCGTTCATCCTGAACGGTGGCGTCAGTCATCCATGATCGACACACAAATTCCAAACGGGGAAACTTCCACCGCGTGGGGTCGCGGATGCTAGCGGAAGATTTCGAGCATGGCCAGACCGCTTTTTAAAGCTATTTTTCGAC
>CAIQIR010000015.1 GCA_903871875.1 uncultured Schlesneria sp.
CAGCGGGGTAGCCCAGGTTGCTCCGCAACCTTTGGGGGCCGCAGGCCAGGGAGTCCTGAATCTCGAGCGACTTGTCTCATCAAGCAGAATGCTTGAGTCTTCCTTGACAGCATGGCTGTGTGAAATCACGATCCCGAAATGGACCGACGTCGCATTATCGATGGTCAGCTCTACACGCACTTCATCACTTTTGCGGTGGAGCGTCGTCGAAGGTTATTGGATCTGGACCAACCGAAACGAATCGTGCTGGGTGTCCTCAATCATCAATTGGAATCCTTCCAGGCCAAGTGTGTGGGCTTTGTTTTGATGCCCGACCATGTGCATGCTCTCGTTTGGTTTCCGGCGACAGGAAAGTTGTCCCGATTCATTCACGGCTGGAAACGGATGAGCAGTTTCCAGCTCAGAAACTGGTATCGAACCACGGCTCCCGCCTACTTTTCAGAATTTGGCGAAGGCCAGTGTTTCTGGCAACCAAAGTACTATTCCTTCGAGATCGACAATGAAAAGAAACAGGAAGAGAAGCTGGACTACATGCATCACAATCCGGTCCGCGCGGGTCTGGTGACTCGCGCGACTGATTGGAAATGGAGTTCGGCTCGCTGGTACGCAGATCAGCGAACTGTGGGCGTTCCGATCCAATGGGTTCGATGATGGTCGCGGCTTTTCAGCTTCCATGGCCTGCGGCCCCCAAAGGTTGCGGAGCAACCTGGGCTACCCAGCTACCCAGCTCTGCGGCTCGATTGATCAGATGCGGCAGGTCGATGCCGCTTCTGCAAATCGACAACTCTTGAGCGGTCCGGAAGAGCACCTCAAATGCTGCTGAATCGATCCGTTTTGAAATTTCGCCGCCAGGGAGTTTTGTGGAGTCGTTGCGTCGATTCACTCTGCGGCGGACGATAGAATGCTCGGGCGGTTGAATGGTAACCGCGTAAACCTGGCCAGTTGGTCGGGACGGAATTTCAAAGCCGCAGCGCTGGCGGCGGGCTGTTGACGCTGGTCGTCAGGGTGATCGAGTGACTGAGTTCCACCTTCCGGATGATGAGGCGTTTTCGCCCACGAGGACGACGATCATTCGTCGAGTCCCGTATGGGAGCTGGTTACTCAGCCTTGTGGCTTGGGACGGCATCCTCCCTGTGGTTGTTTTGTTCGCACCAAGGCTCGTCAAAACCTTGTTTCCGAATCAGCGTCAGGCGATGGAAATTACTGGCGCACTGTTGCCTGTCGCGGCGTTTTTTGTTCGTTTCTTCGTTGCGAAACGTCATATCAACTCGAACCGGTGTACGCGGCTGACTCGCTGGATTCAGCTCGCGACGCTCTGCGTAGCAATCCTTGTTCTCCTGTTGATTGACACGATGTTGATTCTCGCTGACGACTTGCCGAATGGCGCATTGTTCGCAACGCCTGATGATGTAACCCTATTCGTTGTCATGGTCGTGATGTATCTGTCGTGCATGGCATTCGCGCTGTATCCTGGATCTCGCGAGGAGGTCTCGCATGTTGAATGGCGCGACGTGGATCCACTGCAAGACCTTGGCGCGACCGCGGAAAGCTCGTGATAAACCATTGGCGGTGTGGCCTGTCGCTCATCATCAAAGCCGCGGCTCGCGCCGCACGGATCAACGTCCTTCCTGGACGCGCTGGGGGCGGTCTCGCGCTGCCGCTTTTTGCCCTGTCTCGATGATCCCCTCGCAAGGTGGCCGCAAGAGGCTGCCATCAAGGCCGCTGTCGAGTAAACACCTGCTCTACACGAAAAACGGCGATTCCGTTCGGCGACTGTGAGGTACTCTCCTGTGGCCGAGGCCACCCCGGAGGGCGAATGGCACTAGCCCGCATTTCTCACTGGGTATAAGCAAACACGGGTGCCTCGTCGTGCGTAAACCCTTCGCCAAAAGGAGATCGACGGACGAACGGAGGCAA
>CAIQIR010000016.1 GCA_903871875.1 uncultured Schlesneria sp.
TGCGGGTCGGCGAATTTGGCCAAGGTCGGCAGGTAAGGATTGCTGGCGGGATCGTAGCCCACGGATTCATTGAATCGCTGCAGATGATTCGCCATGTGGTCAGCCACCGAGACCAACGCCGTCAGCCGTGGGTTCTCCAACGCCATCTCCGGCTGGTGATGCCACAGAATCACTTCCGCGATCTGGGGAGGAAGCTGTTGCTGGATCGCATACCAGGCCCCCAAACGGCAGTGATCCGTTCCCACCACAATGCCTTCACGAACGACCTGCTCTCGCGATTCGTCGAAGTCCAGCGAATCAACCACGCTGAACTGATCGCAATCCACCACCGCCAGCAGCGTGCGACCCAGATCGTGGACCAATCCCGCCGTGAACTCTTCACCTTCGAAACCGAACCGAAAAGTGTGATTCAAGCTCATCGCCAGCAAGGCTGTCTTGAAACTGTGTTGCCACAGAACGATCCGAATCAATTCCTGATCCAGAGAGATTCGACGCATCAGGCTGCTGATACACGCCGTGAAAATCAGATTCTGGCATTCCCGCAATCCCAACCGCACCACCGCTTGATGCAGGCTGACAATCGGGATCGGGGGACAGTAGACCACGCTATTGGCGATCTTCAGAATGTCGACGGTCAGCTTCGCGTCACGTTCGATCAGCGTCGCATATTGCGAGATGGAACAGTCGGGTTTCTTGGCCAACTGCATGGCGTCCACGGCGACTGCCGGCAGCATCTGAAGTTGATTCTCTCGCCGGGCCAGTCGCGCGACGACTGTCGGAGGTGGCAGAAGGTCTTGTGGTGCCGATTCAAGTGCCGCAATCACGGTGGTTTCCTTATTCTCAGTCGTGAAAGCCGACGATGTGGCAAAAAAGCGAGAAGCTTCAATGTGGCGAGATCGAAGTGCAGTCAGACACGTAACAGCGATGAAATCTCAACGGCGAGGATGACCGAAACCCTGTGACGTCTCCCCCACAGAGGATGCTTGGTGTGAAAAAGAAAGGTCATCGCGAAAGGACGGTTGTGAAAAATGGTGGTCAGACTTTCGCCTAGTGGGCGATTTAACGCATTTTCCCGTTGTGCCGCTCGAGAGAACCTGAACTTTCCCAAAATCGGAACATAAACCCACTTCCACCAAACAACACTCAAGAGGAGATCCACTTCGATTCATCAGTTATCCGTCTTTACTCGCAAATTTTGACGATTTTTCTTTCAGGTAGTTTCATTATCGGTTCATTGCGCCGCGTTGACTCACGCTACATTTCTCAGGAAATCCCTGATAAACGACTCATGAAATACCATCAGAACCACTCGCCGAAGTCGTTTCTACGACAGTGGAAAACGAAAAACCGCTGGAATTCTGTGACGTGATAGACGAGCAGCCGAAGCGGCCTCTTAATCGATGACGCAAGCTCATCATCGATTGGCCTGAACTCAGCTCAGCCAATTGTGCGGGAATGCCGAGTATCAAGTCCGCGAAGAGCCGCGATTCCTCTTCGACGGGAAGCTTGCCTGTGTGTCGCGTTGTACGCGATCCATCAACAGGGAAATCGTCCCGGAAAGTTGCTTTTCGAATTGCGGGTCGGCGAATTTGGCCAAGGTCGGCAGGTAAGGATTGCTGGCGGGATCGTAGCCCACGGATTCATTGAATCGCTGCAGATGATTCGCCATGTGGTCAGCCACCGAGACCAACGCCGTCAGCCGTGGGTTCTCCA
>CAIQIR010000017.1 GCA_903871875.1 uncultured Schlesneria sp.
CCGCTTCGCGTCGCCAAAACTCCACAAATGTCTTCGGAAAACGCTCTGCCCCGATACGCTCGTCGTGCGGACACCTCTGTTGGCGGACAAATGCAAAGCCTGCTTTCTTCGCTGCATTGACCAGTTCGTCGAACGTCATGATCCGCCTGATTGATGAAAGCCGACGGGTGCGAAAATCTTCCAAGCCGCAGCATCAGACGACCAAGAACAAACGCTCACGGTCATTTCCGATTAATGACGACTTGAAATCGTTCTTTCGCGAACGACTGGAGCACCATGATGGTTTTATCTTTCACGGGCCGCGCGGCGGGCGCGTCAAACCCGACACTCTGCGTAATATTCTGATTAAAGACGTGTTGCAGCCGCTCAAGGATGGATTTCCGGCTGCAGCGGGTGAGAAGGGGTTTGAACACGGACGGCTGCATAGCTTCCGTCACTTTTTCTGCAGTCAATGTTCGAACAATGGCGTCGCTGAACGGATGTTGATGGACTGGCTGGGCCATGCCGATGCGGCAATGGTTCGCCGATACTATCACGCCGACGCCGAGGAATCACAACGGCAAATGAATCGAGTGTCGATTCCCGTCGTGAAGGCTGGCCAGGACAAGGCCAGCGAAGTCCAAGGAGCGGGAGTCGCTACTGCGGTCACCAGTTGACACGACCTGACGCGATCACCGTTGTTCGGCTCGTCTGCTGTCGTGGTACATGCTATCAAACGACCGTAGTCGGCTCCGAAAGTTTTAGGAGGAATTTCCCACCCATGAACACCAAAGCGTCTTTTACCGGATCATTCCAGCCACGGGATGGTCAAACATTGAAGGTTGTTCGCGTGGCCCAAGTCACAGCGGAACCGCAAGCGTCGGATGCTCTCAATGGCCAGCTTGCGACCATCGAGAACTACATCAAAGGCCAATATGGCGGTGAAGTCGAATTCATCGACATCGCGATGCGCGGCGGCGATGCTCAACTGGAACGTGAAAAGTACCAAGAATTGTTTCGCATCATCAAATGCCAGTCCGCAGACGTTGTCATTGCCGAGGACCAGTCGCGGTTTGGTCGCTTCCGAAACAAGTTCCATCAATTGTTGAACCTGTGCTTCGGTTGCGGTGTGCGTCTGATCGGCATCAGCGACCAGTTTGACACGGCGACGGTGTACAGTCGCATTTCAACCAATGGGCTTGTTGCGAACGTGGCAGAAGCCAGTTAACGGTTAGAAGTCGAAATCGGCATTTAATTCTGGCCCAGTCATATTAAATGCCGATTTTCGTTGCCTTGAGAGCGGCCCTACGAAACTTGGGCGGCAGCCGTCTTCGGGTCGCGAAGAATTCCTAGAAATTGTCGTTGTAACAATTGGAGGCTTGAATATGATTTCCACGTAAAAGCATCACAACGACAAATGAATCGAGCGTCGATTCACGTGTGGTGCAAGCTGACCACGATGGTCAGTGAAGTCCAAGGACCAGGAGCCAGTACCGCATCACCAGTTGATATGCCTTGCGACCGGGATCGCTGTTTTTTGGCACTTATTTGGCACAATTGCCCGAGTGCCAAATAAGACACCTCTCAAAAGTCCTGTAAAATAGACCTTTGAGAGGCAGGGATTCAAACTAGCGGAGAGGGAGGGATTCGAACCCTCGGTCCCCTTTCGAGGACACAGCATTTCCAGTGCTGCACAATCGGCCGCTCTGCCACCTCTCCGAAATACGAAAACACCGGACTTCACGCCGTCAGGAAAGCCCTGCCGCTTGTCCTATGCAACAGACCCCGCGCGATTTTTGACTTCAACGACGACAATTATTCGGCGTTGGCGGCTGCCAAGCGATCTGCTTTGTGTTGTTCAACCGCGGCATTGTTCGCCTCGGTCCCCGCCACGGCGGCCAATCGTCGACGCACTGTTCGGATATCGGCATTCAAAGCACGCCACTTTGTGTTGCGCTTGAACTGGGCCTCGGTCAAACCTTTTTCCTGCAGCGCCTTGGCAAAGGCCGCTAAATCCGCATTAGCTGCTTGCAACTGTCTTTCGAGGGTACCGCGTGACAAAGGCATGAGACGGCTCTTTCACAGATCTTAAGACGGAAAATTCCGCAACAGCTTCAAAGCCATCGGCTTCGGTCACCGGCGGAAACTTGACTCAACACTTGGAACCCGTAGATTCTACAGATGCGTCCCATGTCCGCAACCCTGGTCGTCGTGGGAACAGACGGAGACACTCGAGATCACCCCAGTTAACCTGCCTGGAAACAAGACATCACACTTCCTATCCAATTTACAGACAACGACTTGCGAATTCCGCAATCGACCATAACCGGCGGCTTTTCGGAATCTCGTGAAACGGTACAAATCTGCGTGGATTTCGGCGGTGGAGAATTCTTGGGCCGTTTGCGCAACGCCGGATGGCCCAACGCTGCATTCAGAATTTCAGACACGTTCGAGAATCTCTTTCACGACATGGGCTTCTTCCACGCCAGTCAGTCTGGCATCCAGTCCTTGAAATTTATGCGACAGACGTTCGTGATCGATCCCCAGCAAGTGTAACAGCGTCGCATGGAAGTCGCGGACACGGACTTCGTTTTGGACGACGTTGTATCCAAACGGACAGGTCTCGCCATGCACGACGCCGCCCTTCACGCCGCCCCCGGCCATCCACATGCTGAAGCAGCGGGGATGGTGATCACGGCCGTAGTCGGTGGCCGTCAACTTGCCCTGTGAATAGTTCGTTCGCCCAAACTCGCCGCCCCAAATCACCAGGGTGTCATTCAGCATGCCTCGCTGTTTGAGATCCATCAGCAACGCGGCGGCCGGCAGATCGGTTTCACGGCATTGGGTCTGGATGCCCTTGGGCAAGCCACCATGTTGATCCCAGCCTTGATGATAAAGCTGAATAAACTTGACACCCTTTTCCGCCAGGCGACGAGCCAACAGACAGTTCGCCGCAAAGGTGCCGGGTTTCTTCGCGTCGGGGCCGTACAAATCAAAAATATGTTCCGGCTCGGACGACAGATCGGTGACGTCGGGAACGCTGGCTTGCATCCGAAACGCCATTTCGTACTGAGCAATTCGCGTCTGCAGTTCAGTATCACCTGTGGCTTCCAGTTCTAGTTCGTGAAGTTCCCGTAACCCGTCGAGCATCTGGCGACGGCTGTCGCGGTCGATCCCGTCGGGATTGTTGAGATACAGCACCGGCTCTTTACCGGACCGAAACTGGACACCCTGATATTTGGACGGCAGGAATCCGGTCCCCCACAATCGCGAATACAACGGCTGATCACCCTTGCCCTTGGTAATCAAGACGACGAAGGCGGGTAGATTGTCGTTGTCACTGCCCAGGCCGTAAGACAGCCAGGCGCCGATACTAGGCCGCCCGGAAAGTTGATTGCCGGTCTGCAAAAATGTAATCGCCGGGTCGTGGTTGATCGCTTCGGTCGTCATCGATCGAATAATCGCCAGATCGTCGACCATCTTCGCGGTATTCGGCAGTAACTCGCTGATCCACGTTCCTGACTGGCCATGTTGACCGAACTTGAACAGCGAACCGGCCAACGGTAGCGACGATTGATTTCCCGACATTCCCGTCAACCGCTGACCATTGCGCACAGAATCCGGCAGCGGCTGACCTTGCTTTTCGTTCAAGAGCGGCTTGTAGTCGAATGTCTCTAACTGCGACGGACCACCGCTCTGGAATAGATAGATCACTCGTTTCGCCGTGGGAGCATGATGCGGGGACGGCAAAGCTCCTCCCGCCGCGATCGCTTGTCGTGGCGTTCCCAGCAGATCGGCCAGAGCGATTCCTCCGAATCCCAGCCCGATTCGCTGTAGCAATTCACGCCGGTTGACACCGGCCGCGGGGTGACCTGATAGAGCGGAAAAGGACGAGATCCGTCCGTTTGAAATCGGCATCAGAAGCATCCTCGGGCGGGTCATCCTGGGGGCGGGCGATCAAAAATCAGACACGAGTATTTCAGCATCACCGAATGAGACGAAAGTTCCCTTGGCCGACCTGATCCGGCTGAGTTTTTGATCGGTCGATAACCGATCTCTCAGGTACGGTCAAAAGCAATCATTCCGAACTGGCAGGGCCACGACTCGTTCCAAGTATTATGGGGCCGCACCCTCCTGCTGTCGACGCGAATTACAAATACCGGGTTTCCGCAAATTCATTTCTGAACCAGTTGTTTTCACTCTTCGCTCAAGGGTAGCATAGAGTGACTTATCCATTTGACATCATCTTAAGCAAAATTTCGCCATCAGAACCGGTCAATCGACCGCTTCCGAGTGTGGCGCTACGAAATCACAATTTCGAGGATTCCAGAATGCGTGAGTTCCGCAAAACGCATTGGCAAGACGCCACGTTGCAGCAGGTCATTTCGGCCTGCTCGATGGCCCTGTTGCTACTGGTCGTCACTGGGCGTGAAGGTCTGGCTCAAAAACAGGATGACAAAGTCCGTCCGAGCGACGCATTCACCATACGGCTGCAACAGCAGATCCAGAAATCGGAATGGGATCAGGCCATTCAAGACTGTAGTAAGATTCTGGAATCGCAGCCGAAAAACACCAGTGCCTTGCTGTACCGAGGGATCGCCCTCAACGGCAAAGGGGAATTCGACAACGCCATTGCTGACCTCGACAAAGTCGTCGAACAGCCGGGTCGCGACAACGCCTTGGTCTGGAATCGCGCCGACGCCTATTCGAACCGCTCGGTTTCGTACTACCGAAAGAGCGAGTATCTGAAAGCGATCGACAGCGCCTATTTCGCACTATTGGAAAAAGGTGATCATTTCGAAGCCCACAACAATCGAGGTCTCGCCTATATCGCCCGACACCAGTTTGACCGTGCCATTCAGAGTTTCGATCGGGCGATCCAAAGCAATCCGAAATTCGCCGAAGGCTACAGCAATCGTGGTTTCGCTTACGGCATGAAGGGCAACTTCGACCAACTGATCAGCGATCAGAAAAAGGCGATCGAACTGGATGCTCAGTTGGCCGTCGCCTACCAGCGCCGAGCGGCCGGAGTCTTAAACAAAGGTGGCGATCAAGCTGGCATCCAGGGAGCTATTCAGGATCTGGAACGAGCCATCCAGTTGAAGCCCGGCTTCGTCGAAGCCCTGTGCGACCGCGCAAAGCTCTATGCCATGGCAGGCGATCTGAACAAGGCGATGGCCGATCTTGATCAAGCCATTCAACAGAATCCCCGCTCGGCGAAGGCCCGCATCCAACGTGGTCGTGCCTATGTGGCTTTGAAAAAGCCCGAGCTGGCCATGGAGAGTTTCGAAAAGGCCGTCGAACTCGATCCGTATGACGCCGAAGCCTATTGCTACCGCGGGTTCGGTTATCTCAACAGTCGCGACTTTGAAGCGGCATTGAAAGACTACACCAAGGCGATTGCCCTGGACCCCAAAATGGACGCCGCCTATCAAGGCCGGATCGAAGCCAACAAACGACTCGGAAATGCCAAAGATGAAAAAGCCGACGTCGCAAAATTGAAGGAACTGCATCCCCAACCGGTCGCGAACAAACCCAAAAAGAAGGCCGAAGAACAAGCTCAACGATTTGTCGTGGCTTCGAAAGCGGTTGTCCCCAACAAACGGAGTGACGCCCTCCGATCCGCCAAGGAGATTGATCGTCTGGTCGACGCCAGCTACGCGGCCACTCAGACCGAGCCCAACCCCACCACGAACGATTTTCAGTTTGTCCGCCGAGTCTATCTGGATCTGACCGGCACGATTCCCACCTATCCTCAGACCGTCAAATTTGTCTCGGCAACCGAACCAAACAAACGGGCGTTATTGATTGACGAACTGCTCAGCAGCGAAGGCTATGCGCGACATGCCTTTAACTACTGGGCCGACGTCTTGCGCTACACAGACCACCTGAGTAACGACGTACGCGGCGAACCTTATCGACAATGGATCAAACAATCGCTTGCGGAAAACAAACCGTGGGACAAGCTGGTGAATGAGATTCTCACGGCCGACGGGCTGGTGTGGCAGAACCCGGCTGCGGGCTATTATCTGCGCGATGCGGGGATGCCGCTGGACAATATGAACAACACGGTCCGCATCTTTTTGGGAACCCGCATCGGCTGTGCCCAATGCCACGACCACCCGTTTGACCGTTGGACTCAAAAAGAGTTCTATCAGATGGCCGCGTTCACCTTCGGCACGGTCACCAGCACCGGTGGTGGCGACAAACGGTATTGGGAGAAAAACCCCAATGACCGACTGCATGAAGAGTACAGCGAGATCGAGCAAGAGGAAGAAGATCGTCGCCAGAACTCGTACCGTTTTGATCGCATCATCGAAACGAATATGAAGATCGTGAACGATCAACCGGACCGGAAAATCCGACTTCCCAAAGACTACAAATACGACAACGCCAAACCCGAAGACATCATCGAACCCAAATCGTTGTTCGGCCCCGCCGCTGACCTTCGTCCCGGCGAAACGCCACGTCAGGCCTTCGCCCGCTGGCTGACATCGAAAGACAACCCACGATTTGCCCAGACGATTGCCAATCGTCTTTGGAAGCAGGTCTTCGGCGTCGGCCAGATCGAACCGGTCGACGATATGATGGATGGCACCACGGCCGAAAACCCCGAGCTGATGAAGTTTCTCGAATCCGAGATGAAGCGGCTGGATTTCGACATGAAAGAGTATTTGCGAATTCTGCTTAACACCGCCGTGTACCAACGACAGGCCTGTTTTGAAGAAGTCGCGGCAGGAGAGCCCTATCATTTCCCCGGCCCCAATCTGCGACGCATGACGGCCGAACAAGCATGGGATTCGTTCTTGACGCTGGCCATCGCCGACTCGGACGAATACCGCGAACTTCCCGCACAAGTTCGCACCAGTGCCATCGGTCTCGATTTGAACACGGTGCCCGCGAAAAAGCTGCTGGAGGCAGAGAGCAAGGCCTCGGAAGTGGATGGCTCACAATGGCAGCGGCAATCGAAGTACATGTATAAGGGAGTCTTGCTGGCCCGCGCATCGGAACTTCCCTCGCCGGTACCCCCGAATCATTTTCTCCGCATGTTCGGACAGTCTGATCGCGAACTGATCTCGGCCTCGTCCACCACGGGATCGGTGCCACAGGTTCTGTTCATGTTCAATGGTCCGATTACTCACATGCTGCTCGAACCAAAATCGACGATCTACAACAACGTCGTTCGCAAGAAAACCGATGCTGAACGGGTAAAGGTCATCTTCCTGACAATTCTGAACCGTGAACCCGACAAAGAAGAAACCGAACTCGGCAAGTTGGAAATCAAGAAAAACGGAGCGGCTGGTTGCGGCAATATCGTCTGGTCGCTGGTCAACACCCGCGAGTTCTTGTTTATCCAATAGGCGATGAGCCCCCAGACGCGGGCACCTTTAAGGACAAAGTGGTGATTTATGCGAGACCTTCTTTCAACCCTCGATTCGATGGACCGTCGACGGTTTGTCGAATATGCCGCTAAATCGATGTTGGGTGTCAGTGTCCTTCCACTGCTGGGCCGGAACGTCTCGTCGCAGGACGCGGTGGTTGCCAAGCCGGCCGGTCAGGCCAAGCGATTGATCTATTTGTTCATGAACGGCGGCATGACGCATCTGGACACGTTCGATCTGAAACCGGGCCACGAAAATCAAGGCGAAACCCGAGCGATCAACACTTCGGTGCCAGGAGCGCAGATCAGCCACTTCCTGCCAACCTTGGCCGGACAGTTCGACAAAATGGCCGTCGTTCGTTCGATGTACACGCAGACAGGCGATCATGAGGCGGGTGAATACCTCATGCGGACCAGCTATGACGCCATCGCTACCGAACGGCATCCTTCGATCGGCCCCTGGATCCAACAACTGAAGGGCCGTCAAAACAAGACACTGCCCGATACGGTGTTGATCAGTTCCCCGGCGCGACATCCTGGTGCGGGCTTCTTCGACCCCACCTTCAGCCCGCTGCCAATCGGCGATCCGAACCGGGGTCTGGAAAATACCACGCCGCCGGAATATCTCACTTACGAATCGTTTGAAAAACGAATCTCGTTGATCGAAGGATTCGACCGGAAATTCCGCGAACGATACCGCGCCCGAAAGGTGCAGTCGTACACCGACTTCTACACCGAAGCGACAAGTCTCTTGTCCAGCGGAGAATTGCAGGCCTTCGATCTGAATAAGGAAAAGAACGAAGACCGTGATCGATATGGTCGTCACGCCTTCGGTCAGGGCTGTCTGCTCGCCCGACGGTTGATCGAAAACAACGTTCGCTGTGTTGAAGTGACCTGCGGCGGATGGGATATGCACAGCGCAATCTACAACGGCGGAAACTTGCCGATGGGAGCCGGTATCATGGACCGAGCCGTGGGCAATCTGCTGAAAGATCTGGCCGAGCGAAACTTACTGGACGAAACGCTGGTCGTGCTGACGACGGAATTCGGTCGTTCGCCCAAGATCAACTACAACGCCGGCCGCGATCATCACCCGGCGGTGTTCTCTTCGGTGTTGGCGGGCGGCGGTATCGACGGCGGTCAATTCTACGGCCAATCGGATGCGGCTGGACACGGTGTCGCGGCCGATGGCGTCACTCCGGCTGACTTCAACGCGACGATCGCCACGGCACTCGGCTTGCCGCTCGATCGAGTGGTGCACTCACCAACGGGACGTCCGTTCAAAGTGGCACACGATGGCACTGCGATCACGAAACTGCTGTCGTAACGGCATCCGTCGGATCGAGTCGAGGTTCTCACGGCCTGACGTGACGGGTTACGTGAGAATCTCGGTGATGACGCGTCCATGGTCGATCTCCAGCCGTTTTCGGCCGGGGATTTCCAGACGGCGATTGTCCAGCCCCAAGAGATGCAGCACGGTCGCGTGCAGGTCCGTGACATAATGGCCTTCGCCCAGGGCGTGATAGCCCAGTTCGTCGGTCGCGCCGTGGACATGGCCACGTTTAATTCCCGCCCCGGCCATCCAGATCGTGAAACCATTCGGATGGTGATCACGTCCATCCTTGCCCCCTGCGCGAAGTTCCAATCCGGGAGTCCGGCCAAATTCCGTGCAAAACACCACCGTGACGTCGTCCATCAGGCCGCGTTGCTTGAGATCTTGAATCAGCCCGGCCACCGGCTGGTCGACATTCGCACAAAGCTTCGTGTGGTTGTCCTTCAGTTTCTGATGGGAATCCCAGACTCCATAGGGCGACGGAAAGACCTGCACAAAACGTACTCCCCGTTCGACCAGTTTTCTGGCGGCGAGCAACTTCTCCCCTGCCGCCTTGGTCGTATCCTTATCGAGCCCGTACAGCTTCGCAGTGGCCTCCGTTTCGGTGGTGAAATCGATTGCCTCGGGAACGGCCGTCTGCATTTTGAACGCCATCTCATAGGCCCGAATGCGAGCTCGCAGATCCTGATCTGTGGGATACTCCACTGCCGAAAGCTCGTTCAACCGCGCAATCAGTTCGTATTCGCGTCGTTGTTCCGCATCGGTCTGGCTCGCAACGCGGTGTCCGAACGGCAGCGGTTCTTTCGGATCGAGTGCCAGCGGGATCCCTGCGTGCTGCGGCCCCAGATAGTACGAATCGATCGACTGCCGCGTGTCAGAGCGCGTCGGTCCGCCCAGCACCACAAACTTGGGCAGATTGTCGTTCATCGATCCCAGCCCATAGTTGACCCACGAACCGACGCTGGGCTGCGGTTCATCCAGTCGATGTCGGCCGGTGTGAATCTGATTTTCGGCGGCATGATCGTTGTCTGTCGTCCACATGTTGCGGACGAAACACAAATCGTCGACGCATTCCGCCAGGTGTGGCCACCAGTCGGTGACTTCGATCCCGCTTTCGCCGTGCTTTTTCCAACCCACTTGCATCGGATAGATCGTGGGATAGACATCGCGCACGTTGATTTCTTCCGCCAGTACCGAGCGAAATCGTTGTTTTTGCAGCGGCGAATTGACCGGATTTTCAAACGGAGTTTTGTCGAACGTCATTCCCGCATACTGATTGAGCGCCGGCTTGGGATCGAACGTCTCCAGATGGCTGTAACCACCGGACAGAAAAATCCAGATGATGGATTTCGCTCGGGGTGCGAAATGGGATGCCCCCTGGCGTCGATCATCCGTCATCAACGGCAAGAGATCGGCCGCCGCTGTCGCACCGTCGGCGGACAACATCGCCCCCAGAGCCATTCCGGTGAAGCCCATCCCCAGATCCGCCAGAAAGGCGCGACGCGACGGACACTGGCATAATTCCGCGGACTGATTCGTTCGCTTGGCCATCAGACACCTCTCAGCGGATTGCCAGAAAATCGTTGTGATTCAATAGCGCCCGGACCAGGCCTTCCCGCAGGCGGACCTGGCCCGAGTTGGCACCTGCTGGTACGGCGAGAAATTCCTGACAAATCGTCAACTCGTTCTCGGTGGGACGTCGAGTTAAAATTCGTTCATAGGCAGCCGTGATGAATGCCGTCGGTTCGGATCGCTGTTCAGCGGGCTGCAATTTCCAAAGTACGTCGGCAAGAGTCTTACTCAATTCGTGCACCAGCTCACTATTGGTGAGCGCGAGCGCCTGCTGCGGGATGATGCTTTGCGTCCGACGATAACAATCGGCCGGTTCGGGCGCATCGAACAAAGTGCCCAAAGCACTTTTGCCGTCAACTTCCGGCTGACTGCAGTAATAAATTGTACGCCGATAAGTCGTCAGCGCCTGCGAGTTTTCCAGTTCTTGACCACCCATTCGCGGATCCAGTCGATCGGCGACCGACAACAGGCTGTCGCGTACGACTTCGGCTTCCATGCGTCCCGGGTTCATGCGCCACAGAAACTTGTTTTCGGGATCGATCGCACTCGACGAATTGCCGTCAGACCCGGATGACGACGACATGGCGTAAGTCTCACTCGTCACGATCAAGCGGTGCAGATGTTTCATGTTCCAGCCCGATTCCATGAGTTCCACGGCCAGCCAGTCGAGCAGCACCGGATGAGTCGGCGGGGCACCGCTCAGGCCAAAGTCATAGACCGTGGCGACCAACGGGGAATGAAAATGTCGCAGCCAGAGATGATTGACAGCCACGCGAGCCGTCAACGGATTGTCCCGATTCGCGATCCACTCGGCCAAAGCTCGTCGTCGGCCGGTACTGGTCTCTGGGTAGACCTGACTGAGCGCCGAATAGCGGTCGGTTTGTAACGGATCCTGCAGTGCCGCGCGAGCTTTATCGAGCGACACGCTGGCGAGTGTCAGTTGTTTGTCCGCGGCTTCGATCTCTTTGGCTCGGTTGGCATCGGTGGCGGGTTTCGTCTCCGCGACTGCCAACAACTGATCCTTGGTCACCACATCTGCTTCCGTCGTCAAAACGGCCGCTTCGCGCTCCAGTTGACTGGCCGTCCGAATCACCTTCGGCAAATCCGCGTCCGGTGTCTCGCCATGCCTTGCGCGATCTGCTGCGATCCGAGCGTTCGTACTTTCCAATTGTGCGAGACAGGCCGCTCGCCGCATCTCGGCGGCTTTCAATCGAAGTTCCTGCACCTCGAGCGCCCGCCGAGCGTCGCGCACCTTTTTCGACGCCTGCATCAGCGATTCGTCGCACACCGCGGCCGAAACCTGTGACGTCGCTTGAGCTTGACTGAACGAGGAACCGAACCAGCCATCGATCCCGATCACATCATGACCGTCGCAATAGGTAGGACTTTCGAAATCAAAATAGGCCAGTTGTGATGAAGCAGAGTCCGCGTCTGGTGCTGCGTCTGGAAGCGCCCTCACGGTAACGTTGTCGAAGGCCGCGACGCTGCCCGTTCGCACATCAAATGTGATGGCTTTTGCAAGACCATCCACCGGGTTCCAACCGTTCCTGGCGACCGGGACATGATCTATCAGCAGGACGTTGTCGACCAATGATCGGACCGACAACAGGCAGCGATCATCCTTCGCAGGCAAAACCAGTTCCACGTCAAACCGATTCTGTCCGGCGGCAATATCATACCGTCCCGCTTCGAATTCCGTAAACGACGCCGGCTGGTACGAAACGATGCTTCCTTTCTCGAAGGCGATCAGTCCTGCCGTCAGTCCCTTCTCGACATCTTTGGCTAGTTGGAAATTGACGTGTGCGTCCTGCAAGATTTGCAGCTGAAAGCCGATCGTCAAACTGTCATCCCGCAATTTGATCGCTCGTAGTCCGTGGTGCACGATGCGGCGACCGGCAGTGGCATCGAGTAACAGCGATTGCCGACCAACCAGGACGCTCGAGCGACCAGCTTGTTCTGACAACTGACGCGCCGCCACAAACTCGGCTTCGGCTTCGGCCAGTTTCGTTTGCAGATCAGGCAATGCTGTAACGACCGCCTCGCGGATCGACGGCAATTGCGATTCCGCTGCGACGAGCGCGGCCTGATGATCCGACAGAATGGTCGCTTGAATCGCAGGTCGCAACCCCGGATACCAGGCCCGTGGGGGAAGTTTGACGGAAGCGATTGACACCGGTTGGGTCGTCAAGAACCCCGGCACACCCGGTGCAATTGAACCACGTTCGGTGACTCGATTTCGCTCGTCACCGCCCCTGTAGAACCAAGTCGGTGCTTCAGGAAATTTGTCGAAGATGCGGACGCCGCCCAGACGAATAATCTTTCGCAACACACCGTATTGGTAGTCGTCGAAGGGACCAGGATCAGCTTCATTGGGTACGCGATCTTGGCGGATGGAAATCGGTTCGAAGAACGCCCGAAATCGAAAATAGTCTTCCTGGGAAATCGGATCGTATTTGTGGTCGTGACAATGAGCACAATTAAACGTGAGACCCAGAAACGCCTTACCGGTGTGCTCGACGTTGCTGCGCATCCAATCATTGGGGTTCAGAGCGTACCAATTCCGAATGAGATAGCCGGTCGCGTAACCGGCGTCATCGTTTTCCGGTGCCACCTCGTCGCCGGCGAGCATCTCGGCCACCATTTGGCCGTACCCCTTGTCTTCATTCAGCGAATTCACGATCCAGTCTCGCCAGCGCCAGATTTGCGGGGCACTGTTCCAGACGTCGGGAACATGCCGGCGACCAAACCAGTCGCTGTAGCGCCAGACATCCATCCAGTGCCGGCCCCAACGCTCACCATATTGAGCCGAATTCAATAATCGATCAACGACCCGCTCGCAGGCATCAGGCGAATCGTCCCCGAGAAAACTCGTCAGCTGGTCAGGAGTCGGCGGCAGGCCGATCAGATCGAGAAAAACGCGCCGCAGCCAAACCGACTTTGAAGTCCGAGCCTGACGCATCAATCCTCGCCGGGTCCGTTCCTGCTCCAAGAATGCGTCGATCGGGTTTTGCGCACCGGCATCCACCTGTGGAACGTCAGCCCGCACTGGAGGTTGAAAGGCCCAATGCTGACGCGTGTCACGTTCTGGTTGTTCGTGATCCGGTGACTCGGCTCCCTGCTGGATCCACAACGCAATTCGTTCCACTTGCGTCAGTGTCAGCGGTTCCCCCTGGGGCGGCATTCGTTGCGAGAGGTCTCTCGACGTGATTCGCTCGACCAGCGGACCATCCACCGTGCCCGCGGTCAGGACGTTGCCGGATTGGCTTCCCTGGCGAATCAATCGGCCCGCATCCAGCCTCAGTCCAGCTTCCTGTTTCAAGGCCCCGTGGCAGGCATAGCATCGCGATTTGAAGATCGGTTTGATTTCGCGGAGATAGTCGACACGTTCTGAGGGTCGCTCTTCGGCGCACAGACTGGCGCACCACAGGCCCCAGACCACAACTAACGTTGCCAGACGCCAAGAGTTTTCGCTCATGAGACTCGTCCCCTGCCGCATCTCCGATCGCCCATCATGGCCGACTTGAGCGGGGGATTCTACCCTTCCTTGTAATGAATCAGCTGAGGATACCCGAAGAGTTTTCCGATCGGCTCGGGCCTCATTTCATGATGATCTGCACGCCGATTGTCATTTTGGCCGCTCACCAGAATTCCTCGCTAGTCCCGCAATCGATCGGGCTGTCAGTTTGGCAACGGCGGCTTGGGATTGCGACTCTCGCGCATCGTGACTGCTTTCAGCCAGCCGTCCGAAGATCATTCGAACTGGCGATTTTTCCGAGGGTTATGACAAGGTCACTCCGTGAACCCACGCCCCTCCTTGCTCGCTTTTTAGATTTGGTACACGACTTGCTTTTCACTCAGAACAGACCAGGCCTGGTCCACTCACAATTTCACTTCGATCCAATTAACAATGGGACAGTGTCCCTGCCTCATGGGAGACATAGTATGCTCGTTAGAACCCGCAGATTCAGTTTGCCATCGGCCGATTCGCTGACCAATGTTCAACGGGAAATGGAGAATTTCTTCGGTCAGGTCTTGAACGGCACCTCCGATCAGAATGGTCATTCAACCGGCTGGCACGTACCGGTCGCGATGTGGGAAGACGCCGACAAGGTCTATTTGGAACTCGAAGTTCCAGGTGTTAATAAGGACAGTATCGATCTGACCGTTCACAAAGGTGTGATGCGCATCTCCGGTGAACGCAAACAACCGGAAAGTGATCGCAACTATTCGATCAATGATCGCCAGTATGGTTCGTTCGAGCGGACCGTGTCGCTGCCCGAATTCGTGGACGCAGATAGCGTCGATGCCCAACTGACCAATGGTGTTCTGCAAATCGTTGTGTCCAAACGACCGGAAGCACAGCCCAAAAAGATTACCGTCAGGGACTGAGCACTCTGTGACACACAAGAGCCCTCGTTCCCAGATGAGTTCCTTCCGCTGAGAGCGAGTGGGTTGAAAATCCGTTTCCAAAGAACCGGCCGAAGCGATTCACCTGAATCGCTCCGGCCGGTTTGCATTTCCAGGTGGGCGGCTATCGCCTCGTCATCCCGCCATCGGATTTAAGTCACATCCACCATCACCTTGGCGCGACCGATCGGCAACAAACTGGCCAGAGATCCGACAATGACACCGACGGCAAACGAACCGGGCATGATCCACATGATGCTTAGCGAACCAATGCCGAGAGCTCCGGAAAAAGCGATGCAGACGGCGGTGGTCACGCTCGCGAGTGCCGCGAACAAAGCTCCAAACGTTGTCGCCCAGCGAACGAAGATCGCCAGAAAGAACAGCACGAACAGCGGGGCAACCAGCAGATTGCACACGCGATAGCAAAGATCAACAAGATTTCCTTCCACTCGGCTGACCAACAGGCTAAGCAAGATCACCACAACACCGATCACGGCTGAAATCCACCGAGCCAACCGAACGCGCTGAGAGTCAGTCAAGGGCTCCGTGCGGAAACGGCCAATGAAATCTTCGGTGATGACCGCACAGGACGAATTCATGCCGGACGCCAGGCTCGACATCGCCGCCGATAAGATTGCAGCGATGATGACGCCGGTCATGCCAAACGGCAGCCCCACCACAACAAATCGTGGAAAGAGCTTGTCGGCACCCTCGACCAGATTGACTTGATCTGTCAACAGCTCGGGATGAGCCGTGAAAAAGCCCACGACCGCCAGGCCGACCATTCCCAGCAGCACTCCCACCAGCGCCTCGGCATACAGCGTCGTATTCAGCGAACGACGCGCGGCCGCCGCGTCGCGGGTCGACAGCCAACGTTGGATCGCCATCTGATCCGATCCGCAGGTGCAGACATACCAGGCAAACGTCGACATCGCCGCGCCAAGAAACGTCATGCGCGTCGACGAATCGACAAGAAACTGGGGCTTCGCCCAGTGACTGGCCCACTGCTGCGGCCACCACGCGCCGACACCACCCAGGTTCACACTGATGATCACAATCACTGCGAACGCGCCACCCAGCATGATCAGCGATTGCAATGCGTCCGTGACGACCACGGCTCGCAGGCCTCCTTCGGCCGTGTAAATCAATGTAATCAGGCACATCACGATCGCCGCTGCTAAAGTCGCGGACGGACCGAGTCCCAACAGGGGCGACAACACCTTGTCTGACGTCGCGTACAGGATCGAGGCCATCCAGCCCAGTCGCATCGTCAAAAACATCAGCGAACCGACCAACCGCACGCTAATGCCAAAGCGGCGTTCCAGAATCTCGTAGGCGCTGGTCACACGCTGCCGCATGATGAAGGGGATCAAGGCCCAACCGACGACAATTGAAATCAGCGGAAAGGCCGTGTATTGGGCCAGCACCATCGGTCCGTTCTTGACCATTTCGCCCGGCACGGCCAAGTAGGACAACGAGCTGGTTAGCGTCGCAAACAGTGACAATCCCACAGCGAACGGACTCATCCGCCGGCCGCCAAGGTGATAGTCCTCGGCCGTTTCCGTCCGATTCCCGTAGTACCTGCCGACCGCCAGCATCGCGAACGCATACATCGCGACAACGATCCAATCCACTAGCGCCATGGCAACATTTCCTCGATCACTGTCGGCGGTCGTCCATTGTGAGTGGCCTAGCATCGTATTATCGTTCTTCAGGTACCGCAACCAGCGGTCACTTCTTACGCACGGTCATAGAGCTTGGCGATAACGGATCCGACGTCGAACAGTACGCACCGTCACAATCCCGCCAGTTCGTGATTTGGCCTTGAATTCCGGCGAATTGAACGTGATCCCCATCAGAAAGAGACGGACGAATGAGAGCGAGTCGAGTCAAAGCGAAATTGAAACGGGGCGAGCCCGCCCTGATCACCTGCTGCCATTTCATCGATCCCAGTGTCTACGAACTGGTCAGCCTGATGGGGTTCGACGGAATTTGGCTCGATCTGGAACACCATTCGACCAGCGACGAGACCGCGGCGGGGCTGATGCGAGCAGCGCGAGTCGGCTCAGCGGATATCGTGGCGCGACCGGCCAAAGGAGAATTCATGCGGATGGCCCGGCTGCTCGAAGCGGGTGCCCAGGCCATCATGTACCCGCGCTGTGAATCGGGTGAAGAAGCGGCCGAACTGGTCCGCTGGGCCAAGTTCGCTCCGCTCGGCGAACGTGGCGTCGATGGCGCAAATGGTGACAACCCCTACTGCTCCATGCCGATGGCACCCTACTTGAAAGCCGCCAACGAAAACACGCTGATCATCGCTCAGTTGGAATCCCCTGCCGCACTCGATCAGGTTGACGCCATCGCCAGCGTCCCGGGTATCGACGTCCTGATGGTCGGCCCCGCCGACTTGAGCGTCGTGGCCGGAATTCCCTTTCAATACGATCATCCCTTGATTGCAGATGCCTACCGCCGCACGGCCGATGCCGCTAAGCGAGCGGGCAAATGGTGGGGAACTGTCAGTTGGGGTCCGGAACATACGCAGAAATTATTCGATCTCGGTGCGAAGTTTATCTGTCATGGCTGTGACATCATCATGGTCAAGCAGGGTATGGAACTGCTGCAACAGCGTTTCGCCCCCCTCGGGTTCACGTTCGAAAATCGCCTGGCGGCGGAGGCTGCCCAATTGGCGAAACACGCCTGACAAAATGCCGACCGAACGGATTAAATTAGGAATCCCCTGTCGACCACTCCGACAGGGGATTGACCCCGAACCACGTTCCGCAGCACGAACCGCACAGGATTCGCCGTATGTCGCAAAATCGATGGCTCCATCTGTTCGGCTGGCTGGTGTGGGCTTGTCTCAGTCACGCGGTCTTCCTGGATTTCGTCATCGCCGACGAGCCTCGCGAGATCCAGATTCGAAAAACTCCGGACGGAGTCCGGTTCGGTGTGATCGGGGAAATCGACGGGCGGAAATCTCCCGCTCCGACATTACTGATCGTCGCGCATGGATTTGAAGAAATGCGACGGCAACAGGTTTACACGCAGGTGGCCGCCATTCTCGCACCACACGGCTGGATCAGCGTCATCGTGGAACCACCCTGCCACGGTGACGATGTTCGACCGGGCGAACCGGTTCAACTGGAAGGATGGCGACATCGGTTGGAAAAGGGGGAAGAGTTTATCTCGGCGTTTACGGCCAAAGCCCGTGGGATTCTCGATTTTCTGATTACTGACAAAATCACCGATCCTGAACGCGTTGCCGTTTGCGGCACCTCACGCGGAGGATTCCTCGCCTATCATCTCGCCGCTACGGATCCGCGCATCAAAGCCGCTGGCGGGATTTCCCCCGTCACCCGACTGACCGCCCTGCGAGAATTCACGACCACGACTCATCGTGTGCAAGCCGATCAACTCAATGTCGCAACGCTCGGACCGAAACTCGCCGGCCGAGCGATCTGGTTGAGTATCGGTAATCACGATGTCCGGGTCGACACTGACGATGCGATCGCCTTTACGCGCGCGGTCGTCAACGCCACAGCTCGTCCTGACGCACCCAACGCCGTGATTCCGGTGGAACTGCTGGTAGCGCCCGCACCTGGCCATACCAAAATCGACCAGGCCCACGAACGCCTCGCCGAGTGGCTAATGCATCGTTTTTCCGAAGCCGAAATCCAAACCGAAAAAGCGAAACACTAAGGAAGCGGCTGGAACTGGCCCGCCTCTGTCTGTCACTCGTTCACTGCTCGAGGCCTTCACATGTCAATCTCTCTCGATGACTATCAGTCGCATGATCAGCAGATTTGGGACGAAGAGTTACAAGACTTCGTTCCTGACCGAGTGTTCGATGCCCACATTCACCTGTTCCACCATGCTCACCTGGCCGTCTCCTCGGACTCTCACGCCTGGTCCGATGCCGACCTTTCGACGCTTCAGCAGTGGGCGCACCGACTGTATCCCGGTCGCGAAACCCATTTTCTGGTTCTGGGCACACCGACCATCGGCTTGGATGTCACCGCTCACAACCGCTGGTGTCTCGAGAAGGTTCGACAAGACCCGCAGTCGCGGATGAATCGATTGGTGACGCCGCAATGTCAGTTGGCCGATATCGAACGCGACATCCGTGAGCAGGGATTTATCGGACTGAAGCCTTATCGAATCTATTCTGTCACCGGCGACATCGCCCAGTGCCGCATTCACGATTTTCTCCCGCACACCCAACTTGAACTGGCCAACCAATTGGGGCTATGGGTCACGATGCATCTTTCCCGCTTTCATGGCTGTGCCGATGAATTCAATCTGAACGATCTCGAGGAGTTCACCCAACGTCGCTACCCGAATATCAAATGGATCCTGGCCCACTGCGCCCGCAGTTTCACGTACTGGCCCATTCGTCATGCAATCGACCGGCTGCGAGATATGCCCAACATCTGGTACGACGTCTCGGCGGTGACCGATGTCCGGCCGATGATTACGCTGTTCTCGGGTGAGAATCCACAGCGGATTCTGTACGGTTCAGATGGTGTGGACGCGACCTATTTCCACGGTCAGTACGCCGCGATGGGCCGAGCCTGGCAATACGTCGATATCGACCGATTCAATTTGAAATTTCCGCATTGCGACGGTCGCCCGATCCTGGCCGTTTACGAACAGCTGCTCTCGATGAAACATGCTGCCGAAATCGCGGAATGGTCCAAAGACAACATTCAAGACTTATTCTGGCGAAACGCCGCCCGCGAATTCAATATCACCTTCGGACAGGGCTGATTCGTCGTTGATCCTCTGCCAGTTACGCGCCGGACCACTCCTTACCGCACCAGCCGTCGAAACGCGTCTTGCTGCACGTCGCATTCCAGCAGTCGATCGATCTGATTCGCGGCCAGTCCGTCACGGATAATCGTGAATGCCTCGCGAGCCGCATTCACCGTCTGCTCCAGTTCTCGCTCGCCCTGGGCGGCATTCAGATAGAACGACGCATACCCATGACAGCCTCGCTTCGCCATTTCTTGAATGTAGAGCGTCGTTGCCTGACCTTTCACCTTCGCGTCGGTCATTCCAAACTGCAGGTGCGGGTGGACGTCGATCCCTTCACAACGAACGTCGATTCCCACTTCCTGGGCAACGGCGTTCAACCGACGTTTCAATTCCGCTCCGAATCGCGACAGTTGTTCGGGCACCCCGCGACGGCGGACTTCACGTAGCGTGGTGAGCGCCGCCCGCAAGCCAATTGTGTCGCTCCAGTAAGTACTCGAAATGAACATCCGGGCGGCCGGCTCCATCACTTCGCGGCGACCAACGACCGCAGCCATCGGATAGCCGTTCGACAGTGATTTTGCAAAAACGGCCATGTCCGGCGTGACCTTCAGATACTCCTGCGCACCGCCGGTACCAAAGCGTAATCCGGCCGAGACTTCATCCAGGATGAAAACCGCGCCCTGTTCTCGAGTCAGTTTGGCCACGCCAGCCAAATACCCCTCGGCAGGAATCTCCGACCGCAGCGGTTCCATGATGACTGCGGCAATCTGACCCCGATGCCGATCGAGCAACTCTCCCAACGCGGTCAGGTCGCCGTAAGCGAACGGCAGGACGGTTCCAGCCAGAGCGCTGGGCACACCGGTCGGTTCGATCCCCGGAAAAAGATGCGAATTGAGACTCGCCTCTTCCGCGAGATTGGCGGCCAGATACCAATCATGCCAGCCGTGGTAGCCGCAAAACAAAACTTTGTCGCGGCCAGTGACACCGCGCGCAATTCGCACGGCGATGGCGCAAGCTTCGCCGCCGCATTTGGCATAGCGAACCATTTCGGCACAGGGAATCGACCTGCACAGCTCTTCGGCCAATTCGATTTCCAACTCGTGATTGACCGAATAGATCGTGCCTGTCGTGATCTGCCGGCAGACTGCATCATCCACCACCGGATCGGCATACCCCAGAATGATCGACCCGATGCCACTGATCCAATCGATGTATTCGAATCCATCGACATCCCAAAACCGCGCCCCTGCGGCCCGAGCGGCATACACGGGTGAAACCCCATACGCGACACGATTCGGCCGGCGGCTGATCAGCTGCGTCGCGCCGGGAATCAACTTCATCGCCCGCTCGTAGAGGGCCATCGATCGGGGCACACGAGTCGGGCGATTATCGTTCGTCATCTTGAATCCCGCCGCAGAAATAACCCAGTTGGACAAATCAAACGGTCGTCGGCCCTTCAGGCAGCAAGGCAGGGACAGTGCATAAAAGACCGCTCCGAATGACGCGATTGCGCTCGATCACGCGAGCAGTTCTTTCACGATCTTGGGGGCTTCCACGCCGGTCAGACGCTGGTCGAGTCCTTGGAATTTGACCGTGAAACGTTCATGGTCGATCCCCAGGCACTGCAGCATTGTGGCATTCAGATCGTTGACGTGGACGGGATTCTGCACCACGTTGTAACTGAAGTCGTCGGTCTCACCGTAGACCTGGCCACCCTTGATGCCCCCGCCCGCCATCCACATGCAGAAGTTGCGAGGATGATGATCGCGACCGTAGGTCTCTTTGCTCAATGTGCCTTGCGAGTAGACCGTCCGACCGAACTCGCCGCCCCAGACCACCAGCGTCTTATCCAGCATTCCGCGTTGTTTCAGGTCGGCCAGCAGGGCGCCGATCGGCTGGTCCGTGTCTTCACACTGCGATCGCAAATCGCGAGGCAGATTGCCATGCTGATCCCAACCGCGATGCAGCAGTTGGACGACGCGGACACCTCGCTCCACCAAGCGACGCGCCAGTAGCGTGCTGGCTGCGAAGGTCCCCGGCTTCGTGACGTCCGGTCCATACATCTCCAGTGTCGCGGCCGTTTCTTGTCTCAGATCGGTCAGTTCGGGAACACTCGTCTGCATCCGGAACGCCATCTCGTACTGTGCCATTCGTGTGAGTGTTTCGGGATCGCCCAATTGTTCCAACGTCCGGTGATTCAGAGCTCCGAGGGTATCGAGCATCGCCCGACGGTTTTGCGCACTAATGCCGGGCGGGTTTTGTACATACAGCACCGGATCGCCCACATGCCGTAAGGCGACGCCCGTATATTTGCTGGACAGAAAACCGCTGGACCACATGCGAGTGAACAATGCTTGTGCCGCGGCACCCGATTTCCAAGTCGGTGTCAGCACGACGAAACTCGGCAAATCGTTGCTGTCGCTGCCCAGACCATAAGACAGCCACGAGCCAAGACTCGGTTTGCCCGGCACTTCGCTGCCTGTCATTACAAATGTGCAGGCGGGGTCATGGTTGATGGCATTGGTGTGCACGGTTTTCACAACGGCGATGTCATCCACATGCTGGGCCGTGTAGGGTAGCAATTCGCTGACCCAGGTTCCGCATTGTCCGTGCTGTTGAAATTTGAACATCGACGGAGCCACGGGCAATCGCGTTTGCCCGCTGGTCATCGTGGTAATGCGTTGTCCCTGGCGAACCGAATCCGGCAAGTCCTTATCGTAGTACTCAGCCAGCTTCGGCTTGTAGTCCCACAGGTCCATCTGGGCCGGGCCACCATTCATATGCAGGTAGATGACGTTTTGGGCCTTCGGAGCGAAGTGAGGCAGTCCCGGCAACGGCGGGTGCATTCGCGAGCTGTCCACGTTGTCTTGCGCGGTCAACGACTTTGCGGCACACAGCCCCATCGCCATTCCCCCCAGCCGAATCCCCGTGGAACCGAAGAACTGACGCCGATTCATGGCCCATTGTTGTTCGAAGAACGGATGCATTTCAAAAACTCCCCACATTCAAATTCGCAGGTACTGGGACTGTTCCGCTGGGCCGGGGTTTGCCGCCTGAAAAGACGGTCCGCCCGACTGGTCAAGTCATTGTCAGTTTCGATTCACAGTTTCATCCGTATTCAGAACCAGATTGGCCAGCATCGTCCAGGCCGCCGTCTCAATTTCCGGGGCCACCATCTTTGGCTTTGATTCCCCCACATGGATCGCTTTTTGGGCCGCTGTCGGATCAGCCGCAAACAACTCGGTGTGCTTTTGCAGTGCCGCCGTCAATATCGAACGTTCTTCGGCAGTCGGCCGCCGCGACAACACCGTCCGGTACAAAAACGTCAAACGGTCGTCTGTCGTGCTGCCGCCTTCGATCAGCACTCGTTCCGCCAAACCACGAGCCGATTCGAAATGCTGCACATCATTCATCAATTGCAACGCCTGCAGTGGCGTGTTGCTGCGTTCCCGCACCGTACAAACCTGTTCGCGATTGGGAGCGTCGAAGTTCGACATGAACGGCGGCGGCGCCGTTCGCTTCAAGAAGGCATAAACACTACGACGATAAAGTGATTGACCATGTTCCTGTAAGTAAAAACGCGTATTGCTGTCGGAATAGCCCACCGGCTCCCAAATATTGGACGGCTGATACGATTTGACGCCACGTCCGCCCATGGTCAGATCGATCAACCCGCTGACAAACAGCACATTGTCGCGAACCTGTTCCGCGTCCAGGCGCAGACGGGGCCCGCGAGCATACAAACGGTTGTGCGGATCGGCGGTTCTCACTTCGGGGGTCAACTTCACCTGGCGGCGGAAGGCTTCTGACGTCAGTAATAGTTTCATGAATTGCTTCGTGTTCCAACCCGTCGTGCGATACTCGCTGGCCAGCCAATCGAGCAGTTCAGGATGACTGGGAACTTCGCCTTGCGTCCCAAAATCGAAGCTCGTTTTGACCAGCCCTGTGCCAAACACTTGCTGCCAAAATCGATTGACCGTCACCCGAGCCGTCAAAGGATTTTCGGGCGCGACCAGCCAGCGGCCCAGATCGAGTCGAGTCAGTCGGGCATCGGGGGTCGATTTGGGGATTGCGGGTAGAATGGCTGGCACCGCCGGTTCGACCGGGTCACCTTTCTTGTCGTATTGCCCCCGGACCATCACGAACGAGTCACGCGGCTTCTCGGTGTCGCGGAAGATGAACGTGCCGGGCGCCGATTCGTCGGCGATGATTCGGGCTACGCGCGCGGTTTCCCAAGCGGCGCGGGCCGACGCAATTTCCTCGTTCAGCGGTCGAGCGACCATCGCTAGATAGAAGCTTCGCAGTTTGGCGGCATCGTCAGGCGACAAAACCTTGTCGGGACCGCCTTTGATCGATTCATGCAAATTGCCCGGCAACTCGGGGGGAATCGTCGTTCCCAGGCTCTTTCGCCAAGCGGCGACGGATTCCAGTGGATCAGTCGTCGGATCACATTGTCCCGTCAGCGTGACCAGATCCCAATAGACGATGCCACCCGTTTGACTCAGTTTCAGCCCATTCAACCGGTCGCCCGTTTTCAATTCCAGATCGCTGGCGGAAAACGTCAGTTTGTTCCATTGGCCCGGCACAATGTCGGATTGCGAGGCTCCCTCACGCACCAGTCCAGAGTCGGTCCGGGTCCAGGTCACACCACGACCATTCGTTGCCGCGAAACCCACCTTCGACGGCAGATCTGTGGCATCAACTCGCAGCCAGACTTCAATGACGGCTTCGTGCGGTACCACAATCGGACGCAACTTGAATTCGATTTCGTCGTGATACGACGAAGCAAACGACTGCCGGATCACGCGACGTCCTGAGACCGCTTTGAAGGCTGGATCAGTCACCCAGTCGATCGCATTGCGAGACGAGCTGCGAGGACTGGCCCCCACTGGCGGGGCGTCATCGAATAATACTTCGCGGACAAGTTTACGATCAACGGGCGATTTCGTTTCCGCAGGATCGAGATAGTCGATCCCGGTGATCAGCGAATCGACCCATTCGCGGGCATCCCGTTCGACGTTCGTCGCCCCCGTCGCGGCCGCCATCTGATTCGGCTGCGGCAATTTCAAAAACGGTGCCGTCGTATTCGTATTGCCGTCCATCGCCGGATCGGCCGCACTGTTGAAGAACGCATACAGAGAATAGAACTCTTTCGTTGTCAGTGGGTCGTACTTATGGTCGTGACAGACGGCACAGCCTGCGGTCAAACCCAGCCAGGCCTGTGCGACGGCCGTAGTGCGTTCGACCGCATAGCGATAGATGAATTCCTCGGCGATTGATCCCCCTTCGCCCGTGGTCACGTTGCAACGATTGAAGCCAGTGGCCACCAATTGGTCTCGAGTGGGATTCTGCAATAGGTCACCCGCCACTTGCCAAACCGTGAATTGATCGAAAGGCAAATTCTCGTTGAAGGCCTTCACCACCCAGTCGCGATAGGCCCACATCTGTCGCTCGTTGTCCAGATGCATGCCGTGGGTGTCGGCATAGCGCGCCACATCCAGCCAGTGCTTAGCCATCTCTTCACCATACCGTGACGAACCGAGGTAGCGATCAACCATCCGTTCGTAGGCCCCCGGGGCCGGATCCGCTAAATATTCGTCAATCTCTTTCACGACGGGCGGCAAACCTGTCAGCGTGAACGCTACTCGTCGGATCAACGTTTCACGGTCGGCTTCCGGTTGGGTCGAGAGGCCAACTTGCTGCAATCGAAGGTTAAGGAACCGATCGATGGGATGAGCGGCGACAGACGCATCGGGCGCGGCCGCAGCAGAAATCGGGGCAAACGCCCAGTGGGTCTGATATTTCGCCCCCTGTTCAATCCAGCGTTTGAGTACGTCTTTCTGTGCAGCAGTCAGAGTCCTTTTCGAGTCCGGCGGTGGCATCACTTCCGCTTCATCGGCCGCAAAGATGCGTGCAACAAGTGAACTTTCATCCGGCTTTCCAGCCACGACCGCCGGCTTCGGACCATGGAAAATCCCGTCCGCGGTATCCAGCCGTAAGTCCGCCTTACGAGTCGGAGCATCTGGCCCGTGACAATGAAAACACTTGTCCGCCAGAATCGGCCGTACATCGCGACTGAACGACACGTCGCCGCCCGCAGCACGAACAACGTTCGCCGTGTTCAGGGCCACCAAGACACCCAGCAGCTTGAAGACGGCTTGTCCTCCGCGTCGGAGATGGAACACTGTCATACCCTCAGCCCTCGTCTCATCGTTGCCAGTTCATGGAATGCGATCTGTCGTCGCTGTTGCGGCGATCCCGAGCCAATCACTTTACCCGCCGGGACGGACCTTTGTCGAATCCGCGAAATCCCCGCGAGCACCGTGACATCACTATTTTAAGCGATCTCGGGGCGTCCGCTTCGACTCTCTCGAAAGCTCCGTCAAATTCCCGTTGTCAGGAAGAGGGATAATTCCAGGCCAACGACGCTTGCCTAACTCGGCTGTGAAACGGCGACCGACTGCACGACGTCGTCGCTCTACGTCTTCATCCCGAATCCCTCGCGTTGCGATTTTGACGATTCCAGATACCGCAGGAACGCCA
The DNA here is from genome assembly GCA_903871875.1 of uncultured Schlesneria sp. Taxonomy (GTDB): domain Bacteria; phylum Planctomycetota; class Planctomycetia; order Planctomycetales; family Planctomycetaceae; genus Schlesneria. The sequence continues at coordinate 25,968 of CAIQIR010000017.1, forward strand.
CTTCGTCGCGATCGCAGCTAACCCCCTGAAACACCATCCCGAAACTGCGACGATGACGCGCGGTCGAGCGATTCGCGTCGGCGCGATGAATGGTGTTGCCATGATGAATTAACACGTCACCAGGTTGCGCGGGAACGGGCGTTTCTACCGCGCGATCCGCCTCTCCGTAATCCACAATCCCTTGCGAGAATCCCAGGGTCTGTGTGCGACCGTGCGGTCGTACGCCCCGCCGGTGCGAACCCTTCACGTAACGAAGGCAGCCGTTCTCTTCATCGACGACATCCAAAGCCAGCCACATCGTCAATACTTGGGGCGGTTTCAGACAAAAGTAATAATTGTCCTGATGGGGAGGCGTCGCATGGTCGGTGTTGGGAGGCTTATTGAACCACTCAGCTCCATTCACCCGGACCGGTTCCCCCAGCAGTGACTCGGCAGCCCCCGTCCACAGCGGGTGGTGAAGATAGTCCGCAAAGAACGGATCTTGCTGAATTCGGTTCAGTTGCTTCAGCGTTTCCGGCCGCGACTTGTCTTGATAAAACGCGTCCTCATCCGGCAGACCGGGCACGACCTCGCGAATGTATCGATCGAGATTGTCGGTCAGTCGCTTCAATTCGTCAGGCGGCAGGAAACCTCGAATGACGACCACGCCATCGGTTTCATAGGTCTTTTTCAACGAGGGAGCAATCATGTGCGGTGTGCCTTATTCAAAAGGGAAACATCGTTCACCCGGTCGGTTTCTTCGGCCACAAGTTGGGAGTGATCACTCGCTCGGGCAATTCTGATGTCACCGCGGTGATCGCCGCCAGCAGGTCGGCCGGCAATCGGCCGCGATCAAACATGCTCAAATTATTTTTGATCTGGCTCACGGTTTCCACTCCCGTGATCACGCAGGTCACTTCGTCGATCGACAGCATATACCGCAGTGCCAGTTCGGCCAGACTCAGCCCCGCTTCGTTGGCCAGCGACGCCAGTCGAGTTCGTACCGGTATGACCTCGCGGAGCGCCGCGGGAACCTCCTCTGCCGGCATGACCAATAGCCCCTGCAAATAGACGCTGCGCACAAACGTCGCCACACCCTGCTTCGCAGCCGTCTGAAAAATGCCACTCTGCTGGTGACGCCGATCAAGCACGTTTCCCGGAATCTGCAATGCGGAAAAATGTCCTCCCGCCACAAATTCCGCCGCCGGTCCGGGGCGGTTATCGCACGAGACGCCCAAGTGACGCAGCCAACCACGTGCTCGCAAGTCTTCGAGCACGTTTCCATACATCGCATCGGACTCGCGGTGAAACAGCACGACCGGCAGGCAATCGATCCGCAGTCGCCGTCGAGACTCGGCAATCGATTGTTCAATGGCTTTCGCGGCCAGCTGCGAATCGGCTAATTCCGGGAGAGTCAGCGGGCGAACTTTGGTCACGACGAGCACTCGGTCGGCAACACCCAAATCGGACAGAGCCCGACCAATCACGTCTTCACTGGTTCCATACGCGGCTGCCGTGTCGAAGCAATTCACTCCCCCGTCGACCGCAGCCGCCACAATCTCAACCACTTCGCGATACGAGGGTTGTCCCGTCTGATTGGCGACGCCGTACGGCAGGCCGAATTGCACGGTGCCCAGCATCAATCGCGACAGCGAAAACTGCTGCCAGGTTGAAATGATCATGACAGACGACCCGAAGCTTCAATCGGCCAGACCTCAACGACCACACCCTGGTCGTGCACGACAATTTCGCGGTAGAGGTTGCAAGTCGTACAGGCATGACTGGGAATCAGATGCAGCACCTGGCCAATGCGCCAGTCCGGGGCGTTTTGCACAACGGTATGCTCTTCGGCCAGGAAAAAAGGAATTTCGACGTCGGGAAAGTCTCGAATCGCTGGCACGCCGAATTCCCCGCCAGCCCCTTTGACACCCAGGTCGAGCACCGCCTTGCCCGGATTCGGGCGACTGATCACCCGCACCAGAACCGACAACGCGATGTCAAATTCCGGGGCCAAACGATGATATTGCCGATCCATCGTGGCATACGTTCCTGCTTGCACTTCATCGACACCCGGCAATGTTCCCGTGCTATCGTAGGTCGCGCTGGAACAGCCACTGATACAACCAACGGGGATTCCGGCCGCTTCGATCAACCGACGAGTGTCGACGGCTTGCTGCATCGCTTGACGCGACCGCGTTACCCGATCAGCTCGATCCAGCACATTCACCAGATGCCCCTCGTACGCCTGTATCCCACTAAAGTGGACTCCGGGCAAATCGATCAGTCGTCTGGCCAAGTCGAGTGCCGGTTGACCGGGAGCCACCCCGCAGCGTCCCATCCCAATATCGACTTCGATCAAGAGGTGTACCAGTGAACCAGCTGCCGTCGCGGCTCGAGAGATCGCCGTCGCCTGTTCAAGATGGTCGACCGCGACCGCGACGTGTGCCCGCTGGGCTAGTCGAGCTAGTCGCGCCGTCTTGATGGGTCCGACAATCTGATTCGCAATCAGAACATTGTTGATTCCATGGTCCACCAGAATCTCGGCCTCACCCAGTTTGGCGCAGGTCATTCCGACCGCTCCCGCCGCCAATTGCCGTTTGGCGAGTGTCACGCACTTATGATTCTTGAAGTGCGGACGTAGTTTCGCCGGACAATCTCGAAAGAAGGCCGCCATCCGGGCCAGGTTCCGATCGGACGCCGCGCGGTCGAGCAACAGCGTGGGCGTGTCCAGTTCCAAAATCGGCTGGCCGATGCGTGAGTCGATCTTCTCGGCCCCAGAATCTATTCCGGCCATGGGGATTTCTCCGTGGCCAATGAATAGATCACGGCCTTCGAACTGGTGTATTCGTGCACGGCCTCGTCATATCCCAACTCGGCCCCGATCCCACTCATTTTGTAGCCAAACACAGGAACGTTCGGACGCAGGGCCCCTCCACCATTAATGGCGATTCGACCTGCCCGCAATTGACGCGTCACGCGGAGCGCCCGCGTCCCGTCCGACGTCCACAAGTTGGCCATCAGGCCGAATTCGCAATCGTTGGCCAAACGCACCGCTTCGGCCTCATCACGATACGTCAGGACGCTCAGCACCGGACCGAAGACCTCTTCACGGGCAATCGTCATGGGAGCGGTCACGCGATCAAAAATTGTCGGTGGATAGAAACAATTGTTCGCATCTTTCGAAAGCGAGCCGGTCAGGACGCAGCGTGCTCCTTCGTGTTTGGCCCGTTCGACGAAACTGTTCACCGTCGCCAGATGCTGGGGCGTCGCCAGGCATCCCAGTTGCGTTTTCGGATCGGTCGGATCTCCCTGCCGCAGCGTTTTCACTTTGGCGACGATCCGCTCCATCAACTCGTCATGCTGGCTTTCATGGACCAACAGCCGCGAACCCGCCACGCAAACCTGGCCCAGATTGTAAAAGATTCCCGTAATCACGCCGTTCACGACCATGTCGAGCGGCGCGTCAGGAAAGACCAGGCTGGGTGTCTTTCCGCCCAGCTCCAGCATGACCCCCTTCATGCCGATCTTGGCAGCTTCCAGCATCTGTACGCCGGTTTGATGCCGGCCGGTAAATGTGATTTTGTCGACCCCCGGATGCCGCACCAGCGCCGTCCCCGCTTCCGCACCCGTCCCATGCACGACATTCAGCACGCCCGGCGGAAAACCGACTTCATGAGCCAGTTCCGCCAGCATCAAGGCCGACAGCGGCGAAACCTCTGACGGCTTCAGCACGACAGTGTTGCCACACGCCAAAATCGGTGCCAGCTTGATCGCCGCATTGGTTAAGGGAAAATTCCAGGGAACGATCGCCGCAATCACCCCCATCGGTTCGCGAAACTGCATCGTCACATTGTCGGGCAATGTTCCATAACACTTGCCGGCAATTTTGTCGGGCAGGCCCGCGTAACTTTCAAACAGATCGGCTGCACACGGCACGTCAAAACCGACCGTGTCGCGAATCGGCTTGCCGACATTCAGCGTGTCGGTCATTGCCAGATCGTCGAGTTTGGCCCGAATCCGTTCTGCCAACTGAAAGATCATGCGACCACGGGCAAGTGCGTCCAACCGAGGCCACGGCCCCTCGTCGAACGCCCGGCGAGCGGCCTGAACCGCCCGATCGACATCGACGGCATCGGCCAGTGCAACCGACTCCAGGACCGATCCCGTGGCCGGATTCAGCACCGTCCAGGTTCGACGGGCAGCCCCGTCCACCCACGCTCCATCAATATAAAGTTGGTTAGGCCAGCGCGGCATCAGATGACCTTTTCCGCTTGAGTCACATGAGTTTCGGCTACCAAAGCGAACCAAACGTCAGCCAGACCTGTCTCGAACCCCTGTTCCGCCGGCCCCGGTTCCTCGGTTCATCAGGCCCCGGTTTTAACATCTTTGGAATCAATAGTGACCTGAAAATCAACTCCACCCCCTGTCTCAACGGGCAGAAACCGATTTCAGGGTCACGTTTCGCCTGATTTGGATTGCAAATCGTTCGTCTCGATTGTCGACGGTAGGCTTTCCCCCTTAACATGTCGCTCCGATTTTGATGTTGTTTTCGCAAAGGATGGTTCTCATGCAGTTTGAAACCCGCTGTGTGCATACGGGCGTCGAAAAGGACGCCACTTTCAACAGCGCTACGACCCCAATTTATCCCTCGTCCACCTTCCGCTGGGACGATCTGAACACCCATCGTGGGTTTGACTATACGCGCAGCGGCAACCCCACTCGACGCGCTCTCGAAGAAAATCTCTTCGCCCTCGAAGGGGGCATCGATTGCCGAGCGACCTCCACCGGAATGTCGGCCATCGCCGCAACGATGCACTTGTTCCAACCCGGCGACCAGGTCATTGCCGGTCACGACATCTACGGCGGAACCTATCGGCTGTTCGATGCGGTTTTCCGCAAAATGGGGATCGACTTCGTATTCGTGCGGATGGGTGATCCTGAAAATGTTCGGAAGGCCATGACGGCCAAAACCAAATGTGTCTGGATCGAAACCCCCAGTAACCCCCTGCTGAACATTGTGGATATGGCGGCCATTTGCAAAGTCGCGAAGTCGGGTGGGGCGATGACCATCGCCGACAACACGTTCCTGTCGCCCTATCTGCAACGGCCGTTCGAACATGGCGTCGACATCGTCGTCCATTCCACGACCAAATATCTGAATGGACATTCTGATGTCGTCGGCGGATGCGTCATCACGAATCAGAAGGAACATGCGGAAAAGATCAGCTACATCGTCAACGCACTGGGTCTGGCCTGTTCGCCGTTCGATGCCTGGCTGGTCTTGCGAGGCGTCAAGACGCTGGGTCCGCGGATGGAAGCCCATCAGCGCGGCGCGATGGCCCTGGCTAAGTTCCTCGATCAACATCCACGCGTCAGCCATGTCTACTACCCGGGACTCACTGATCATCCGCAGCACGAGTTGGCCAAGCGTCAGCAGTCGGGTTTCGGCGCGATGCTCAGTTTCGAAGTCAAAGGCGGCCGGCCCGTCGTGGAAAAGGTCGTCGCTGGACTGAAACTGTTCCAACTGGCCGAATCGCTGGGCGGCGTCGAATCGCTGATCGAATACCCCGACTCGATGAGTCACGCTTCGATGACCGAAGCGGCCCGTCGTGAAGCGGGCATTACCGATTCGACACTGCGTGTGTCGGTCGGCATCGAACATCCGGACGATCTGATCGCCGATTTCGCGAAAGCGCTCGCGGAATGATGCGTCCCGAAGTCCTAGTCAATTTCTCGGAGGCCTGATTGATGCAGCTGCCACGGCTGAATGAGCTCCTGACGCGCTTTCCCCAACATCGGATTGCCGTGCTGGGCGATTTTTTCCTCGACAAGTATCTGGAAGTCTCGCCCGAATTGGCCGAACCCAGTTTGGAAACGGGACGAGTGGCCCATCAGGTGATGGCGATTCGCCGTTACCCAGGGGCCGCCGGAACCGTGGTGAACAACCTGGCGGCGCTAGGAGCGGGTCGGCTGCATGCGATTGGTGCCGTCGGTGATGACGGCGAGGCGTTCGATCTGTGCCAGGGACTGAACCGCATCGGTTGTTCCACGGATGGACTGCTACGCTGCCCGGAATTGATGACGCCCACCTACCTCAAACCTCACGATCAACATGTCGCGGGTCTGGCCGGCGAACACTCGCGATACGACACCAAGAATCGCGTGCCCACACCGCAGGCGATCGTCGATCGCGTCGCCCAGGAACTGGAACGGGTGCTGCCGCAAGTGGATGCACTATTGGTCATGGACCAGGTCGAAATCGCTGATTGCGGCGTGGTGACGTCAACCTTGCGAAACCGCGTGGCGGAACTCGCCAAACAGTTCAGCAAGGTCATTTTCTGGGCGGACAGTCGTCGCTACATCCGCTCGTTCCGCAATACGATGATCAAAGCCAATCAGTTCGAGGCCGTGCACCGACTAAACCCGGCGGTGGGAGAAGAGATCTCCCAAGATGAATTGCGGCGGCTGATCCCGGCTCTGCGAACCGAAATGGGAGCGCCCGTGTTCGTTACTTGCGGCGATCGCGGAATTCTCGTCAGCGATCCTGATGTGACGCTGGTCCCGGGGGTCAAGGTGACGGGACCGATCGATCCAACGGGTGCTGGCGACAGCGCGTCCGCCGGCGCCGTGATGTCACTGTGTAGCGGAGCGACGCCGGCCGAAGCGGCCCTGGTTGCCAATCTGGTCGCCTCGATCACGGTCCAGCAATTGGGGACCACCGGCTCGGCCACACCTGATCAAGTTCGCGCGGCCTTGGCTGTCTGGCAGAACCAGCAGGCAGCGGCCAAGTGATCTTGATAACGTACTGCGCAAGCTGAATGCGTTCCGCTTGGATCACAAGTCCGAACAATGTGTCGTTACCACGATTGATTGTCCCCCCCGCATCTTCCCAAGGAACTTCCGATGAAACTGGCTGCTGCGAATCGATTCTCTGGCATGGCGGTGTTCTGCGCGTTGGGAGTGCTGGTCGCGACGACACAGATCAGGGCTGACGACGCGTCGGTCGTCACCAAAGCGACGATCGACGGCACCGGTCCCGGCTGGAAAACACTGGGTGAATCGGACTTCGTTAACGTGAACACCGATCCCGATACCTGGACCTGGAAAGAAGACGGAGTGTTCTGCAAGGGGACACCCGTCGGTGTCACTCGCTCACAGAAGAAGTACACCAACTTCGAAATGGTCGCCACCTGGAAACATCTGAAGTACGGCGGCAATTCCGGCATCTTCCTGTGGGCGTCAGAAGAAGCGTTGACGGGACTCAAACCGAATTCCCTTCCCCCCGGCGGCATCGAAGTTCAGGTACTGGATCACGGTTACGCCGAACTCTACGAGAAAGAGAACGGCAAGAAGCCGGATTGGTTCACCACCAATGGCGACGTCTTTCCCGTGGGCAAATCGACGATGAAGCCGTTTCCTCCCATGGCTCCGAACGGCTCACGCAGCTTCCCGACGAAGAACTTGAGTAAGGGCATCAACGAATGGAATCATTACTACATTCGGGCCATCAACGGTGAAGTCCGGCTGTGGGTCAACGGCGAAGAAGTCTCCGGCGGCAGCGAATGCACTCCGAACACCGGTTACCTCTGCCTGGAATCCGAAGGCGCTCCCATTGAGTTCAAGGGATTGCGCATCCGCGAACTGCCCTAAGACCGAGCTGCCGGCCGCCGTGCTCCCTCGTCCCGATCCGACCGTGCCATTCGCTGGTGTGGCGCGTTGCCCTGCGCCGCCTGATCGCCTGTCGTTACAACCGGCATTGGCGGCCGTTCCCCCCCGCTCATCATGACCGGACGATCGATTGTTGATTTCTTGCAACATCGATCCCCGTGACCGCGTCATTCGACCTATGGTTTTTCCATCACTGGTGGTTCTCATTTCGTTCCGCCAGCCCCGTATGGACTTACTTCTGGAATACGCGATGTCAGCCCCGAAATCGTCGGCGAAGAATTCTGTCGAGCCAAAGGTCAGCACCTGGCAAATGTCGATGACCATCTTCGTCGTGAGCGTCGTCGGACTGTTGCTCGAGATGATGTTAATCCGCTGGATCGGTACCGAGATCCGCATCTTCGCCTACCTGCAAAACACGGTGCTGATTGTCTGTTTTCTCGGACTCGGCATGGGCTGCTTCACCTGCAAAAAGCCCATCAACATGGGGCGTGGCCTGGTCGCCCTGATGTTGATCACGGGCATGCTTTCGATTCCCATCGCTCGCCAAATCGGTGCTGGAATCACCGAGCAACTCAGTGTGTTGAGCGATTTTGTGATCTGGGGACAAACCAGTTCGACCGGCATCGTCACGATTGTGTTCAATGTCTTATGCGGTTTGATTCTCACATTCGGCATCATGCTGCTGTTGTGGGAAATCTTCATGCCCATGGGCCGCGTACTGGGCCGGGGCATGAACGATCATCCCAACACCATCCTGGCCTATTCGGTCAATGTCGCTGGCAGCCTGATCGGAATCTGGCTGTTTGTCCTGCTGAGTGCCTGGGCCACGTCGCCATTCATTTGGGTCGCCGTTTGCGCCGGTTTGCTCGCCTATTTTGCGGGTACGGCGGCCGAGCGATACAAAAATCTGGCCTGCCTTAGCACAACCGTCGCCTTGGCCGCATTCGCTGGCTATGAAACTGACGCCGTCGAGGTCGCCTGGTCGCCCTATCAGAAGTTGACACTGGCCCCATCCAAACACGAAAGCTGGCCGGGCGTCAATTTCATCTATGTGAACAACACGGGCTATCAAGCCTTAGTTGACAACAGCGATGCGGCGGTGCGAGCCGACGAGCGTGTCGACCCCGAAACCTACGGGCTGACGCAATACGACTTGCCGATGAAGTTTCATCCCCATCCCCAACGAGTCCTCGTCGTGGGAGCGGGATCGGGCAACGATGTCGCGGGTGCACTTCGAGCCGGAGCCGAACATGTTGTCGCTGTGGAAATCGATCCAGCCATCATCGATTTCGGCCGCCGATTTCACCCCGAACGTCCCTACGATTCAAACAAAGTGATGGTGGTGAACGACGACGCCCGGTCGTATTTCGCAACCAGCACGGAAAAGTTTGACGTCATTATTTTCGGACTGCTCGATTCCCACACCACGACCGCCATGACCAACGCGCGTCTGGATCACTACGTTTACACGCGACAAAGCCTTGAACGAGCCCGCACGCTGCTCGCCGACGGCGGCGTGATGGTACTGAGCTTCGACGCCATGCGGATGTATATCGCCGATCGCATGTCACACTGCATCGAAGACGTCTTTGGTGAACGGCCGCTGGCCTTCCGCATTACACCCAATGTCCGCAGTTGGGGTGGGACCGTATTCGTTGCCGGCGATCAGGCCACACTGAAAGCGAGAATCGCGCAGAACGAACGCCTGGGTCACTTGATTGCCGATTGGCAAACCGCCAACCCGCTGTCCATCACCAACAAAACGCGAGTGGCCACCGATGACTGGCCCTATATTTATCTCGAAAAGCCCACCATCCCAACGCTGTATATCCTGCTGGCGTTTCTGCTCGCCGGACTGGTCGCCTACGGCCGCCATCAACTGGGAACAACCGGATCCCTCGTGGATTGGAAGAAAACCGATTGGCACTTCTTCCTATTGGGTACAGCCTTCATGCTGCTGGAAACGCAGAACATCAGTAAAGCCTCTGTGGTTCTCGGCAACACCTGGCTGGTTAACGCGGTCATCGTGTCAGGCATCATGATGATGATCCTGCTCTCGAATCTGGCAGCTTCGCTCTTCCCGAGAATTCCGAAAACGCCTGTGGCATGCTGTCTGATCGGAACCTGTTTGGCCCTGTACTTTGTCGACCTGTCACAGTTTGCCTTCTTGCCGTTCATGACCAAAGCTGTCGTGGTGGGCTCGTTGACGACCCTGCCCATGTTCTTCAGTGGCTTGATCTTCATCGACTCGTTCGCGAAGACCCAACACAAGGATTCGGCCTTGGGCGCCAACCTGATGGGAGCCCTCGTGGGCGGTGCCTTGCAGTCGGTAACCTATGTCATCGGTATCAAGGCCCTGCTGCTGGTCGTCGCCGCACTGTACGCCGCCGCCCTGGCCTGCCGGCCACGCCCCGAACAGGCTCTCGACCAACCAACCGAACGTCACAACGCTAGCCAAGGCGACACGATCGAACAGTCACTGCTCGAGTCCGTCACGTCGCTGCAAGCCACAGTCCAACCGGGACTCGCATCGTCGGCATTGCCCCAGACGTCGAGCGTCGTTGCCAATCAAGCTGCCCAGTAATACTGATCTTCAGTAAGACCACTGGTGTTGGCGGTGCCGAGTCACAAAACAGACTCTGACACCGCCAGCACCCCTCGGTCACTGCCGTTCACCAACAAGCACGCGAGTTTCCGTTTTGCCGAGTCGCCTGTCGGACTTCCCCCACGAACGGGCTCGCAATTCTTGGACTAGACCGCCGAACAAAACTCCAAGAAATCCGCGATAGCGTTGAACCTGACGCCTCCGAGGCCGTAAAACGTTTTGACCCGTCAAAATGTTTATCGGAGAATGCGATCATGTCGACCTCTTGTTCGTTTCTACGCGTCGGCCTGTTCGGCTTCGTGATCATGGCACAGGGACTGCCATTGGCCGCAGCCGAGATGAACTGGAAAGCCGGCACGGCTCGCGCGGTGATCACGCCGCAGAAACCCCTCTGGATGGCCGGTTACGGCGGTCGCACGGCACCCGCCGACGGAAAAGTTCACGAACTGTACGCCCGCGTGGTCGCACTCGAAGATGCTGCCGGCCACCGTGGAATTATCGTGGCGACTGATCTGTTGGGCATACCCCAAGGAATGTATGACGACATTTGTGTCCGACTGAAACAGCGACACGGTCTCGATCGATCGCAGGTGATGCTCAACGCGTCGCACACCCACTGCGGACCGGTCCTTAAGGGTGCATTGCACGACACCTATTCCGTCAACGAACAACAGCTTCGCGACATCCACGAGTACTCGGACTTGCTGATAACCGAAATCGTCGACGCGGTCGGCGAAGCGATCGAAAACATGCAACCCGCCACCGTGTCACGCGGCATGGGGTCGACCGATTTTGCCGTCAATCGCCGCACGAATCGCGAACCCGATGTGCCAACTCTGCGCGAGCAAAACCGTCTGTACGGACCAGTCGACCATACGGTCCCGGTGCTGGCGGTGAATGATGCCAGCGGAAAACTGAAAGCGGTTATCTTCCACTACGCCTGTCATAACACCACACTCAGCTTTCAGAAGTGGTGCGGCGACTATGCCGGCTTCGCTCAGTATGCACTCGAAGCAAAGCACCCCGGCGCATTAGCCCTGTTTTGCATGGGATGTGGCGCCGACCAAAACCCTCTTCCGCGACGCACGATCGAACTCTGCGAACAATACGGGAAGAAACTGGCCACGGCGGTCGAAGCCGTTCTCACTCAGCCCCTGACTCCCGTTAACTCGAAACTGGAGATGCGCCACTCATTCGTGACACTGGCCATGGATCCGCTGCCCTCCATAGATCAACTCGACAAAATGGCCGCCGAACAGCCGAGTTATTCCCAGCGCTGGGCCAGTCGACTGCTGAAAGAAATTCGAGCCGGTAAAGTCCACTCCCGCGACTACGCCTTTCCCATTCAGGCTTGGCGACTGGGCGGCGATCAATTGTGGATCGCACTCGGCGGCGAAGTCGTCGTCGATTATGTGTTACGACTGAAGGCCGAACAGGGCGATCAGATCTGGGTTAGCGCCTACGCGAACGACGTCATGGCCTACATTCCCTCGAAACGCGTCCTGCTGGAAGGCGGCTACGAGGGACAAAGCTCGATGATGGTCTACGGACTGCCGACGGAACGCTGGTCGCCCGACATTGAAGATCGCGTGATCCAAGGCGTGATCGACGTGGTGAAATCACTGGATCGCTAACGCGTCCGCCGTTGGTTCGCCTCTTAGCCATCCTAAGTTCAGTCGGTCGTTCCTGTCCGAATCGGACCGCCAGCCAACTCCGTCCACAACAAAGAACAAAAACGCCAGACGGCAAAACCGTCTGGCGTTTTTGATTGTCTCGCCACGATGCACAACGATCCGATCAGCTCGCACTACTTCGGCAGACGATCCGATCGCACTCGCGGAAGATCGCCATGCAGGGCCTTCATGTAGGCGACCAGGTCTTCCTTTTCCTGAGCCGTCAGATTCAGCTTCTTGATCTTGTCGCTGAGCGTAGGATTGGGGTGACCACCCTTGTCGTACCAATCGACCACTTCTTCCAACGTCTTCTGGCTGCCGTCGTGCATATAGGGGCCGGTTGACGACACATTGCGGATTGTTGGAGTCTTGAACGCTCCCTGATCCTTGTCGACCTTCGTCACTTCATAGCGTCCCAGATCAGGTTTTGGTTTGTCCATACCGATGCCGATGTTGTGGAACTTCTCGTCGGTGAAGTTGGCACCCGCATGGCAGGCGGTGCAATTGGCTTTGCCAAAGAACAGCTCGCGACCGCGAATGGCTGACGCACTGATCGGATGCGCGTCACTCGCTCGCTTCAGCTGCCAGTATTGATTGTAGGAATCAAGATCTTCTTTCTTGAACGAGGCCAGGTCCTTCAAGTCGTCTCGGAACGTCTTCTGAAAGTTCATCAGCGGTTCGTAGTAGTCGGCGGCCGACGGCCCGGTCACCAACACGCGTTCAAACGAGGCGATCGCTTTTGCTGCGGTATCGATCGAAAATCCCTTGCCGGGGAAGACTTTGTCGAATTGCAGTTTATATCCTTCGATGCCCGTCAAACTTTTCACCATCGCTTCATGGGTGTTTCCCATTTCAATCGGGTTGGCGATCGGTCCCTTGGCTTGATCTTCCAGCGAGCCGGCTCGACCGTCCCAGAATTGCAGCGTGCTCAGAATGCGATTGTAGGCGATGGGCGAATTGCGGCCGCCGATTTGACCGCGAATCCCTTCACCGAACGTCGTGTTGCGGCCATAGGCATCTTCCGGATGATGACAACTGGCGCAGCTCACGGTGTTATCCGCCGACAATCGCGTATCAAAAAACAGTTGGCGCCCCAGTTCAATCTTCGCTCGCGTCAGCGGATTGTCCTTGGGAATCGAAATATTGTTCGCGCCCAGCGCCAAACCGGGGGGCAGGGTGACGTCCAGTTCGCGAAAGTTAGCCGGATCCGCCAGCCATTTTTTGATTTGATCGTTGGTCAAATCGCCGCTGCCGGGGATGCCGCTGGTCAAGTCGGGGGAACCCAGCAACACGGTCTCGCGACCGGTCTCTTGAGCCTGTCCCCATACCGTCAAAACGCCGAACGCAAAGACCCACATCGCCTGTTTCATTGCCGAAATCCCCTGAAATATTTGAACGAGGACCCGTTCATGCGTCCTCACGACCTGGAACAATCAGAGCACCGCTCGCGAACTCGTGTGGGAGAGTATTGGCGAGACGCCGCAAAAAGTCCAAGCCAAGCGAACTTTGGCTTGGATCCGCCAGACCAAATCCAGATCGATAACGGATCTCAGATCGACGGGCTTTCCGTTGCGGAAAGCAGCGACGGCCGCGACGCCACGTCGCCCAGCCACCACACACCACCCAGCACCGTTCCTCCCGCGACCGCCACGACCAGTAACGCGGACCAGTCGGCGTGACTCCAGCTTTGCTGCGAGATGACAGTCGCATAAGCCCACAGAGCCAACAGCGGCAACACGGTCGGCCAGAGCGCTTCGCCCCAGAATCGCGACCACGACAGACCCAGATTGCGAATCGCATACGGCAGCAGCACACCCAATTCGATCACCGCCACGGGAATCGCTGTCCCCCACGCCACGCCTTCGATCCCGTGACTTTGACACAGAACCATGCTAAGACCGAGATTCACGATCGCTTCCGCTACATAAATCAAGGCAGGAACACGGACCGTCCCCAATCCGAACAGAAACGCGCGAAAGATGCTGCAGGGCAGTGCGATCAGATTCGCGCCCAACAGAATCATCAGGATGCGATGGGCCAGCAGATGATTCTCGGGCGTCAGCTTGGGGCCCACCCACAACTGCAACACGTCGCCGCCAAAGTACCAGGCTCCGATGTACAACCCCGTAATCAGCAGGACCACAACGCTCAACGTTCTGAGCAGAAACCGCAGCCGCCGCGGCCGGTCGACCTCGGAGTGCAGCGATCCCGCGGTCGGCAGGCAAATATGCGCAATCTTGTCGATCGGTTGCCGGCAGAATTGAGCCAGTCGCAAGCCGAAGTAGTAAGGCACGATCAGCTCTTTGCTCAACATCAGACCGATCACAATGGTGTCGGTGGCGTTGATCACCTGCGATGCGACGGTGTTGATGAAGGACATCGCGCTGAAGGAACCGCATTCGCGCAACGTTTCACGATGGACGTGCTTCCAGCGGACTTCCAAGTGCGGGACCAGTCGATACGCGAAATAAATGTAGCCCGCATTTTCCGCGATCGTGACCAGCAGGTAGATGACCGCAATGATCACAATCCCCCAGTCTGCACGCAACAGAACGAGGAACAGCCACAATCGAATCAGATCTGTCGCCGCGCCCACGCTACGTTCCAGATCGAACCGACGCAATCCATGCAGCACGCCGCCGTACGACGTGCCCGACATCGAAACCGCCACATTCAAGCCCAGAATCAGGCAAGTGATCCGCACCTGGAGCAATTCCTGACCGGCCCAGCCCCCCCACCAATGCGCCGTCGCCGCCATGACACCCGCCAGCAGCATGGCGATCGCGCCCAAGCCACGAAAGACATAGGTCACCAGCGAAACGACTTCGTTCATCCGCCGCTGGTCTTGATCCGAGTGATACCTGGCCACGAATCGGCTGACCGTTTCGCCAAATCCGCAATACAACAGGTTGGCATAGCTGGCGATGGAATTGATGAATAACCAATTGCCATAGGATGACATACCCAGGACATCGAGCGTGTAGCGAGTCAGGAAAAAGCCGATCACCATGTTGATGGCGTGCGTTCCCCAACTCATCAACACATTCCGTTTGACAGAACTCCCCGTGGACATGCGAGAATCAATGCTTGTAGAGATTGTGGCTTGCCTCTTCCAAAGCCAAATTCTACGACACGACTGACTGCGAGATGCCGGCCCTTTACGGCTTTTTAACCGCATTTCAGGACCAGCCGGACCCCGGGGCGCTTTGTAGGGAATTGGAGACCGGACGAAACCGTCCCACGCGTCCGGTCCCACCAAGCACCGGCCGCAGAATTCCGACAAGCCGCACAGGCGTTACAATCCGTCCACCAAAAAAACAGGGCCTGAAAGCCTGGTCCGATGATCGTCGAACTTAACTTTTCTGAAACGAATTCGCGAAATTCGCGAACGTGTTCCACAAGGTTTCCCGGAACAGCACCACGGCCGCCAGTCCGCCAAACACGACGGCAATCCAAATCACGAATGACATGAACCCGGCGGTCCCTGAAATAAACCCTTTCACCCAGCGCACCCAGCCGCGGCGGTCGTATTGCCGGCCGATCTTGGCAAATTCCGACTTCAATCCCGCACTCTTTCGTTCCGCCTTGTCTTTGATCAGTTGGCCTTCCACCCCTTTTTCAAACTCGGGATAAAAACCGATCGGCGCAAAAGCATCCTTGGCCGCCTTTTTCACTTTCGCTTTGCTATCCAGCACGCCCGTCTTGAGCGCAGTCTGAATCTGAACTGTCGTGAATCGGCCGAGCGTGTCCTTCCCCTGCGAAGTCTTGTACTGCACGATCCAGACATTCGGCGCCTCGCCCGCCGCAGCCTGACGGGCCCCCGCCGCCGCATCCTCACTGGAACTTCGCGGCACACCCGTCCCCGGCGAGCGTCCGGCCGAAACCATCGACTGTTGTCCGCCCCGCGAAGCCTGCCCCCCACCGGCCGACGAACTCTGCACGACTCGGTCCGGAGCTTCGATAAAGCTGAGCGACGGACTTTCCAGCCCCAGCCCCGCCAGCATCTGAATGACCTCGCCACAATCTTTACACCGCCGGTCGACGTCTTTTTCGATCATCTTGGCAATCATCAGATCCAGGCGGTCCGGCACCTGCGGGTTCAGCTTGCGAGCCGATTCGTAACGCCCCTTTTCTTTGGCCGTAATGACTTCCACCGCCGAATTGCCGCCAAACGGAAGTTTTCCCGTCACGAAATAATACAGCGTTACACCGAGCGCATAGACGTCCGCTCGACCATCCACATGCTTGGCATTCCGAGCCTGCTCGGGAGCCATATAAAACGGCGTTCCCAACCCGGTACCGCTGGCGGTCATCGACAAGTCTTCGTCGGTCGCTTTGGCCAATCCGAAATCGGCAACCTTCACTTTGCCCTTACTGGTCAGCATGATGTTGTCGGGCTTGATGTCGCGGTGAATCAGGTTCTGGCTGTGCGCGAACTGCAATGCCTCGGCACAGCGCAGAGTCACATGCAACGCATCGCCCACCGACAATTTTCCCAGCGAATCCATCCATTTCTGCATGCTTTTGCCGTCGACAAACTCCATCGCCACATAATGGATATTGCGATCTTGATCGACGTCGAACACGCTGACGGCGTTGTCGTGGTTGACCCGCGCCATCGCCCGCGCTTCTTTATAAAACCGGGCGACAAAGTCCTCTTTCCCCGCCAGGGCCTTCGACAGCACTTTGATCGCCGCCTTCCGACCGAGCTTGGTATCTTCACCCAAGTACACTTCGCCCATGCCCCCCTGTCCCAGCTTCTTCACCAGTTTGTATTTGCCGAGCTGCGAACTGCCGGTTTTCTTGGGTGGAGAATCACTCATTCCACCCTCCTTCGGTACGGCCGTGGTTGCTCGTCGTTCCGGTGCAGGCCGCGTGGGAACCGACGTCGAATCGGGAACGAACGTCGCGTCCAGGTCGTCGGCGGCAACGCCCGGCCGCGGACTCGCTTTGTTTGCCGCCGGGGCCTGCGAAACAAACGTCTGATCTAAATTTTCGGGATTGATGTTGGTCGACGTTCCGGACTTTTTTTCGGACATGATGGTTTCCCGATGGCAAAATGAAAATAAACGAGAACATCGTTCGACCCTCTTCGGCAATCAATCGAAAACAAGAACGAGAGAATCAGGCAATCACAAACGTCGAAGAGATTTCCGCATCGATCAAGAGTCGTCAGGTCAGACGCTCGGAAGCGCCGCTACCGAGCCAATATCATCGAGTGAACAAAATCGGAACCGAGCATCAGAATGGAGGCAGTATTATGTGCAAATTTGGCACGATAAGTAAACGATTTCCCAAAACCCGCCAGCCAAACCTCTTAGAACAGGCCGCAGCACACAGTCCCAGTTCGCTGCAAACACAGGAATCGCCGCTATTCGCCGCACCGATTCCCGACCGTTCACCTGTCAGAAATCGCTGGTGTCGCCGCTGATCGGATCGCGGTTCGGCCGTTACTTCGCTTCAATCAACAGCGACAACAATGCCGAGGCGTACACGCGATGCCCAAAATCGCTCGGGTGGTTCACCCCGTTGCCCGTCAGATCACAATCCCGCTTGCGCTGCAGCATGTGCGTCCAGATCGTGGTCATGTCCGCCAGCGCAATGCCCGGTCCGCCGAGCGACGCTAACGCGTCCCGATACTGGGGAAACATCTCACGCGGCGTATGCTGCCATTGATCATTTCCCAACATCGTGGCGACGAGAATGATTTCCGTGTCTGGACGAGCCGCCTTAATCCGAGTGATCATCTGCTGGATCCCGTCCTTGTATCCTGCCGGATTGCGACGTCCCACATCGTTCATGCCGTAAGCGATCACCACCAGGTCCGGCTGCGTTTCAAGCAACTTATCGAGATCCGCCAGTCCGTTCGGAACACCCCAACCACCCACGGCCCGATTGAACAGCGCCACCTCGCCGCCGTAACTCGCACGCAGCTGAGCGGCCACCAGTTCGGCATACACCGGCATGAACGGCGCCGCCCCCACCAGTCCCGACGCGTTCAATCCATAACTGATACTGTCACCGCTGACAGCGATGGTCAGTTTTTCTTTCGCCTTCAGCCGCGCCACCGTTTTCGGCAGTCGCGTCGCGTCGAACTGCGGCACCGCACCCGGCCAGTCGCCCGCCGCCCGCACGTAAGTCACTTCAATCTGCTGATCATGAAACCAGTGACCGTTGTCGAACAACAGATGCGTCTCGGGGTCGCCCGCTTTGTGAGGCAACGCACACGGCACCGCCGAATCGGGGCCACCCGTCCAGACCGGGCGAGCCCCCCGCGGCATGAATAGATCAGTCGATTTCAAAAACGGAATCGATGACGGTTCCTGCCGTAACAACTGCTGGCCGTCGGCACTGACGGTGAAATCCGTCCCCAACTGAAACCGCGGAGATCCATGCGTCGAGTGCACCGCCAGAATCTGAGCCGCCGGAAACAACAGTTTTCCGATCGCCGGCTGACCCGCCACATCGCTCACGCACAGCACACTCTCGCGATATACCGTCTGAGACCGCCAGAACGGTTCCAGCAAATGCAGCTCGGGCAACATTTCGGCAGCGGTCATTGGCTTGAGCTCGATCTGCCGCACATCCATTACCGCCACGCCCGCTTTCTTTTGAGGTTTCACCGTCAGCGTATAGCGGCCCGGATGTTCGATCGTCACCACTCCCAAATCTTGAGGCACGAAGTTCTGAAAGTGCCCCGTCGCCGGCACCGTGAGCGACAACGTCTGCCCGGCGAGCTCGAAGTTCACCAGACTGCCTCCCTGAGTCCCACACCCGACCGACGGAATCACGTGATATCGACCCGGCCGCTTCAACGTCAGTTCAAACTGAGCCCAGTCGTCCTGATTGACCCAATAACCCAGCGTGTCCTTGTGCGGCAGCGGTTCATATCGCAGCATCGTGCCGAAGACATCGGCCGTACTGGCCGGCATCGTCACCGTACCATCATCGGCTTGCAGGTTGGGTGCATAGTCCGGATTGAGCTCCGGCAACTTCGCGCCGACCGACTCGCGCCAGGCGTCCAGCTTCT
The DNA here is from genome assembly GCA_903871875.1 of uncultured Schlesneria sp. Taxonomy (GTDB): domain Bacteria; phylum Planctomycetota; class Planctomycetia; order Planctomycetales; family Planctomycetaceae; genus Schlesneria. Next base: position 44,923 of record CAIQIR010000017.1, read on the forward strand.
GCCCCAGTTCTTTCGCCAACTCGGGCTGCTTGTCGATCACATTGGCCGATTCGCCCGGCTCCTTGCCAACCTGAAACAGCTCGCGACGTCCGGTGTCATAAAACTCGATCAGTTTCCAGTCACCCGCACGCACCGCCGCGCCTGGCCGAGCCCCTGCATTGAGGTTGTAATGAGGATAGTGCCAATACAACGCGTCGCGCGCCACTTTGCCATTCCCCCGCAGCACCGGCATCAGGCTGACACCGTCCAGCGGCGGCAGATCGGCCGAACTCGAACGCGACACCGCACACGCATCCAGGACCGTCGGCAACAGATCCAGGCACGAGACGATGTCGTCGCTGGTGGAACCTGCCGCCACTACCGACGGCCACTTCACGAGCAGCGGCACACGCAGGCCCCCTTCATAAAGGTGTCCCATCCCATCCCGCAGCGGCGCATTAGAGGTCGAAGGAATAATCTGCCCGTTGCCGTTGCAGGTTCCGCCATTGTCCGACGTCACCAGCACGAGCGTCTTGTCGCTCAAATGCAGTTCGTCGAGTGTCTTCAGGACGCGGCCGACCGCCTCATCCATACTTTCCATCAGAGCCGCGAACACCGGATTGACCTGGCCACCCTTCGGGACCGTCGGCATCGCTCCATACTTGGCCAACAGGTCCGATTTGACCTCGGCCGGCAGGTGTACGGCAAAATGGGGCAGATACAGAAAGAACGGGTGCGACCGATTTGCCACGAGGAACTTCTCAGCCTCCAGCGCCAGTCGATCGGTCAAATATTCGCCCGCCGGAGCCTGTTCCAATCCGGGAATCAGGTTTCCTTCAGGATCGGCATACGGAGCGAATTCGTGGTACTGCGTGCCGGTGGCATTCCCCGCAATATTCACATCGAACCCTTGCTCGCTGGGTCCGAATCCCGCGCCGCCCAAATGCCATTTTCCGATGCAGCCGGTAGTGTATCCGGCCGACTTCAGCATCTCGGCCAGCGTGATTTCCGACAACGGCAACTGCCGACTGACCTCGGGCGGTTTCAATCGCCGTCGTGAATCGGCCGCTTGAGCCACAAACGACGCCGTCATCTTCAACCGCTGAGGATACCGCCCGGTCAAAATCGCGGCTCGAGTCGGCAAACCGATCGGTGCCGCGGCATAAGCCTGAGTAAACCGCAGTCCCTCGCGCGCCATTCGATCCAGGTTCGGCGTTTTGTGAAATCGACTGCCATAGCAACCCAGATCGGCCCATCCCAGATCATCGATGACAATCAGCACCACGTTCGGACGAGCGTCATCGGCCGCGAACGAATTCGCCGCCAACAGACCGCACAACACCGCCCCAATGCCCACCAACCCGCTCGCAACACGGACGAAACCACGAGGCATCCACCAAAAGAACATCCCAAGTGGTCGTCGAGTCTTGCCGAAAGATGTTCCCAAAGTCATGCTCCCTCTAAAATCACGTGTCGTCTGTTCGCGCCCTGCGGCGGTACCGGGTCTCGTTTGACGAGACGATAGTAGCCGTCTCGTGGGACGAGAGGAAAGCCGACCGCGATCCCACCAGGGCCTTTAACCACCACGTTGCCTCGACATCACACGAAAAATTTCAGCAAGGATCAGGAAATGCCGTTACTCCGCACCCCTCTGTTCGATTGGCACCACAGTCACGGAGGTCGGATCGTCGAATTTGGCGGTTGGGAAATGCCCGTCCAATACACCAGCATCGTCGAAGAACATCACGCCGTGCGCAAGGCCGTCGGTCTGTTCGATATCTCGCACATGGGACGCCTTTCCTTCTGCGGGCCGGGTGCACTTAGCTTGCTGAGTGAGCTGCTGACGTGCCGCGTCGACAATTTGGTCGACGGACAGATCCGTTACGGCCTGGTCTGTAACGAAGCGGGCGGCATCCTGGACGATGTGCTGGTCAATCGCATCGACGCCCTGACCTATGGCCTGGTCGTCAACGCCAGCAATCGACTCAAAATCCTCGGCTGGATCTCTCAACACGGCGGCATCATTTTGTCCCGGTCGGGACAAACCGAATTGACCATCGAAGACCAGACCGGCGACACGTCGATGATCGCCGTTCAGGGCCCGCAGGCTGTGACCCTGGTCAATAGCATCACGCACGTCGATCTGAGTTCCCTGCGGTATTACACCGGCCGTACGATCGCCATCGACGGGATCCCCGCCTTCGTCAGCCGTACCGGTTACACCGGCGAAGACGGTTTTGAAATCATCATTCCGAACGCCTCCGCCAACTCGCTGTGGCAGTCTCTGCTCACAAGCGGCCAGTCACTGGGTATCAAACCGTGTGGCCTGGGTTGCCGCGACACACTACGACTGGAAGCCGCCATGCCGCTGTACGGGCATGAGCTGTCCGAGAACGTCGATCCACTGACGGCCGGCTTAGGCTTCGCGGTCAAGCTCGACAAGCCCGCCTTCCTCGGCCGCGATGCGTTATCCAAAATTCCGCAACAACCGAACCGCCCGGTCCGCGTCGGCCTGAAACTCGCCTCCCGCCGCATCGCACGGGAACACAGCGAACTGTTCACCGGCGACACCCGTCTGGGCGAAGTCACATCGGGCACTTTTTCCCCCACGCTGGAACAATCCATCGCCATGGCCTACATCGCCGCCACGCATGCCACTCCCGGCACCGCCATCGAAGTCGACATCCGTGGCAAACGAGAAGCGGCGGAAGTGGTCTCCCTCCCGTTCTACAAAAAAGGGGACAGGTACATTTAACCTGCCTGCGACCCCGTTTCGAAGACACTTTCACGCCAGGACGCAATGAAACCAAATGGCAATTGCCCTCCCGTCGTCGTTGCGTCCTGGCATCTTCGCGTTCCCTTCTGACAGCACCAAAACAATGGCCCCGATCCATTTTCGAACCAAGCCATTTCACTAATTGATGTCGGGCGGCTGTCCAGATTCGTTTTGGATTCTTGGCCGTGATGCGGTTAGAATCACGGCCGGCCGATAGCGAGAGACCGGACATCCCCTCAACAAGCGTGCATCATGGGCGACTTCTTTCACGGCTGGCGACGAAAAACGGGGCTGCTGACGCTGGTCCTGGCCTGCATGACCACTTCCGCCTGGCTCAGTTGTCTGTTCCATCATGACTTGATCAACCGGTGGATTTTCAACACCTATTCCTGTAACGATGGTGATGTCAGTCTGTTCACCGACGGGAATTCGATCTCGCTGATCACTTGTGAAGACATCACACAAACACCGCCGTCAACACCGACCGCCGGTCAATTACCGGACGTCCAGCCCACCACGGACGACGAACAACAGGCCTCACAGGACGACACCCAATTGACTGGCACGACCACGTCCAGACTGACAACAACGACAACCACATTCGGCGTCACGCAATCGATGGCACTCGTACCGATTGTCGAAACCCCGTTCTGGATCATCGTGGCTCCCTTGATCGCCGTCTCGGCTTGTCTGCTGCTCACCAAATCACAGCCGACCAAAGCTGTCTAATAATGGTCATGGTCCAATCGCCGGATCCCCGGACTGGCTTGAAACCCAATTCATCAGCGACGTCAAAGAAATTGCGTCGGAAAGGAAGTTCACGCCAGGCCGCAGAGACGGTAGGACGCAAAGAAGTCAGAAGGCAATCGCACTCCCCCCTCCTTGCGTCTTTGCGCCCCTGCGTCATTGTGTTCCCTGCTTGCAGCAGCAAAACAATAGCCCCGATCATTTTCGATCCAACCCCATTCGCCGATTGATGTCGGAGGCTGTCCGGATTGGTTTTGGTTTCTTGACCGTGGACTGGCGAGAGCGTTTCCACGAGAATTGTGACGTCCCGCGGGCCTCATTTTGTGACGTTTAACCCCTGTTTCAACGCGACGCGGAGGTGCGATCCGCACGAGAATCGGCACCGACCGCAAACCAGAGACCGAACATCCCCTCGGCGAGTGTGCATCATGGGCGATTTCTTTTACGGCTGGCGACGAAAAGCAGGCATGGCCACGCTGGTGCTGGCCTGCCTATTCCTGGGCGCGTGGGGTCGAAGTTTCGCCTCGACCAACGATCATTTCACTGTCTGGAAAAACCATTCGGTTTATTCCCACAATGGTTCTGTCTGTTGGAATATTCGGTATGACGATCTCTCGACAGCCGACGCGAGCCCAAATCCTGCGATCCCGAAAATCAATTCCCGCTGGGAACTCTGCGGTGTTGTGGTTTCCGATATTTCGTTCCACCGGATCGGCATGCGGCAGTACTGGGTCACCTATTGGTATTTGATGACCCCACTGACTCTGCTCGCCGGCTTTCTGCTGCTCAGTCAACCACGGCGAACGAATCGACCTGCTGCCGCGCCGCCGAACGAAAATCGTCTGACAGCTAGCGACGATCCCGCACCGCAGTGACCAGGCAATCAATATTGGCCTGCAGCGCGCGATACAGCACCCGGTTTTCGTGGTCGGTGATCTGCAGAGTCCCTCCCACCAACGACAGTCGACGTTGCCATTCATCCAGTTGGTTGGAATACGCAATCCGGTCTTGTCTGATCGCTTGATAAACTCGTCGACGCATTCGCATCTCCGGCCCCGTCCAACAGGCCCCGCAGATTTCCGGAAACAAAGCCGACACCGCCGTATCGAACGCACGCGGCGTCAGAACAGCATGCGGCAAGCCATCTTCGGCGACCCTGAGACAACAGCCCAGCAGAAATTGTCGATAGGCCGATAACGTTCCCACATAGATATTTCGCATCGGCACATCGACGGGACATTTCCACGGCGAACAGTGGCACGGTTCCATCGGAGCCGCAGTGCTCGGCTCCGCGACCGTTGGCGACACGACCTCCGGCGCGAGACAGGCCTCGCCGTCGATTAATCGTGATCGTTCGATCTGCGCCCGCTGGAATTGCTGAGACACAATCCGCCAGCGACGAAGCAATCGGCACAGTTCGCTCGACAGCTGGGGATCGTGCGACACCGTATCTCGGACAGTTTCGTCCCACGGAAGATCATGAAGCGACAAAAATTCGGGAGCCACATTCGCCGACGAACGCGGCAGCGGCTGGTGGTTTCCACTCATCAGGAATCCGTTCGAAAAAAGTGCGGCGGGGCGCCCCTGTTCCGGGTTTTGTTCGCTCCGTCTACGGGAACCGAACGCCACCAGCAGCGCTGGATGGCCCACTTCCGGCGGCCTGCTCAACCGTCGGAAGGAATGTGATGCCCCTCGAAGACGTGACAAAGTCGCCCGAACAATTCTACGACGTCACTCCAGGCGCAATCGGCCGAAACGGATTATTTCCCGAGAATTTGGGAAATCACAGATCCACTTTTATCTTCGAATAGATCCGCCCGATCGCAATTTCCGCACTAACAAGCGGATGCCAATGATGGTCTAATGAATCAGCCTCACTCGTGTGCGTTTGAAGGCAATGCAACGAACGAACACCAGCAAGCAGGAGCGGCAGTCATGGCGAGTGAGAGAACCGATAACCACACGTTAAGACCCACGATCGAACCGATTGTCAAAGAATTGATTCGTCCGTTGGAAAATCGGATCGTCCCGATCGAGCAATCGATCGAGAAACTGCAGAGCGATCTGGAACGGTTGACCTATCTGATGGACGACATGGTCCGCGACAAGCGCTAACGCGTCGCGAACGAATTGGCCGCAATCAACAGAGGCTCGAGACGGGATCACATCCCGTCTCGAGCCTCTGTCTTTTTCGTGGTGTCGTACCTGCGATCATTGGGCAAGAAGGATCACGAACGAACATCGCCCGGTCTCCGCACCCCTTGGGGGACGACGCGAACAGTCTTCCGACGCGAACTCGTCAGCGACAAGCGGCCGCCAAGATCGCCCGGAGACGTCGCGATCACGGTTTGACCACAGGTCATTCCGATTTGGGCCATTTCCGATTGGCCAACCAAAGGTGTAACACGGCATAAAGACTGACCATGACGATCGACTCGATCAGTAGAAACCACAGAAACCAGTCAGCGGCCCAGGCGAAAAAGGCCAGCCCGGACAACGCAAACGAGGGTATTATTGCACCGAAAATGGCCAGCCCCTGGTTGGCCCCTTTGGCCTCCTCAATCGGTCGAGAGAGAGGAATGCAGGCTCCGCCGATATGCGGGATGAATGCAAACACCGGCAGCGCAATCAGGCTGGGAAGTAACAGTGGCAGATGCGATAGACTGCGCTGCATGATCGAGAAAACCGCCGCCAACACTGCGATGACAGGAAATGTCAGGAAGCAAAGCGTCGCCCAGCGAGCTCCGTCGCACAATGGTTTCGGGCCCTTCAGCGGCGCAGTTCGAAACACCTCAGATGCTGGCCATTGCTGAGAATACTGCAACGACGACACTCCCATCATCGGGACCAGCCCCAACATACTTCCGCTGAGCGCCAAACCATATCCGTCCATAAAACCATCATCCCGGCCATGCGCCTGAAGCAGCATCGCGATCGGCATAATCATCATCGGAGCGATTGCCGGATAAATTCGCAGTTTGACATCGCGGTCACGCACCAGATAGGCGGCTGTCAACAGAAACGACGCGCGGGCCACCGGGTCAGGCAAGCACCAGCGTAACGGCGGAGCATTAATTGCCCTGTCGATCCACCTGCGGCGGGACGACTTTCGCGGTCGCATGGCCACCGCTTCGCCCAGCCGCTGCATCCCAGTCCCATACTCGGACGCCAATCGGACAAACGCGATCCACAACACGACGACGGTCGCGCTGATTGCCAGTACCGACAGCCACAACGACCTGCCATCGAGCTGGCCCGAAATCACATTGTCCAAACTCGCAAACCAAGCGGGCGGAAAGAGCACCACACACCAGGATTGTGCGTCGATGGCAATCATTGTGTGATCGCGCATCAGCAACTGAGGAAGAATCTGTGAGGCTAACACGGCACCGATCGAAAGCATGACCTGCGCCGTGGTAATCAATCCCTCCAGTCGCTCGCGCCCGCACCAGCGCAGGCACAGCTGATAGGCCGTCACCACGCAGCCGGCGCAGAACGCCGCTTCCAGGCCAATCGAAAAAATGTGAGCCAGAACGAACCGCCATCCTCCGCCAGCGGCCATGAAGCCGGCGACAAAGCCCGCCAGATTGAACGCGCCGGCCATCCAGAGCGACACCTCGAACAGCACCCGGATCTTCGCCCGCAATAAGATCCCCGGACTGATGGGACGATGCAGTAGAATATCCGCTTCTTCTTTATTGAACAGAACCTCACCCATCGACGAGGCCAGAAACATCCCCAGAAACGCAAACGTCGTGGCGTGCAGATAAACCGCCAGGGTGAAGATCGGCAAGCGGACAAATGCGAAGGCCACGCAACCAAACAGAACGTACATCGTCAAACTGATTGCCAGCTTTTGTCCAATCGAACCCGGCACTTTCTTGAGCTGCAGCCCACGCGACGAATGCCCGCGCAGAAACAGCATCAGAAACAGCCGGCGCAACGTCTGTTGCGGCGACTTGATGGACCCACCCGGCGGCGAAGACGACGTCTGGAAAAAGAAATTCATGGTCGAAAGGTTCTCGCGAAATCCTCGGCGCGGCGTTCGATTCCCCCACCCCCGGTCAACTGCGTGAACAGCCCCTCCAGCGTGCCGGCGTTGTGCGCTGCCACCAGTTCATCCGGCTTGCCATCGAGCAGCAGCTTCCCTTTGTCGATGATCAGCACGCGATGACACACACGCTCGACAACGTCCAGAATGTGCGAACTATAGACGATGGTCTTGCCCTCGCGTGCCAGCGTTTGAATCAACGTTTTGAAGCCGACAGCAGCGTTCGCGTCGAGACCGTCCAGCGGCTCATCAAAAAAGACCACCGGCGGATTGTGTAAGAGTGCGGCGGTGATGACCACTTTCCGCCGCATCCCTTTCGAATAGGCGCCCAGCAGTTTTTCCGTCAGCGTTTCAAAACTCAAATCGAAAAACGCGATGAACTGGCGAATGCGGTCGCGCGCGGCTTGTTGCGGAATGCCATACAGCGAGGCGACCATCTCTAGATATTCCAGACCCGTCAGCGATTCAAAGACCGCCCCCGATTCGGGGACGAAGCCGACATGCCGTTTGACTTCGATCGGATCGGTTTTCAGATCGAATCCGCAGATACTGGCCGTACCACTCGTCGGCTCTAACATGCCCGTCAACATTTTCAGCGTCGTCGTCTTGCCCGCCCCATTCGGCCCCAGAAAGCCCACGATTTGACCGGCGGGAATCTCGAAGCTCAGCGCGTCAACCGCCTGCTGCGCACCAAAGGATTTCGAAAGGCGATCCAGACGAACCACAACATTTCCTTTTTCCGGCGGCCAGAACTCTCCAGTGGACTCCCCGTCGGTAACACTCCCAGGCCAATACCTTACCCGACAATCGCCACGCTCTTGCGAGCCACGTTCGCTCACCACTACGATGTCAGAATGTCTTTCTTCCGTCAATCACGGCCCCTGTCTGCCTTGATTCGCAAACCTCATTGCTGAGGCAGGATCATGCCTGACTTTCCGATCGTGCTGTCTCTCGTCGTGGTTGGCCTGTTCGCGGCAGCCGAAGACAATGACGAGGCCAAGGCCATTGAGGAGCTTGAACTGCTGGGCGGCAAGATCACGCGAGACGCATCCGTGCCCGGTCACCCCCTCATCAGCATCGATTTGACGGGGAACAAAAAATTCAGCGACGGTTACGCAAACCTGCTCAGTTCTTTCACCGGCCTGACTTCGCTGAACCTCGTGGGGACCAAGCTAACGGATGCCGGCCTGAACGAGCTTGCTCACCTCAAAGATCTGACCACACTCGTGCTGAACGATGTGCCTGTCACTGACGAGGGACTCACCGAACTGGCTCACTTCCCGCAACTAACGACACTGCACCTCAGTGGCACCCGGATCACAAATGAGGGCCTGAAGGAAGTCGCGAAACGGACCACCCTCACAACACTCAGCCTGAGTGAAACTCGGATCACCGATGTCGGCCTGAAAGAGATCGGCAAACTGAGAAACCTGACGGCACTACATCTGGACATCACGGCGATCCGGGATATCGGCGTGAAACAACTGATCGGACTCAAACAATTGACGCTGCTGGGACTCGACCAGACCGAGATCTCAGATCAGAGTCTCAAAACGATCGGCGAATTCCCAAATCTCACGACGCTGTTCCTGGGCGACACCCACATCACTGATGCCGGCCTGAGCGAACTGACCAGACTCCCCCATCTGACCACACTGAATGTCTCGAAGACACAAATCACCGATGACGGCCTGAAGAGCATCGGCGAACTGAAAAACTGGAGTCGTTGAACATCTCGAAAACCCGCATTACGGATGCCGGCTTGAAACAGCTAGTTGGACTCGACCAACTCACGAAACTCGACCTCCGAGCCACGGCGATTACCGACACAGGGTTGAAGTCGATCAACGAACTGAAGCACCTGACCACGCTCAATCTGACCAAGACCAAGGTGACTGACGTCGGCGTGAAGGACCTCAAAGACGCACTACCCAACCTGACCATCAACCGAGGCATGGTCGACTTCTGATCTTCAACGGGGCAAAAGCGTACAGCCAATGCCTCGCCGCAAAACAAGAGATCGAAATGAGACCGGGTCCAATCTCATTCCGTGCCCCTCCTTTTTGAGACACATTCCTCCTCAGGCCCAACGGGCCGGTCAGCCCACCAGCCAGGGTCGGAGACGTCTTCGTCGCAGGCCCTGGAACCAATCCCCCAACATGGTCAAAGGTCTGAAGGACCGGTCAGCCTCAGAAGCCCCGGCCAAACAATTGGACAACCACCTGGCGCCTCCCTGCGTCCTAGAGCCTCTGCCTCCTTGGCGTTCCCTTCTTTCCGAATGAGATCGCGTTAAACCCGCCTTCCTTCCCGCTTTAACTCCACGACATTTCCATTTTTTGACCAATCTTCCAAACGTTTGGAAACAAGACGCGTTTTGATCTTGGCCCGCGTCTCTTTTTTCGTATCTTAGCTACTGACAACACGTCGCCGTTCAGTCGCCACCGAAGATGGCCAGGAAATGGGGCGTCCGTGTCAGAAACAGGGCTTTTCTCGCGACCAGCCGTGTGGCGGGTTGTGCGAGGGATTAAGAACGGAGCGAACGATGTGGAATCATGCTGTGCCGACGAATGGGAAGTGGGAACGCCGTCGGAATGTTGGACAACCTTCCGATCGAATCGACCGACCGACAGGGATCAGGAACCCGGAGCTGGTTGCCGTGTTGGCCGTGGTCGGTCGGCAACTCGTGCGGTGGATGTTTGCCGCCGAGGGTTTGCCGATAGCAATCGGCGCCTGGCGGTTTGGCATCGTCCACGATTCCGGCCAGTCTCGCGCCGTCACCAGCCGCGGTGGCGGGTGGTCTTGGGGTCGGCCGTTAGGGGTTTCTCCGCTTGGTCGCTCAAGCGAACGTCTTGCCGCCAATGCATTCTTTGCCGACGCGGAAGAAGCGGCCGAACAGGCGGCGGCTGCAGGACCGGTCACGACCGCAAATCGCCAAACCCTACGAAACAGGGAACTTGGCCAACTTGGCCAACTCGAAAACAGGTCCAAACGCTACAAAACAGGGATGTTTGCCAACTTGGCCAACTTGGCCAAGCAATTTGCCATCGAAACGGCCGAATCATGGGATCCCAGAGGCCGGCGGAACGTCATGGCGGGCGCCTGAATGGCGGGCACCTGACTTTGGCATCTACGCCACACAATCCGAGCAACAGGGGTGATGAGCTTTGTCGTGGGACGCTCAGCAGATAGAATCGTGGGACGACATGTCATGAGACAACGAACATCGGTCAGAATTTGCGAATCGAATCGGCACTTCGGAAAGGCGGCGCGGATGAGAGGCCCCGGCTATAAATTGAGCGGTGATGTCCGGCGGACTTGGCGCTGTACGTTCTGCGGAAATGAACGCAAGTTGCAGGGCAACGTCACCTCGCTGATGTGTGGCTGCCGCGAAGGGTCGTGGATGCACATCGTCGCGGAACGCATCGTGGTGCCTCGTCCCATCCAGCGGCCCAGTGATGTCGAACGCCGACCGATCGATTTCGGGATCGAACCCGCCCCCGCCGCTCCGCCCAAACCCGAAGCAACCATCGTCCGATCGGCGCTGTCTCAGGAAGATCGCGAACGCGGTCTCACCGTGGAAATTCTCGAAGTCGAAGTCATCACCGAAATTCAGCTCACGACTGAAGTCCTGCCGCCAGCAGACGCCCCGCCACCACCGCCGGTCGAAACACCCGAAACGACCGACGACGACGAGTGGGGTGAGGGAATTCTGTAAGCGAAGGGCAATCGCCGATCGGGTGTCGGGGCGAACGGTTTGACCTGACCTCAATGACATCCGTCGTGGGGCTGGCATTCGATCATCGATGTTCTGAACGTCGCCGGATCGCTGAGAAACTTTGATCACTCCTGTGTCCCTTCGCCTGGGCGTGCCTCATGAAAATCATCCGACTGGAAACGTTTCTGACGCACGCAGGTCTGCGAAACTATCTGTTTTTGCGACTGACCACGGACACTGGTTTGACCGGTATCGGCGAAGCGTCGCTGGAGTGGCAGGAACGAGCGGTCGAATGCCTGCTGAAGGATTGGGTCGAAGAGCGAATTCTGGGAGTCGACCCGTTCGATCTGGAAAGCACGATCGGCGGTCTGATCCGTGACCAATACCAGGGCGGTCCTACGATCTTGACGGCGATCAGCGGCGTCGAGATTGCAATGTGGGATCTGATCGGCAAAGCATGCGGTCAGCCGGTCTTCAAACTGCTGGGCGGTCGAGCTCGCGAGCGATTGCCGGCTTACGCCAACGGCTGGTACGGCGGCGCGGTGACGCCGGCCGACTATGCCGCCAAAGCCCAACAGGTTGTCGCCCTGGGTTACTCGGCGATGAAGTTCGATCCCTTCGGCACCGCCTGGAAAGAGATGTCGCAGGAGGCGATGCAGGCAGTCGAAGCCGTCGTCGCTGCCGTGCGAACCGCCGTCGGCGACAAGGTCGAGCTGATGATCGAAGTGCATGGCCGGTTGTCGGTCGAATGTGCGATCGAAATGGGTCGACGCCTGGCGCCCTATCGACCGGCCTGGTACGAAGAACCAGTGACACCCTGGAACCTGGATTTACTCAAAGAGGTCAAGCAACGGTTACCCTTGCCGATCGCGGCGGGTGAGCGGCTGTATCAACTCGAAGAATTCGCGCAACTGGCGGCGATGCGCGCCTGCGATATCGTGCAGCTGGATCTGGCACACTGCGGCGGCTTATCCGTGGGCAAAAAGATTGCCGCGTTGATGCAGCCGCAGGACCTGCGACTGGCGCCGCACTGTTCGATCGGTCCGGTGGCACTCTGTGCGGCGATCCACTTCGGCTGGTCGACACCACACGTGCTGGTGCAGGAAAACTTCGGCGACTTCGACGTCGCCTGGCGACGCGACTTCGTCCACGGCGACAATCCTTGCCGCCAGGGTGAATACCTGTTGCCGACAAAACCAGGCCTGGGTCTGGAACTGAACGAAGCAGCCTTCGCCGCTCATCCGCCCCAGTCCAATCCGTTTCCCTCGTTATGGGACGATCGGTGGTTGAAAGAATTTACGAAGAGGGACAACGCGGCGGCGGGTTGAGGCCGGGTGGCGGACTACTGGGCGGCGATCGATTCCACTCGACGTCGGACCAGTCGCTGGCAATAAACGCTCAGCGCAAGCAGTCCCAGGATGGCCATCCAAAACAAGACCGACGAGAAGAACGGACTGACGAGGCTCAGCACGAGGAACATCGTCAAAATATGATAGACCAGCGCGGCACCTAGCGCGACAAGAACGCCGTCTTGACGTCCCCACGCAGCCCTTGCCGCGGCGACGTGGGGAATGAACACCGCGTATGCCAGGGCGAAACAAGTCCATTTCGGAAACAAGACAAGTTCTCGGATCATTTCGCGACCTGCCGGAAAGAAAAAGACACCTGCCAACAAGCACAGGATTCCCGGTGTCAGAACCAGGAGCGAACCGAGAATCTTCGAATAAAGTACGTTTCCTGCTGACATCGGGAGGATTAACAACAGACCGAAAGTTTGCGACTTCAATTCCTGAGACAAGGACCGGGCAACCAGAACGGTCGTTTCCAACACCAGGCAGATCACCGTCATGATGCAGATAAACTGGACGGTCATTTCCATCGCCATTCCCGGCGGAGTTCCCCCAAACAGCGGGATGACGCAGCTGAAACAAAGTGGGTAAACCGAAATGTACGCGACGGTGCGAATCACCAGGGCCGGTAGACCACCGGCAATAAAATAAAAGTCTTTCCACATCAAGGAGTTTTTCCACGGTCGGCCGGGTGAACTCCACCGCCAGAAACGGACAGAACGCGTCACCCGGCCGCGGGTCGTCCCTTCAGGCGTCAGATTCACGAGGCCGAGATGAAATAGACCGTATGACAGCCAGAAACCGACCGCTCCCATCGCCAAGTTGGTGACAACCTGAATACTGAAAGATGACTCATGGAAATCGGTGGCCAGGATCTCGCCGATTCTCAGAAACAAGCTCGATGCCGCGACCACTTTTAGCGGACTCGTCCAGAGCGGCGAAACGGTCAACGAGTTCTGCAGGATCTGCTCACTGACCAGCGGAAGGAGAAAATAGACCAGCACGGCCAGCGCGGCCAGGTGCGACGCGGAGCGACTTTTGTTCGTGAACGTCGAACAGCACAACCCAATCCCAGTCAGCATCACTGCGTAAGCAAACAACCCCAGATAAAGTGCGCGAACTTGATCATGACGGACACCTCCCAAAGTGACCGCCAACAATGTGAAAGGGTATTGAACAGCGATCAACAATAACACCTGGATCAATCGCCCCCCTGATTTCGCCAACAGGATTCCGAGCGGGCTGACCCCTGACAACAACAGCAACCCTAGCATCCCCTGTTCTTTTTCTTCCGAGATGGCCGACGAAAAACTGGTGGTTCCCAAAAGAGTGATAAACGCAAGATTGAGATAGACGATCCCAGAAAGAAAACGCAATCCCGACGCTCCGTAATACGGAATCGTCAATGCCACGATACTGACGGCCCCCCAGATGCTGATCAGCAGTAAGAAACGCAACAGATGCTGTTCAATGCTGCGGGCATCGACTCGTATCGATCGTTCCAGTAGCGCCAGCATTCCCGCAGACATCAATGATTCCGAAAACAGATGATGGACGACGGGCATTCCAATTGGTCGCCAAATTTAATGACGAGTCGGAAAGAGCAGAGTCCAATTAAGACAATTCCATCGATTGTGACGCAATCCAATGACAAACGACAACCACAAAGGATCACGCGGCAAACGACCGACGAAGCGGGCGAACGGCCGATTGACTTCGCCGGAGATCAAACCTACAACGAAATTGTGTTCGCCGATGTGTTACACTGGATCGAAGCGCGGTCAGCTTGAGGGGCAACTCACAAGCGGCCGTCTGGCAAGACGCGAGATCCCTGTTGATCGGTTCCTTCCCGATAGAGGCAAGTTCGTGAGCAACCGTTTCTGGCGGATCTGGCTGTGGATGGCGATCACGTCGAGCGTGATCGGCGGACGCTGCGCATTGGCGGCAGACAACGAACAGCGACCGCCCGCTACGACGAAGACGGTCGACTTCGTGCGCGATATTCAGCCGATCTTTCAACGCGCATGCACGCGTTGCCACGGTGACGAAAAACAGAAGGGCGATTATCGGCTGGATGTGCGGACCACCGCGCTGACTGGCGGCGAGTCGTACGCGCCCAATATCGTGGCGGGAAAGAGTGCCGACAGCCCGTTGATCAAGTTCGTGTCGGGAACCGGCGATCTGGTCATGCCGCCAGAAGGAGATCGCCTGTCAATCGACGACATCAGCCTGCTGCGCGCCTGGATCGATCAAGGAGCCAAATGGCCCGATTCGGCCGCGGGAACAATTCGAGATAAACAAGACCTCTGGTCACTGAAACCACTCCAGCAGCCAGCCATTCCTGTCATTGCGGGGTTGGCTGCTCCTTCGCATCCGATCGATGCGTTCATTCGAGCGAAACTCGCGGAACATCAGTTCGCCCCGTCCCCCGAGGCCGACCGTCGCACGTTGATTCGTCGCCTGTATTTCGACTTGATCGGCCTGCCCCCGACACCGGAAGAGCTCGACGCGTTTGCGGCCGATCCGGATCCCAAGGCCTACGACAAGCTGGTGGATCAGTTGCTGGATTCGCCCCGGTATGGCGAGCGGTGGGCACGTCACTGGCTGGATGCGGCGCACTTTGCGGAAACACACGGCAACGATCAGGACCGCATTCGCGAACATGCGTGGCCCTATCGTGACTATTTGATTCAGGCACTGAACTCCGACACGCCGTACGACCGCTTCATTCAAGAGCAGATTGCGACCGACGTCCTCTTCCCGGATCAACCCTCGCTCACGCCCGCGTTGGGATTTCTAGCGGCCGGGCCGTGGGATGAAAGCGCGCTGCGCGACATTCGCGAAGACACGCTGGACCGACAGATTGCCCGCTACCTCGATCGCGACGACATGCTGGCCACGGTGATGAATAATATCAACAGCCTGACCGTGCAGTGTGCCCGCTGTCACGATCACAAGTTCGATCCGATCAGCCAGCGCGACTATTACTCGTTGCAGGCGATCTTTTCCGGAGTAGAGCGAGCCAATCGCCGCTATGACCTGGATCCCGCAGTGGGGCGTCAACGAACGGAGCTGACTCTGCGGAAGACTGAACTGGAACAACGAACCCCCGCGGCGCTGGCGTCCCTGTTGTCAGCCGATGTCGAACGGCAAGTCGCGGCCTGGGCCGAACAACACCGCCAAGCCACCGTGGACTGGCAGGTCGTCGATGCCGAATCGTTCACGTCATCCGATGGTGCCACACTCACGAAACTGGCCGACGGGTCGATCTTGTCCGGTGGTGCGCGACCCGACAAAGATACCGTCACGATCGTGACGGGCTTACTCACCTTGCCAAATCTGGCGGCCCCTGACGCCGACCCCAAAGCCGGAACCGAACCGTCGGTGCCCACGGCCGCGAAGCCGCCCCGACCGTTGGAACGGATCACGGCCATTCGACTCGACGTACTGACCGACGACAGTCTGCCGCAGCATGGGCCGGGCCGAAACGAGAATGGCAATTTTCACTTGTCCGAAATCGAAGTGTATGTCGACGGTCGCGACAAGCCGGAACCTCTCGTGAATGCCACCGCCGACTTCAATCAAAGCGGCTGGGAAATTACCAAGGCCATCGACCAGAACGAACCCACCGCCTGGGGCATTGATCCTCAAGAAGGGAAGCCGCATCGGGCGATCTTCGAATTCAAATCTTCGGTGCCCGTTGATCACGCGCCCGATCCGGCGGCCGAATGCAACGCGCCCGCGGCCCAGCGACTGCGGATCCTGCTGCACCAGCGACACGGCCGTTCGCATTTGATCGGTCGCCTGCGGCTGTCGTTGACCGACGCCAAGACGCCGGTCCGGGTCGATCTGCAATCGGAACTGATCGCTTCGATTCTCGCGCTGCCCCGCGCCGAGCGGACGGAGGCTCAGCAACAAGAGTTGGCGCGGCATCAACAATTGGAAGTCGTCAATCGGGCACTGGCAGCGCTGCCCGCGCCGAGTTTCATTTATGCCGCCGCAGCCGACTTCGAACCCGATGGATCGATGCATCCTCCCAAAGGTCCGCGACCGATTCAGATCTTGCATCGCGGCGACATCCGTAATCCTCGCGAAGAACGGGGACCAGGAGCACTCGGCTGCGTCTCGACCTTGAATTCGCAGTTTGAGATTCCTGCTGGATCGCCCGAGTCGCTACGACGTGCGGCGCTCGCCAAATGGTTGACCGATCGCGAGAACCCACTGACCTGGCGCTCGATCGTCAATCGGGTCTGGCATCATCATTTCGGACGGGGTCTGGTCGGCACGTTGAACGATTTCGGACATATGGGCGAAACGCCTTCGCACCCCGAACTACTCGATTGGCTGGCCGTTGAATTTCGTGATCATGGTCAATCGCTGAAAGCCTTGCATCGGCAGATTCTGACCAGCGAGACCTATCGACAGACGGTCGACATTTCGCCCGGTCGACATGGTCAAGAAGCGACCGCCGCGGCGCATGCCGACCCGCGCGTGGCCCAGGATGCCGACAATCGATTGCTGTGGCGCATGAACCGCACGCGGCTGGATGCCGAATCGATCCGCGATGCCGTGCTGGCGATTGCGGGTCGACTCGACCTGCGAATGGGCGGCCCTTCGGACCGGCAGTTCGATCTGAAGCCTGGCGTTCATGTCACTCCGAATGTCGATTATGCGAAGTTCGATCCGAACAGCGATCTGGGTCGACGACGCAGTATCTATCGGTTCCTGTTCCGCACGCTTCCCGATCCGTTCATGGAATCACTCGATTGTCCCTCGGGCGATCAGATCACGCCGGCGCGCGGCAACAGCGTCACGGTACAGCAGGCTCTGGCACTGTGGAACGATGCGTTTATCGCCAGCCACTGCGAACATCTGGCCGCTCGCATTCAAAAGGAACTGGCCGGACAACCGGCGGCAACAGCAGCACCAACATCCGCTTCAACAGCGGAAATTGACCGGGCCGTTCGATTGATCCTCGGCCGCAACCCGACAGCCGCTGAGACCACGGATTTCGTCGAGTACAAGGACCGCCATGGACTGGCGAACTTGTGTCGACTGTTACTCAACAGCAACGAGTTCCTGTTTGTGAATTGAACGGGCTCACAACGGGAGTCGCTTGACTCCTGTTGCGCGATCAAGGTCGCGCAGACCAGCGTTGCCGCAGACAGAGATCGCGTTCAGGCCGGATGCTTTTCCGGCAGCAGATAGATAAAGCTTTTGCCCAAGCGACCGCCGTAGTTGCCGGCCGAGATTTTCATCAGTCCCGGCGTCTCGACCGTGGCGGCAATCACCGCTTGGGTCGCGGCGGCCACGGTGGCCAGATCACGACCGTTGATGATGATTTCCATAATCGAGTTCACGCCGGCGGGAACCTGGGATTGTTCGCCCAGTTTTTCTCGCAGCGTGGGACAAAAAGGATGATTCGTACTGGCGAACAGAAAGGAGTAAGCACTGCCGGCTTTGGATCCGCTGGCGGCGATGCCACCGGGGAACGGGGCAATCGTACCGGGGACTTTTTCGAGAGCCACGACACCGCGTTCTGCCGCGGCGAGTGACGCATCGACCGACTCGGCAAAGAACCACAGGTTGCCGCCCATGATGCCGTCGGCATAACCGAATCGTCGATCGAGAATGAATTCGCCCCCCATGATCGGAAGGACCCACACTTTCCGCCCGTAGCGTTCGGCGCGGAATTGGTATCCGTCACCAAACAGCGCGATCTTGCGTCCCAGTTTGAAATAGGGTTCGGTATCGAGCAGGTTAAAACAGGCAGCCGTGGGACAGGTCAGCACGTTCTGACTCAATCGATGCAGCAACACCTTTTCGAGCAGCTTTTCCCGTTCCTTTTTGAACCGAGGCACATGGAATTGAACGATGGCACCGGGCCGTCCATCGGGCGTGACGAACGATTCATCACCGCCCGACCCCACGTAGCGATCAATGCCAGCTTCGCATTCGCAGAAGATGCTGCTGCTGGCATGTCCCGTGGCCGCCTGACAGGCGTGATCGAGCCAGGTTCGATCACGGGCGGTGATCAGAACTTCGGCATAGATACTGCGAAAGGCTTCGGCATACGTATCGTCAACAATCGCGAGGTGCGGTGATGTGCTCACGGGGAAAACTCGATAGGAAAAAGTCGATGAACGAAAACCGTTGCTGCTTACTTTCGACCCAGGCCATCGTAGACGGCCTTTTCGGTGACGACCTTGTCCATAAAGACGTCGTGCTCTTGCATCGGGATTTCGTCAAACATCTGGCACTCGAACGCCAGCGCTACCAGCGGCGTATCCAGTCGAGCATGTTCCAGCATCTTGTCGTAATAGCCTTTGCCGTGACCGGTCCGACCACCACGTCGATCAAACGCCACACCAGGAACAATCACCAGATCGATCTCTTTGACATCGACCTTCTTCGAGGCCACCGTCCGCAATTCGGCCTTGGGCTCCAGAATCTTGTACATGCCGATGGCCAGTTCGTCGTTGTGTTCCAGGTGGAACAGTTCGAGTTCGCCGTCGACACAGTAGGGGACAATGATCTTCTTGCCGCTGGCCAATGCGTTGGTCAGGTCGTGACGCGTGCGCACTTCGCTGCGAACATCGATATAAAAGAGCACCGTCTTGGCCTGCTGGTACTCGGGCATGGCCATGCAGCGGGCGACAATCTCGCGGCTCAGTTCGTCTTTGTTTTCCTGAGCGTTTCGATTGGCGTGGGCTTGTTCGCGAATCTGTTGTTTGCGGCTGGAGGAATCGGTGAGGGGTTCAGCATTCATCAGTATCAGTTACTCCTTTAATCAATCAATATGGCAAAGTGGGGAAGAGAATAACACGGAATGGGAGTGCGACCAAACGAGATGGCCGGAATTCCTGTGCCGTCGATTTCTGATCGCACAATCACCTTGATTTTCACAAGACAATCGTCGCCGACCGTCAGCAAATAAACAGCAACATGAACGCATCAATTCCCACCGACGCTTTGATTTTGAGCCTGCAAGGACAGGGGCCAGCTCAGATTCCGTCCTCGATTCGCGTCTACGGTGCGCGGACTCACAACCTGCAAAATATCAATGTCGAGATTCCGCTCGGCCAATTGACCGTCGTGACGGGCGTCAGCGGCAGTGGCAAAAGTTCGCTGGCGTTCGACACCATTTTTGCAGAAGGACGACACCGCTACCTTTCGTCGGTGTCAATGCGGTCTCGCGAATTGCTGCAGGCCATCGATCGGCCGGACGTGGATTTTGTGGATGGACTTCCCCCGGTACTGTGCATCGAGCAGCATGTGCGCGGGCCTCGCAAGCGGGCCACCGTCGCCACGACGTCGGAAATCTATGACTACCTGCGGCTGCTGTTCGCGCGATTGGGCCAACTGTTTTGTCCCACGTGTCACCAGCCAGTGACCGCCCAGTCCCGCACGGCCATCGTCGAACAGGCGTTGCGATTTCAGGCCGGCCAGAAGGTCGTTGTACTGGCACCGCTGATTCGGGCTCGCGCCGGTTCGCATGCCGATGTGTTCGCGAGGATCGTCAAGGACGGTTATGTCCGAGCTCGTGTCGATGGTGAAATGGTCGATGCCGCCAATCCCCCGGAACTCGCGAAATCGAAACCGCATGACATCGAGATTGTCGTCGATCGATTGATTTTGAAAGCCGGCATTCGCAGCCGCTTGGAAGAATCGATCGAACTGGCACTGCAACTGGGCCAGGGGCAATGTCTGCTCAGCCATGACGTCGACGGAGTCTGGCATGATCGGCTCTACAGCAGCCGGCTGGCGTGTACGACATGCGGTACCAGTTACCCGACACTGGAACCACGGTCATTCAGCTTCAATAGTCCTGCGGGGGCGTGTCCGGCATGTCACGGCCTGGGCGCGACAACCGATGCGAATGAAGTGGAACATCCGTGCGAGGCGTGCCAGGGAACTCGGTTGGGGCCGATCGCGCGCGCGGTGCAGATTGATGGGACGAGCATCACAGACTTCTGTGCCCTGTTACCCTCCGAAGCAGCCGCGAGGGTGAATCGTTGGTCCACTTATTTCGCAGGTCAATCAAACGATCTTCCAGCGGTCGCGGCCGCTCGTGTGACGGAGGGGACTGCCGACACCGTGTCGGCGCCACGAGAAACCACCTCGCAGCACATCCTGCCCGAGATCGCCAACCGACTGCGGTTCTTGATTGACGTGGGCTTGGATTACATCACTCTGGACCGCAGCTGTGAATCGATGTCGGCCGGTGAGTTTCAACGGACACGACTGGCGGCCTGCCTGGGCAGTGAGTTAACCGAGGTCTGCTATATCCTTGATGAACCGACAACCGGCCTGCATCCTCGCGAAACACAGCGGCTGTTGCGGACGCTGTTTCGCTTGCGCGATGAAGGCAATACCCTGCTGCTGGTGGAGCATGATCTGGATGTGATTCGCGCGGCCGACCATGTGATTGACCTGGGCCCCGGCGCGGGACTGCTCGGAGGTCAGGTACTGGCTACCGGAACTCCCGATGAGTTGACCCGCGATCCGGCTTCCATCACCGGTCCGTTTTTGCTGGCGGCACGTCAAAGCGAAAGCGAGCATCGATCGGTCAATACCGTCGTGCCAGCGGGTTCGTCTCGCGCCGACGCACAAACAACCGCTGTTCATCAAGCGGGCGCACCAACGGCGGTTCGCCTCACGGGGGCGACGCTGCACAACTTGAAGGAAGTCTCGTTCGAGTTGCCGCTGAAATCGATCGTCTGCGTGAGCGGCGTCAGTGGATCAGGAAAAACGTCACTCATCATCCAGACGCTGGTTCCCGCGCTGCGACAAGCCCTGGGCGAACGCGTGCCAGCCGGTGGCCCCTTTCGCGAATTGACCGGCGCCGAGGCCTTCTCGAAATTGGTGCGAGTCGATCAATCGCCGCTCGGACGTTCGGCCCGTTCGAGCCCCGCGACGTACTCGGGCTTGTGGGATGAAGTTCGCCAGGTCTTTGCTCGGACCAAGGAATCGCGGTTACGGGGTTTCACAGCGAGAAGTTTTAGCCTGGGGGTTCCCGAAGCGAGATGTCCTGGCTGTGCCGGCCGAGGCCATTTGCCGGTCGATGAACATCGGTTTGCCGATTGGGATGTTCGCTGTCCCGAATGCGATGGCCGACGGTTCGCTCCGGCCATTTTGTCAGTTCGCTACCGGAATCAGACTGTGGCCGACGTGCTGGAGATGAGCTTGTCAGCCGCGGCGGAATTCTTTCAAAACTTTCCGCGACTGGCGAAGACGCTCAACGTTCTGAACGATCTGGGATTGGGCTACTTGAAGCTGGGACAATCCGCCACGACTCTTTCCGGCGGCGAGGCTCAGCGAATCAAGTTAGGCACGGAACTCGCAAAATCAGCCGGAATGAATGGATCAACATTGTTTGTGCTGGACGAACCAACATCGGGCCTGCATTCGGCCGACGTTCAGCAACTGGCCCGCGTGTTGCGACAACTGGTCCGCGAAGGACATTCGGTCCTGGTGATCGAACATCATCCGGAGCTGATCGCCGCCGCCGACTGGATCGTCGAGATGGGTCCCGGTGCGGGGGCCGAGGGTGGCACGATCGTCTCGACCCGAAAAGTCGACGCGGTCGGATCGCGACCCAAATTCGAATCGCCTTCGCCAAAGCGAACATGACGACTTACCAGCGGAACAGGATTCGGCCAGACACATTGCCCACGACGTTTTTCACGGGCAGACGGTACGACCGCACCGATCTCATCGTGGACCGTTCAAACGGCGACAATTGCCTGACATTGCCGGTTGCTATCTGCCGATTCTGAGTGCGGTAACGAACTCGTAAGTGGCAATAGGAATGCCCGGTGGCTATCTCGATACGGACGCAACGGATTGCACTTAATGGAAGTCTTTTGCGCCGAGCAAGGTAGCCCGTCAATGCTCATTTTTCGAAAGTTACCAGTGCTGGCACTGATCGCTGCTGGTTTTGTTTGTGGATGTGTGGCTTCACCTTCGCGTGAATCCGAAAGCCAATTTTACCAAAGCGGGCCCGGCAGTTCGCGGCCCCCGGTTCCGACCGCACAATGGCATGAAGTCCCCATTTTAGAAACTCCACCGCCGTATCAAGGCGAAGCGTCGGAACCGCTTCCGCCGTCGCCGAACCCTGCTCCAACTCCCGAAGCAAACCGGCTGGTGCCCTCGATCAGAGCCCGCACGATTTCGGCCGTTCGATCTGCTGATCCGAAAATGAAGAACCTGTTCGACTGATTCTGACGACCAGTCAGCAGTCAAAAAACAATCGCTGGAACCCAGACGCCAAACAACCTTGTGACCACCTCAATGTTCCAGCGCGAGCCGGACGGATTAAAAACCGTCCGGCTCGTTTTATTGGTGTCGAGGGCGGTGGCCTGATGCGGCCAACGAATGCCCCAAGAGATCGTTTGACGGTAGTCGAGTGGCGACCGCGATCACTCTTGGGAATCGAAAACCGGCACCAGCAGATTGTCGACCGGGGCGAAATCGTCGGTCAAGATCTGACCTTCGGCCAGCGCGATCACAGCGCGCATTTGTCCGCTCAACGTCGGCTCGCTGGAACCAGGCAAGGTCTCCATGGACGCAAAGGGACCGCCCCGCCAATCGCCTGTGTCGTCCAGCGAATTTAAATCGAGCGGCCCGCGTGAGCAGACCATCACAAACGTGTCTCGCTGATCGTCCGGATGTTGACTTGAGGTGCAGAACAGATAGACGCAGGGAAAGACCCGGGCCGCCGTCGCGACGTACCGTCCCATAAATCGACCGGGACCTCGCCTTCGCGATTTGGCCGCGGCCTTGTTCACGGCATCCACCCATTCGGCATTCCGCGGATCGAGATTGATCAGCTTGATCGCGGCATCTTCCGACACGAGCCCGCGAAAACCCAGCACATATTTATTGCCCTGCACCCGATACACTTCGACGGATTCGAACGGTTCCGACAAGGGGATCCAATTCCCCACCGCAGTTTCCGGAATGGTCAATTCCGCCGGCAGTGCAACACCGATCGGCTGCTTTTGCTTGGCCAGCACCTCCAGTTGTTCGATCGCTTTGCGCCAGTCCTGACGTTCGGCATCGACATTGATTTCTGGCTGGAAACCTTTGCTCAGATCCAGTTGCGTGGGCGGCTTGATGTCGGGCCATTTGACGTTCGTCAGCCGGATCGTGTCCGGCGGCGAGATGGTGCGTGAGATGCTCAGTCGATAACGGTTGGTTAGTAGCTCCATGACCTCCAGCGGAGCGAACGCGGAAGCGGCGGGCACGACTTTGTCCCGTCGCGCATCGCCCGTTAACACACCACGAGGTAAGCGACCGGCGTATTCGACTTCGGCCCGACCAACGACCTGACCGGGGTACTCGGTGCGTGGATAGATGTCGATAATGTTGGCTTGAAAGACACCGCGTTCACTGAGCAAATCGTAGGTCTTTTGCAAAAACTCGAACGTCGTCAGGTGCCATGGAATGCTGAAGTCATTGAAGGCATCGGCATAGACGAAGTCGTATTCGATCGGCGGTTCTTGTCGGTCTTTGCGTCTGGAGTTCTCACGCAATTGGTCGTCGACAAAGTTACGTGCGTCGCCGATGGTCGTCTGAATGAGTTCCTCTTGCTCAGCAGTCAGCCCCAATTGAGTCGTCACCGCTTTGTGAACAGCAGGATCCAATTCAGCGACATCGATCCGCACGCTGCCCGGAAATTCGTGCAAAAACCAGCGAGGAAAAATGTACCCGCCCCCCCCGTAGAAGCAGGCCGACATGCGCCGTGCACCGCGGCGAAGGCCATCGACTTGCTGATACCACACACCCGAAGTGGTGTTGACGATCAACCGCTTGCGAATTTCATTCGAGATGGGCTGATAGGCAATCAGCACCTGCAGCGATTGGTCGAACCTCAGAAAATCGGCGAACTCATCCGGGATGACGACACCCTCCGGAAGTTGCGCGAGGCTGACAGCGGAAAATCCGCCCCAATCCGGTTTGTTCGTTTCCAGCTGCAGCTGTTCCAGGGCCGACCAATAGGGTGCATCGGGAGAAATCGCCAGCAGTTGGACGAAGGTCTCGTTAGTGGGACGTTCGATCCGCAACGTGGCGGTCTCGCCATCCAGAAAGACATCCTTGGGCAGGTTGTCGGCGGTGACGGTGATCCCCATCGGTTCAGCCAGCGACAAACTCAAGGGTTCGAACGACGACGTCCAGGCGACTTTCTTCGTGACGGCGGCATAGACTTTCTCGTAATGGTAATGCAACGATGTCGGATCATCGGGGTCATAATAGCTGTGAATCAGCTTATCGAGCCTGAGCGATTGAACGACCTTGCCATCGACCGTTGACTCATCAACACCGATGTCGGAATAGTTGCTTTCGTCGTGATACGCTCGCAAAGGGTCGTCGCGCAACCTCAGGATCAAACCCACTTCGTGCAGCTTGTCACCCAGCTTGCGGCCAAACGTGATGAATTTGTCCCGCGTAATGGCCGAGCCCCGTTCCGATTGGGCCACAGAGACACAATTGGCGGCGACGTTTCCCGCCGCCGCCAATACCTCGGATTTGGAATTGGCCGCGAGCATCATCCAGCCCAGAAGTTGCAGCCATCCCAACACGACGGCCGTCCGAAACACGACACGCGATCCGACAACGATCACCGCAAGCATCGCCAATGTCGCGGACGTCATCCCTACGATCGAACGGGTGCCCCACACATCGATCAGATAAAATCCGGTAAGGAACGTGCCGACAATCGACCCCAATGCACCCCACGCATAAACATTCCCGACCGTCGAACCTGTCTTGAAACTTCGATCGAGCGCCATGCTCGCCACCAGGGGCGAGGTCGTTCCCAGCGCGAGCGCCGGAAGGAGAAAAATCGCCGCGACCAATGTCACGACCCACTGCGGCCAACTGAGCGATTCGGGCCGAGGTATCGACGAGACCAATTGGTCCAGCCAGAGAACGCTGCCACACGAGATGCTGGCTAACAGATACATCCAGGCCAGCGAACGACCGCGGTCGTACCTGTCGGCCAACCAGCCGCCTAGCCAATTCCCCAGCGTGATCCCAGCCAGGACAACTCCGATCACCGACGTCCACGTATACAGCGACGAACCGACATGTTTGGCAATCAGCCGAGACGCCGTCAGTTCCAGCGTCATCACGCAGACGCTGGTCAGAAACACCAACGCGTTATAGCCCACCAATGTTCCTGTGGCGGGTCGCCTGGATCTGCCGGATTTCTTGGCAGGGAAGCCGGTGATCACCGGTGGCGGCGGCTGGATCCCTTCTGGAGCAAGCGGCGACTCCTTGGACAGTCGATAAGTGCTTTGCTCGTCGTCGGCGGGAACGACCCCTTCGGACTTCTGCGGCGGACTCATGGCGACGGTGTCCCGATAAAATGATGAGCGATACGACGTATCAAAACATCATAGACGGGCGCGATGGGAAGTCGCAAAGTCGCAGCTCAATCAGATGAAAGGGCTGCTCACGCGACACGGCGGTTGTGATTCACGAGACAACCGACGAGGGCTCAATCGAATTGTCGTGCTGAGCGGTGCTGCCAATTCGTTGAATGCGCAGTCCCATTTTGGATCCCGATTTGACCGCCTGACCTGCACCAACAGTGTTGTCACCCAGACACACTGCGAGAGGAGACAGGGCCGATTCGTCAAACAGAACCACCGTACCGGGAACCCACGCCAGGAACTGGTCCAGGGTCATCGATTGACGGCAGATGCGAGCCGAGATTCGCACGGGAAGCTGCTGCAGACGATCCATCTGGCTCATCGAGTTCTGATCGTCCATGGAGCTCCCTCAATACCGCTGCTCGAATACAAAGCCGTTGCTCACAGCCGAAAAGACTCTGCTTGTCATTCATGGAGATCGGATTTCGAGAGACATAGACTTCGACAAAACTCCACAATCTGATTCCGTGCCTTGTGTCGTTCGCCGGACTGAATAAGATTCACCGCCTGTTAAAAGATGAATCACGCGATGACATAACCTATTTCAAAAAAAGGATTTCAGCCCGAAAGCTGTCTCAGTACCCAGTGAAAAAACGGTGCGACCGGCTCCTGCAAACACCCCAAAACGGGCAGGGAACGCAATCACGCCAATCCACCACCTCCCCCCCACGTCACGCTGTCTAAGATTTCGAGACCGATCTGACTGGAACTTCAGATCCTTGCGATCAACTAGACTGCTGGCGAAAACAGCCTCGGAGGGAATCCTCTTTCATCGAACTCCGGGCTCGTGTTGTCAGAATTTGGGCTTGGGATTTGAGCTTCAGAAGGAAACAGTGATCGATGCATTCGGCAACGCTCGTCGTTGAAAGTTATTTGTCGGGATGCCGCGTCGACACCTTCCTCGCGAAGCATTTTCGCAGCTACACACCTTGGCGCATGCACCGAATGGTTCGTGCGGGTCAAGTGACGGTTGAGGGCCAGGTGGCGGCACCCGATCGGCGAGTCTTCACCAATGAAGAGGTCACCGTTCGTTTGCTCGAGCCTCCCGACAACCTGATGCCGGCCGAAGAAATCTCCTTCGGCGTCGTCTTCGAAGATCAATGGCTGCTGATCGTCAACAAACCGGCAGGGTTAATCGTGCATCCGACCGGACAGAATCCGTCGGGAACACTGACGAATGCAGTCCAGCATTATCTGGATCGGAACTCGGCATTTCCGGGCGCTTCGAAACCGGGTGTCGTCCATCGTCTTGATCGTGATACCAGCGGTGTGGTTGCGTTAGCCAAGGATCATCTATCGCATCGGTTGCTCTCGATGCAGTTTCAACGCGAACGCATCGCGAAATCCTACCTGGCCATTGTCGACGGCGTCTTGAAAACCGATACCGGGACGATCGATTTACCGATTGGCCGGGCCCGCAGCGGGTCGAGTGCCCTGATGTCCTGCCAGGCCGATGCGATTGATGCAAAGCCGTCGAAGACGAACTATGAAGTTGTCGAACGATTCTCGCGACATACGTTGATCAAGGCCAAGCCACGTACCGGTCGCCTGCATCAGATTCGCGTCCACTTTGCGACCATTGGGCATCCGGTCGTCGGCGATGATTTCTATGCCCTCTTGGGTGAATTGAAACCTGACCGCGAGCGATCCAAGCCGGGTGAGCCTGCGTTGGCACCCATTTCACCCTACATCGGGCGACAGGCGTTGCATGCCTTGGAATTGTCCTTCGCGCATCCGATGACCACCGAATGGCACACGTTTTCGGCCCCGCTTCCCGACGACATGGAACAGGCAATCGAACTCGTCCGAGCCATCTGAGCCAACGAACTATTGGCCTGATCAGCAGGCTTGCGAATGCCGACTGAGCTCATCGCGTTATCAGAGAATTTCGTCTGGAACGGCCCTTTGACCTGAAATGCCAACAGTCCGAGATGTTTCCATCTCGGACTGCTGGTAAATCGACATCTTCACTTCACATCCAACGCATCTGAGGCTTCCTTGCGGGAATGACCCTCATCGCGCGTCAGCCGCTGATGGCGGTTACTTAATGAAGAGCATTTCCTGGTAAGTGGGCAGTGGCCAGAGGTCGTCGGCGACGATTGTTTCCAATTCGTCCACGACGGCTCGCACCGCTTCCATGGCCGGCTTGACCTTCTTCGCACAACGATCGGCGGCCTGTTTCGGGTTGCTCACGCCGTGTCCGCCGTGTCCCCCTTCTTCGTTCAGGTGCTCAAGCGCTGCCGTCTTTTCACACAGAGCTTTGATCAAACCCGTAAGCTTGGTAAGCAACGAGGCGTCGAAATCGATACCTGCAGACTTGCAGCTGGTCGACGCGGCGGCCAATTCGCTTTGGTAACGAAGGGCAGCCGGATAAATGATCGTCTTGGCGATTTCCTGGGTCAGTCGCGCTTCGACGTTCAACGTCAGCACGTATTGTTCGAAGTAGATTTCTTCGCGGCTGGCCACTTCGCGTGGAGTCAAGACTTTGTACTTTTCGAACATTGCCACAACCGCCGGATCGGTGATCGCCGGCAAGGCATCGATCGTCTGCTTGTTGTTCGGCAGGCCGCGTTTCGCTGCTTCGGCATGCCATTCTTCCGAATAACCATCGCCGTTGAACACGACAGCACCGTGCTCGTTGATGATCGACTTCAACAGAACTTGAACGGCGCCAGCCAGCTTCGATGAATCGCCGCCCGTCGCCTTTTCCAATTCGGTGGCGATGAAGTCCAACGATTCGGTCATGATCGTATTCAGCGCCACCAGCGGTCCGGACAGCGACTGACTTGAACCGACAGCACGGAACTCGAACTTGTTACCGGTAAAGGCAAATGGACTGGTTCGGTTACGGTCGCCGGCATCCTTTGGCAGCGGAGGCAACGTATCGACACCGACGGTCATGATGCCCGCTAGCTTACTGGTCGAAGCACTACCGCTCTTCTTGATCTGCTCGAACACGTCGGCCAATTGCTCGCCAAGGAAGATCGAGATGATGGCGGGCGGGGCTTCGTTGGCACCCAGACGATGATCATTACCGGCATGAGCCACAACGGCTCGCAGCAGGGTGCTGTGCTTATGCACGGCACGAATGACGGCCGCACAGAAGACCAGGAACTGCATGTTCTCGTGAGGAGTCTTGCCTGGTTCGAGCAGGTTTCCTTGAACCGCATTACCGAGCGACCAGTTCAGGTGTTTACCCGAACCATTCACACCGGCGAAGGGCTTTTCATGCAGCAGACATTCCAGACCATACTTTGCCGCCACTTTCTTTAGCGTCAGCATCAACAATTGCTGATGATCGGCAGCGACGTTGGCGTTTTCGTAGATCGGTGCGATTTCGTATTGGCTCGGAGCCACTTCATTGTGACGGGTCTTGACGGGCACACCCAGCTTAAACAGTTCGCGTTCACACTCGAGCATGTAGGCGAGCACTCGGTCGGGAATCGCACCGAAATACTGGTCGCAGAACTCTTGACCCTTGGGGGAAGCGGCTCCGAACAGCGTTCGTCCGGCGTTGATCAGGTCAGGACGAGCGAAGAAGAAATTGCGGTCGATCAGAAAGTATTCTTGTTCGGGACCGGCCGAAGCGGTCACCAGCGGAATGTTCTTGTGACCGAACAATTTCAGCACGCGTTGAGCCTGCGTATTGAGGGCCTTCATCGATCGCAGCAACGGCGTCTTCTTATCCAATGCTTCGCCGGTCCACGAGAAGAACGCAGTCGGGATGCACAGGGTCGTGCCGTTGGGATTTTCGAGAATGTAAGCGGGGCTGGTCACGTCCCACGCGGTGTAACCACGGGCTTCGAACGTCGCGCGAATACCGCCCGAGGGGAAGCTGGAAGCGTCTGGTTCGCCCTGGCTGAGGGCACTGCCACTGAATTCGTTGACGGCGCCGCCGGCGCCGTCTGGAGCCAGGAAGCTGTCATGCTTTTCGGCGGTCAGGCCGGTCAAGGGATAGAAAACGTGTGCATAGTGAGTGGCGCCTTTTTCAATCGCCCAGTCCTTCATGGCGGCGGCCACAGTATCGGCCACGGCCGGATCCAGCGGTTCGCCCAGCTCGATCGTCTTCATGACCGACTTGAACACGCTTTTCGGCAACCGGTCTTTCATGACCTTGACGCTGAAAACGTTCGTACCGAACAGTTCGCTACCGGGCGTCTCCGCAAAATTAAGGGGAGGGGAGATAGGTGCGTACTTCGTAACTGCCTGAATCGCCTGAAATCGAGCCGTGCTACCACTCATTAGTTGTACCTTCAAACTGGAAACAAAGGATAAGCGCCGAAGGGCCTCTGCTGTGCAAACTTCACGAGCAATCAGAATGCCAACAACCCTTTCTTCCGACGCGACGTGCCATTTGAACGGACTTTAACATTAACGGACCCGAAGTTCATTTCCACGCACGGACAATATTGCACAAAAAACGATCACCCATGCACAGAAATCGCGCCGCACATCCCTGCGCGCAGCACGAACGATGACCCGCAATGTTGTCAAAAAGGCCTTATGAACATGCGGCGAAGTTTGATTGTGATCAGATTCGTTCGCAAAATCCAGTTCATTCGTACGCAGAAGGCATGCCGGTTGTTGTCCGCCACGAAACACACTGCTACAACAGTTTACGACAATTGGCTTCGACGTCGTCCCCAGCGTGCGGCTCTTCCTGCGAAAGCAAAAGCGACCACTCGGCGGGCGAAATCAGATCCCTCGGTAACCCGGATTGTCTTCAAAAATAGTATTAATGTCTTGGCAGAGACTGGAATCAGTTATGGTGACGGAAACTCAGGTATTACAGAGCATCAAGGGATTGCAGGATCCCGAAATTGGTCGAGCTTTGGGCGATCTGGACATGCTGAAAGGCGTGACGATTGTCGGCGAGAACGTCACCGTCAACGTGGAACTTCCCACGCCGGCCTATCCACGCCGCGAACGGATCACGGAATCGATCCGCACGGCGATCAAGCAAGTCAGTCCCTCCAGTCAGGTCGACGTCAATTTCACGGCCGTGGTTCGCGGTTTGATGTCCGGTGGAACGTTCGGCCTGCGAGCAAAGAACGTCATCGCGGTTGGTAGCGGCAAGGGCGGCGTCGGCAAAAGCACCATCGCCACCACACTGGCCTATGGCCTCAAAACTCTCGGATGCCAGGTCGGACTGATGGATGCCGACGTCTATGGCCCCAGCGTGCCTCACATGGTGGGGTCGATCGATCGCCCCACGGCCATGAAGGTCACCACCGAATCGGGTGAGGAAATTGAACGGATTCAGCCCGTCCTGGTCGATGGACTGAAGGTCATTTCGATGGGCTATTTCTTAAAGCCCGACCAGGCGGTGATCTGGCGAGGTCCGCTATTGCACCGAGCGATCACGCAGTTCTTGAAAGACACTGATTGGGGCGAACTCGACTATCTGATCATCGACCTGCCGCCGGGAACGGGTGATATCTCGCTGACCTTGTCACAGACCCTGGGACTGGCCGGTGCGGTGGTGGTTTGTACGCCCCAACAAGTCGCGTTGCTCGACGCGATCAAGGCGATCAGCATGTTCAATCAAGTGAAAATTCCCTTGCTGGGGATTGTCGAAAACATGTCCGGCGAAATCTTTGGTCGCGGCGGAGCGAAGGCCAAAGCGGAAGAACTGCAGATCCCCTTCCTGGGCGAACTGCCGATCGAAGCGGGGATTCGCATTCGCGGAGACGCGGGGCGCATTGCCAGCCTGTTTTCCGAAGACAATCCGTCCCGGCAACCCTTGATCCACATTTGCGAACAAGTGGCCATTCAAATCGCCAAACAGCTACTCGTCGCCCCCAAAATGCCCACGCTGGAGATTCTGTGAGGGTCTTGTCCGCCGCGTGAACGAACGTCCCGTCGAATTCTCATGGCTCGAAATCTATTGTGCCTAAGTCTCGTATCGTTCTGATGATTCCGACACTCGACCGTTCGGGGGCCGAGAAACAATTCACGCTGCTGGCCACAGGACTTCCGCGAGACGAATTCGATGTTTCGGCGATCGCTCTCACGCGCGGCGGGCCGTACGAAGCACAACTGGCCGCCGCGAATATTCCCCTGACGATCATTGGCAAGCGAGCCAAGTTTGATCCGTTTTCATTCTCTCACCTGCGGGCAGAACTTCGTCGCTTGCAGCCAGACATCCTGCATACCTGGCTGTTTGCCGCGAATGCTTATGGCCGATTGTGTGCCGGGGTGGTCCCACAGGCGAAGATCGTGGTGTCGGAACGCTGCGTCGATAGCTGGAAGGCGGGATGGCAGCATTGGCTGGACCGTCGCCTGCTGGGCCGCACCGATCGCCTGATTGGGAACTCCCCCAGCGTGGTCGAATTCTACCGCGAACGAGGCATCCCACCCGAGAAACTGGGCTGCATCCCCAACGGCATCGAAGTCCCGGCAGCCGTAGCGAACGATCCACAAGTTCGGCGGGCCTTGCTGACGGAACTGGGACTTCCCGCAGACGCCTTTGTGGCGGGCTACATTGGGCGATTGGCCAAGCAAAAGCGTGTCGAAGATCTCCTTTGGACGGTCGAAACTTTGCGACAGATTCGCCCGCGGCTGTACCTGGTCATTGTGGGAGATGGCCCCGAGCGAGAACGGCTGGAACGCTTCGCACACGATATCGGAGTGACGGACTACGTCCGCTTCCTGGGGCATCGCGAGGACGCGTCGCGCTGGATGCAATTGTTCGATGTCTTTTGCCTGGCGAGCAGCTTTGAAGGGATGTCCAACAGCATCATGGAGGCGATGTCGCTGGGCAAACCGGTGATTGCCAGCGACATTCCGGCCAATCGCGAGTTGGTCGTGCAGGACGAGACCGGATTTCTGCCGAAACTGACCGACACGGTCGGTTTCATGCAATTTTTACGGCAGTTGATCGATGAACCGGGCTTAAAAGAAAAACTGGGGCAGGCCGGCCGCGAACGGATTCAACGAACTTTCAATATTCCGCGTATGGTAGAGGCGTATGCCGCGGTTTATCGCGAACTGTTGCAGAAACCGACCTGATTCAGACGACGGCCCACTGCTCTGAGCCGGGCGATGTCCACGACAACAGTGGGGGCTGAACGTCGGGTCGCTTTGACACTTTTCCTCGGCCGGGTTTCAACCGAAAAACAATCACCATGTGCGGCATCACGGGAGGAAGTTGGACGCAGCAAGCCGAACCGCTGAATGAATCGGTACTGCGGCGGATGACTGACGTCCTGAGTCACCGTGGACCGGACGATGCCGGCCAATATTTCGCCACGTCGAATCGCGAACAGGCCGGCGGCGCGGCGCTGGGATTCCGACGATTGTCGATTATCGACCTGTCCGGCGGCCACCAGCCGATGTCGAATGAGGACGATACGATTTGGATCGCCTTCAATGGCGAAGTCTACAACTACCGTGAGTTGAAACCGCAGCTGGAAGCGTTGGGCCATCGGTTTCGCACCGCCAGCGATACCGAGTGCCTGATTCACGCCTACGAGCAATGGGGCCGCGATTGCGTGCAACACTTTCGTGGCATGTTCGCACTGGCCATCTGGGACGATCGACGTCGCACCTTGTTTCTGGCTCGCGATCGGATGGGTCAGAAGCCGCTGGTTTATCGTCTGGCCCAAGGACGCCTGACTTTTGCCAGTGAATTGAAATCACTGCTGCAGGTGCCCGGTACGCCCCGCGAGGTCGATCCGCTGGCGCTGGCCGACTTTGTCACACTGCAATATGTGCCGCATCCCCGGACCATGCTGCGCGGCTTTGCAAAACTTCCTCCCGGCCATTGGGCCGAATTTCACGCCGCGACGGGCGATTTGATCGTCCAGCGTTATTGGGAAGCTCCGTATCAGCGGCCAACCCCCGGCCAAACGAGACCCACATTCGATCAATCCACTTTGGCCGATCCCGCCGGCGTGAAGGGCTCACGATCGGGCGACCAGGACCGTTCCGCCGTGGATCGACGAGTCCGATCTCCGCAGGAATGGAAAACCGAATTACGCGAGACGCTGACCGAAGCGGTGCAACTGCGAATGCGTTCGGACGTTCCCTTTGGTGCGTTTCTGTCGGGCGGAGTCGACTCGACGATCATCACGGGACTGATGCAGCAATTGTCGGCACAAAAAGTCCACACCTTTTCGATTGGATTCACGGAAAAGAAGTTCGACGAACGCAGCTATGCCCGCGCAGCGGCGGCCAAACTGGGTACCGACCATCACGAATTCGTCGTCGACCCTTCGGCGGTGGAAATGCTGCCGAAACTCACCTGGCATTACGACGAACCGTTCGCCGATAGTTCGGCCATTCCCACGATGTATCTGTCGCAGCTGACTCGTCAGCAGGTGACCGTCGCACTGACGGGCGACGGCGGCGACGAACTGTTTGCGGGCTACGATCGCTATCTGGCCGTGGATCTGGCTGCCAAAGTCGATCGCCTGCCGGGACTGGTCCGTTCGGCACTGAGCAGCCCTCTCTGGCAGAAGATCCCCGCGTCAGTACAACAAAAATCGCGATTGCGACAGCTGAAGCGTTTTCTGGCGGCGCTGGGTCAATCACCCGAGCGCCGCTACGCAAACTGGGTCAGCATCTTCGATGACGCTCGCCGACCGGCGTTGTTCTCGCATGAATTTCAGCACACGTTGAATGAATACGATTCGGCGTCATTTCTATTGAATGCCTACCGTCGCTGTACGGAAAGCGACTTTGTCCAGCGAACGACGTGCGTCGATGTCGAGACCTATTTGCCGTGCGATATTCTGACGAAAGTCGACATTGCCAGTATGGCTTTCAGTCTCGAATGCCGCAGTCCGTTCATGGATCATCGGGTGGTCGAACTGGCCGCGCAGATTCCCCGCGAACTGAAGTTACAGGGCCGTCGTGGCAAACGAATTCTGATCGAGACGTTTAAAGATCTATTACCCGACTCGATTCAGACCCGCCGAAAAATGGGATTCGGCGTCCCGCTGGACCATTGGTTTCGCGGTTCATTGCGGTCGCTGCTGGCCGATACGCTGCTGGACCGCAAATCACTTAACCGCGGTTACTTTGAACCGTCAACGATTCGTCGGCTGGTGGAAGAACATCTCACGTCACAATGGGACCACAGCGCGCGGCTGTGGCTGCTACTGATGTTCGAACTCTGGCATCAGCGTTTTATCGATGATCCTGTGACAGCCTGATCGCCCCCGGACGTATCTGCGAACTGCGATCGCGGGTGCACGATTACAGGGGGGCGGCCGAGAGCCGTTCATGAGCTGACAGGATCAGCTGTTCTGTTTCTTCCCAGCCGATACAGCCGTCCGTGATCGACAGGCCATATTTGAGCTGCTTCAGATCAGCGGTCAGGTTTTGATTGCCGGGCTGCAAGTTGCTTTCCAGCATCAGACCGACAATGTTTTTGTTGCCCGCCAGCCGCTGAGTCAAACAATCGTCCCAGCAGGTATGCTGCAGCCGGTAATCTTTGTTGGAGTTCGCGTGGCTGCAATCAACCATCAACCGCGGGGGAAGATTGGCTGCGGTCAGGCGTTTCAGGCATTCCGCGAGGCTTTCCGAACTGTAATTGGGGCCCGAACGACCGCCGCGCAGGATCAAAAATCCCCACGGATTTCCACTCGTATTGACGATGCAGGTCTGTCCCCCGTTGTCGATGCCCAGGAAACTGTGTTGTGATTTGGCAGCCACCATCGCATCGATCGCGACCTGCAAACTGCCATCGGTGCCATTCTTGAAACCGACCGGCATCGAAAGACCGCTGGCCATCTGGCGATGGGTCGGTGATTCGGTGGTGCGGGCTCCGATCGCGGTCAACGAGATCAAATCGGCGATGTATTGGGGAGTGATCGGTTCCAGCAATTCGGTCGCGGCGGGCAATCCCATATTGGCGATTTCCAGCAGGATTCGCCGTCCCATCCGCAAGCCAGTCGCGATGTCGAACGTGTCATTCAGATGCGGATCGTTGATCAGCCCCTTCCAGCCCACTGTCGTTCGCGGCTTTTCAAAATAGACCCGCATGATCACCAGGATTTTGTCCTGGACTTTGTCGGCCAATTCTTTCAGGCGACGGGCATAATCCAGCGCGGCGACATGATCGTGGATGGAACAGGGACCGACGACAACGATCATCCGCGATTCTTCACCGACCAGAATCCGTTTGACGGATTCGCGGGCATCAATGACCGTTTTGACGGCCAGATCCGAAATCGTCTCTTCCTGTTTCAGATAACGGGGCGAAACCAGCGGCACCGTCTCACGAATGTGGACGTCTTGCAGTGGTTGGTTCGGCAATGAGTCGGTCATAGGGGTTCTTCCTGGAGTTCGCGAAAATTCAGTATAGGTTCGACACGCGGTGCTCGCCATCGGTTCCCGTCCATTTTTCGTTTCCAGGCCGGTTTCTCGGCAACGCAGCCTGACTTCCCACGGATTTGCCCATTGCCTACACTTTGAACAACACGCATTGATCGTCAGTTTCGATCAAACGAACCGCAGAAAAGTCGCAGAATCGCAAGGAGTTTCTCGTCCATGACCGAGCAAAAGGCCACCAATGTCACTTGGCACGCACACGCCGTGTCGAAAGAAGAACGCTGCAAATTAAAGGGGCACAAGGGGGCCGTGCTGTGGTTTACGGGCTTGTCGGCTTGCGGCAAGAGCACCGTTGCGAACGCCGTCGACCACAAACTGCACCAGCGCGGCAAGCATTCGTTCGTGCTGGACGGCGATAATATCCGCATGGGTTTGAACAAGAACCTGGGCTTTTCCGCCGAAGATCGCGCCGAAAACATTCGCCGCATCGGTGAAGTGGCCAAATTGTTCGCCTCGTCCGGCAGCATCGCTTTGACGGCCTTTATTTCGCCGTACCGCGCCGATCGGGACAAAGTTCGCGAAATTATGCCGGCCGGCGAATTCGTCGAAATCTACGTCGATGCCTCGCTCGAAACCTGCGAAAAGCGAGATCCCAAGGGTCTTTACAAGAAGGCTCGTGCCGGCGAAATCAAGAATTTCACCGGGATTTCCGACCCGTACGAAGCCCCGGAAAAGCCGGAACTGGTTCTCGACTCGAATACCAAGAGCATCGAACAACTGGCCGACGAAGTGATCGCGTACCTGGAAAAGCACGGCCTGCTGGCCTCTTGAACGCCGGGGCATTGCCTGGGGCTCGGACACGAATCAGGACCACAATCCCTCGCGGATTTGACCTGAAGCATGGCTGGGTCGGCAGGGACAGATCCCTCAAACGACGATTCCCTGCCCGAATTTCATGATTTGCCAACCCCGGCCACTACTGTGGCCGGGGTTTTTGTTTGCTCGTTGAGGGACAGACTCAGCTTAAAGTCGGCTGATGGCGGGTCTCTGTGATGAAATTCGGCGGGACGGAAGAGCCCCCTCGACAACGTCTTTTTGACGGGACAAGGTTGAATCGGCCACGAAACTGGCCACAATCACCACAGACACGTCGAGAAAATTGTCCGGGCTCGTCGGATGTCCCCAATATCGAATCAACGCAGAATCACGTGAACTCTCCAAACGGTGGGACAATCTCGCATGAATATCATTGATCTCTCGGGCAAAGTGGCCGTCGTCACGGGGGCGGGACAGGGGTTGGGACTGGCGACCGCGACAGCGCTGCACGCCGCCGGCGCCTACGTCGTGATCAACTATTTCGAGGATCCGAGTGGCACCAATCAACAGCGAGCCGCCGAGGCGGTAAAAAAACTGGGCGATCGCGCGCTGGCTCTGCCGGCCGACGTTCGCGATCGAGCGGCGGTCGAACAGATGTTCGACAAGGTCCTGAAACAGACCCAGCGACTGGATATCGTCATTAACAACGCCGCCATCATTCGCGATCGATCGATCAAGAATATGAGCGACGCCGAATGGTCTGACGTGATCGATACCAATTTGACCGGCGTCTACAACGTTTGCAAAGCGGCCCAGTCCAGACTGGCTGACGGCGGGCATATCGTCAGCATGGCCTCGATCTCGGGCGTCATCGGACTGTACGGACAGGTGAATTATTCCTCTGCCAAGGCGGGAGTCATTGCACTGACGAAAGTCCTCAGTAAGGAACTGGCCGCCAGAAACATTACGGTCAATGCCGTGGCACCCGGTGTCGTGCTGACGGAAATGGCCCTGACGATTCCTGACGACGTTCGCAAGAAAATGCTGTCGACGATCCCGCTGCAGCGGTTTGGCGAACCCGAAGAAATCGCGAACGTGATTCTGTTCTTGTGCAGTCCCCTGGCCAGCTATGTGACCGGACAGACCATTCACGTCAACGGCGGCTGGTGGGGCTAATGCACCGAATCCACCAGCTGACGTGTACTGCCGACGAAGCGGTCTCTCGCATCCCCGACCAGGCCACCGTGGCCTGCGGGGGTTTTGTGGGCGCCGCGCATCCCGAGGCGCTGACGGCGGCACTGGAACGTCGATTTCTGACCAGTGGCTCGCCCACCGGCTTGACCCTGGTGTACGGCGCGGGGCAAGGCGATGGAAACGCACGCGGGTTGAACCATCTGGGTCACGCGGGATTGATCCGTCGCGTGATCGGTGGCCACTGGGGCCTGGCTCCGCGCATCGGTCGGCTGGCACTGGCCAATCAAATCGAAGCTTATAACTTTCCGCAGGGTGTGATCTGTCAGCTTTACCGCGATATTGCCGCGGGTCGACCGGGTTGTATTACCCATGTGGGGCTGGGAACATTTGTCGATCCCGAGTACGGCGGCGGACGACTGAACCCGATGACAACGATCCCCTTGATCGAGCGAATCGAACTCTCGGGTCGAACGTGGCTGTTTTACAAAGCTTTTCCGATTCAAGTGGGATTGATTCGGGCCACCGCCGCCGATCCCTTCGGCAACCTGTCCATGGACGAAGAAGCGGTCATCGGCGAAGTGTTGCCGATCGCTCAGGCGGTGCGAAACAGCGGTGGAATTGTCCTCGCGCAGGTGAAACGACTGCTCGACCATCCCTTGATACCCGGTCAGGTGCGCGTGCCGGGAATCCTGATCGATCAGATCGTCGTCGCGGATCCCGACGAACATCACCAGACATTCGCCGAACCGCTGAACGAGACCTACTTCCAGCCCGCCTCGATGCAGGATGCCACGGCGAGCTTCCAATCATTAGGGACATTGCCTTGGGACGAACGACGGATCATCGCGTCGCGTGCCTGTGACGAACTTGTGCCCGGTGCCATCGCCAATCTGGGTATCGGTATGCCCGAGGGGATTGCGCGAATCGCCGCTGAACGCGGTTTGCTGGATCAGGTCACGCTGACGGTGGAAAGCGGCCCGATCGGTGGGATGCCTGTCGGAGGCCTGAGCTTCGGCGCGTCCGTCCATCCCCAGGCAATTATCGACCAACCGGCGCAGTTCGATTTTTACGACGGCGGCGGCTTGGACTTCGCAGCACTCGGGGCGGCTCAAATTGACGGACAGGGGAACGTGAATGTCTCGCGGTTCGGTTCGCGTCTGGCGGGCGTCGGGGGCTTTATCAACATCTCGCAAACGGCGAAACGCGTGACCTTCTGCGGGACGCTGACTTCAGGGGGACTCGAGGTTGCTGTCGCCGATGGCCGACTGCGAATTGTCCGCGAAGGAATGCATCGCAAATTTGTCACCACGGTCGAACAATTGTCTTTCAGCGGTGTGGTGGCTCGCGACGGAAAACAGGAAGTGCTGTACGTCACCGAGCGAGCCGTCTTTCGCCTGACCAGCGACGGGCTGGAGCTGATCGAAGTCGCTCCCGGAATCGACGTGGAATCGCAGGTCCTGGCGCAATTGGACTTCCGCCCGATCATCCGCCAGATCAAGCCGATGCCGCCCCATCTGTTTGTCGGCCGCTAACACTTTCGCGATCAACCGTAAATAGTCGTCCCTGAAAAAAGGCCCGGCTGATTTTCCGCGGACGGGGTGCGTCGATTCAGATGAAAACCGGAGCCGGGTTTCGCGGCTGACATTGGTTTTTGTGTATGAGATCGATGAGTAGCCGCCAAAATGCGTGGA
>CAIQIR010000018.1 GCA_903871875.1 uncultured Schlesneria sp.
CTGACGCGCTGCCGCACGTCAGTCGCCGTCTGCAGCGGCGAGGGATTTCGGTGGGCAGCGTGGGAATGTGGGTTTGATCGTCAGTGGACCCGAGGCGTTTTTGTGTGCGAATCAGTTGGGGGGGGGAATCAGGGATGCTGGAACTTGCTCGGCCAGTGGATGCCAGACTCGGATGTGGTCGGATTGAGAAACAGCCTCAACGGCGAACGGTGCGGAACAGGGAGATCAAAGCTCCGCATCGTGCGACCGTGCTGGCCGTGATCGGCCAACGGATCCTGTGGTGGTTGTCGGCCGTGGCGAGGTCGGCGAGGGGACTGGGGGGTCGCTGGTCTGACACTCGGCGTGGTTCGTATCGAGACCGCGTCCGGACTGGGGACTGGGTCAGCATCGAAGGCGGGGGCGGGACTGACGAGCGTGGCGGCGGCGGTGGGTGGTACAGGAGTTGGATGCGGGGGGTGGGTTCGCTGGAGTGCCGAGATCGTCGTCTGACCGCTGACGCCTTCTTTGTCCGCGCGAAAGAACTGTCCGTGCAGGTCCCGGCTGCCGGCCCCGTCGTGAAGGCAAATCGCCAAACACTACGAAATAGGGAACTTGGCCAACTTTGCCAAACGCAAAAGTGGCTCAAACGCTACAAAACAGGGATGTTTGCCAACTTGGCCAACTTGGCCAAGCAAATTTGCAAAAAATCGGGACCGCGGCAAACGATCGATCGACGGGGTGGCTCGGTGGGGTGCAAATCGGGGTGCGGCGGACTACATTAATTGGCCTCTCTGTACCACTTTTGGGTGATTCTGAAAAACTCGGCGGATCGGTTGAGACACTTTATTTCGAGGAGATGATTGATGAAACTGGCCACTCTGTTAACGGATCGAGGACCGCGTGTTGTGGGTGTGGCGCTGGATGGCCGTTATGTCGACCTGTGCGAAGTCGATCCCAAGCTGCCCACGACGATGCGTGAGATTCTGACCGTTCCGGAAGGGTTGGCCGCAGCCGCACATGCTCTGGCGGCCGCCATGGTGAAGGGTCCGTTCGTCACCGGGAAACTGCTGGCTCCCGTCGGCAATCCCGACAAGGTGTTCTGCATCGGACTGAACTATCGCGATCATGCCATCGAAACGAATTCGCCGATTCCCAGCGAACCGGTGGTCTTCAGCAAATTCTCGCAGACCGTGATCGGCCCCGAAGAGGCGGTCATTCTGCCGAAAGTCTCGCACGAAGTGGATTACGAAGCCGAACTGGTCGTCATCATCGGCAAGCGGGGCAAGAACATTTCCAAAGCGAACGCCTTCTCGCACGTCGCCGGCTATACGGCGGGCAACGATGTGTCGGCTCGCGATTGGCAGAAGGGGCGACCGGGTGGACAGTGGCTGCTGGGCAAGACGCCCGACACATTCGCACCGACCGGTCCTTATCTGGTGACGTCGGATGAAGTCGATCCGCACAACATCCGGATCGGTCTGCGATTGAACGGCGAAACCGTGCAGAACTCGTCGACCAAGGAACTGATCTTCGGTGTGGACGAAGTGATCGCCCATATCTCGCAGTTGATTACGCTGCAGCCTGGCGACCTGATCTTCACCGGGACTCCGCCCGGCGTGGGCGTGGCTCGCAAACCACCGCTGTTCCTGAAGGCCGGCGATCGGATGGAAGTCGATATCGAAAGCGTGGGCGTGCTGGTCAATCCCGTCGTGGCCGAGTAACTCGCTGCGGGCAGCATCAATGGAAAAGATTCGCAACGGGATCGAGTCGATGACGGCGACGGCGGGCCCATCCACCACAGGGTTGATGGGCACCGCGTTGATGCTCGTGGCGCCGTCGACTCGATCCTGATGTGTCGTCGTCCGATTATTTAACGACGAAGTTCACCATTTTTCCGGGGACGAACACCGTCTTCACGATCGTTTTGCCGGCCAGTTGGCCGGCGATCGTGGCATCCGCTTTGGCGGCCGCTTCGATCGCCGGTTGATCCGCGCCGGCAGGAACGGTGACTTTGCCGCGCAGCTTGCCGTTCAGCTGCACCGGGATTTCGACCTCCGTTTCGACCAGATATTTCTCGTCGTAGGTCGGCCACGATTCATAGGCGAGGGTTTTGGAATGCCCCAGCACGCCCCAGAGTTCTTCCGCGATGTGCGGAGCAAAAGGACTCAGCAACAGCACGAACGGCTCGATGACCGCACGGGGGCGAACATCCTGGGCGAGAAATTCGTTGACGAATTCCATCATGCGGCTGATGGCCGTGTTGAAGCCGGTCGATTCGACATCACGTGTCACCGCCTTGATCGTTCGATGCGCGACCCGCAACTGCTCGGCAGTGGCCGGCACGTCTTGCACGGCGGGATTCAGTTTGACTTCGGTTTCGTGCTGCTCGTCGATGATCATGCGCCAGACTCGGCCGAGGAAGCGAGCAACGCCTTCCACGCCTTTCATGCTCCACGGCTTCACCGCTTCGAGCGGCCCCATGAACATCTCGTACAACCGCAACGAATCGGCGCCAAACTGGTCGACGACCACGTCCGGGTTGATGACGTTGCCGCGCGATTTCGACATCTTGTAAGCGCGGCTGTCGACAACGATCTGGGGCTGTTCTTTCAAGACGAACGAGTCCCCCTTCTTCTCGACCGCATCGACATCAAGCGTCACGGGCAACGCGACTTCACCCGTCTGTTCGACAATGCGCGTGGCCGTACCTTCTTCATCGACACTGGCCGTGAGGTCTCGGACCGAGATCCAGCGGCGCGGCGATCCGTCGGTCTTCGCACCCTGCGCTTCGCCCAACACGTAGCCCGTAAATTCGACCTCACCCAGGATCATCCCCTGGTTGATCAATCGCTGGAACGGTTCGACGGTCGAGACATGGCCGCGATCGAACAACACCTTGTGCCAGAACCGCGAATAGAGCAAATGCAGCACGGCATGTTCTGCTCCGCCGACGTACAGATCGACCGGCAACCAGCTCTTCTCGATCGCCGGATCGAGAAACTGTTGACTGTTCTTCGGATCGGCAAATCGCAAGTAGTACCAGCACGAACCGGCCCATTGGGGCATGGTGTTGGTTTCTCGTT
This sequence comes from uncultured Schlesneria sp., assembly GCA_903871875.1. GTDB lineage: Bacteria > Planctomycetota > Planctomycetia > Planctomycetales > Planctomycetaceae > Schlesneria. The sequence goes on from CAIQIR010000018.1 coordinate 3,063, forward strand.
TCAGTCGAGTGCCGTCGGGGGCTGTCGCGTACAACCAGTCGTCCGGAGCTTTCGAGAGCATCGGGTCGGGCGTGCCGGTCGGTTTGAAATTGGCCATCTCGGGCAGGCGGACCGGCAACGATGCTTCGGGATCGGTGCGCAACAATCCGGTCGGCTGACCGGCGGCATCGAGCTCATGCCAGAGCGGAAACGGTTCGCCCCAGTATCGCTGACGCGAGAACAACCAGTCTCGCAAGCGATAGTTGACCGCCTTGCGGCCCAGGCCACTCGCCTGAAGATCGCCGGTGATTTTCGCTTTGAATTCCAACGTGGGCAAGCCGGTGTAAGGTCCGGAATTGACCGCCACGCCATGCTCAAAGAAGCCGGGCGTGCCATGCTGGGGCTGGTCCTTCGGAGCGACAACGGGTCGCACCTCAATCTGGAACACCGTGGCAAATTCGAGGTCGCGTTCGTCGTGCGCCGGAACCGCCATGATCGCCCCGGTGCCGTAGCTGATCAGCACGTAATCGGCGATCCAAATCGGAACCTGTTCGCCGTTGACGGGGTTGATCGCGTAGCCGCCGGTGAAGACACCGCTCTTTCCTTTGGCCAGGTCGGTGCGGTCGAGATCGCTTTTCGTCGCCGCCTGCTGTCGATAGCTGTCGACGGCGGCGCGCTGTTCGAGCGTGGTGAGTCGTTCCACGGCCGGATGCTCGGGGGCGAGCACCATGTAGGTGACGCCGAACAACGTGTCGGGACGCGTCGTGTAGACACGAATCACGTCGCTGGCTGGATCCTGCGGAAAACCGGTTTTGGCTCGGGCCGATTTCCAGGCTTCGAACGCGGCTGGGGAGGTCGTCCCGCCGGCGCTGGCCGCGGAAGTTCCCACGAAGAAATCGACTTCGGCTCCTTCGCTACGGCCGATCCAGTTCTTCTGCATCGACTTGATCGATTCGGGCCAGTTCAGGTCGTCCAATTCCGCCGCCAACCGATCACCATAGGCCGTGATGCGGAGCAACCATTGGCGAAGTGGGACACGCTCGACGGGATGCCCGCCTCGTTCGCTTTTGCCATCGACAATTTCTTCGTTGGCGAGCACGGTTCCCAAGGCGGGACACCAATTGACGGGGGCTTCATGCTGGTAGGCCAGGCGATGGTGGTCCTGGTACCGTCGCACGGCTTCGGTTCCCTGCGATGTCACGTCGGCGGGAATCGGCAATTCAGCGATCGGACGTCCTTTGCCCGTGCGCGACTTTCCATCGGGACCGGTCCAGACATGGCCGGGGTCGTACCACGTATCGAACAACTGCAAGAAGATCCACTGCGTCCAGCGGTAGTATTCGGGATCGGTCGTGGCAAACTCACGACTCCAGTCATAGCTGAAGCCGAGAGATTTGAGTTGCCGTTTGAACGTTTCGATATTCTTGGCCGTGGTGACGGCGGGATGAGTGCCCGTCTTGATGGCGTAGTCTTCCGCCGGCAAACCGAAGGCGTCCCACCCCATCGGATGGAGGACTCGTTTACCCCGCATGCGGCCGAAACGACAGACAATGTCGGTCGCGGTGTAGCCTTCGGGATGTCCGACATGCAACCCGGCCCCCGAGGGATACGGAAACATGTCGAGGACATACAACTTGCCGGTCGACGCCGAATCCGTTTGGGCCAGGTCGACGTGGAACGTCTGATGCTGGTCCCAATAGGCCTGCCATTTCGCTTCAATGCGTTTGACTTCGTCGTCGTAACGAGGCATGGATCTGATCCGTTTCCGTATTCAAAATGTTGGCAGAGAACGAAGGACAAGCGAGCCGACTGGCTGGGATCAACGAATTTCCGCCGGACTGAAGACACTCAGGAAGTTCCCGGGTTCGCCAACCGAGTGGTCAGTCGAGCGAAGTTCCCCGCCGTCCCGTCGCCTGATCGATTCGCCCTTGTTTCGCGAAGGCTGTTCTCTGTGAGGTTCACTAAGTTGTTAGGTTTACCGAGTTCCCGATTGATATTACCGCCGACTGATTCCATTCGTTCCACCGAGAACCCGATCGAGAGAATCTATCAGACCACACAAAAAGAGGTAACTCGATCAGCCGTGGCGGCTTACCGAAATGGGCGATCCGTCAGGTCATTCGGACGGATCGGGCGCCCCGCGCAGTGCGGTACGGGCTTCACGGGCAATCCGTTCTGCTTCGTCAACGGTCTTCGCCAGGACGGTCAGATGGCCCATCTTGCGGCCAATACGGGCTTCCTGCTTGCCGTACAAATGCAGCTTCAAATTCGGTTGACGCAGGGCGGCGGGCCAGTCGGGCGTACCAGCTTCCCAGACGTCACCCAGCAGGTTCGCCATCGCGGCGGGACTGCGAAGTTCGGTCGAACCCAGCGGCAAACCGCACACCGCTCGCACCTGCTGCTCGAACTGACAAGTGACATGGGCATCGATGGTCAAATGGCCCGAGTTGTGAGGCCGGGGCGCCGTTTCGTTGATCAGCAACTGCCTCGATTTCGTGACGAAGAACTCGACGCACAACACACCGACCACGTCCAGTTTTTCCAGGACGGCCCGAGCAATCTCGACCGACGATTTGGCGATGGCGGGGGAAACGCGGGCGGGACAGACCGACACGTCCAGAATATGGTGACTGTGCGAATTGCCGATCGGTCCATAGCTGACAAACTGGCCGTCCAGGCCACGCACGCCGACGACGGAAAGTTCGCTTTCGAAGTCGATAAACGATTCGAGGATCGCCTGAGGAACATCCAATGCCGACCAGGCCGATGCCGCGTCGTCCAGCGAACGCACGACCACCTGGCCCTTGCCGTCGTAACCCCAGTCGGCCGTTTTGAGCACCGAGGGGAGGCCTTGCTGCTTGAGTCCGGCCGTCAGTTCGGCGGCGGATTTCACGGCGACAAATGGAGTCACCGGCAGACCGGCGTCTCGCAAGAAGGTCTTCTCACGCAACCGATTCTGCGACGTGAACAGAACCTTGCCGGCCGGTCGCACCGGGCAATAGCGACTGCAGGCCTCGGTCGTTTCGGCCGGCACGTTCTCGAATTCAAACGTCACGACCGAGACGCCCTGAGCGAATTCGGCGATCTGGTCCAGGTCGTCATAGTCGGCCTGAACTTCCAGATCCGCAACCTGGCCCATGGGGGTGTTTTTCTCGGGCGAGAGCACGTGAACGCGGTAACCCAGGCGTCGAGCAGCGATGGCGAACATGCGTCCCAGTTGTCCGCTGCCCAGCATTCCCAGCGTCGCGCCGGGAAGAATCGGAGTCGTCATGGAAGCGATTCTCCCAATACACGATCTCGTTGGCGTTTTTGGAAGTCCTGTAGTTTGACTCGTAAGTCGGGCCGGCTGGTCGCCAGGATCCGCACGGCGAGTAACCCCGCGTTTTTTGCTCCCGCTTCGCCGATCGCCAGCGTGGCGACGGGAATGCCTCCCGGCATCTGCACGATCGACAACAGCGAATCCAGTCCGTTCAAAGCCTTGCTTTGCACCGGCACTCCCAGGACGGGCAGGACCGTTTGCGATGCGACCATGCCCGGCAGATGGGCGGCCCCCCCCGCGCCGGCAATGACCACTTCCAATCCGCGAGCTTCGGCGGTCGCCGCGTACTCGCCCATCAGTTCGGGCGTCCGATGCGCCGACACGATGCGGCATTCATGCGGAACCCCGAATTCCGTCAGCAGTTCCGCTGCGTGGCGCATCGTCTCCCAATCGGATTTACTGCCCATAATCACCCCCACACGGGGTGCGGGCGGGCGGGAATTGGTCATCAAGCATCCTGTCATCGCAAGGGAACGGGCTCGGCGGCGGTGTTTCGAGCCACAGCACCGAAACGCCATGTTGGCGATTCCGGGCATAAGTTCAAGCGGTCGGCCACGGAACGACCAGGAAGTCGCACGGAAATATCAGGATTGGACGATTTCACGGAATCCTCGCGGCCAGCTGAGGCTTCCGCAGCCAATCGATTCCACGGAACTTCGCAAGGGGTTGATCGGGTCAGCCCGAATCGGAAAGCAGCTCTTGCAGCTTCGACAATGTCCGCGTGAGGAGCACTCGTACGGCTCCGTCGGTCTTGGCAAAACGGTCAGCGATTTCCTTCGTGGGCAGTCCTTCGACATATCTCAATCGCAACAATTCCCGTTGTTCTTCGAGCAGATTGCGGATCGCTTCTTGCAGGTGCAGTTCTTTCTGGCCACGGGAAAACGCCTGGCTGGGCGAGGTCATGCTGGCCGCCAACAATTTGGCAAAACCGAACCCTTCGTCGCCGGCGGGGGCATCGATGGAGATTTCACGTTCGGCCGATCGCTTCTGTGCCGCCACATGATGACGATGTGCGTCGATGATCCGCTGTTCGGCCATTTGACACAGCAGTTTGAACGGATCGCGACCGGGCACGTCGAAGGTCGACAACGACCCCAAAGCCGCCAGAATGACTTCCTGCAAAATATCGTCCGGTTCCAGCTTCTTGCGCAGGGCCGGTCCCAGATTGTGCTGGATATAGGCCAACAGCTGCGGCCGCTTCGATTCCACGAAAATCGCGAGCTCTTCGCGATTCGTGCACTGCGGCGATTCGTGCGGATCGGTCATCAGGTTTCCCGAGTTGTTTTGCCTCATCATCAGCAGCAGGAGCAGCAGTGGATCGGATCGAATGGAAAGCCCTTCAACCAGCACTATACCCGACGATCGCCCGCATCGCAGCCTGACAGGAGCGATTGGTACTGGACAGAGCAAATCGATCGGGCTACGTTCGTGGATGCGGACAGCGCTGCCCCGTCTTGGATTCTGTGGCCCGGCCCTCGGTTTTTCTCGGATCAACGATCGATCGTGCCGATTTCCACCTCGCGACTTGCCGATGACAATTTGCCGCAGCTGGCCGCGGCGGTCGATACCTTTCTACAGGCCTGGCAGGAATCGCCCACGCCGCCCCTGATTGCCGAATACCTCGATGCCTGTGATACGTCGCTACGACCGCTGCTGGCAGCCGAACTGGTCAAAATCGATCTCGAGCAGCGGTGGCAACGAGGCCTCAGACGGCTGATCGAAGACTATGTCGAGGAGATCCCTGAACTGAACGATCAGGTCACTCCGGCGCTGATCCTCGAAGAATTCCACGCTCGTAAGCTGGCCGGCGACACGGTCACGACGAACGAGTTCTTCGTTCGCTTTCCGGAATTGCGGGCGTCGCTGGAACATCTGCTGGCGGTCGATCCGATGCTGCAAACCAATTCTGGCGGGGATACCGTCGTTTCACCCGCCTTCGGCTTGTCGCCCGGTGAATCGATCGATGATTTCGATCTGTTGCTGATGCTGGGCCGCGGCGCCTTCGCGACGGTGTTTCTGGCTCGACAGCGCTCGATGCAGCGGATCGTCGCCGTCAAAATCTCGACCGATAAAGGCGACGAACCCCAGACGCTGGCCCAACTGGATCACAACAACATCGTTCGCGTTTACGATCAACGATCGATTGCCGGACGCGGATTGCGGCTGCTGTACATGCAATATGCGTCTGGAGGGACGCTCGCCAGTGTCATTCAATCGCTGCAGGAAATGCCGCGAGAAACCTGGAGCGGTCAGCAATACCTGCAAGCCATCGATCAGTCGCTGGATTTCCGCGGTGAATCGCCGCCGACGGAATCATCGACTCGGCAGAAAGTGGCGGGGATGACGTGGGCTCAGGTCGTCTGCTGGATCACGGCCCAATTGAGCCGGGCACTGGACTATGCTCATCGGCAGGGCGTCTTGCATCGCGATCTGAAGCCGGCGAATGTGCTGCTGACGGCGGAAGGCGTGCCCAAACTGGCCGACTTCAACATCAGCTTCAGCAAGAATCTGGAAGGATCGTCGGCGCTGGCCAATTTCGGAGGCAGCCTGGCCTATATGTCGCCCGAACAACTGGAAGCCGTTGATCCGCAGCACGAACGCACGGCGGATGGACTCGACGGTCGCAGCGATTTGTATTCGCTGGGAGTGCTGACCTGGCAACTGCTGTCGGGCGAAATGCCATTCCCGCACGACACCGATGGATCCGGCCGTTATCCGCTGCTGGGCAAAATGGTCGAAACTCGTCGTCGCGGCCCTGTGTCAGTCTCGACCCTCTCGCGCCGCGAGGGACTTGGTCTGCCTGACATCTTGCAGCGCTGTTTGACGCCGGAGCCCGAACACCGATTTCAGACGGGCCTGGAGTTGGCTCATGAACTGGAATTGTGCCTGCAACCTGATGCCAAGGAATTGCTGCATCCCACTGCCGGAGGTTGGAAGTCGCTGGTCAGACGGTTTCCACTGGTCACAGTGACGCTGCTGACACTGATTCCCAATCTGATCGGAGCGATCTTCAATTTCCTGTACAACCAGCGGGAGATCATTGAACGGTTGCCGGATGCCGAACCGACGTTTATGCGGATCCAGACAATCATCAATTCGATCGTGTTCCCCGTCGGAATTCTGAGCGCCGGCTGGCTGGCCGGTTCCGTCACGAAAGCGACCCGGACCTGTTCGGTGCGAAAACTGTCCGCCAGCGAATTGGCCGAACAGCGACGACGCTGTTTGAACCTGGGAAATGTGGCAGCTGCCGTGGGTCTGACGCTGTGGTTGATTGCAGCTCCGGCGTACCCCATTTCCTTGCACCTGATGCTGGGTAGCGTCCCTGTTGAGATCTATATCCATTTCATGGCGTCGCTGGCCATCTGCGGTTTGATCGCGGCGGCATTTCCGTTTTTCGGAGTGACGCTGGTCGCCGTGCGTTGCTTCTATCCGTCATTATTTGATCGAGCATCCATGAACGCCGGGGATCGGCTGGGATTGTTGCGTCTGTTGCGGCAAACGTGGTTGTACTTGGTCATTGCGGCCGCCGTGCCGATGCTGGCCATTGTCATTCTGGCTGTGGCGGAACCAGACCGCCGGGCTGCGTTGGTGATTCTGGCCGCCGGCGGCCTGGTGGGATACGGCATCGCCGTCACCGCGTTCCGCACCGTCCAGGCGGATCTGAGTGTCTTGATTCGAACGCTGGTTGAGAAAGCTGACTGATCGTGTTCATCCTCGCGCGACTCAAACAACCTGCCCAGAGAATTACCCCAAAAAGAAAAACCCCTCTGGCAAATCTTTCGATTCATCAGAGGGGTTTCGAGGAATCAGAGAAGTCGAGCTCTCAAGATGTTTTTCCTCATTTAGCAGCCATCGCCAGCGATGCGGCAGGTGATGGTGGAATCAAGAATTCAGAACTGTTCTGCACGACCGTCGTTGCCGTGGGCACTGTTGATAACGCGGGCAGACTGGAGTTGGAGACCACGGAGACGTTAGAGACCACAGGAACAGTTGAGACAACCGGAACGGTTTGAATCGTTTCAACGGTAGTGACCGTCGGCACGTAGCAGGTCTGGTAAGCGGTCACGGCATAAGGTTGGATCACAGCCAGGGGAATGCCACCACAGTAATTGGGCGAGTAAACATAACCATTGCAGCCGTATCCACCGTACCCACATCCATTTCCGTATCCGCAACCATAATATCCACAGCCGTAACCATAGTTTCCGTACCCGTACCCGCAGCCGTACAGACCATAACCGCAGCCATAACCACCGTACCCACATCCGCCGTAACCGCAGCCGTATCCGCCATACCCACAACCCCAAGAGTTGCCGTATCCACAGCCGTAACCCCAATTGCCATAACAACCTTTGCCACTCTTCCAGTTGTTTCCTGAACCATTGTTTGATTTGTAGTTCGAAGCGAAGGATCCCGAGGAATTGTGCTGGTTGTTGTTCAAGAAGCTCGAGTTGTTGTGCATGGTGCTTTGATTGTTGTGCACCGTGTTCTGGTTGTTATGCACCGTGTTCGTGACCGATTTGCCGTTCATCCCATGCGAATTGGCCAGGCTGGTGTGGTTCATCTGATTCACCGAATTCGACATGTTTCGGTTCGCAAACTGATTTGAGTTATGACTTTGCGACATAGCCATTGATTGATGTCCCATGCTGGGCGAACCACCATGGCCACCCCCGTGAGCTCCCCCGCCCCCTCCACCACCATGAGCCAACACCATGTTTTGCGTGGTCAAGGACACCAGCACCAGCATTCCCGTCGTCAGCAGATTTCGTTTGCTCAACATGATCGTCTCTCCTTTTTTTCTGTTTTCGAAACTTGTTAATCAGCTGTCTGACAAGCGGAGCGAAGTTCGAGAAAAAGTGTTACACGATTTTTGACAAGTTTTTTTGGGAGCCTGAAAAGAAGGTGTTTTCGGTGAACAGTCGGCGGGGGTGGGAAGGGCTCTCAAGCAAAGTCCAAAGTCCGCGGTTCGTTGTTGAACCCGTGCAGAACTTCCACCGGCTTCCCCAGTGATCCCATTGGAGATGATCCTGATCAAACGGAGTTGGCGCCGGAAGTTTGCCCGCAAGTCGCCGCCCAAGTAGAAGTCTTTGGCGGACTGTTCCTGTGCATGCTAAAGTTGGCGGTCAGCGAAACTGGAAAATGCCGGCGTTTTGGCTGCTCGACTTTTCGGAGCTTGTGATGATCGAATCGCTCAATCAAATGACTCGCCGACACTTCTTCGGACAGTCGGCCAACGGCTTGGGAGCGGCCGCACTGACGTCGCTGCTGTGCCGCGAGGCGTCGGCGAATTCGCCTCAGCCGCAAGTCCATTTCCCCGCCAAAATCAAGCAGGTGATCTGGCTATTCCAATCCGGGGCGCCGTCACAGATGGACCTGTTCGACTACAAGCCGCGTCTGGCCGAATTCCACAAGCAGGAACTGCCTGCGTCGATTCGCATGGGACAGCGGTTGACCGGCATGACGTCCGGGCAGTCGAGCTTTCCCGTTGCCGCCTCCAAGTTCAAGTTTGCTCAGCACGGTCAATGCGGGATGTGGCTGAGTGAAATGCTGCCGCATACGTCCAAGATCGCCGACGACATCTGCCTGATTCGATCGATGCACACCGAGGCGATTAATCACGATCCGGCGATCACGTTCATCCAGACGGGCAGTCAGTTACCGGGCCGTCCAAGTTTCGGTTCGTGGGTCGATTATGGACTGGGCACGATGAACGAAAATCTGCCCGCGTTCGTCGTGATGATTTCGAAATCCAATACCAAGGGACAAGGCTTGCTGGCGCGATTGTGGGGCAGCGGTTTCCTGCCGTCACAACATCAGGGGGTGAAGCTGCGCGGCGTGGGCGACCCCGTGCTGTACCTGTCGGATCCGCAGGGCATGGATCGCGAGGGACGTCGGCAGATGCTGGATGGTTTGGCGCAGCTCAACGAGCTGGAATATGCCGACGTCGGCGACCCTGAGATTACGGCTCGCATCGCGCAATACGAACTGGCGTTTCGCATGCAGACGTCGGTGCCTGACTTGATGGATCTGTCACAAGAGTCGGCCCACACGTTCGAGATGTACGGCGAAGACTCGAAAAAACCAGGGAGTTACGCGGCCAATTGTCTGCTCGCCCGGCGACTGGTCGAACGCGGTGTCCGATTCATTCAACTGTATCATCGCGATTGGGACCATCACGGCGGCTTGCCGGAGAGGATGGTTCAGCAGTGCAAGGAAACCGATCAGGCCTCGGCCGCGCTGGTGCAGGATTTGAAGCAACGCGGTCTGTTGGACGAAACTCTGATCGTCTGGTCGGGCGAGTTTGGCCGGACCGTTTATTGCCAGGGAGCCATCACCGACACCACGTACGGCCGCGATCATCATCCTCGCTGTTTCTCGTTGTGGCTGGCGGGCGGCGGAGTGAAGCCCGGTACGATCTACGGCGAGACCGACGACTACTCGTACAACATCACGCGCGATCCCGTTCACGTCCACGACCTGCAAGCGACGATCCTGAAGCAACTGGGTCTCGATCACACCCGGCTGACCTATCGCTTCCAAGGCCGCGACTTCCGCCTGACCGACGTTCACGGCCAGGTCGTCAACGGCATCCTGGCTTAGGTGGTTTACTCGAAATACAACGCATCGAACTTCGCTCGCGGACCGTCGGAAATCCCTACCGACGACGCCGACTCATGATGCCGCTTCTCGATCGAGACGAGCTGGACTCGAACTGTTCTTTGATCAGAAAAACTCATTGAGGTGTCTCAATTGACGATCCGCGTGGCGACGACAGCAGACTTAACTCAGGTATTACATCTTCGGATGCGACTGTTTTCTGAGTTCCTTGAAACGATCCCGAAGTCTGAATTTGAATCCATCGAGCGGGCCAATCGTTTGTTCTTTGAAGAGCATCTGGATTCATCACTCGCTCGCACGTGGGTTGCAGAGATTGATCGCAAGATCGTCGCTGCCGGCACACTGGCGTTCTACGTTCGACCGCCTCATCCCGGTAATCTGGCAGGAAAAGAGGCTTACCTCCTCAACATGTATACGCTGCCGGAATATCGACGACGCGGCTTGGCCAGCGGCATTTTAACCGCAGCGACCTCGTACGCCCAAAGCCAGCAGATCAAGCGAGTCTGGCTTCACGCATCTGAGGCGGGTCGCCCCATTTACGAGGCTGCGGGCTTTCAACCGTCGACAGATTACATGGAACTCAAATCGACGTGACGACGAGACAACAATCGTTTGATCCGACGCGGTTGGATTTGCGTTTGTGATGAGGAACGAGTCGTTGATGTCGCCCGTCGAAGGAATCGAACGTGAGCCAATCCGCTTTGTCTTGTCCGAAGTGTAGCGGCACGATGGAACTCGGCTTCACCCTGGATCGCTCGCATGGCGCGACGTATAGCGGGCAATGGGTCAACGGAATACCAAAACGAAATTGGCTGGCCTCGTGGCTGGATATCGGGATGTGCCAACTGCCGCCGGCCAAGGAGCGAATCACCATTGGAACATTTCGTTGCCAATCCTGTGGATTCCTCGAATCGTACGCCTGCGACGAATTCAAACCGACCTGAGACACATGGCCTGCTTTCGCACCATCTCCGTAACGAATCGATTTTGACGTCCCACCAAAATCGCTGTCATCCCTTGTTCGGCACACAGGGCTTACTACGCAGGTTTGCGTTTAAGAAGTTCGGTGAAGCGGGCGTAGGCATCGTTCCATTGGGCGACGTGTTGTGGTTCGTATCGTTGCAGGGTCGACGAGGCACGAACGACGTCGCGGATTTGACCCAGGGATCCGATCGAGCCGCTGGTACGGGCCTGGATCAGGATGTTGCCGAGAGCCGTGGCCTCCACGGGGCCAGTGACGACGGGACGGCCCGTCGCATTGGCGGTGAATTGATTGAGCAGTTCGTTCTGGGTTCCACCACCCACGATATGTATGATCTCGACCTTTTGGCCGGACAATTCTTCGAGCCAACCCAAGACCATGCGGTATTTGAGCGCCAGGCTTTCCAGCGAGCAGCGGATCAAGCCACCGTCTGTGTCGGGGATCTCTTGATTCGTTTCTCGGCACCAGTCGCGGATCGCTTCGGGCATATCGTGCGGGGCGAGGAAGGCGGGGGCATCGGGATCAACGAAGGCTCGGAATGGTCGCGCATCGCGGGCGACTTGAGCCAATAGTCCGTAGTCGTAGGGAGATCCGTTTCGCTCGAACGACTTGCGGCATTCCTGCACCAGCCACAGGCCCATGATGTTCTTCAGCAACCGATAGGTGCCGTCGATGCCGCCTTCGTTGGTTACATTCAGTTCCAAGGCGCGCTGCGTGAGTACCGCATGCGGCAGTTCGAGCCCCATGAGCGACCATGTTCCCGAACTGATGTAGGCCCAGTTGGCCGAACCGGTTCGCTCGGTGGGTACGGCGGCAATCGCGGCCCCGGTGTCGTGGGTGGCGGGGGCCACGACTTCCAACCGAGGCAATCCAGCACGTCGCGCGACATCTTCCCGCAGTCGACCGAGCTTCGTTCCCGGTCCGACCACGTCGGGAAACATCTGGGTAGGCACGCCCAGTTTCCGCAACATGTCGAGCGACCAGTTGCGATTGGTCGGATGGTACATCTGTGATGTGGTGGCGTTGGTGAATTCGACGACACGACTGCCGGACAGCAGCCAGTGGAAGAAGTCGGGAATCATCAGGAATTTATCCGCCATCCCCACCAGCTCGGGATTGGTATTGTTCATGGCGATCAGCTGGTACAGCGAATTGATCTCCATAAACTGCAGTCCGCTGTTGGCGAACACTTCGGCTCGTGGAACACGCTGAAACGTGTGATCCATCACACCGCGCGTGCGTGCGTCGCGGTAGTGGTAGGGCTGGCCAAGCATCTCGCCCGTTTTGGACAGCAGGACGAAATCGACGCCCCAAGTATCCACACCGACGGAAACGATGCTTTGACCGAATCGAGCGGCGGCCTTTTGCAGGCCGATCTGAATTTGCGACCACAGTCGCAGCAAGTCCCAGCGCATGGTGTCGGCGACGTTGACCGGCCCGTTGGAGAAGCGGTGTAATTCTTCAAGTCGTATATGCTGGCCATCGAACATGCCGGCCATCACGCGGCCGCTTTCGGCCCCCAGATCAATCGCCAAATACACCTGCTCGACCATCTCGACTCGCTCCTGTCGGAAAACTCGTACTGAAATCCGTCTCCGGAAGTCACGGACATGATAGCGGTGGTCGATCAGCGCAGGGAGTCACCCAGTCGCCACCAGGCCTTGTGAAGGGATAACCGATACCCCGACGACATCCGTCGACGGCCGCTTGACCCATTTCCCAACACGTGCTAGGTTGGCGGTAACGACACGCGGGTGTAGTTCAATGGTAGAATGAAAGCTTCCCAAGCTTTAGGCGAGGGTTCGATTCCCTTCACCCGCTCTTTCCACAAGTCCTTGCCGAGCCTCTCGTTGGCAGCCCGTGCTTCCGAGACGGCAGTCCAAAGTGGGGCGACTATTCGCTTGGCCGTCGTGCCTCATTGATGCGAGCAGCGCGATTTTGGTCACGGCCCTCGAGATCGCTTTCGCCGATCGAAAAACGGCAGTTGTGCCGCTTCTTCCTGCGCTCACGAACGTGTTGCGTTTCGTCCTCCTGTAGCGAATCCGGTGAAAAGGCTGCCTTCGAGCAGCCAGAATCGAGGCCGAGCGATAAACCCGGCGACTTTTGTCAGCTTGTCACTTGTCAGTAGCGGATCTCAGAAATGCGTGCGGTCGTTTTGGATGAACAGGGTTTGCGGGTAACAGATCGACCTGTGCCCCAACCTCAACCAGGTGAAGTACTGGTCCGTGTCTTGAAAGCGGGCTTGTGTGAGACCGATCTGCAACTGGTTCGGGGTTACATGAGTTTTCAGGGAATTCTGGGGCATGAATTTGTCGGTATCGCTGAATCGGGAATGTACCGAGGTCAGCGCGTTGTCGGCGAAATCAATTGCTCGTGCGGGCAATGCCAGACATGTCGCGCGGGGTTGTCGACTCACTGTCCCAACCGCAGCGTGCTGGGAATTTTGAATCACGACGGCGCGTTCGCCGACTTTATCGCCGTACCTGAAAGAAACCTGCATCCCGTGCCGGAACAGGTCTCGACCAACCATGCCGTGTTTGTCGAACCGTTAGCAGCAGCGTTTCAGGTTCTGGAACAAGTTGCGATTCACCCGAACTCGATCGTCATCGTTCTGGGAGACGGCCGATTGGGAAACTTGTGTGCACAAGTGATCTCTCAAACCGGATGTCAATTGACCGTCGTCGGTAAGCACGCTCGGAAGCTCGATCTCTTGTCGAATCGTGGTATCCGTACCACGCTCGTCGCGAACGTAGATGTTGATCGGCAGGCAGATATTGTCATCGACTGCACCGGTTCAACAACCGGATTTGAGATGGCGCTGAGGCTACTCAAACCGCGCGGGACACTGGTGCTGAAAACTACGGTTGCCGGGACACAATCGCTGGCAATGGCGCCGATCGTGATTGATGAAATCACTGTGATCGGTTCTCGCTGCGGCCCGTTTCCTCCGGCTCTCAGAGCACTGGAGGATCGGCGGATCGATGTCGATTCGTTGATCGACGCCATTCATCCATTGGATGACGCGATCGCCGCGTTCGATCGAGCGACTTCAACGCCGACACTGAAGCTACTGCTGGAACCGACCCCGCGTTGACAAATCCGTGCCACACCAATACCGGGCCGTTGATCTGACGGAGTCTTCATAAGACACGGGTACCGCAGCAAAATCGATGCTCGCCACGTTCAGCGGTAAGAAGCGATCATCTCGACCTTTCGCGACTAACCCCGCGCGTAATTCGCATCGTCATCCGCTTCAGCTGACGCGTTGGATGGTTCTGGGGTGTCGGGTGACGTCAGCCAGTTCGAGATCACCGGGTAGTCTTCTCGAGAATGACTCACGACCTGGGAATGGCCTCGCCCGAAGATTCGACGATGTTCCTCTTCGGCGTCGTAGGTTTCCGCAAAAGCAGGAACCAATGCACTCAACACCATCAACTGGGCAATGCTGACACCTGTCACTGCGTGAAATGAATCCATGGCACACTCTACTTTCTTCACAAAAACTCGTCATTGGCATTCCAACCGAGAACGCGTCTCGCGGTCCTACTGACGAGAATACGGACGCGCCCCAAAAACCTTACTCAAGGAATCATGTCTCCTGTCGACAATGAAAGTGAAAGTGCGGAAACCGCTTAACTTCACGCAAGAAACGATGCGTACCTTCCACAGCGATCAGGTGACAGTCTGTGGAAATGTTCAGAAATTGACGCGCGTGCAGGCCCACTTTTAGAAAATGAAATTCGGCGTTCCGGCACTTTTGTTTCGGGGCGTGAGTTCGGTTGCTCAATTGCCATCGCGACTGCGATTGATCAAAGAAGCAATCTCGGTGGATGTAAACAACATTTTGTTCGCACCGCCTTTTTGCCAATTCTCGCCAATCGTCGAACCCAACTTATCTTGCTGTGTCAAAAGGAGGTAATACCCTCCCGTTTTGACAACATTTATCCGCGACTCTTGCCAGATATTTTTGACGCCTATTTTGACAGTATTCATCAGATTAAATGTGAGCAAAGCTTCTTTTAAAATTCCTCCGGCCGTCATGCCCCCTCCGGAATTTCCACGGCTGGCTTTTTTTTGCGCTCTGATCCTCTGCTCTTTCATGTCTTGAACGGCTTTGAAGCTGCTGGAATCGTAATTTCCTCGGAGGAGGGACAAAGTGGATTTCACTCTGAATTGGAAAGCCCTTCGACGAAGCGCCTCTTGCATGGCGGACTTGCTTTTTGCGAAGAGGACAATCGCGTACTGCGACAAGTCCAGGGAATCACCCGGAACGGGGCTGCCGAACTGTCGATTACCGCGATTCATGTCGCTGAAAAACGAATATTCCGCGTGGGGAGCCGTCGCTGCAATGTAATGCTCATTCGCCGCGACCCGGACATCGTCAGCAGACAAGATTGACGCATTCACGATAACTGGCATGTTTCAAACTCACTTTTTTGCGGAAATTCAAATTCCAATCCTATCCCGTGTCCACACTTCGCTTTTCGATCAATCGAAAGGTCGTGTGGTCACCGCTGACGGGATTAACCCCCCTTTTTTTTGAGTGTGACACGAAGAACAGAAAAATTTCCCATTTTTTCGGGAAGCGGTTAGAGTTGGGCACACAGATGCCACGCACCCGATGATCAAGAATTCAGAGGAAATCGCACAGCGAGCATCGCCTCGAGAATGCGAGTTGGTATTTCGATCTCCGACCTGGGAAGATCGGCCAGACCGGTTTACGGCGCATGACTGAACGTCGATGCCGCGAGAATGGGCACGTCGCTTGGCCGTTCTTCTAAGAATCGAATTCTGGAATCTTGGTCGCTTTCTCGACTGAAATTCGAGCAACTCGCACGTGATCGCCCCTGCTTTTGGGGCGGCGCATCCCAATCTGACCAAGAGACGCGACACGAAGACAGGCTTGTGGTTTCCCCGGGCCGTTAACGGGTTTCCAACCAGTTTTTTGCCCAATCCGAATAATAGTCCGAGGGAAACTTGTCGAGGATTCGTTCCTTCATTTCCAGAAAACTTGATGTCGGCACTGTCTCGGGAATGTCAGCCCCTTTGACGAAACGTTGTTCAGCAATCGATTCGAGAAATTCCGGAAACCATGCGGGGATATCGCGCGGCACCACGGGAATGTCCCATAAGAACGCTTCTGAATTGTCAGTGGCTAGAAATACGGACTGGCAATCAGGACCAAATTGGGGGCCATTCGTCGACGAATGAAACCCTGTCCCGATCGGAGCCGGTTGATTCAGCAAGACCGTCAACGGAACTCCCATTTCCGTGTCCCAAATTCTCAAGCCCTGAAAGTCCATCACGAGAAGGCGGCGGTTGTCTGCGCTGAACTTCACGTTTCTGACGGCATGCTCGGATCGTAATGCACGACAATGGGGTTGACCCGTGATCGCATTCCAAATCATCGCCGTCCGATCTCGCGACGCTGTGGCGACATACTTTCCATCAGGACTATAGCTGGCTTCCAGCAATTCACCTCGATGAGGCAGCAGATACCGTTGTTGACCTGTTTTCAGATCCCAAATCCGCGCAGTGCAGTCGTGTGAACTGGTAAGGACAGATTGGCCATCTGGGGAAAAGGCCACTGACATCACTTCATTTTCGTGACCGATCAGATTCTGAATGAGGCGGCCTGATTGCGTCTCCCAAATACTGGTAACGCGGTTTTCCCCCGCGGTAGCAACCAGCTTTCCATTCGGAGAAAATGCCACTGAATTGATTTCCGAACCGTGAGGCGACTCCCAGCTGACGCGTCCAGTGGAAACATCCCACAAGCGGATGAAGCCGTCCGTTGAACCTGTTGCGAATTGCTTTCCATCCGTTGAGAGCTCGGCAGGTTGAAATGTGGTCGAAATCTTGACCGGCTCAAACTTCGGCTCACCACCTGGTACTGATCGAATGGAGACTTGCCCCCGATCAGTCACGACAATCAACTCAGAACTATCTGGGGTAAACAGCAGACCCCAAGGCGATCCGTCAATCAGTAAAGGACCGCAAACGGGTTTTCCGGTACCAAATTCCATCACCCACAGGTTGTCGTCGGTGCCTTCCAAGGCAATCCATTTGCCATCCGGACTGACTTTGCTTCCACCATGGCCCCAATGTTTTTTGGGCGGCTCCTGCGAGTGGACTCGCCGATTGGCGGGCTGTTTCTGATCATGAATTTGCCAAAGCTGGACGGCACCGCTCTCGGTGTCTGATAACCGCTGCTTACCATGTGACGTCGCCGTCAAATAGACGTCCCGTCCATTCAAGCTTCCACATTCGGCGTATGCGACGTGGTAGCTGTGACGAATCGGTTCGCAGTCGCGATCACCTGTTCCCGCTTTCCAAATCTGTACTAACGAATCGTCACCCCATGTCAGGACTTGATCGCGCGATTTCGGAAAAGTGCCTCCCTGAATCGTGTAATAATGCTCGAGCTTGGGAGTCAGCGGCATTCCCGTTGCCATGTCACATACCTGACTCCAACCTGCAATGCTAGAAAATGCAAATCGACTGGCATCGTGGTCAAGACAGAGTTTCGTAATTGCGAAATCGGGACTCTTAAATTCGCAGCGTTTGCTGCCAGAGATCAAATCCCAGACAGTGCCACCAATTGACGTTGCAGTCACCGCGATCGACAACTCGTCACTCACATCCGCGAGTGAAAACGGGGCCGTGACAAATCGCAGCCGTTGTTCACCGGTTTCGGTGTTCCAGGTTTCAATCAAAGACCGTTCGCCATCGGCCGTCGCCGCGCAGACGTGAGCGAAGTCATTGCCAAATTTTGCGGAAACAATCTGTCCGTCGCGTTTCAACGGTCCCCATTGCAACTTGCCACCGGCGACATCATATGTCGAAATGGAATGTCGAGTCCGAACGAGAATTGAATTTCCGCCGGAACTGAAATGGACATGAGTAACGGCGTCTTCTTGCTGCAACGGATCGCCAATCGGTGCCCCTGTCTGAACGTCCCACAAACGTGCCGTTTTGTCGCTAGATGCAGTCGCCACCATTCGTCCGTCAGGACTAAACTCAACCCAATTGACTCGATCAGCATGCGACAGTGCCGGCGCCAGTTGAACCGAGGCCATCGAGTCCCAAATCCGCGCCGTTCCATCGGCCGAGCCCGTGACGACACGCTTTCCGTCGGGAGCCAAACGAGCAATGCTTAATTCGGCCCCGCCGGGATGACGAATCTGGGGAGCCAAAGGAATGGGAAACCTGAAGCGTTCGACAATTGAGATCCCGAGCATCGCCGCTTTCCAATCGTTCGGATTGGCACGAATCAGAGCGGCTGTTTTGGCCAGCGCCGTTGAAGACTGCTCGCGGCGTAATGTGTCATCGATCGCCGCCCATTCGAGAATCAAAAGGCTTTGCTTGAGCCCAATGTTGGCTTGTTCCGCACGGCTCCATTGCCAAAGGGCCACTGCCGTTCCTACCAGAATCGCTAACATCAGCAGCCCGGACACTGAAGAGACGACCGGGTTTCGACGACACCACCGAACGGAGTGCTCCCACGAGCTGATCGGACGTGCGAGAATTGGCTTGTGATCGATGAACCGTTGAAGTTCATCTGCGACATCAATTGCCGATGGATACCGCTGCTCGGGACGTTTCTCAAGGCAACGCATGGTGATCGTTTCGAGATCGCGATGCACTGCGGGGTTGATGCTACGGGGCAACGCAGGGGTTTCGTGAATCGATTTCCACATTGCTTCCACTGCGGTCGCCCCACAGAACGGGGGCGAACCAGTGAGCAATTCGTATAACATCGCCCCCAAGCCGTAAATGTCGGTGGCCGTAGTCACGTCAAAGTCGCCGGCCGCTTGTTCCGGCGAAACATACCCTGGAGTTCCCAGCACGGCTTGAGACAAAGTCAGTCCCAGGTCCGCATTACCTGTCAATTTCGCCAATCCAAAATCGGTCAGGTGGGGCTGCCCCTGCGCGTCGATCAAAATATTTGATGGTTTTAAATCACGATGGAGCACCCCATGCGCATGCGCGAAATTCAATGCTCGGGCGATTTTCGCCATCAATTCGGCAATTTTGACTTCCCGATTACGGAGGTTCGTTGACGAAGTCTGACCGCTCAATCGAAGCTCACCAAGATGCTCGCTCAGACTTTTTCCGTTAATCAGCTCCATGCTAAAAAAGTGCTGCCCATGGAATTCGCCAATTTCGTAGATGCGAACGATTCCTGGATGTTGCATTCGTGCAGCGGATTGGGCTTCGAGACGAAATCGCTCCAACGACTCGGGCGAAGCGAGTTGCCCGGCGAGAATCAGCTTAACCGCCACTTCTCGGTTGAGACTTCGTTGCCGAGCACGATAGACGACTCCCATCCCTCCGCGAGCGATCTCCGACAGCAATTCATAGTCACCAAATTCTGACGACAACTGCGGAGACGAGAGTTTCATGCTCGCTTCAGGCACTTGCGATGCGGATTCGGCCTGGGATCTGGAAAACAGGGGAAGCGAATGGACGGCCAACTGGAGCAGGCAATAACTGCAATCGCCAAAAGGCGCATTCGCGGAAATCGAATTTCCGCAGACGTCGCATCGAGCTTTGGATTCTACCGCCATTTTCAAATGAAGATCCTCGGATGAATTCGCCGACCCAGCGTCTTCGGCTTCATCGTTCATGGAGCTTGCCAGATTCGCATTCCGAGCAATGTCATCAGTCCTGACGTTGCCTGATCGCGATTCTGTCCCTCCCATTCCATCGTCTCGTCACCGCTCAAGATAGTGAAGCTGACAAATCCGTGTCCCGCTCGTTATAGTCCTTCGCTTCAGAAAAATATCGAGATGCCTGAGATCAATTGACTGACCTTGCCAGTGCCTTTTATTGCTCTTTTTTCCGAGCAATTGCCCGGTGGTAATTGCAAACGATCAAATCGCGGAGTTTGATTTCATGATGGACGTGGTGGGCCATGAACCAACTCCTCCGAATCGAGGTTGGTTCAAGACCACGCGCTGGAGCGTTGTTCGGCGTATTCAAGATTTTCGCCCTGAGGAACGTCGGCATGCCTGGGGTGAGATATTCGAGATTTACTGGTATCCACTCTATGTTTTCTGTCGCCGTCGCGGTTCGTCGGAAAATGACGCAACGGACTTGATTCAGGGGTTCTTTACTCATTTGCTTGCAGGCGAAGGATTGAACTCTGTCACTCCCGAGAAAGGGTTGTTTCGATCGTACTTACTCAGCGCCTTTCGAAACTACGTGTCCAATGAATTTCGAAAAGAGGATGCGATCCGCAGGGGTGGTCAGGATGTGATCTTAAACTTCTCCAACCTGAATCCTGAAATACGTTATTCGCTGGAGTCGAAAACAGAAGAATCGCCTGAACGAGCCTTTGAACGAAATTGGGCAGAAGCTCTGCTCGGTCGTGCTCGACAACGACTCGCGGAAGAATATGAGAACTCGACGAAAGCAGAGCTGTTTGCCATGCTTCAACCTCATTTGGCGCATGAAGGCGAGGCATCAACTCAGGCCGAGATCGGAATGAAGTTGAACCTGAGCGCACAGCTTGTCCGAAAGTCACTGGAGCGCATGAGACGGCGATTTGGCAATTTGATTCTCGAAGAAATCGCAGCCACAGTAAACGACACGGACGAAGTCGAAGATGAACTGCGCCACCTGCTCAACATCCTCGGTGCGAAACCGTAAACGCCACGGCGGTCGTCTGGTCCACGTTGCAGGTTACCAACGCACCTGAGTTCAGTTGAGTGCCATCCGTACGACTCTTCGTCAGACTTTGATTCGCTGACAAGACGATCACCAGGCGGGCCGCCGTCTCAATTGTGGCAAGCAACCATTTTCTCAAGAGACGGAGCCGTTCATCGTCGCAGCGTGGATGAGCCTGCGTGGAATTGTCATAGGAAGGTTGGAAACATTAACACACCTATCGGACTCAACGCGATCCAAGCGCTCGCGCGAGATTCCAAAGGAAGTCTCACGATCTTCTTGATCAAACTCAGGATTCTTGAATTCGACGAGCGAAGTTTTTTCTCTCCAGTTTCCATACGGAGTTTTGCCTGCTCAGGTCGATCCTGGATCAGGTAACCAAATGAGACGGGGTGGCTGGTACTGAAATGATTTGATCTCGTCACCCT
Source organism: uncultured Schlesneria sp. (assembly GCA_903871875.1). Lineage (GTDB taxonomy): Bacteria > Planctomycetota > Planctomycetia > Planctomycetales > Planctomycetaceae > Schlesneria. The sequence goes on from CAIQIR010000018.1 coordinate 24,064, forward strand.
TTTGCGATTTCGGCACGACCTGGTTCGCACCAGGACTTCAGGGGAGGATTCGATTCCCTTCACCCGCTTGGCGTTATGCGTCGGCCGATTTGGGTTGGTTCCACGCCTGCAGATAGTCGAGGCTGCGACGATAACTCTTCAGGCTGATTCCCAGCAGCACGATCGCGAGGAGATACGACACGACCCCCACGACCTGTAGTGATCGGTGGACCTGGTTCTGGTCTTTGAAGACTTGTTCCGTCAGCACCGCAGCGACAGTCGGGCCCAGTCCCATACCGATCAGATTGATCACGAACAAGTAGACCGAGGTGGCCTGGGCTCGCATCGGGTTGGGCATCATCCGTTGAATGGCTGCCGGGGCGACGCCAAACGGCATACTCGCGAAGAAGACCATCGGGACGAGAAGTGCAGCGGCCCATTCGCCCGATTGGGCCATGGGATAGAATGTGATCCAGGGCAGCCCGCACACGCAGGCCAGCCAGGCCACACGCACCGGCGCGTCGATCCGTCCGCGCTGGGTCCACCAATCGGCCAGCCAACCTCCGGCGACGACACCAAAGGTGCCCACCGTGGCGACGATCGATCCATAAACCATCCCCGTGCCGCCCGGCGTCCATTTGAATCGACGCACAAACATCGATGGGATCCAGGAAGTACTGGCGTATGAATTCAATGTCACAAACGCGATGCCGAGATTCAGGCAAATAAAGGTCGTTCGGTTATCGACGATATATTTCCAAAGCTCCGCAACCGTCACCGCTGGCAGCGCCACGGTACCCTTTTTTGCCAGTCCTTTTCGAGGCGGTTCTTTTACGGTTAATAAGAGCAAGGCCACGAGCAAGCCGGGAAGTCCGACTACAAAAAAGACCAGCTGCCACGAGCGGACGCTGCCTACCAGCGGGAATGAAAAGCTCTCTTGTGCGGACGCAAATTTTACGACCATCCCCCCGAGGATGAACGCCAGCCCCGAGCCGATATAGATGCCCATCGAATAGACACTCATCGCCGTCGAACGGCGATGGGGCGGGAAATAGTCGGCGATCAGCGAATACGCGGCGGGCGATAACGTGGCCTCGCCGACACCGACGCCCATGCGCATCAACGCCAGATCCCAAAACTTCTTGGTCAGGCCGCAACCGGCTGTCATCAGACTCCAGAAAGCGATGCCGATGCAGATGATGGCTCGGCGGCTTTTCGTATCGGCCAGACGCCCCAAAGGAATGCCGAACAACGTATAGAAGACGACGAAACTCAAGCCCATCAGCAGGCTAATCTGGATGTCAGTGATCTGCAGATCACGCTGGATCGGCGCGACCATCAGGTTCATGATCTGCCGGTCGATGAAGGAAAAAATGTACGCGACAGTCAGCACGCCCACCACATACCAGGCATACACCGGCGACGGATATTCTTCCGCATCATTGCCCTGCGACATGAGTTTTCCTTCGTTCTGGAGATGTTCATCAAAGAGATTCAGCGACAATTTGCAGCGGCGAAATGAAACGGAAGAACGGTCACTGCATGTCGATAGGGTCGGAAGTATAACAATGAATGCATACGTTCGTTACCGTACAAGCAACACGGAATGGGCATGAGATAAGAATCCGGCCAGGACGAAATCTGGTGAGGAGGATTCCTCAATTGCGAGAAGGCCCAGGGCCAAGATCCGAACGCTCGTCCGGCGAGGAAGCAGACCTCAGCAAACCCGAACGGGGCTCGTCCGTGAAATACGGAATGGACTCGCCCTTTCCCGTGCGGCGGCTACTCAGCCGGATAACTCAACGGTAGACTATTTCGGCGTGAGTTTTTCATCAGGACGAAACAACGGAAAAAACTATGGCTGCGAGCATCTCTTTGGCGGGGAAAGTGGCATTGGTCACCGGTGGTGGGCGTGGAATTGGCAAGGCGATCGCGAAGAAGTTTGCTGAAGCGGGCGCCAATGTCGTGATTGCCAGTCGCAAGATGGAAAACTTGGAAGCGACGGCCAAGGAATTTGCGAATCTGCCCGGTCGAACTATTCCCATCGCGTGCCATGTCGGCCGGCTGGATGAAATCGAGAATCTGGTCCGACAAACCGAATCACAACTGGGACCGGTGGACATCCTGGTCAACAACAGCGCGACGAATCTGGGACAAGGTCCATCGCTGGCCGCCACCGACGAGATGCTCGACAAGATGGTCGAAATCAATATCAAATCGGCCCTGCGTCTGGTCCGACTGACCGTGCCCAAAATGATCGAACGCGGCAAAGGATCGATCATCAATATCTGTTCGGTCGCCGGTGTTGAACCGCAACCGCAGGGCATGCTGTACAGCTTCACCAAAGCCGGTTTTATCATGATGACGCGTAGCTGGGGACGCGAATTCGCTCGTCATGGCGTGCGCTGCAATGCGATCGCTCCCGGCTTGATCCAGACTGATTTCAGCGCCCATTTCTGGAAAGATGAAGGCTATCGCCAGGATCTGGAAACCAATCAACCGATCCCCCGGATCGGCCAGCCGGACGAAATTGGCTTCGCCGCGCTCTATCTGGCATCGGACGAATCGTCTTACGTCACCGGACAAACGTTTGTGATCGACGGCGGTATGACGGCCTAGTCCCTGAATTGTGGTCGGATACCGCGTACCCGCCGTAGTCCCTGGAGAATTCCAATGAGCGAAACGTCCGAGTTCTTTGGTCTTTCCGCACGAGCGAAAGACTATCGCAGCCGATTAACGGCCTTCATGGAAGAACATGTCTACCCCAACGAAATCACCTATCATCAGCAGGGTAAATCAGGTGATCGCTGGCAACCCCGGCCGATCATCGAAGAGTTGAAAGTCAAAGCTCAGGCGGCCGGATTGTGGAACTTGTTCCTGCCCGAAAGCCAACTGGGAGCGGGGCTGACGAACCTCGAATATGCCGGGTTGTGCGAAATCATGGGGCGGGTTCCCTGGGCCCCCGAGATCTTCAATTGCTCGGCTCCCGATACGGGCAACATGGAAGTTCTGGTCCGCTATGGTTCACCACAACAACAGGAACAATGGTTGAAACCGCTGCTGGCAGGCAAGATTCGCTCGTGCTTTGCCATGACGGAACCAGCTGTCGCATCGTCGGACGCCACGAATATCGAAGCCCGTATCGAACGACAGGGAGACGACTACATCCTGAACGGACGCAAATGGTGGACGTCGGGAGCGGGCGATCCGCGCTGCAGAGTCGCGATCTTCATGGGACAGTCCAATCCTTTGGCACCAGTTCACCAGCGGCAATCGATGATCTTAGTTCCGATGGATGCTCCCGGGCTAAAGATCGAACGCATGCTGACCGTATTCGGCTATGACGACGCGCCACACGGTCACGCGGAGGTCACGTTTGAGAACGTTCGCGTTCCGGCCACCAACTTGTTGCTCGGCGAAGGGCGAGGATTCGAAATCGCCCAAGGGCGACTAGGACCAGGCCGAATTCATCACTGCATGCGGCTGATTGGTCTGGCCGAGCGGGCGTTGGAATCGATGTGCCGACGCGCACAGTCTCGCGTCGCCTTTGGCAAGCCGATTGCCGAACAGGGAACGGTTCGAGCCGATATCGCGAATTCTCGCATCGAGATCGATCAAGCCCGACTGCTGACGATGAAAGCGGCGCAAATGATGGACACCGTGGGCAACAAGGAAGCCCGAACCGAGATTGCGATGATCAAGGTCGTGGCGCCGAATGTCGCACTGCAAGTCATCGATCGAGCCATTCAAGCCCACGGGGCGGCGGGTGTGAGCGGAGATTTCTTTCTGGCCGATGCCTGGTCGTCATCGCGAACGTTGCGACTGGCAGATGGCCCGGACGAAGTTCATCGCGAAACGATCGCACGCCTGGAACTGCGTCGCCATTCGGCCAAGTGACCGTGGAAAGAAGTGGGGACGATTAGAGGGTTGCTCCCGCTTCGGGATGAGTCCCATCAACGAACGCAGCTAGTTGAGAGCGAAAAGTCACCCGACTACGGCTCACGAAAATCGGTGGCTCGTCAATTCACATCAACAACGCAGAGAGCGACTCCAGGGCCTCGCCCTCTCTGCCAGACATTCGCCGCATCACGGCTAAGAGAACCACTATGGAACTTCGCGATAAGATCGTCGTCGTCACGGGAGCCGGCAGCGGGATCGGACGGGCACTTTGCCTGCGGTTTGCGGCCGAGGGAGCGCGAGGCATTGCCGTCTCTGACCGCGATGAATCACTCGCGCGGAAAGTCGCCGCGGAAATTGGCGGGCTGGCCTTCAAGACCGATGTGGCCATCGAATCCGACGTGCAAGAACTGGTCGAACAAGTGACCTCGAAACTGGGGCCGATCGATCTGTTCTGCTCCAACGCCGGAATCATCATGAATGGCGGTGCCGAGACGTCGGATGCCGACTGGCAACGGATCTGGAACGTGAATGTGATGTCTCATGTTTACGCGGCCCGGGCGGTGTTGCCACAAATGATCGCCCGCGGGCAGGGCTATTTATTGCAAACCGCCTCGGCGGCCGGATTACTGACGGCACTGGGTTCGGCCGCGTATTCGACGACCAAACATGCCGCGGTTGGGTTCGCCGAATGGCTGTCGATCACTCACGCAGCGGATGGAATCAAAGTTTCCTGCCTGTGTCCCCAGGGTGTGCGAACCGAGATGCTCCATTCGTCGACAGGCGGAATCGCCGAACATCTGCGAGCAACGGCAATCAATCCGGAAGATGTCGCGGATTCGGTGATTGCCGGATTGGCGACGGAGCAGTTTCTGATTCTTCCCCACCCTGAAGTGGCCGAGTATTTCCAGCACAAGGCCGACGACTACGAACGATGGCTCCGCGGCATGCGACGCCTGCAAGCCAAATTCGGAGACGCCCCATGAGTCAGATGACCCTCGTTCGTCACGGCCAGGCGTCGTTCTTTGCCGACGAATACGACAAATTATCAAGCCTGGGCGAACAACAGGTCCGGCGACTGGGCCGGCAATGGGCCCAACAGCGGCTAGTGATCGACGAAGTCTATTGCGGTCCACGATCGCGGCAACGCGCGTCGGCCGAACTGGCGGGAAGCGAATATCAGCAATCGGGCCTCGGCTGGCCAGAACCGATCGAGCTGGCGGATCTGGATGAATACGATTTGGACGGATTGATGAATCGATTCGTTCCCCGGCTGGCCGAGCGGAATTCTGATTTCGCTCGCCTGGTCGAAATCTATCGCCAGAGCGAAGGCGAGCAGAACCGCCTGCGGGATTTCCAGCGGATGTTCGAAACCTTGCTGCGGCACTGGCAAGCGGCCGAGTTTCCCGAAACTGGCGTCGAAAGTTGGTCGGCGTTCCGTCAGCGGGTGGCCCGCGTGGTCCGTCACATTCAAGATCGTCCGGGCCGAAGCCGACGCGTGGTCTTATTCACCTCTGGCGGCTTTATCGGGTGCGCCGTTCAACAGGCTCTGGGTGCCGACGACCTGAAAGCTCTGGAATTGAACTGGCGAATTCGCAATAGTTCATTGACCGAGTTCATGTTCACACCGGATCGATTCACGATCGACAGTTTCAATGCCGTTCCCCATCTGGATGATCCCGCATTGTGGACGTATCGCTAAATCAGGTCGCCGATGTCGTCCGACATTTGAAAGAGGATTCCTATGAACGCTGATCTCAACCGCCCCTCGCCCATCCGCACGGGGGAAGAGCTGCCGATTGATGCGCTCACCAAATATTTCCAGCAGCATCTGCCGGGCGCCGAAGGTACTCTCACCATCGAGCAATTTCCTCACGGACATTCCAACCTGACCTACCTGCTTCGTCTGGGCACGAAAGAGCTGGTGCTGCGTCGATCGCCGTTTGGTAACCAGGTGGCATCGGCTCATGACATGGGGCGCGAGTATCGGATTTTGTCACGGCTAAGTAGCATCTATCCCGCCGCGCCGCGACCGGAACTTTACTGCGAAGATCTCAGCATTCTGGGTGTGCCGTTTTATGTCATGGAACGTCGTCACGGCCTGATTCTGAGGAAGACGCTGCCGGCAGGCCTTCAGATTGATCCCGAACTGGCTCGACGAATGTCCTGTTCGCTGATCGACAATCTCGCGGCGCTGCATGCAATCGATTATCAAAACGCCGGCCTGGCAGACCTCGGCAAACCGGAAGGATATGTTCAGCGACAAGTGGCCGGATGGACCAAACGCTACGCCCAGGCACAGACGTCAGTGGTGCCTTCGATGGATCGCTTGGCCGGATGGTTGAACAAGAGCATTCCCTCGGAAACGGGAGTGGCCGTGATTCACAACGATTTCAAATACGACAACGTGATGTTGGATGCCAACGATCTGACCAAAATCGTCGCGGTTCTCGATTGGGAAATGGCGACCATTGGTGATCCGCTGATGGATCTGGGGACATCGCTGGGATACTGGGTCGAAGCCACTGACCCGATGCCACTACAAAAGTCGGCCTTTGGTCCGACAGCGCTGCCGGGCAGCCTGACTCGACGGGAAATTGTCGACCGGTATCAGAAACAGACCGGAAAAACGGTTCCCAACGTCACCTTTTATTACTGTTTCGGCCTGTTCAAACTGGCCGTAATCGTGCAGCAGATCTATGCCCGATTTGCTCGAGGGTTTACGGCCGATCCCCGGTTTGCCCACCTGGATCAACTGGTGTTGATTCTGGGTGCGCAATCGGATCGCACAATTGAGTCGGGTTCGATTTGAATGTTTCTGCCGACGGATTGAGATTTGAGTCACTGAAGACAGATAGAAGAAAACAGAGCGGTATTTGGGGACCTCTTTGAGGCAGCAAGATGTCGCACGTCTTCGAGCCCGCGTCGCTGATAGCGCGATCGGAACGACGTCAACGAGGACCAGCCATCGTGCTGGCGGGAATCGCGGCACTGGGAATTCTGACGGATCGAACCTGGGCTTTGCCGCTCGATGACTGGCTGATTCTGACGGCCATCGCTGCAATCGGCTGGTCGGTCTGTGTCACGGTGCCGTTATGTCGCGCAGGTTCAACACGTGATTTGGAATCGTTCGATGCGTCTCGCCCGGAAGGCCACAGCGCCTGGGGGTGGTTGGCAGCAGGCCTGGTGCTGATCGGTTGGTTCGGCTTGGCGGGAGCCTGGCATCACTGGAGATGGAGCTGCAGTGGTACCGACAACATTGTGAACTCCGCCACGCAGGAACCCCAACTCGTTCGCGTGATAGGGAAGGTCGCACAGACGCCGTGGGTTATTCGTCATGTCGACGGCGAACGGGGCTTCTGGCAAAATCCCGTACATACGATTCTTGTCCTTCGCTGCCAGTCACTCGTCGCGAATGGAACCGAAGGGCTGACTGTCTCGGGTCTGGCACGCACCACCGTGGACGGTGACGTTTCATCCGTCGTGCTGGGTGATGTTGTCGAAGTGATCGGTGAATTGGTACGCCCTTCAGAACCGGCGAACCCGGGTGACTTCGACCAACGAACGTTCCTGCGGGCTCAAGGAATTTCCGCGGTGATTCGGGCGAATGACGTCAATTGCGTCACCGTTTTAGATCGTCAAAGGACCGTTTGGGATTGGCTGCTTGTTCTGCGGGGCGCGGTGCGTTTGCGAGCGGAGCAATTGATTGCCAGTCGATTGGGGCCGGACACGGCACCGGTGGCTCAAGCGATGCTGCTGGGCAGTCGAGTCCAAATCGACGAAGAGACACGACGGGCGTTTCGCGAAAGTGGCATGCTGCACATTCTGGCGATCTCAGGCATGAACGTCGGGCTGTTATGGAGTTGGTTATGGTGGCTGAGTCGATGGATGGGACGATCGGCCAAAGCATCGATCGGCACAATTCTGATTGCACTGCCTCTTTATGCCATGGTGACTGATGCCAATCCACCGATCGTGCGTGCGACGGTGGTCGCCGTGATCGTCGCTTTTGGACTACTGATTGGCCGCCACGGATCAGTCGCCAATTCACTGGCACTCGCCGCATTGGCCGTACTGGCCTGGAACCCCAGTGATCTGTTCAATACGGGGGCTCAACTGTCATTTCTGGCGGTTTTCGCCATTGTGCACGCGACCAATTGGCTGGCGCTGCTGCATCAGCAAACCGCGCAGAAGGCTGAAGAGGCCCCCTTGGTCGAGTCCTTTTTCCATCGTCAGTCAGTGCGACTGCTGCGCGGCATCATGGAAGCCAATGTCGTGGGCGCCGCCGTCTGGATCATGACTTCGCCGCTCGTGGCGAGTGAGTTTCATCTGGTTTCGCCCATCGGTTCGATTCTCACCGTGTTGTTGATTGTGCCAGTCACGATCATGTTCTGGATTGGTTACTCGTTCCTGTTTCTGGGTCTGATCTGGTCGAGCGCCTTTGGTTGGTTAGGGCTGTTGTTCGACGCCTGGCTGAGAGCATTTCTCTGGACGGTCCATGAGGGAGCTCGTTTGGAAATGGGGCATCTGTATGTGCCTGCCCCCCCCGTGTGGTGGACGATTGGATTTTATCTTTTGACACTGGTTCCACTGCTGGCAGTTCAGCGGCGGCGCTGGGGAGCGGCGATCTCGGTCCGAGCAGGATTGGCGTGGATGGTGCTGGGGTTGGCCTGGGGCTTTCAGCGTCCGCCTCATCCCGGCGTCACTTGTACGTTCATTGCGGTCGGTCACGGATTGGGCGTGTTGATCGAATTTCCGAACGGTCGCACCGTCCTGTATGACGCGGGCGGCATGGTGGGGGGCAGTTCGATCGCTCGAACGATCTCGCAAACGTTGTGGGCGACGGGACGATCGCGCCTGGATGCCGTGGTGATCTCGCACGCAGACGGCGACCACTGCAATGCGCTACCCGAATTAACCCGAGTGGTTGCGCCCAAAGAGTTATTGATCCACCGGAGTTTTCTCGATTGGAAACAGCCGGCCGTGACCGCGGCGGTCGAGCAATCTGTTCGTGTCGGTGCCAAGTTGCGCCTGATCTCAGCCGAACAATCACTCGTCTTCGACCCCACCGTTTCGCTGCAAGTCCTTCATCCTCCGCACGATTTTCAATCGCCGCGAGACAATCCCAACAGTCTTGTGTTGTGCCTGGAATATGCCGGCCGAAAAATCCTGCTGACCGGCGATCTGGAACTGGAGGGGCTGGAAAGCCTGCTCAAAACACCACGGTTGGACGTCGATGTGCTGCTTTCTCCGCATCATGGCAGCTTAAAAGCCAATCCACCGGATCTCGCTCGGTGGGCCACTCCGGAATATGTGATCGTCAGCACGCCTGAAGCCGCCACCGCTGATCGGCTGGCCGGGCACTATGGACCGGAAACTCAACTGCTGACGACAGCGACCTACGGTGCGATCCGATGTCATATCAGTCCTGGCGGTGAACTGACGGTTGAGCCGTTTAAACGAAGACGGCCCGTTAATCGCCCGTAATTCCTCAGTCGAAAGAACGGACTCCATGACGAGAGAAACATCAAGGTCGCTGTTCCAGCGACGGCGGACAATGGCAAAATCGAAAGCCGAGTTTTTTGCCACCGATTAAAACGAAAAGACCCCTGTAAAACAGGGGGCCATTTCATCGTTGCCCATCCATGACGGCGTCTGACGACAGTGAGCCCGCTGGGACTCGAACCCAGGACCTACGGATTAAAAGTCCGTTGCTCTACCAACTGAGCTACGAGCTCAGACTTCACTGCAATGCCAGTTGTATCGAGCAAGGACGATTTATGCTTCCTCAACGGACCACCAAACGGAGATCGTCGAAAAACTCGTCACAGAAAATGCCCAAAACACCACTCACATGTTGTGAGAAAATCAGCACCGGAACGCTCGATAGACTCGAAAAATCCCGGCATTTCTGCCTGAAAACATGTGAAGCGGAACGATTCTCGCCGCTGGCGAGTCGTCCGTCAAGTGACTGGATTGGTGATCTTGAACCATCCGGCCCGACAACGGTTCACAAGATGGCCTCAATCACCCGCCCATTGCTGATGGCGTGGGGGCGTGAGAGCGGATCATGAATTGTCATGTGAGGATCGAGTCCCAATCGATCAAAAATCGTGGCGTGAACATCGATCGGGTCGACTTTGTTGGCCTTCGGATAGGCCCCCAAGGCGTCAGATTCGCCATAAACGGAACCGCCTTTGATGCCACCCCCCGCCAGGAACGTGGTGGAACATTCACCCCAGTGGTCACGGCCAGCGTCTTTGTTGATCTTGGGTGTGCGACCAAATTCTCCATAACAGGTCACGATCACGTCTTCGAATAACCCGCGTTCGGTCAGATCATCGATCAAGGCTGACAACCCCTGATCAACCAGGGGCAGAAGCTCCTGCTGACAGCCTTCGAAGTTCTTTCCGTGCGTGTCCCAGCCGTCGCAACGGCTCATATGATTGAAATAAATTCCGACAAACGGCACACCCGCTTCCACGAATCGTCGCGCCAGCAGCAGACTTTGTCCGAAGCGATGTCGACCAAACTTCTCCCGAGTCGCTTCGGATTCGCGGTCTAAGGAATAAAGTCGTTCGTCTCGCGGGGTTCCCGTCAGTTGAACGGCGGTTTGATGCAGCAGATCAAAGCCACGCGAACCGAGATTGGACGGCGAGCGGGCGTTGATGGCCGAAAGCAACGCTAAGCGCCGGTCGAACCGTAACCGATCGACCTCGTCGGGCAGAATGATTTCCGGCAATGATTTGGCCGACCGGGGATCACCGTTGAGGATAAAGGGATCACAGGTGGCACCCAAAAAACCGCCTCGTCCACCGCGCAGGGGATCTGCCGCGCGAATATTTCCCTCGTTGGAACGAATGCCGCATTCGGGGAGGGCGATATAGCCCGGTAACCCTGGGCGCGGTGGGGAAAGACGGGAAATGATCGAACCGACGTTCGGAAAATCGGTCCGTCGAGGTGGGCTGATGTCATTGTCGATTTCCGGCTGATCCACGTGTCGGCCGGTCAGGGTATAGTAGATCATCGGCGTGTGGTTGGCATTGGGATGGCTGACCGCTCGCAGCAAAGCGAAACGGTCGGCACGAGTCGCCAGGCGCGGCAGATGTTCGCAAATCTGGAGGTCGGGGACGTTCGTCGCAATCGGCGAGAACGGACCACGAACCTCGGAGGGAGCGTTCGGTTTCAGATCGAACATGTCCAGATGCGGCGGTCCACCGAGTAAATAGACCAGAATGCAGGCGCGGGCGGGTCGCCGTACTCGTTCCCCGGTCCCAGCGGCGATCCCCACTCGTGGCCAAGCCGTCGCGCCGGCCATCAGCCCGCCCCATTGCAGACACTGGCGTCGCGAGAACGGCAACTGATCAAGGGGCAACCCGATGTTCATTCGATCATCTTTCCGGTCGCGGAAAAACGGATTCACATCCCGCTTTTTCCGTTGTTTCCCTGAGCTTAAGTTCCAACGGCGATCAGACAAAACGCGAGATGCCTGTTTGTCATGTCATTTCGCGGGTTGATTTGGTCACAGAGGGAACCTGATTGCCGATTTGAGTGTCAATCTTGGCAATGTCCCCGTTCGGTCCGCAATTCCATCAGGAAACGGAAGTTCCGCCGATCATAGCCAGTCGTTCCTGCCGAGGAAATCAAAATGCACTTCGATCCCATTGTTCGGTCGTTAAAGGCAGGCAAGATATTACGTTCCGGCGATTCATTTAGTTGAAAAAGGGGCGGAATCGTAAAGAAGACTCGAATCTCGGGATTCGCGTGTATAGACTATGTGGCATTCCCAAGCGGCATTTGTCCGCCCATTCTCTGGCCCAGGTGATCCTTTGGGCCCACCTGTTTGTTTGAGGAACTTTGATCGTGTCGACCATCACCAGCCAGCCAGTCACTACTCCCAAGCAAACGCTGACCGGGGCCGATGTCTTCGTCGAGTGCCTCATTCGCCAGGGAACCGACGTGATCTTCGCCTACCCGGGCGGTTGCAGTATGCCCTTGCACCAGTCGCTGACGCATCGCAGCGCGGATATTCGCACGATTCTGCCTCGCCACGAACAAGGTGGGGCCTTCGCCGCACAAGGGGTTTCTCGAACCACCGATCGCGTCGGTGTGTGTATGGGAACCAGTGGTCCCGGGGCCACCAATCTGGTCACGGCGATTGCTGATGCCAAGATGGACAGTATTCCGCTGGTCGCCATTTCCGCTCAGGTGCCAACTCATCTGATCGGTAGCGATGCGTTTCAAGAAACGCCGATGGTCGAAATCTGTCGCGCGATCACCAAACATCACTACCTGCTGACCAAAACCGAAGATATTCCTCGCGTCATTAAAGAAGCGTTTCATATCGCACGAACGGGACGCCCCGGCCCCGTGCTGATCGACGTTCCCAAAGACGTTCAGATGAATCTGGTGACCTGGGACGTCGACTACGACCCGGAAATGAATCTGCCCGGTTATCACCCGGAAGTTCGCCGCGTTCATCCGAACCAGATTCGGGCGATCTTGAAATTGATTCGCGAATCCAAGAAGCCGATTTTCTACGCTGGCGGCGGGATCGTCCAGGCGAATGCCACTGAAGAGTTCACGAAGTTTGCTCGCAAGACCGGTATCCCCGTGGCCACAACAGTCATGGGGATCGGATGCTTCCCCGGCGACGACGAACAGTCGTTGCACATGCTGGGAATGCACGGCACCGCCTATTCGAACTTCGCCATCAACGATGCGGACCTGCTGTTGGCCTTCGGAGTTCGTTTCGATGACCGGGTGACGGGGAAGTTGAGCGAGTTCGCCAAGCACGGCAAAATTGTTCACGTGGATATCGATCCGTCGGAACTGCATAAGAACAAGATTGCCGACATCCCCGTGGTGGCCAATATCAAAGAAGTGCTGCAGGGTTTGAATGCGATGATCGCGGACGACGACGTTCCGCACATCGACGCCTGGTGGGAAACGCTGAATGGCTGGAAGAAGCAATATCCGCTGCGCGTGAAAGACAGCGGCGATTTCATCATTCCGCAATACGCGATCGAGGAATTGTGGCGACAGACCAAAGAACGCGACACATACATCACGGTCGGTGTCGGCCAGCACCAGATGTGGGCGGCTCAGTTTTACAAATTCGATCGTCCACGGCGCTGGCTAAGCAGTTCAGGCCTGGGAACGATGGGATTTGGCCTGCCCGCCGCCATGGGCGTGCAGGCAGTGCACCCGGAATCACTGGTGGTCGACATCGACGGCGACGGTTGCATGTTGATGAACCTGCAGGAACTGGCCACGCTGAAGTGTGAAAATCTGCCCGTAAAGACGCTGCTGCTGAACAATCAGCATCTGGGCATGGTGATGCAATGGGAAGACCGATTCCTGGAAGGGAATCGAGCCCATACCTATCTGGGTCCCGTCGATCATCCGGAAGCGGTGGGTGCGGGAGCGGGCGGTCACTATGAAGAGACCTATCCGAACTTCGTACAGATCGCCAAGGGCTTCGGAGTGGGCGCCGCGCAGGTCCGCAGCAAGCGAGATTTCCCAGCGGCACTCAAGGCCATGCTCGATTATGACGGCCCTTATCTGCTGGACGTGATCTGCCCGTACCAGGAGCATGTGTTGCCGATGATCCCCGGCGGGAAAACCGTCAAAGATATCATCATCGAGTAAGTTTTCTGATTTGAACTTGCTCAGTCGCCGTGGGACGGGTAATCTTTGAGACGCTTTGTCTTTGGGATCCCGTCCACGGGCGTCCCTGCCGATCGATCACTATCGTTTGGGAGTCGGACATGACTGCGGCACTTCAAACAAAACTCCAGCCGATCCAACGTCGACAGTTGCTTCAATCAATGACCGGTTGGGTCATTGTCGGATTGCTCGTTGGTGCCGCTCTGGCCGTCGGCTGCGGCGTATTGCGACTGACGATCCATTGGCAGGACGGCGGATGGTTTGCTGGCCTGGCGCTCGTCGCTGGACCGCTCGTCGCCGGAGTGGCGGCGCTGGTGTGGCTATTGCCGCGACCAAACTGGATCGCCGCCGCTCAAGCGGTCGATCATCACTATCAACTGAAAGATCGCACCGAATCGGCACTCGATTTCGCCCAGCGACACATCCCTTCTGAAAAACGCGCCTTTGCTGTCCTGCAGCTGGCCGATGCCATCCATCATCTGGACCAAGTCGAGCCGGAAGCTGTTGCGCCGTTGAAAGCACCTCGACTGTTGTCAGGAGCACTCGTTGCGAGCGCCGCTGCGGTGGCATTCGCGCTGATTCCGCTCAAACAGGAAGAAGCGGCGGCCGGACCGACGGCTCCCGAAGAGCAAATCGTGGCGGAAGCCGAAGCGATTGCCGAGAGCATCCGCGAGCTGGAAGATGAGTTCAAGCAGGACGACGATCCCGCGCTGGAACAACTGATTAAAGAGCTAAAAGAGAAAGTTGACGAACTGAAAGAGCCCGGCGTGGATGTGAAAGAAGCGCTGGCTAAAATTTCGGAAATGCAGGCGGCCATTCAATCGGCTCAAAGTCAGGCGAGCATCGAACAGGTCGATCAGCAATTGCAGGAGCTGGGCGAAGCGATGGCCTCGGCCAAATCCCTGCAAGGAGCCGGTCAGGCGTTGGCAGAAGGTAAATATGACAAAGCGATGCGTGAGTTGGCGGAATTGACCGATCTCGAATTCGATCGCAATGAAGCGCGAACCTCGATTGAAAAATTGAAAAAGGCCGGCAACCGATCGGGCAATGGCGCGGATGGAGCGATCAGCGAAGTCGCCAACGAGATGGCCAAGGGAATCGAAGATGATGATGATGATCTGGTGATGTCGGCCGGAAGAAGACTGGGCGACAGGGTCGGCAAACAAGCTCGCAAGAAGCGAATCAAAGACTTTCTGGACAGCGAACTGGCTGAGTTGAGCGAACGAAAAAGCAATACAGGCAAAAACTCCAACACCAAAGGCAAGAAAAAGCAGAAATCAACGAGCCCGACCTCGAATTACGGTATGACCGAAAGCGGGAACATTGATGGAGATTCCACCAGCCTGGAATCGAACGTCAATCGCGAACAGATCACAGGAACGGCGACGGAAGGTGATTCCGATGTGGAAACCAGTTCTTCCTCGGAAGGCCGCCAAGAAGCCCAGCGGGGCTATAAAGAGGTCTATAAGAAATATAAGAAAATGAGCGAAGCGGTGCTGGAGAACGAACAGATTCCGCTGGGCCATCGCCAGACGATTCGCCGCTATTTCGAATCGATTCGACCTCAACAAGGTGAAGAGGCGACCCCGACAGCCGAGTAGTGGGATCGAGGCCAAATCGGTCATTCAGCGAGCGATGCGATGCGGTCTGGACTGACCACTATTGAATCAGGTCATTCTCTGCGACCGTTTTTTGCTTGCGACGCTGCAGTCGGTGCCAGCGCCGAATGGCCCGCCAGCGTGCCCACAACCCCCGACGGCTGCGAAACGTTTTCCGCCAATGGTGGACGGCGAACTTGAACTCGTTCAAAGCCGCTCGGGCGGCTTGATAGAACGGCATCGCTCGCACGGCGGCATAAAGATAGTCGCGGGTCGCGATCAGCCAGTCGTGCAGCCGGCGAAACCAATGAATCGTCAACAGCTTGGGACGACACACGACGTACAGTCGTGCGATCACTGCAGTCCCCAGGATTTTGGCAGCGACCAGCATGGCCACACTGGTTAGCCAATATCCGCGTGTCAGCCAATACACAGCGAGCAACTTCGCCGGAACCAGCAAAGTTGACGGAAGCAAGAAGACCACCATCATCCAATAGGGTGGTAACTGCAGGAGAAGCTGTTCAAACTGCCGGACCAGCGGAAAGATCGCCACCCATTGCGTCAGTCGCTTCAACCACTCCCAAAGTGACTCTTCGATCCACATCAGCAGTGATGCCACGATGATCAGCGGAGGAGTCAGCAATCGCTTGAACCAGGACATTGGATCACATTCTTGCAGGGACGACTATTTCACTGACGGAACGTCACAATTCTACGCAGTTGTCCCGGACCAGGCCGAAAAACGTTCTTCGACAGCAAGAAATCGATCGAGAGAGCTTATATTCTGGCCATTACGACAAACGAACGACCGATCTCCTTCGCATCAACCTTCACAAACAGAAGAAGCCCGAATTCAGTTGAACTCGGGCTTCGAATATTGAAGGAGAGATTTGAACGATCGTCGCAACAGTGCATATGCGGATCACGCTTTGATGACGCCCCAGAACGAGCATCATCTCTGGCCGATTTCATCAAGGAATGTTCGTCTCGTGCAGCGTGGTGATTTTCGTCGAGGTCGTCAGCAGCGTGTCCGTTCCTGGACCGCCGTCGATTGTGAGTGTGGTAATGTTGCACAGCGTGAAGGCGGCCTGATCGTTGCCATTACCCAGCGAAATGTTCGTCGCGGACGAACTCACACCGATCACGGAGACTGCATCATTGCCGTCACTCAGGCTCGCATTGATCACCAAAGGCCCCGAATGCGTGTGGCTGAACGAAGTCGTGCTGTTGATCGTCGTGCCATTGGCACCTTGAACGAGCAGAACTCCCGCTTGCAGGCTGACCGTCAGCGAATTGGCGCCTGCGTCACCGGTCAGCGTCAGCGTGCCCGAGGAGTACGTGGCAATCACGTTGCTCGGCGTCACATTGTTAATCGTAAAATTCTGGCTGGCCGATGAAATTCCATTGGCAATCACCGACAACTGATAAATTCCATTGGCGAGACCTGATGGTAATGTGACCGTCACCGACGTCACCAGACTCCCCGAAGCGACGAGTCCCGGGGACCAATTCGAGGTTCGCGCGTAGGTGACCACATTCGTAGCACTCTTCAAGCGGACGATGGGGTAGTTAGTGGAATTTTCGGCATCATCACCGTAGCTGGACCCTTCAGAAATCCCGTTCAATTGCGTTCCGGTCAGCGTGTAGGTATTACCCGAAACTTTTGAGATATTCTTAATAGTCGGGGCCCATGATGTACTCGGCGTGCCTGTTGGAGCATAGTCCCACAACGTAGCGCCACCCGTCGACAACAATAGGTGGCCATTGGGCAGCATGAGCATGATGTGTTGTTGCGCGATATTACTCGCCATAATATTTCCGAGCGTCCCCGTGGGAGTCACATCGGTAATCGAATTGGCGGCGGGATTGAACAGGAACGCTTTCGTTGGCGGAGTGATATTCTTAGGCAGGCTCATGTCCGCGAAGAACAGGACATTTCCATTGGGAAGCATCGCTCCGGGGGCGTCGTCACATCCAAAATTGGTGGGCAGGCTGGGCCCCTGCGTCCAAGTATTCGTTGAGGGGCTGTAGAGCACGGTGTTATTGTTGGCCCCGACCAGAAAGACTCGTCCGTCCGGTAGTAGTAACATGGGTCCCAGTTCGGCCCCCAACCCCCCATTGGTGCCGTTATTTAACGTCACATTACTCAACGGCACCGGCACCGGTCCCGTGGCCAGCCAAGTTCCGGAGGACGGGATATACCGTTGTGCCGAGCCGGCACCCGTCGCAGGACTCGCAAAGACGTTGAAAGAAAGCACGCTGCCATCGGGCAGCAGCGTCCAAGTTTCTTCGTCAGATTGATCTTTCAAGAGCTTGGTGCCCGTCTGGGTCCAGGAGTTGGCAGCCGGATCATAGAGATAGGTGAAGCCGTCCGTAGCTCCGCCGACAGTGCCATCACCGATATACCCGCACAAGATCTTGCCGTTATTCAACACGACGGAGGGATCATCGCCAAAAGCCGATAGTGGAAACGTGGCAATGTTCGTCCACTTGTTCGCAACCGGATCGTAAATTTCGCCGGAATTCGCAAAGCTCGGATTGTCGGTGAGAACTGTATACTCACCGCCCATGACAAACACCTTCCCGGAAGGAAGCACGTTTGACGCAAAGTCGCGTCGCGTCACGTTCATCGGGGCAATATAAGACCAGGTTCCGTTGACATAGTTTCCCGACGAATCAGGGGTCAACTTCGTCCAGACATTGCTGAGTGTCGCATTTCCGGTGTTGATGTTCACAAGTGCGGAATTGCAGACGATCACAGAGCCATCCGAGAGTAGCATTTGTACTCCGCTTGCACCCGACGGATTGGGGTTGGTGAGTGGGGTCCAAACACCCTGCGCCATTAGCGACGACCCCATGGTCAGACTCAGCACAAGAGCGATCATCGAAATGGCCATTTGCTTCATGGGAAGACCTTAAACTTTACTGACGTTCTTGTCCGTCTCGAATCTTGGTGAAAACGGGAAAGCTCGCATCGACCGGCGTACCTGGAAAATCATGGGACCGGAGTCGCCGGGCACCGGATTCTCGCGATCGTGAACAACCGTTTGCAAGAGAAAAAGTGGTATAATCGGCAGCAACGGAACACTGTCCATTTATCTACACGACAGAGATTCGATTGAGAATCAGAGGGATTGTCGACGATGGGAATTGTGGATCTCAAGTTGAAGTGTCTCAAGTCGTGGAACCGACTCGTTTAAATCCATACGGCTCGGCTTATGCAGTTGGATTCTTCTATGACACGTCTGCCGACCAAGTGAACTGTGCGGAGAAATCCTGTTAAAAGAATTACCAAACTGAAATGGCCGGCAGCGCGTAACGAGACGAGTGTTAAAATTTGTTCCACGTTTATGGAATCTGTAGTTCATGGATACCACCGCACCGTCTTCGCAATGGCGCCCCGTATTGGTAGCGGCATCCGCAATTCTGGCGTTGATCGTGGTCTGGCTGATCATTCGTGGCCCCCACGACGAATTCGCCACCTTAAATGGTCACCATGAGGGTGTTTTCTCGCTGGCACTGGCCCCTGACGGTAAGACCATTGCCAGCGGCGGCGGCGACGGCACGGTGCGAATCTGGAATCTGGCGGATCGCCGCGAACTCGCCGTACTCAAAGGTCATACCGGACGCGTGCACGCTTTAGCGTGGACTCCCGATGGAACGACACTGGCCAGCAGCAGCGAGGACAAAACGATTCGGCTGTGGAATCCGACCTCCGGCAAGGAATCGGAACTGTTCACGAAGGTTCCCAAAATCGTCCATGCCCTGGCCTACAGCAGCGATGGGACAATCCTGGCCGCCGCGGTCGATCGAGATGTCTGCTACTGGAAACTGAATGCCCATCGCGAGTTGATGGTTCTGCACGGACATTGGCGAACGATTTCCGGAATGGCTTTTCTGCCGGGAAAGTCGGAATTAGCCACATTTGCCAACGATCAGACCGTCCGCATCTGGGATCTGGAAACAGATCGTCAAGTTGCCGAGATGCCTGGTCCGATGGGTCATTGCTATAGCTTGACGGTTTCAACCGATGGTAAGCTAATCGCCTGTGTCGGAGGGGGGCGAGTCCATCTTTACGATGCAGAAAATCGGCAACCTCTTGATCCGGTAGAACCCAACTCGCGGTTAATCTGCGGTGTGGCGTTGTCACCCGATGGAAAATTACTGGCCATCGGATCACAAGACAAAGAAGTCGTGATCTGGGACCTGCAACAAAAGAAAGTTCTGTCTCGACTGAATGGCCATCAATTTGCCGTCGGACAAATGGCATTCCTGCCCGACAGCCAGACACTGGTCACATCCAGTCACGATAGTTCGCTGAAACTCTGGAAAGTCAGGTGATCAATGCACCGTAATCGAATTCGCACCGGTTTCACTCTGATCGAGTTGCTGGTCGTGATCGCCATCATCGGCATCCTGCTGTCTTTACTGCTGCCTGCCGTGGTTAACGCCCGCGCCGTGGCCAACCTGAGACAATGCGGCAATAACCTGCGCCAGATCGGTCTGGCGCTACATAATTATCACGATGCGTTGAATGTCTTTCCGCCGGGATATGCCACGGATAATCAAATCACTCACATCATCCTCGTCGGAGACAATGACGGCGGCCCTCCGCCGACGACCCCGACTTATATCGACAATGATTACGGAATGGGTTGGGGTTGGGAGGCGATGATTCTGGATGCGATGGATCAGAATACGGTCAAAAGCCGCATCAACTTCTCCAGCAGCATCGGTGGCCAAGCGATCTCGTCCGCGGTGATGCGAGTGTTCTTCTGCCCGTCCGATACGGGGCCGGATACTTTCACCGTCCATGACAGCAATCAGAATCCGCTCGGAGTTGTGGGGCGATCGAACTATGTCGCCATGTACGGCACCAATGAGATTCCTGACTTTCCGAATTCAGGGGAGGGGATCTTTTATTGCAACAGTTCGACACGTATCGCCGACATCACCGACGGAACGTCAAATACAATCGCGGTGGGAGAACGTGCCAGCAATCTGGCCTATTCCACCTGGACCGGGGCCGTGACGAACGGAACGGTGAAGAACCTCTCCGGCATTCCCGGCTCCGAAGACCAGCCTTGGCCGGTCCTTATTCTGGGGCACACCGGCACGGCGATCGAGGGTCAACTACCCAACAACACGACGGGACATGCCGACGACTTCACCAGCCGTCATGCTGGCGGGGTCAATTTCCTATTCGCCGATGGCTCAGTGAAGTTCATCAGCAACAACATCGATGCCAACGTCTGGGTGGCCCTAGGAACGCGAGCCGGCGGTGAAACGGTCTCGGACTTCTGACGCAGACTCGAAATCACTTCGGTTGGAATCCCCGTAGTACCGCGACCTACTACCGGACGATCGGACTGCTGTTGATTGGTTGGTCTTGGCGGCTCAAAGGCGCTGAATCCGCCCGAATCCCAACAGTCGGGCGCTATTGAAGATGACGAAAATCTCGCCTGCGTTGTGCAGGACGGCCCCGATAATCGGTGACACGATTCCCAAAGCGGCCAGTGTCAGCATCAATGCCGACGAAGCAGCCCCGACGATCAGGTTTTGACTGATTGTTGCTCGAGTTTGTCGCGACAATCGAATGGCGAGCGGCAAACGGGTCAGATCGTTCGCCATTAAGGCCACATCGGCGCTTTTCAAAGCGACGTCGGACCCCATGGCCCCCATGGCAACCCCAACATCGCCACTGGCCAGAGCCAACGCGTCGTTGACGCCGTCACCCACGACCATCACACGGTGGCCCATTGCCTTTTCTGACTGCACCGTTTGCAGTTTTTGCTCGGGTAGAACTTCGGCAATGACATTCTCGATATCCAGCAGTCGGGCGACCTGCGCGGCCGCTTGTTGGCGATCACCGGTGAGCAGGATGACGCGATTGAGTCCCAGTTTTCGCAATTCCGCGATCGCTTGGCGTGCTTCCGGACGCGGCAGATCCGCCAATAGCAAGTAACCGAGTACGGCCTCGTCGCGGGCCACCCACACCACCGCACCTTCATGGTCCGGAATCGGAGGAAGTTCCAAACCCTGGCCACGCAGCCAGTCGGCGCGGCCCAGCAGA
Source organism: uncultured Schlesneria sp. (assembly GCA_903871875.1). GTDB lineage: Bacteria > Planctomycetota > Planctomycetia > Planctomycetales > Planctomycetaceae > Schlesneria. The sequence goes on from CAIQIR010000018.1 coordinate 45,280, forward strand.
CAACGACTATTTCCCGCGATGGCAATGACACCTTGTCCGTGCATTTCTTCCACCGTTTCGGAAACTTCCACCAGTTGCAAACCGGCAGTCGATGCGGCGCGGATAATCGCCCGCGAAACCGGATGCCGCGAGCCTGCCGCGCAAAGCGCCGCGGCCCGCAACAATTCTTCGTCAGTCGCGCCACCGTAAGGGCGGATCGTCACGATGGCAAAGTGCCCCAACGTGACCGTACCGGTCTTGTCCAGCACGACCGTATCGACGTCCGCTAAGACTTCGATGAATTTTGTGTTTTTGACCAGGATGCCAAGTCGTGAGGCGGCGGCCAGGGCGGCGATCATGGCGGTTGGGCCCGCGAGCACAAACGCACCCGGACACGCAACCACCATCAGCGTGACCACCCGCGACATATCGTGGGTCAAGAACAACAACACGGCCGCAGCTGTCAGGATCGAAGGGACCCAATATTTCGCATATTGTTCGACAAGTCTGACGGCAGGCGTTTTCGATTGTTCGGCGGAATGGAGCAATTCCAGGACGCGACCCAGCGCCGTCTTTTGGCCGACGCCAGTGACGGTCACTTCCAAAAGTCCGGTCAAGTTGATCGAACCGGCAAAAAGACGAGTTCCTGGTCCGACTTCTTCGGCTAATGACTCGCCCGTGATGGACGATTGGTCGACCGTCGAAGCGCCCTTGCGGACAATCCCGTCGGCCGGAATCACATCCCCGGGGCGAACCACAACCACATCGTCACGACGTAAGATCGTCGATTCGACCTCACGTTCACCCGTGACCGTCAGCAAGGTCGCAGTGCGTCCTTGCAATGTCTGCAGACCGTCAATGGCAGCTTGAGCTCCCAATGCGCTGCGCTGTTCCAGAAAATGTCCCAAGTTGAGAATCAGCGGTATCGACGCCGCCGTGGTGAATTCGCCGCTGACCAGCGCGGCTAGCACCGCCAGCGCCACTAGTTGTTCGATCGTGTCGTCCGTTTCGCCCGTTAACACGCCCCGCATGGCGGCCCCGAAAATTGGTACCGAGACAATCAGCGCGGCTACGCATTTGAACAGTTCGGTGAGTGGTCTTTGCGAAGCATCGCCGAACCATTCGAACAAAAACGCCACCAGCAATAATCCGCCGGCCAGCATGGCGCTGCCCAGATCCAATCCGATTCGCAGACGTTCGCCGCGAGTCAGCGCTGCCTCGAGTCGACGCTCCAGATGGGATGATGCGGCGGGAACCAAAGAACTCATGGAGAGGTCTCCGATTCAGAAATATAAATTCGGACATCGCCGGTGCGCTGTCGCGGGGGAAGCAGAAATCGCTTCCCGATCTGGCTCATGATCTGTTGCAACGCTTCCCGATAAATCCGTTCCTGGGTTAATGTCGGATCACGGCGATATTCGTCGTATAGCGATTGAAACACGGAGACTTCCGCCGTCGCTTGCGATTGCAAATAGCTGCCGTTGGCCATCGCTTCCTTCACCAGACGATTCCGTTCCGCTTCGGCCTGAGGAATCTTGCTGGCGGCGAACCCTTCGGCTTCGCGTCGCATGGTATCCTTTTCAACACGAGCACTTTGAGCCTTCTCAAATTCCGCTCGCAAGTGTCGCGGCGGGTGGATTTCCTTGAACTCCAGGGCAGACAGGATCAGGCCGCATCCGGTACCATCCAGACGTGATTGCGCCGCTTGCTGCACCAAACTGGCCAGATTTTTTTGCGTCAGATCGTCTCTCAAGCGGAGAACATCATTCACGCGCCAGCCTGCAATATTTTGCGTGGCTGCCGCCATCACGGCGTCATGCACCAGCCCTTTGGGATTCTCGATCGACAGTGCAAACGCGATCGGATCGTCGATCCGATATTTCGCCACCAGTCGCGCTTGCACGATATTTTGGTCACCCGTCAAGCAATAGCCCTCTTTGAGTGGATCAATGGCATCGGCCACAGGCCCGGTGTCATTCAGCGATTTCCACAGATTCTGCACCAAAACTTCACCTTCTTCCTTGATGGCCACCCGAATGACGCGATCGATGGGGAAGGGCATCGCAAACAGCAGCCCCGGCTGCCGGATTTGCTCTTCACGTGTGACCCCGACCAGTCGACCAAAGCGTAAAACCAAGGCCACTTCGCCGGGCTGCACGATCATCGTGGCCGACAGCAGATAGACCACAAATAACACCAATGCCACCCATCGAAATGAGCGCAACGACGAGGCGATTGCTTCCAGAACGATTGTTTGTCGAGGTTTCATGGCTGACGCTCGCGACGTGGTTTTGGCGAGATCGTTGTCCCCGCACTGTTTGATTCCGGTACCGACGTTTTGAGTCCACGACTGGGATCGGTCAGAACATCAAAAAATCCTTGATCAGTTCGCAAAATCAACGTGGCTTTACCAGCGAGAACTTTCTTGATCGCTTCCAACGAGCGCCAAAATCGATAGAAATCAGGGTCAAGGTCGTGTGCCTGGGCGTAAATCTGCGCCGCTTCTTTTTCCGCCTGTCCGCGTACGGCTCCCGCTTTTTCGCGGCCTTCAAGCAACGTCTCGGCACTTTTCACTAGTGCCTCGTCACGGATGCCCTGGGCTTCCTTTTCGCCTTCCGCCCGCAAACGGTCGGCTTCGGCCCGACGTTCGGACCGCATGTGTGCCAGCACAGCAGGAACGTTTTCTTCCGCGAACGCGATCCGCTTGAACCCGACTTGATCGACGTGCACTCCGAATTTGTCGAGTAGCGGCACACGGATGTCGTCGAGAATCGCCCGTTCGATTTCATCGACCTTCAACGATTCGGCGTTGGTCGACAACAGTGCCGAAAGATCGTACTGACCGATATGAAAATTCTTGGCGGCCGTAACCATGCCATCCAGTTTCTTTTCGGCCACGTCACGGCTGCCAGTGGCCTGCAAAAATAGCAGCGGTTTTTGGACGTGCCAGGCCACATAGGTCAGCAAAATGACATTTCGTTTGTCGCGAGTAAACGTCGCCGTGAATGGCGTATTGAACAGCTTCATGCGGGTATCGAACAGATGCACGTGCTCGATGGGCCAGGGCCATTTCCAGTAAGGACCGGCCTGGGTAATTTCACGCATCGGTTCACCAAACCGCGTGACGACTGCCGCTTGTCCTTCGCTAACGGAAAAATAAACGCCATAAGCCAACAGCAGGCCACTCACCAGCGCGGCGAATAAAATTCGGGCAGCGAGGGCAAACAGCGAAAAGCGAGCCACCGGCGTTTCGACCGGATCAGTCATTTCGATTCACTCCTGGTAAGGGATAGGGCGACGGTCCATTGAGTGCAGGCAACCGAATGCTCTGTTGAGGACGCGTATCGAGCATCAGTTCTCCTCCTTCATCCAGTAATGTGCGGTCGATCAGAAACAGACGCTGATCAGCCAATGCGTTTTCCAACGCTTCGATCCACAGCCGCAAACGGAACGTGCGAGAAGACGCGGGCAGCGCCTGGCCCACCGCCTTGAACTCCGAAACCTCGCTTAGTGCCTCTGCCACACGGCGGCTGCCATCGGTTCTCGCGGCGGCCACGGACATTCCGCCCAGTGTTTGCGCCTCCAACAGCGAGACATTTTTTTCACCTTCTGCCTCGGTCACGCGACGACGGGCGTCCAGACGGGCGTTGATCACTTCCAGATAGCTGCCTCCGGCTTCGATCGGCGGGTGCAGATTCAGCAACGCCAGATCGACAATTTCCAAACCGAGGCGAGCCTCTTTCGTTTGCCGCTTGACGGAATCAACCACCCGGCGGGCAAAGGCCGCCCGGTTGGCAGACAACACATCGTCCAGGGTTCGCCCTCGCGTTTCCTCCATAAAGGCCCGATAAGCAAAGGCGATCAACGCCTCGTCCGGCACTGCTTGTCGGTACACATAGTCCAGGAACTCTTGGGGATCTTCAGAGATCTTGAAATAGACCATGGCATTCACGGCCACCAATTCGGAACCATCTCCCAGGACCAAGGCGAATTCTTCCTTCGCATGCGGCTTCGTCCAGAGCAATGCCCGCGGCTGATCCTGTTTGGTCGTGTCGTCGTCTTCGACAAAGCCGATTGGCAATTGCTGTACTGGTTTGACGTCGAATGATCGGATCCGGCCGAATGGCCAAGGCAGTTTGACATGCAGCCCCGGTCCGAGCGGCCCGCCCGTCACTCGCCCAAAATGTTCACGGACCGCCAGTTGATGTGTTTCCACGATTGTCAGCGACGTCAGTCCCCAGCAAAGCAGCATCAGAAAGATGATGAGTGGCAAAGTTGATTGCTTAATGAAATTGATGGCCCATGAAGACCGCAGGCTGACTCCACCCCGACTTTCGCAGGTGCGGATCAAGCTGGTCATCGGATTGGCGGCCGTGAAAATCGCCTCCCGCAACAGCAGGTGGATGGGCGCGACGGAGCCCCGCGGCGGATCGGCGGGAATCAGAATCGTCACCACCAGTCGCAGCAGCGTTTCGGTGCAAATCGCCAGGACCCAGACCAGCAACAGGCGGGTCGCCCAGAAAACCAATGAAGGCTCAAGTGCCGTTCCAATCAGCCCCGCCGCTGCAATCAAGGCCGCCCATTGTGCCTCGCGAAACGCCGACGCGATTGCCGGCGCTTCGGGTAATTCGGCCTCACGAATCGCTTGAAATGACCGTGCCAGCACCAGCCAGACGAATCCACCGGCCAGACAGACGATTCCGAAAAAGGCATACTCGTCCGCCACTCCGCTGTCGTAGTCGGCTTGTTGCAGTAACTGTAATGCCCCGAACAATCCCACGACGGCCGAGACTCCGCCGAGAACGGTGGCATGTGTTTGTACAGTCTGAGGTAGTGGGCTCAAGGACGGTGTCGCTTCTCCGACAGGCGAAGCAAGATCGCTCTGAAGCCCGGCGACTTGGGATTCAGCAAAGTCACGCTTTCGATGCAGATCGCGTGCAGCCCAGATCGCCACCGCGACTAAGACC